>CAZETE010000100.1:0-1544 GCA_964515075.1 uncultured Actinomycetota bacterium | reverse complement strand
CTAGGAGTCCGTCTGAGTAATGCGTAACGACGGTGCCGCTGCCATGGCGTTTCTCCGGACGGGGTGTGCGCGCGCGGCTGGCCTCGCCGGAAGCTGGCGGGACCCCGAGCCAGGTGCCTCACGCCGGCGCCCAGCGCCCACTCCGGAACAGCGTGAGGAGGTTGTGCCCTGTACAGATCAGCGCCCACTCCCCCTGGACCTTGGAGAGGCCCCGGAGGAGGAACTGCCGGAAGCCCCGGGCGCGTTTGATCAAGCCGAAGACCGGCTCCGTGAGCACCTTCCGCCGGGCGTACAGGGCGTGGCCGCGTTTCGTGGTAAGGGTGCGGCGCATGCGGTCCCGCAGACTGAGGGTGGTTGGGATTCGCCCGCGGGGCGGCGGGGGCGCGGGGCCGTGCTTCACCTTCCCGGGGGCGATGAGCGGCTCGATCTTCGCGGCGCGCAGTGCCGTGACGTTCGTTTCACTCCAGTAGCCCGCGTCGGCGAGGACCCGCCGGGGGCGGCGGCAGGTGTTCCGGCGGACGGCGGCGACGAGGGGGAGGGCGTGGGGCGCATCGCTGGCCTGGTTCGTGACCGCGCAGGCGACGATGATCGGGTGGCGTCCGGCCATGGCGGCCTGCGCGTTGTAGGCCTGGATGAAGGCCTTGTCGCCGTCGACCATGATCCGGGAATCCGGGTCGGTGAAGTTCCGCTGGGCCTTGGGGGGCGGCGTCCCGGGCGGGGCCTTCGGCGGGCGGCCCCGCCGGGGCTGCTCGGGCGGCGGCGCGGCGGCCTGCGCGTCCGCCTCCAGCGCCGCCATCGCGGTCCGGATTGTCTGGAGCCGGCTCGTGCGCCGCGCGAGCTCCGCGGGGAGCTCGTCGCCCCGGCGGGTCGCGCCGTGCCTGGCATCCTCCGCGGCGTCGGTCCGCTCCGCCCGGGCGAGGAGGGCCTGGACCTCGGCCTCCAGCCGGGCGACCTCGGTCTGCATGCGGCCGTAGCTCATGGCCTTGTGCTTCGAGGCGTTGGCCCGGACCTTCGTGCCGTCCAGGGCGACGGTGCCGAGCTGGACCAAGCCGGCCCGCTGGCAACAGCGGAGGACCTGGACGAAGAGCGCTTCCAGGGCGGCGAGGTGTCGCTTCCGGAAGTCGCTGATGGTCCGGAAGTCGGGAATGTTGTTCGCGGTGAGGACCCGGAAAGCCACATCCTCCTGACACCGCTGGGCGAGCCGGCGGGAGGAGGCGACCCCGGTCGCGTAGCCGTAGAGGAGGAGCTTCACCATCATCCGGGGGTGGTACGGCGGGTAGCCCCGCTGCTCCTGCTCGTACACGCTCGTGATCGCCGTGAGGTCGAGCTGGTCGACCACGTCGGAGAGGAAGAACACCACGTGCTCCTCGGGCAACCAGTCCTGCAGGGCTGGCGGGAGCAACAGCAACTGGTCGGGCTCGTAGGGGCGGTACGTCTTCTCCATCCGACCTCCCTCGCAATGGGTTCGCAAGCAATATAGGCCGGCGACTCTCCATTGCAAGGGGGAATCAACAGAAGCAGGCATTACTCGGACAGACTCCTAG
>CAZETE010000099.1:0-1722 GCA_964515075.1 uncultured Actinomycetota bacterium | reverse complement strand
GCCCTGCCGGGTGGGGACCAAGCGCATGCTGGAGATCGTCACCCGCATCTGCCAAGGCCAAGGCCAAGAGGGCGACATCGAGAAGCTGGTCGAGTTGGGGCACATAATCCAAGACACCGCTCTTTGCGGACTGGGCCAGACGGCCCCCAACCCGGTACTCTCCACCATCCGCCACTTCCGCCACGAATACGAGGCCCACATCCACGACCACTACTGCGAAGCCGGGGTGTGCTCCCACCTGTTTACGGCCCGGTGCATCAACGCCTGTCCCGCGGGTGTGAACGTGCCCGGTTTCGTGAGCCTGATCGGCGAGCAGCGCTTCGACGAGGCCCTGCGGCTGCACCGGGAGCGCAATCCCCTGGCCAGCATCTGCGGCCGGGTCTGCTTCCACCCCTGCGAGGACAAGTGCGTACGTGGCTCCCTAGACGAACCGGTGGCCATCCGCAGCCTCAAGCGCTTCATGACCGAGCAGGAGACCACCCCCCAGGTCCCCGAGGTGCTCGAAAACCCCGCCAACGCCGCCCGCAAGGTGGCCGTCATCGGCTCGGGTCCGGCCGGCCTTTCCTGTGCCTACTTCCTGGCCCGCCTGGGCTACCGGCCCACCATCTTCGAGAAAGAACCCCGTCCCGGCGGCATGCTGGTGCAGGCCATCCCCGCCTACCGGCTGCCCCGCGAGGAGCTGGACCGCGAGATCGACCTGATCTGTGATCTGGGGGTCACCATCCAGACCGGCCGCGAGCTGGGATGCCACTTCACCCTCAAAGACCTGCGCGACCAGGGCTACGAAGCCGTGTTCCTGGGCGTGGGCGCCCCCCACGGCCTTAACCTGGGTATCCCCGGGGAAGAAGGCGGTGGCGTGGTCGAAGCCCTCCGCTTCCTCCGCGACTACAACGTGAACGGCACCGCCCAGGTGGGCAAAGAGGTGGCCGTGGTGGGAGGCGGCAACTCCGCCATCGACGCGGCCCGCACCGCCCTTCGTCTGGGGGCCACCCACGTGCACATCCTTTACCGCCGCCAGCGCGAGCAGATGCCCGCCTGGGCAGAAGAGACCCTGGCCGCCGACCAAGAGGGCATCACCCTGCAGCCCCTTACCTCCCCCAAAGAGATCCTGCGCGACTCCGAGGGACGCATCACCGGGGTGCTTTGTCAAAGGATGGCCCTGGGAGACTACGACCGCAGCGGCCGGCGCCGGCCGGTAGCGGGACGCCATCCCGACTTCACCGTGGCCTGCGACCAGGTGATAGTGGCCATCGGCCAGCGCCTGGAGGCTCCCGCCTTGATCGGAGACCTCCCGGTGGAGTTGGCCGACGGCTGGTTCAAGGTGGAGGCGGCCACCGGAGCCACCTCTTTGGAGTGGCTCTTTGCCGGAGGTGATGCCGTGACCGGCCCGGCCTCGGTGGTCGAGGCGGTAGGAGCCGGGGAGAGGGCGGCCGTGGCCATCGATCAATACCTCACCGGGGCCGATCATGCCTTCTGGCGTCCCGAGAGGGCGGTCGACACCTACTTCGATCCCGAGGCCGACCCGGTGGCCACCCCCCGGGCGGCCGTGGTCTGCCTCGATCCCGAGGCCCGGGCCTGCACCTTCGACGAGGTCGAGCTCTCTTGGAACCTGGAGACCGCCTGTGCCGAGGCCCGGCGCTGCCTACGGTGTGACTACGGCAAGATACCGGTGGAGGTGGGGGCCGGTGCCGCGGCGACTCCCGCCGGATCAGAAGGAGGGGC
>CAZETE010000098.1:0-1786 GCA_964515075.1 uncultured Actinomycetota bacterium | reverse complement strand
TGCTACAATGCCCCCGGGACACGCGGAAGGGAGGGGATGTGAGGCCGTTCGGCTCCGAGGAGGGCCCCGGAAGGAGGGCCCCCGGCGAGGGGGGCCTGCTGGAGCGCTGCCGGCACGTCATCGTGGCGCTGCTGCTGGGGATGGTCTTCGCCATCTCCCTGTGGACCTCCCTGGAGGAGTCCCCCACCATCGACGAGCCCTACCACCTCTACAGCGGCTACGCCTGCCTCCGCTTCGGGGACCTCTCCCTCAACCCGGAGCACTCCCCCCTGGTCAAGGAGATCAGCGCGCTGCCCCTGCTTTTCTCAAGCCTCAACTACGTCGAGGCGCCCCCCCTGGAGGATGCCCCCTCGCTGATGGCATCGGCCGAGGCCCAGATCCCTTACGCCATCGACTTCATGTACCATGCCGGGAACGACCCCGAGCGGATGATCCTTTTGGGCCGCCTGCCCATGATGCTCATGACCGTGCTGGGGGCCCTCCTCGTCTACCTGCTGGCGCGCACCCTCTTCGGGACGGCCGAGGCCCTCTTCGCCCTGGCCCTGACGGCCGTCAGCCCGGTGGTGCTGGCCTACGGGCGCCTGATCACCTTCGACATGTCCTGCGCCACCTTCATCCTCGCCACCCTCCTCTGCTACTGGAGGTACCTGCAGCGGCCGCGGGCGGGCCGGCTGCTGCTCACCGCGGCCTGCCTGGCCGCCGCCCTGCTCTCCCAGGACACGGGCCTCCTCTTGCTCCCGGTCCTGGCGGCCCTGGCGGTGGCGGAAGGGGCGCGCGGAACCCGGGGCGGCCGGGGCTTGAAGTGGCGCAGGATCCGGGGCAACCTGCTCAAGGCGGCCGCCATCGGCCTCGCCGCCCTGACCATGATAACCGTCTTCTACGGGCTCCACTCCGCGCACATGCCCGCGGAGAAGGTCCGGCAGGCGCTGCGGGCGAACGTGCCCGCCGGCTCCACCGGGGATGCGCTGGTGCGGGGCCTGGAGCGCGTCTCGCCCCCGCTGGCGCTGTACGCCTCCAGCGTCTCGCGCAACTTCTACTTCAACCGCGACTACCAGACCATGGCCTACCTCAACGGCAGGGCGCAGTGGGGGCCCTTCTGGTACTTCTGGCCGGAGGTCTTCTTTCTCAAGACCCAGCTGGGCGTGCTGGCCCTGCTGCTGCTGGCCCTCCTCCTCTACCCCTGGAGGAGGCTGCGGCTGCAGGACGCCTTCGTCCTCGTCCCCCTGGCCGTCTTCATCCCCTTCTTCCTGACCATGCGCACCCAGTTCGGGGCCAAGTACCTCATCCCCCTCTACCTGGTGCTCTACCTGTTCATCGCCCGGGGCTGCCTGGAGGCCTGCCGGAGGGCGCGGGACGCCCGCCGGCGCAGCGCCCTCCCGGCCCTGGTGGGCACGCTGCTCCTGTTCGCCGCGGCGTCCACCCTCTCCGCCCTGCCCTACATCATCCCCTACTTCAACTTGAGCATCGGCTCCCGCGACAACGGCTACAAGTACCTGGCCAACCTCAACCTGGACTGGGGGCAGGACCTCAAGCGCCTCGCCGCCTTCGCCGAGGCCGAGGGGATAGACGGCCTGCGGCTGTTCTACTTCGGGTCGGCCGACTCCTCCCACTACATACCCGGCTCCATAGACATGTGGCCCCAACCGACCGTCGACCCCGGCTGGCTGGCCGTCTCCGCCACGGCGCGCGAACGCCTGCTCCTGGAGGAGCCGGGTCTGGTCGAACTGCTCGACCGCAACCATCCCTACGCCGTCGTCGGCCGCTCCATCCTGGTCTACCGGCTGGA
>CAZETE010000097.1:0-1814 GCA_964515075.1 uncultured Actinomycetota bacterium | reverse complement strand
ACGATGCCCTTCGTGCCCACCCGCCGCGAGGGATGGAATTGCGCGCGCCGGGTCCGATGCCCGATGACGGCCACGGGCGTGCCGTTCTTCCACGCCACCGGGACGCGGGCCCCCACGGGAAACGCGGTGAGGCCAGTCACCGGCAGTGTGTGGCCCAGGACGACGCATTCGTTCATCCCGGTCACCGACTGGACCGTCTCCCAGGAGATCCGGGTATCCGATGCCGGCGCCGGCGCTGCTGGTATGGACCCAGCCAGCACCTGCCGGACGGCCTCGCGCAGCGTGATCACCGCTTCCCCCCGTGGACGATCCAGCCCTCGGTGCTCTGGGAGACCCAGACCTTCATGTTGGCGCGGAAGGGCTCGTCCGTGACCGGCGTGGCGCTCACGGTTGTGCCGCCGACGCTCACGGTCAGCCCGCCCACGCCGTCCACGCTGACCACCAGGCCCTCCTCGAAGAAGGCGGTCGTCGCCCGGCCGGGCCCGAAGCCCTGTTGCGCCAGCGCGCGGATCGCCTGCACCAGCGTTGCCATGCCCTAGCCCCACCACACGGCGGAGAGCCGCGAGACCATCTGCGGGGTGCGGCTCCCTTCGTCGTAGACCAGGCGCTGGCCCACGATCAGGGCCGGCCCGATGGGGATCTCCGTCACGCCGTCCTCGGCCAGGAGGCCGGTGATCGCAATCACGTTCCCCTTGCGCAGCCACGGCATGGCCACGTAATCCAGGCTCAGCTCGTACTCCCACTGCCCGGAGGCCGCGGTGAGTTGCTGGAGGATGAGATCCAGGTCTGCCTGCTCGAGGTTGGGGTTGGAGTACTGAACATCATCGGCCCAGACGTGATCCGAGATCCGGGCCTCGACGGTCAGGGGTTCCTTGGTCCCGGTATCGCCGCTTCCGATGACGATGGTGCGGCCGGGGCGGGGCCCCCCGGGCCGGAGCCCCGCCGACACGTTCGTCTCCATCTGGGCGAGGAAGAACTCCCCGGTCTTGCCCGCCCGATACACCGAGGTCACCTCTTCCGTCTTGAGGTGCTCGATGTCCTTCTGCGTCTTGACGATGCGCTCCTTCTCCTCGAGGGCCTTCTTCTTCAGGTTGACCTCCCATTTGCGGGTGGTGGTCATGTCCTGATAGCCCTCGGTCTCGTAGGAGAAGGTCACCTCCTCCTTGGCGATGTGCTGCATCGTCTTGCTCTTGTCGTTCGGGTGGATCCCGGTCACCAGCGTGGCCTGGCGGAGCTGCCGGGGGTTCTTGGTGGCACCGGCCTCCGTGTAGGGAATGGGCTCCCACTCGTTCTCGCGCTGCTCGTCTTTCACGAGCTTCAGGGCGCCGGCCTGGCGGTCGAACGTCTGCTCGCGGGATCGCAGCACGATCTTCTCGGGCATCCGATAGGTGGTGGTCCGGATCACGCGCTGGAGGACGTTCCCCGCCGGATCCTTCGTCTCCGAGACGGTCGTCTCCTCGACCTCCGAGGGCTGGTACACGCCGCCCCCGCCCGTGATCCCCTTGGGGACCAGCTTGCCGTAGAGGGTCACCCGGCCGTACCGCTTGCCGCGCGTGCGCCGGACGGTGAGGCTCTTGATCCCGGCGGCGGTGTAGGGATAGGTGTAGTCGGCCACGAGGGCGGCGGCCCGCGGCCGGCAGAAGACGGTCGCGTTCTGGACGAAGACGTCCACCCGGAAGCGCTCGACCTGCGACCAGGGCTCCACCAGCCGCCGGAGCAGATCCACGCACCGCCCGCTGGCGTCGAAGTCCTCCAACAGGGTGTAGTCCCGGCACTCCCACGACAGCGACAGGCCGCAGCTCTCTACGATCTCC
>CAZETE010000096.1:0-1850 GCA_964515075.1 uncultured Actinomycetota bacterium | reverse complement strand
GCCGCCCTCGTGTCGAACCGCGCGTACCCCGCGTAGCGCCGCACCACCGACCAGTTCTTCTGCTCCACGTAACAGTTGTCGTTCTTGCGGCCCGGCCGGATGCGCGTGAAGGTGATCCCCTCCTGCACGCAGTAGCGCTCCAGGTGGCGGTTGATGAACTCGCCCCCGTTGTCCGAGTCCAGCCCCAGCAGGGCAATGGGCAGACGCCCGCGCACTTCCTCCAGGGCCTGGAAGACCCAGCACTGCGCCCGCGTCGGCACCGCGACCTGTTCGCACCACGACGTGGCCACGTCCGTCACGTCCAGCGTCTGGCAGAAGTCCCCCCGGCTCACGCCCCCCTCATGGCCCACCAGGTCCACCTCCACAAACCCCGGGCGCACATCGTCCCAATCCGCGAACGTGCGCACCGGGATCTGGTGGCGCAGCAGCGTCCCCGGCTTGGTCAGGCTGCGCCCGCGCACCTGCGCCTTGGCCCGCTCCGGTCCCAGCAACCGGTCGATCGTCGCGGCGCTCACCGTCATCAGCTGGCGCCTCACCTCCCGGCTCACCCGAAGCTCTCCTTGACGCACCAACACCGGGACCACCTCGGGCAGCGCCGCCCGCAACCGCTTCCCGCACAGGTAGTCCATCACCCTCCACACCTTGACCAGGGCCTTGACCAGCTCCGGACCGTAGGTCCTCGTCCGCGCACCCCGGCGCCGCCGCGGCGTGGCCGCCCCTTCCAGCACTATCCCGGGCCCCACCTCCACCCGCAGCCCATGCCCGCGCAACACCCGCGCCGCGTACACCCGGTTGTACCCCGTCGCCGCCGTCACCTGCGTAAGCAGTTCCCCCTTTCCCTTCTTCGACGCGCGCCGGTACTCCTGCGCCAGGGCCTTCGTCACCACCCGCTTCTCGCCCATCGTCAACCTCATCCCGGCCCTCCTCCGGTTACCCCCCAGAGGCGCCATCATGCCAGCTCACCCCAATCCCTTCGGATACTTTTCCTTCATGAGGCAACGATGCCCCTTCAGATACATTTATGGTGAGGCAAGTCGCCCGGTAGTGTTGGCCCGGAGGGCTGCGCTACAATCGCCCGAACCGAGTCCCTCTCACACCCGGGCGCGAAAGGGCCGGCCCAGGCCGGAGCCGACTACCATGAGCCACCTGCACCGCTTCTACCTGCCCACCCCGGCGCCCGCCGACGGCGTCGTGGCCCTGCCGCAGGAAGAGGCGCACCACGCCCTCAAGGTCCTCCGCGTCCGGCCCGGCGACGCCGTGGTGCTGTTCGACGGCCTCGGCCGCGAGTGGCCGGGCGCCGTGGCGGCCGCCACGCGCCACGACGTCCAGGTGTCCATCACCGAGGCACGGCTGACCCAGCCTCCGCCTTGGGCCCTGACCCTCTGCGTGGCCTGGCTCAAGCGCGAGAAGGCCCTGGAGTTCACTGTCCGGCACGGTACCGAGATGGGCGTGACCCGCTTCCTGTTCTGGCGGGCCCGGCACTCGGAGCGCTCCGGGCCCGTCGACGACAAGTGGCGCCGCCTGGCCATCGAGACCTGCAAGCAGTGTGGCCGGCCCTGGCTGCCGGAGTTCGCCGCCTGCAACGACCTCGAGGCCGCGCTCAATGGTACGCGTGGGACCGTACTGGCCGCCCTCCTGGAACGTACGCCCGTCCCCCTGGCCCAGGCCGTCGGCACGAACGAAGCCTCGCTCGTGGTCGGCCCCGAGGGCGACTTCACCCCGGCCGAGCGCGACCTGCTCGAGCAGCGGAGGGTGGTCCCCATCTCGCTGGGGCCGTCCACGTTCCGATCCGAGATGGCCGCCGTCGTGGGGGCCGCGGCCATGATGCTCTACCGCATCCTCGGCTGAGC
>CAZETE010000095.1:0-1936 GCA_964515075.1 uncultured Actinomycetota bacterium | reverse complement strand
TCCGCGGCGAGCCCGCCCGCCGCCGCCAGGCCGTCCTTCATCCAGGGGGGGAGCAGCCCCGCCAGCCGCCCGCCCAGCCAGCCCAGCGCCTCGAGCGCGCCGCGCAGGGGGCCGGCCGGGGCCCCCGCGGGGAGGGTAAACCCCGGCGTGGCCTCGAAGGGGAGCCACCCGACGCCCTGGAAGTAGAGCTCCACCCAGGCGTGGGCGTCGCTGGCCCTGACCTCGTACAGCCCCGTGAAGGGGTTGAAGTCGCCCGTGGCGAAGCCCGTCACCAGCCTTGAGGGTACGCCTACGGCCCGGCACATCACCGCCAGGGCGCTGGCGAAGTGCTCGCAGCTGCCCTCCCCCGCGGAGAAGAGGAAGAAGTCGACGGCGTTGGCCTCGTTCGGCTGGGAGCGGGGCACCGCCGAGTAGCGGTATTCGGCCTTCAGGTACTCCTGGATGGCGCGGGCCTTCTCGTAAGGCGTGTCGCGGCCGCGGGCGATCTCCTCCGCCAGCCGGCGGGCCTCGCCCGAGACCTCCTCCAGCCCCAGGAAGCCGCCGGCGGCGCCCCCGGCCTCCACCGGCGGGGAGGCGAGCAGGCTCTCGGCCGAGGGGGCGGGCAGGCTGGAGATGACGCTGTAGACCAGGCCCCGGTCCAGCAGGTAGGGGGCGCTCAGCCCCATGAGCCCGTCCTGCTCGATGAAGGCGGAGGGGAAGTAGACGTCGCGGGGCCGGTAGGCGCCGTAGATGACGTTGGGCATCTCCCGGTCGACGTAGAAGGTCTGGATGGACTGGCGCGTCTCCAGGGCGGCCTCGACCGCCGCTTGTTGGGGGGAGAAGGAGCCGTTCCCGCCCGCAGAGAGCCTGGTCCGGTCCGCCGGCGAGCGCTCCCAGCCGGTTCCGGAGAAGAGGTCGAAGGCCACGCCGCGCCAGTAGGCGGGCTCGGTGGACTTGACCCGCATGAGCAGGGCGCCGGAAAGGCTCCCCCGCACGCGCAGGTCCAGGAAAGGGGAGATGCCGTAATAGGCGTCGGGGTTGACCGGCAGGGGGGAGGCCGGCAGCCGGCTGGGGAGGTCGGGGTACCCGGGGTTGTGCAGCCCCCCCGGTGCGCCGCGCAGAAAGGCGCGGGGCATGGAGAAGGGCAGCATCTCCGCATAGCCGTACCCGCGGGGCAGCAGGGCGGAGGCGCCGGCCCCCAGCACGACCACGGCCGCGCAGGCCGCCGCGGTCATCCGGGCCGCTTCGCCCCAGCGCCGGCCGCCCGCCGCGGCGGTAGGGGGTCCGGCCGCCAGCGCGCCGTCCCGCAGGCGGCAGGCCTCCAGGGCGGCGAGGGCGGGCAGGGCCACCGCCAGGTAGAGGAGGACGTAGAGGATGAACCCGGTGGTCAGGGAGAAGGCGCCGGCCAGGCCGAGGAGGACGAAGGAGCTGATCACCGAGAGCAGCAGGTCCCTGCGGCCGGGCAGGTCGAAGCCGTGCAGCACCTGCAGCCAGAGGAAGAGGCCGGCCAGCGGCGGACGCAGGTCGTAATAGGCGTGGCGGATCTCCCCCAGGAAGGCCACCAGCAGGTAGGTCATGGCGGCGGAGAGGAACAGCTTGATCCACCAGTTGTTGCGGTGCCGCCGCGCGTAACTGATGTACGCCCCGGCGCAGATGCCGGCGGAGGAGAGCAGGGCGACGGAGCCCTCCAGCGCCTGCTGGCTCCACAGCGCCAGCAGGGACACCTCGGTTGCGCCCCAGGCCAGCCAGCGGGCGAGGACGGAGTCCTCGACCTGGCGGCTGGCGCTCAGGCGCTTGTAATAGGCAAGGGCGCCCGCAAGCATGCCTCCAGGTCATCCCCTTTCGCAAAGACCAGGAAGAAGGAGAGGCCGGGCGGCGGCGCGCCGGCCCAGCCCGCGAGCTCCTCCGGGGAGAAGACCTCCCTCGTGGCGACCGGCCTCTTCGAGGCAGGAATCAC
>CAZETE010000094.1:0-2130 GCA_964515075.1 uncultured Actinomycetota bacterium | reverse complement strand
TCGGAGTTCGCGTGGTACCCCGACCCCATAGTGCACCCGGACGTCAACGTCCCCAAGTACCACGATCCCAACGGGCGGTCCGACCCGACGGCGCAGATCGACCTGACGAGGGCCATCCCCTCCACGGACCCGTCCACCGGCAAGGAGAATTTCCGCAGCGACGGTTATTGAGGCCGCCGCTTCACGGCAGGCAGCGGAAGCCCGCCGCGTTGAGGTAGTCGAAGGTCTCGTCCAGTTCGGCCAGGGGCGGGACGAAGACCACCGTCGCGTCGCGCCCCCGGGTCAGGAGCACGCGGTAGGCGTTTATCCTCAGCCGGAAGGGGTCTTTCACGGTGACCCCTCGCTTGTACCCGCGCGCCTTGCGGTTGGTCCAGGCCCCGCCCTCCATCATCAGGTCGGTTCCCCAGGCCAGCAGGACCGCGTCCAGCTCCAGCCCCTGGGCCCCGAACTCGGTGACCACGTCGTCGAGGCGCCGGCAGGAAAGCGCGCTCTCCTCGCCGTCGCCGTACCAGGGCCCGAACCTGATCCGCCGGGTGGACATGAAGTCGTTGGCCACGCCGAACCGCGGAAGCGACCTGTCCTTGGCGGATGCCACCAGTCCGTACCTGGCCTCCGGCGACTCCGCGTACCTCTCCCTCAAGTATCCCTTGGCGGCCTCGAGGTCGCGGGTCAGGCGCAGGTGGTACCCGTGCTTCTCCAGGGAGGAGGCGGTCTCCGCCGCGTCCCGGGCGGAGTTCCGCTCGAGCAGGGCCGCCACGAAGAGGTGGAGGTCGGTCGCCAGGTGGAAGCGGATCTCCGTGTCCAGGGAGAGCCCCTGTTCCACCACCCGCCGCAGTCCGCTCCCGGCGAAGGCCGCCGCCGTCTCGGGCGGGCAGTGCACCTCCCAGTCGCCGGGCGCAGCGCAGCCCTCGATGGCGTGGCGCCACTGGACGAGGCCGCCCTCCTCGCCCGCGTGGATCTCCTGGCCTCCGCCGATGAGCCCGATGACCACGCACCACTCCGGAATGCGCTCGGCGAACTCGATGAAGTGCTCCGGCTCCGACTTGCCCCCGCCCACGCCGGCGTTGCGGCTGTGGGTCGCCTCCACCCTCTCCGCATCGAAGGCGCGCTGCGCCTCGTCGAAGATGAGCACGTGCTCGGGGGGCACCAGGCTGCGCCGGCCCGAGTACTGCTTCACGTAGTCCCGCACGCCCCGGACGAAGGCCTTGCCTCCCCCGCCGGCTTCCCGCAGCTCGTACTGGAGCACCTCCACCAGGGGCCCGTTGCCCGAGAGGTAGACGGCGGGCGCGGTGGGCCTGCCGTTCTCGCGCGGCACCGCCAGGTCGTCCAGGAAGCCGGCGTGGGCTATCCTCAAGCCCACCAGGGTCTTGCCGGCGCCGGGCACCCCGGTCAGGAGGACCAGGCGTCGCTCCTTCTTCTCCGCCGCCTCGTGGATGACCTTCGTTATGTATTCGACCGCCGGGTCCGTGGCCGCCTTGGCCCGGAAGATGGGCCTTATCCTGCCCGAGCGGAAAAGCTCTCTGGCCGCCTGCACCAGGGTGGGCAGCGGACGGTACGCTGACTCGGCCAGGAACCTCGCCGGGGAGAGCGGCGGTAAGTCGGCGCTGCCCTCGATGTCCAGGATGAGCTCGTCCAGGGCGTCCGGCCCCGCCACGATGACGCCGTTGCGCTCGCCCAGGTACCCCTTGGCCCGGGTGGGCACGACGATGGGCATGACCAGCCTCTCGGCGCACTCGGAGTGATAGCAGCGGAGGTCGCGCGCATAAGCCGCCGCCTGGTCGACGTCCGCCTGGCTGGGCAGGGCCTTGCCCTTCAGCTCCAGCACCACCACGGCGCCGCGGGCCAGGAAGATGACGTCCACCCGGCGCGACTCCATGGGCAGTTCGTACTCCAGCACCGCCCAGTATTCCCCGGCGCGTTCGTCGTACCGCATCACCTCCCGCGCCTCGCCCTGCAGCTCGGGTATGGACTCGTCCCAGGCCCTCACCTGCGAGCCGCTGGCGTCCTTGACGAAGTCCTCCAGCCTCACCCTCACCACGCGCGGGGGCGTGTCGCAGAAGTCCGGAAAGCTGGAGTCCCAGCCGCGTCGCGCGGAGATCTCGTATTCGGTCACGGCCCTCCCTTCTCCCC
>CAZETE010000093.1:0-2258 GCA_964515075.1 uncultured Actinomycetota bacterium | reverse complement strand
CGGCCTCGCGGCCGGTCGGGTTCATCAGGCAGAGCCACTGCTGGAAGTTGCCCCGGGTGGTCCCCTCGGCGAAGTACCAGCTCGTCGCCCCCTCGTCCGCCCCGGTGCAGTTGTGGACCCCGCTGGGCCTTGACCCCAGTATCGGCGTCGGGCAGGCGAAGTACATCACCCGCTCGGCGACTATTCGCCTGGTGGAGTTCACCGCCATGCTCACGTCCTTCTCCGCGCCCGCCCCCGAATTGACGTCCACTGTCAGGCGGCTCTTTGCCGGGACCACGACGTTCTGAGGCACCGGCGGCGTCCCGTCGGCGTAGACGTAAGTCACCAGGACGTTGGCCTCGGCATCCCCGGGGTTCTGCAGCGCGAGCCAGGTCTGGAAGCCGGAGCGGGTGGTCCCCTCGGCGAAGAGGAAGCGCGTGGAAGTGCCGGCCCTGCCCAGCACCTGCTCGCCCCCGTCGAGGCCGCCGGCGGTGAAGTACATCGAGCGCTCGGCGACGAAGTGCCCGCTGCCGGTCACCCGCGCCGAGACATCCAGCCCCGGCCCGAGGAACAGGTTCACGTCCACCGTGGTGCGCGAGTTCGGGGCGAGAACGACGTCCTGCTCCCTGTTGCCACCGCCGTTTATCATGTACTCGATCCTGCAGGCCTGCCGCTGCGCGGTGGGGTTCACCAGGCAAATCCACTCCTGGTATCCGGCGCGGGTGGTCCCCTCGGCGAAGTAGAACTCGCCCGCGGGCAGTCCCCCCGAGCCGAAGGTGACCATCCTCCCGTCGGCGATGCTCAGCAGGCCGTACCCGGTGGCGACGGCCGGGCCGCCGCCCTCGGCGCTCTGCCATACCGTCTTGCCGTCGGCCGCCCCCAGCACGAAGGTGTCGGTGCTGACCACGGGGGGCCACCCGGTAGAGCCGTTGTTCCCCACCGCTATCATGCCGTCCTTCCCAATGCACGGCGACATGTTGGGGCCGCCGATGCCGGTCCTGAGCCAGCGCAGCAAGGGCGACTTCCCGAGCCCGGTGTCCGCGCTGAAGGCCACCGTCGTATTGGTCCCCGGGTCGGGCCATCCCGCCGGCTGCTGCCCGGTCACGACGACGAGGCCGTCGGTCACCGCGGGCGTCCCCTGGGTGCCGTACGTCTTGATTTTCCACGCCTGTGCCCCGGTGCGCTTGTCCAGGCAGTAGAGGTGGCATGATGGCTTCGACGCGTCGAAATGGGGGTCGGTCGCGTAGATGAAGTCGGTGAAGTAGAGGTAGTCCCCGAAAACGGCGGGCGTCCCGACGACATCGATCCTGTTCACGGTGGAAAACGAGCCGCCCGCGCCCCAGGAGGTGACGGCTTTCCCGGTGGCCTCATCGACGCACCATACCTTGCCGTTGGGGAACACCGGGGCGCCCCATGCCGCCGCCTGGACGACGTAGACCTTCCCGCCCTCGATCGCGGCGGTTCCCATCGCCATGGTGTTGGCATCGAGAGAGAAAGTCCACAGGTGCTTACCGCCCCGGCTTATGTCCAGGCAGTGGTAGCATCCGTTGGCGAAGTCGCCGATTATCAACCGGTTGCCGTCGATGGCCGGAGAACTGTTCACCACGTCCGCGTTGGCCTTGATCGTACCCAGGTCTTTCGTCCAGAGGAGCGCGCCGGTGGAGCCGTCCAGCGCCTGGACCTTCGAGCCGGAAGCCACGTACACCACGCCGTTGACGACCGACGGCGAAGACCAGCTCATGTTGGCGGAGCCGGGCTCCACCGCCCTGGTCCAGACCTGCCTGCCCGTGCGCAGGTCGAAGCAGTATGTCCTGCCGTCCGCCCCCGCGGTCCCGGCCAGGAAATAGGCCCTGTCGCCGGCGACCACGGGCTGGCTTCCGTCCACCGCGTTCAGCGCCGCGGTCCGGCGCATCACCTTGCCCGTTAAGGGAAGCGCGATGTCTATCGCCCCCCCGTGGCCGGCGTCTTTCTGGTACTGGCCCCACTCGTCGGCGCCCCGCGCCAGGGCGACGGCCGGGAGCATGGTGATCAGCATGGCGGCCAGCGCCGCCAGTACGATTGTCCTTCTCATCTTGCGCTGTTCTCCTTTCGAATCCGGTCCTGCTCTTCCGCCCCGGCGCCTCTGCGGGTGCATGGGAAATGACCCGTCGACACCCCCTTCCGCACGACCGGGCCGCCCGAACCGGCATGAAAAAACCGCCCCCTGTCTTGGGGGCGGCGAATCGCCAGGCTAACCCTTGCTTTCCCACTCGCGAAGACAGTCCAGGGTATCCGCCCGG
>CAZETE010000092.1:0-2296 GCA_964515075.1 uncultured Actinomycetota bacterium | reverse complement strand
TCCACCAAGGTGGAGGCCTCGGGCGACGTCATCTGCGAGCGGGCCATGTACGGAGGTGGCAGGCAGTGGGCCCACGACTCCGTGGGATATGCGCCCTAGGCGAAGCGGAAGCGAACGGGACGGGTCCCCGCGGGGCCCGTCCTAATCATGGAAAAGGCGCACGGATGAGTATGGGCGGACGCTCGCCCGCATCCCCGATCATGCCTGAGGTCCACCTCAAGCCCGTGAAGGCCAGTCGGCGGGTTCGGGCTCGGGCACGGGGGCCGGTCCCGGCAAAGGCTGGGCGGCGAGGCTCTCCCCCGTTACCTGCACCTGCCTGCTGCGCGACGGCAGCAGGAAGGACATGAGGAAGGCGAGCAGCATGAAGCAGGCCGCGAAGGTTATGGCGATGCGGTTGGCCCGCGTCACCGACTGGTGGCCGATGCTCACGATCTCGTCCCTGACGTCCTGCGGGATTGCCTCTGGCAGCTCGGCCCCCCCTCCGAACTCGATGTTGGATACCTGCTCCTCCACCGCCGATTGGACTCCGGCCTTCAGGGCGTCGGGAATCAGCGGGCTGGCCTTGACCCCGCCGATGAGGCTGGAGGAGATGGCCGCCACGATGACCGCGCCGACGACGGCCGTCCCCAGGGTCATGCCGGTCTGGCGGAAGGTGTTGTTTACTCCGGAGGCTTCACCCGCCTGCTGCACCGAAACGGCGGAGAGGGTGAGGTTGTTGATCTGGCCCATCATCATCCCGATGCCCGCCCCCAGCAGGAAGAGCCCGGGAATGAAGGCCGACGCGGTGGAGTGGACGTCCCAGATGGAGACCTGGTAGGCGAACCCGCCCACGGCCAGCAGCAGCCCCGCCTGCACCGGCAGCTTCGACCCCACGCGGTTGCTGAGGACCCCGGCCAGGGGGGCGGCGATAAGCGAGCCCAGGGACAGGGGGGCGAGGGCCAGCCCGGTGTGGAAGGCGTCGTAGCCCCGCACCGCCTGGAGGAAGACGGGCAGCGAGAAGATCAACCCCGCCTGGCCCATGGCCACGATGCCGGTGATGCCGGCCCCGGAGACGAACTGGCGGTTGCGGAAGAGGCGCATGGACACCAGGGGGGTGCGGCGGAGCCTCTCCATCCTCCTCTCCCACAGGACGAAGCCCGCCAGGACGGCCAGGCCCAGGGCGATGGAATAGAGGCAGACGGAGACGGTGCCGAGGGTCAGGCCGGACAGCGTAAACGGCTGGCTGGCCCGGACCCAGCCGTAGGTGGAGGACTCGATGATCCCCCACACCAGGAAGAACATGCCCGCGGAGGAGAGGACGACGCCCGGCCAGTCCAGCTGCGGCCTCTCCTCCCGGTCGAACGACTCCTTGATGAAGACGGAGCCCAGCAGCAGCACCGCGGCCACGAAGACGTTGATGCGGAAGGCCCAGCGCCAGCCGTGATTGGCGGTGATCCATCCCCCCAGCAGGGGGCCGACGGCGGTGGCCGCCCCGGCCACGCCGCCCCAGATGCCGAAGGCGAATGCCCGGTCGCGCCCGCGGTAGGTGGAGACCAGCAGGGACATGGTGGCCGGCATCATCAGGGCGGCGCCGATGCCCTCGATGACCGACTCCCCCAGGATCATTTCGGGGACGCTCCTGCTGAAGGAACAGACGAGGGAGCCCGCCGCGAAGATGAAGGCGCCCAGCATGAACATCCTCTTGCGGCCGTAGAGGTCTCCCAGGCGGCCGCCGGTGGTCATGAGCATGGCGATGGTCAGGCAGTAGGCGGTGATGACCCACTGCACCTTCTGGATGGTGGTGTCGAGGTCGCGGATGATGTAGGAGAGCGACACGTCGAGCAGGGTCATGTCGATGAGGATGATGGCCAGCGAGAGGGCCAGGACGAAGAGGGGCGTCCACTTGCGCACCAGGCCCCTGCCGCCGCCGTCCGCTGAAGGGGGTCCGGTGACGCCGCTGTGCTCCATCTCGGCCGCGAGGTCCTTTCGGGTTATCGATATTTAGCCTTGCTAATCGTCACTTCTTATAGCACGGAGGCGTGGCAGCGTCAATGACCGGGCATGCCGCCGGCCGGACCTTGCACCGCCCCTGTCAGACGGTCTCTTCTGCCTGCGTCTCAGGAGAGTTGGCGGGGGCCAGCCCGCCATATAACGGCGCTCGATAAAGCGTCAAACCCGGGGTCAAGCCTTGACGTTGACGCCGGCGTCAACGTCAAGGCTTGACCCCGGGTTTGACGTGGTCACTACTTAATAGGCGCATACCCCACGGAGTCGTGGGCCCACTGCCTGCCACCTCCGTACATGGCCCGCTCGCAGA
>CAZETE010000091.1:0-2323 GCA_964515075.1 uncultured Actinomycetota bacterium | reverse complement strand
CCGGCAAGGGCGGCCGCCGCCGCGGCGCTGGCCCTGGCGCTGCTCGGCGGGCTCGGGTCCCGTGCCCCCGCCCCCCAGGCGGCGGGAGGCGCGGCGGCGGGCATCGACTACGCGCGCGGCGGCAACTACAAGGTGAGGGCGTTCAAGAACGGCGCGAACATGGGTATCGGCCTCTACGACGCCGGCTCCTTCCGGCTGCTGCCCGAGGGGCGGACGGTGGTGTCCATCCACGACCGGGAGTCCGGGGAGAGCTGGCTCTACGACCGGGTCACCAACGAGGTGGAAGGGGTCGCCCGGGAGCGCGCGGCGACCTTCGACAACTTCATGCCCGCCTCCTGCCTGGAGCCCTACTTCGCGCTCAAGCGCCACTGGAGCGGCGGCGGGTTCGAGATGGTCACAGACGACGGGCGCACCTTCCGCATCCGCATGGACGGGCCCGAGTCGCTGCCCACCCTCTTCGAGGTCTCCGACCGGCAGGGCGCCTTTCAGCGCATGGAGTGGGCCTACTTCAAGGTGGGGGAGGTGAGCGAGAGGAACTTCTCGCCGCCCGGAGACGCGGCGCCCAAGGGCCGCTAGGCACTATATCTTGTGCTCGAACCTCCCTCCGTCAACAACATGTTGTTGACGCTGTGCACGGAAGCCCCCGCGCGGCCCGCGGGGCGGCTGTTGTAATGTCCGGGGCGGGTTTGTATAATATTGCTCGCGCATCAAGGGGCCTATAGCTCAGTCGGCTAGAGCGCACGCCTGATAAGCGTGAGGTCACTGGTTCGAATCCAGTTAGGCCCACCACGAACGCGGGCCGGGGCGACTCCGCCCCGGCCCTCTCATTGCCCCCGGCCGCCGGGCGGTATTTGTCGTCCGGCGCGGTTAAGATGGGAAGCAGCCGGGCGCGGGGACCCGCGGGGAGGACTCCCGGCGGGCCGCGGGGAAGAATATCCCGGCCGGCGAGACCGCCGGGCCCGACCAGGCGAGCCGCATCGGAGGCATGGAGTTGTCCAAACAGCTGATCAAGGATATCCGGCCGGGGGAAGAGGTCAAGAGCATCTTCTTCACGCAGCGCAAGGAGCTGCGCAAGACCCGCCGCGGGGACCCCTACATCTCCCTGGAGCTGGCCGACCGCTCCGGCAGCGTGGAGGCCAAGATCTGGGACCAGGTGGCCAGGTACAAGGACAGCTTCTCCGAGAAGGAGTTCGTGGCGGTCAACGGGCGGGCGGGCGTCTACCAGGACCGGCTGCAGCTGGAGATCAAGACCATCCGGCGCTGCCGCGAGGAGGAGGTCGACCTGGACCAGTTCCTGCGCAAGGCCGAGTCCGACCCGGTGGAGCTGGAGGAGACCCTGCGGCTGATGGTGTCCGAGTTCAGGCAGCGGAGCCTGCGCGAACTGCTCCAGCGCCTGCTGGACGACGAGTCCTTCATGGAGAAGTTCCGCCGGGCGCCGGCGGCCAAGAGCTATCACCACCCCTACCTGGGCGGCCTGCTGGAGCACACCGTCTCGGTGGCCCTGATGTGCGAGAAGGTGTGCGACCTCTACCCGGGCGTCGACCGCGAGTTGCTGCTGGCCGCGGCCATCCTGCACGACGCGGGCAAGGTCAGGGAGCTGGAGTACCGGCGGTCCATCCTCTACTCGGACGAGGGCCGGTTCCTGGGGCACCTGGTCCTGGGAGACGAGATGGTGCGGGAGATGGCCCGGGCCGTGCCGGGCTTCCCTCCGGAGCTGGAGATGCGCCTGCGCCACGCCATCCTCAGCCACCACGGCGAGCTGGAATGGGGCTCCCCCAAGCAGCCCATGACCCTGGAGGCGCTCATCCTGCACCACGTGGACAACCTCGACGCCAAGCTCAACTCCTTCCTCGAGGTGACCGGGCGGCGGGGGGAGGGCGAGGGGCGCTGGACCGACATGCGCAACCTCTTCAAGCGCCCCCTCTACGTGCCCAAGTCCATGGAGCAGGAGATGGAGGTGCCCGTGGAGGAAGGGGCCGTCCTCTAGGCGTCCCGGCCGCGCAGGCGCGCCTCCAGCTCCCGCAGCCGCTCCCGGAAGGCCGAAGCCTCGTCCGAGGTGATCTCCCCGCCCGAGAAGCGCGCGCGGTAGAGGACGTCCACCAGGCCCTCGCACTCGTCCGGCGCGAGCCCGCCGGCCAGGCCGCGCAGGTATTCGCGGGGCGTGGACGCGGGATCGCGCGCCCTCCCGCGGGCGCGCGGGCCGGAGGAGAAGGAGAGGAACTCGGCCACCACCACCTCCCGGGGGGTTTTCGACGCCGCGCGGGCCCGCCGGCGGGCCCGCCGGCGCAGCAGGACCCAGGCGGGGGCCAGCAGCAGCCCCGCC
>CAZETE010000090.1:0-2820 GCA_964515075.1 uncultured Actinomycetota bacterium | reverse complement strand
GCAGTGCCACCGCTTCCACGGGGTCCCCTTCTTCGGCCACTCCGGGCTGGAGCCGGCTTTCTCCGATGCCTGCAGCGGCTGCGGCAGGTGCGTCGGGGCCTGCCTCTTCGAGGCCCTCACCCCTGGTGGCAAGGGGAAGCCTCCCGTGCTCGACCGCGAGGCCTGCATGGGCTGCGGGGCCTGCCGCACCGCCTGCCCCGAGGGCGCCGTCACCCTGGTGGAGGCCCCGGGCCGGCCGGCACCGCTCCGCCTGGACGAGCTGCTGGGGTCGCGGGGCTGAACGGCGGCCGCGCCCGGACCGCCGGTTCCCGCGCCCGGGCCCCGGCCCCGTCCGGGCCGATGTGGTAAAATTAATGATTCATAGGTATCGGAAAGGCGGATCAGTGTTGCGGCAGACCAGCGGCCCGCCGCCGGCGGGCGTTGAGGACGGGCGTAGGGTGAGGGTGGGCATCCCGCGCGCCCTCACCTTCTACCGCCACTTTCCCTTCTGGCGCGCCTTCCTGGAGGGGTGCGGCTGCGAAGTGACGGCCTCGCCTCCCACCGACCTGAGGACGCTGCGGCGGGGCACGGAGACCTGCGTCGACGACATCTGCGTCGCCGTGAAGGCCCTCTTCGGCCACGTCCGCTCCCTCATCGGCGAGGTCGACATGTTGATGGTGCCGCGCCTGGTCAGCGTGGAGAAGAGCAGGCACGACACCTTCACCTGCCCCAAGCTCATCGCGGCGCCGGACATGGTGCGCAACACCTTCGACGACCTGCCGGAGCTCCTGGACTACACCGTGGACCTGCGGAAGGCGCCGCTGTGGTGGGGCTGCGCCGCGGTGGGGCGCCGCTTGCAGGCCTCCCCGTGCCGCATCCTCCAGGCCTACCGGCGCGCCGGCGAGGAGCAGGCCCGGTTCGACCGACTGCTGCGGTCCGGGCTCTTCCCCGAGGACGCCCTGGCCCGGCTGGACAACGGGGAGGGCAGCCGGCCGCCGGCATACCTGACCGACGGCGACGTCAAGGTGGCGGTGGTGGCCCACCACTACCTGCTGGGCGACCAGCTGCTCAACAACCGCATCGTCCACTGGCTCAACCGGTCGGGAGCGCGGGTGGTCGGCTCGAGCGTCCTGCGGGAGGAGGAGATCGAGGCGGAGGCCGCCAGGTTCCCGCCCCTCTCCTGGACCTATGAGAAGGAGCTGCTCAGCGCGTCCTCCCTCTTCCTCAAGCGCCCCGACGTTGACGGGGTGGTCTACATGACCAGCTTCGGCTGCGGGCCCGACTCGGTCATCATGGAGATGGTGCGGCGCGAGGTGCGCCCGGCGCAGCCCTGCCCCATGCTGGAACTGGTCCTGGACGAGCACTCGGCCGAGGCGGGCGTGCGCACGCGGGCCGAGGCCTTCGTGGACAGCCTGCGCCACCAGCGCCGGCGGAGGCCCCCGGCGGGGAGCGCGGCATGAAGCTAGCCTTTCCCCACATGGGTAACGCCTACATCCCCCTGCGCGCGCTGGCGGAGAGCCTGGGCGCGGAGGCGGTGGTGCCGGAGACGCCCAGCCGCGGGACCCTGGAGGAGGGCATCCTGCACGCGCCCGAGTTCGTCTGCCTGCCCTTCAAGGTGACCCTGGGGGACTGCCTCAACGCCCTGGAGAAGGGGGCCGACACCATGGCCATGGTCTGCGGCATGTGGGCCTGCAGGTTCGGCTACTACGGGCGGGTGCAGCACATGATCCTGCGCGACCTGGGCTACGACTTCGAGTCCATCCTCATCGGCTGGGACGACCCCCGGGTCATCTGGGAGAAGATCAGGGCGGTGGTGGGCCGCAACGCGGCGGGCAAGTTCGCGGCGGCCCTGGCCATCTTCCGGGCCAAGGCCGGCGCCGTGGACGTGATCGAGGTGTTGGCTCGCAAGGCCCGGCCGCGGGAGCGGGAGAGGGGCGCCGCCGACCGGCTGATGCGGGACCTGCTGCGGCGGGTGGACGAGGCGGGGAGCGTGCGGCGGGTGTGGGAGATCCGCGGGGAGGCTCGCGGGGAGTTCGCGGCCCTGCCGCGGCGCGACGACCGCGAGGTGCCGCGCGTCCGCATTGTGGGGGAGCTCTACGTGCTCCTGGAGCCGTCCCTCAACCTGGACCTGATCAGGCGCCTGGGGACGGATTACGGGGTGGAGGCCCAGCCGGTGCTGAGCACCTACCGCTGGCTCCTGAGCTCGCTGTGGTTGGACCCCAGGCTCAAGCTGGACGCGGCGCGGGCGCGCCGGCTGACCAGGCCGTACCTCCCCTACGTGCTGGGGGGGGAGGAGCACAAGACCATCTCGGGGGCGCTCACCGCCAGGCGCGACGGCTTCGACGGCATCATCCACGCCTACCCCCTGACCTGCATGCCCGAGAACATCTGCCGCACTGTGCTGCCGGGCATCTGCGACCGCGGCGACCTGCCCATGCTGCCCCTCTGCTTCGACGAGCACACCTCCCCGGTGGGGGTGATCACCCGCCTGGAGGCCTTCGTCGACATGCTGCGCCAGAGGCGCTGCGCGGAGGCCGGGCCTGCCGCTTTTTTGCCTGCTTCGCCGTGAAGACGGCCGCCGGGCAAGAAGAGAAGGCGCGGAGGGCATGAAGAAGAACAAGACGGCCGGCGGGCTCCCGGGCTTCGTGGATCTCTATAAAAGCATCAGGAAGGGCCTGCCCGGCCCGACGCGGGCGGAGGAGCCGAAACGCGGCACCGGCCACTCGTACTCCAAGCGCGACCGGCACGGCTGGAGAAGGGACGGCCGGGCGCGGTGAGGCGGAGGGTGGAGCCCCTGGGGAGAATCGAACTCCCGACACAAGGATTAGGAATCCTTTGCTC
>CAZETE010000089.1:0-2973 GCA_964515075.1 uncultured Actinomycetota bacterium | reverse complement strand
TGGAGGAGCTGGAGAGCACCGCCCGCGGCTCCGGCGGCTTCGGCTCCACCGGCCTCTGAGCCCTGCCGCCGCCGGCAATTCTCGGGGCGTGGGCCCCGGGAACACGAGGCATAAAGAGATCGCTTCGCCGCGCTCGCCATATGCCCGGAACTTCCCGTTGACTTATCCAGCCGGGCGGGCAGGCGCTTCCAGGCCGCGCGGACCTCCCTCTTCCTGCCGGCGCAACCCGGCTCGTACCGTTCGAGCAGGCTTCGGAACCCCGGGGATTGGCCGGGCCGGACCCGTGTGGCGGGGCTCGTGCAGCAGCTCGCCCACCGGCTCTTCTGCGACCTCACCGAGACCCGGTTGACGGCGAAGTCGTCGATTCTGGCCGGGTCCGCCTCCATGGACCGGCCGGTTTCCCTTCACTGGAACAACCACCCAAGTGACGCAGGAAGTTGTCTCGGAACCGTCGAAAGGCCCTCTCCCCTCATCCCTTCGAAGAAACCGACCCGATCAGGCGTACGTCTAAGGTACAATAGGGGCGAACCGGGAAAGAGCGTCGTGGTGCCGTTGAGCAAATAGCACGAAGGGAGCCATGCCTTGGAGGAACAACGGCTACCGGGCGTGTCGGAAAAGAAGCATGGGAAGCTTACCCTCATCATCGTAGCCGTTTTCCTGGTCGTGGCGGTGATCGTCGCGGTGGCAACAGCGCTGTGGCCCGGGAAAGAACGCGCAGCACCGCCCGGATATACCGCTGAAGAACCGTTTGACCCTTATGCTGGCTACTATCTAAGCCCGGAGACATTGGAAACGGTGTCGCTTGAAGCCGTACGGGAATTCATGCCCACGGCGGCTTCCCTTACTGCCCTCGATCCCCAAGGGGTATATGCCGGGAACTACGGTGTGATGGACGCAAACGGAGCCGAACTCGGCCTGGTGGTTCTCGACAATTCAGGCGGGATTTCTTCGGAAAGGATCTATGGCGTAGGTCTCGAAACGGCGAAAGGCCTCGCCGTAAGGATAATAGCGGATGAGGGAATCGACCCTGGGCTTCTACTGCTCGAATACGCATACATCAACCACGCAAGCGAGCACGTGACCGAGTACCATTTCATTTATCGCCCCCACATAGGCGGCGTGCCCGTCTTCAACCAGGATTGCTGCTCGATCTGGCTGAACCCCCTGGACGGTTCGATAATGTTCTTCAGCCTGAACGGCTCCTTCGTCCTTCCCGACATAACGCCCACCGAGACCCGGATCTCAAGAGAGGAAGCGATATCGCTGGCAGTGGAGGAATTCAGCAAGGTCGTGTATGAAGAGGAGTATCCGGTAAGCGACGCTCAGGAGCCGTCGGCAGGCGTCAGATACGTGCTGGCGAAGCCGGCGACGTTCGTTTATAGCCAGGCGGAGGGCCGCATCACGCCTTGCTGGGAAATACCCCTGGCGCGTTATTTCACAACGATCGATGATGAAGGGAACGCGATCGACATGAATACTATCGGCGGAAGATTTTACGAGGTCAACGCCACCACCGGAGAGGTTGTTCTTTCCGCGCTATGGTGATTGCCCGTGCTGGAAGATACGGTTTTCGGGCCCACCTGCGACAAGGCCTCGACGGGCCTGGAGGCTGACGACAGGGACAGCGCCTCATAAAACAGCGGGGGCAAAGCCCCCATGACGGCTCAGGCGCCGCCGGATCCCTGACAGACGGCGTGGCGCCGCGGGTAAGCGGCGGTCTGGCGCGAGCCGTCCAGGGAGGAGACCGCGCTGACGGTGACGCTGTCCCCGTCCACCTCGATGAGGTTGAACCCCGGCGGGGTGTAGCCGCGAGTGCGCCGGGTGGAGGCGGTGCCCGAGGTCACCAGGTACATGCCGGCCACCGGCCAGGTCCAGGGGACGTGCTTGTGGCCCGAGAGCACCAGGTCCACCTCCAGCTCGCTCAGCAGGTGGAGGGCGTCCCCCGCGTCCAGGACCACGTTGCGCTCGCGCCCCGTTCCCGGGATGGTCACCAGGTGATGGTGGAGGACCACCACCTTGAAGTCCCACTCCCCGGCGAACTCGCTGCGCAGGTAGTAGTACTTCTGGCGCCCGATGTCCCCGTCGTCCAGGTCGGGCTTGTTGGTGTCGAGGCACACCACCTTGACCACCCCCTCCCCCCCGCCTGGGGCGCAGGCGGGGTGGCGGAAGGAGGCGCTGTGGGAGCGCAGGCCCACCAGTTCCTCGAAGTGGAGGAAGCCGACGTTGCGGCAGTCGTGGTTGCCGGCGATGACCATGCGGCGGGGGCAGGAGAAGAGCTCCAGGTACCCCATGGCCTCCTCGTACTCGTCCCGGTAGCCGGAGGCGGTGAGGTCCCCCGCCACGACCAAGAGGTCGGGGCGCTCCGCGTTGACCGTCTCGATGCAGGCCCGCATGAGGGCGCGGTCGAAACGCGGGTCGCCGCAGTGGATGTCGGAGACCTGGGCGATGACCATCCTGTCCGGCCGCGCGCCGCTCATGCCGCCTCCCCGTGCCGTTTGCCGTTCGCTCCTCCCGCCCCAGAGTCTACCCGCTTTGCCGGGGCGGCACCAGCCCCGGGTGGTGTAAAGTAGAGGGCGTCATGGAAGAGAGGGGACCGTTCGCGAGAGCCGGCTTCGCCGCCGCCCTGGCCCTGGCGGCCCTGCTCTGCATGCCGCCCGCGGCGCGCGCGGAGACCGTGCGCTACTGGGCCCACGACTCGCTGGGCGCCACCGCCCCGGCGGACACCTGGTACCTGGCGGAAGGGTGCACCGCGGGGGGCATGGAGACCTGGCTGCTGGTGCAGAACCCGGGAGACGCCCCCGCCGCCGTCGACGTGCGCCTGCAGTCGCACGGGGGGGAGTCGCAGGGCCCGCTCGATACCGTGCCGCCCCGTTCCCGCCGCTCCTACGAACTGGGCGCCTACATCTCCAGCTACGACGTCTCCGCCCGCGTCGCCGCGAGCGCCCCGGTGGTGTGCGAGCGGGCCATGTACGG
>CAZETE010000088.1:2640-3231 GCA_964515075.1 uncultured Actinomycetota bacterium | reverse complement strand
GCCCATCTACCACCAGTCAGACTCCTACATCCTGGGCCACGTCTTCGTCTCCTTTTTAGCACTTCTGCTCATGCACGAGCTCAAGCGCCGGTGTGCGGGCGAGTTCGAATGGGACCAGATAGTGCGCGACCTTGAAGCCCTCTACGAAGTCGAAGTGGACCAGGACGGCAAGCTCTGGTACCTGCGCTCTCCCCTGCAGGGGGTAGCCGGCAAGGTGTTCAAGGCCGCAGGCGTCGCCGTGCCACCGTCCGCCCGCGAAGCCGAACCTAATGCCACGGCCCTCTTCTGAGGGTGAAATATGCCCTTTGACCTGGGAGTCTTAAAATTCAACTGTTCAACTTGAGTTAAGGCCTTTGGAAGACCTTACCCCACTTGTTGTGCTGCCTGAGATGGGTATTAATGCCGCTAGCACGGCGGGATTCGCATGGGGCGTCACCGCCACAGCGTAGGATGATATATACTGCACAAGAAGGAGCGGGGGGGCCGCAGTCCCCCCGCCGCTTTCCTTCCGTATGCGCCTGCCCTACGGCGCGTAGCCGATGGAGTCGTGCGCCCAGGTGCGTGCGTCCCCGTACATGGCCCGCTCGCATA
>CAZETE010000088.1:1813-2540 GCA_964515075.1 uncultured Actinomycetota bacterium | reverse complement strand
GGTTCTGCACCAGGACGAAGGTCTCCATGCCCCCGTCGGTGGAGCCCTCGGCCAGGTACCAGGCAGAGGCGGGCGCGGTCACCCCGATGGAGTCGTGCGCCCAGGTGCGTGCGTCCCCGTACATGGCCCGCTCGCATACCACATCTCCCCCCTGCGAGGTGACCAGGGTGGAGACGTTGTAGTCGGTGACGAAGTCGTTGACCTTGAAGGTGACGCGGGTGTTGCCCGCGAGGGAGAAGCCCTGCGGGCCCTGCTTGGCCCCCGCGCCGGTCATGAAGTCCAGGCTCACCGTCACCGGGCCCGGGTTGGGGTTCTGCACCAGGACGAAGGTCTCCATGCCCCCGTCGGTGGAGCCCTCGGCCAGATACCAGGCAGAGGCGGCGGCGATGTCGGCGGAGTACCAGATGTCGTCTTGTCCCGTAGAGCTGTCGTAATCGTCCCACACCACGTGGGGGTTGCCGTCCCGGTCCAGCGCCATCTGGGGGTCGTGGCCGTCCCAGTTGGGCTGGTGTGAGACGAGCACCGGATCGGTCCACGTGCCGCCGGGGTTGCTGGCGTAGTAGATCTGGAAGTAGTTCTCTCCCGCGTCGTAGCCATGCCATACCACGTGGGCCTTGCCCTCCGGGCCCACCCTAATCTGGGGGTCGTACTGCTCATGGTCGGACTGCGTGGAGAGGAGCACCGGGGCGGACCAGGCTCCGCCCGCGTTGGTGGAGTAGTAGATGTG
>CAZETE010000088.1:0-1713 GCA_964515075.1 uncultured Actinomycetota bacterium | reverse complement strand
CTCGTCGTCCCCTGCCGCGTCGTATCCCTCCCAGGCCACGTGGGCCTTGCCGTCCCGGTCCAGCGCGATCTGCGGTTCCTCCTGTTCGTAGACGGACTGCGTGGAGAGGAGCACCGGGGCAGACCAGGCTCCGCCCGCGTTGGTCGAGTAGTAGATGTGCTCGTCGTCCCCTGCCGCGTCGTATCCCTCCCAGGCCACGTGGGCCTTGCCGTCCGGGTCGATCGCTATAACGGGAGCGTACTGTTCGTAGACGGACTGGGTGGAGAGGGAGACGGGCGTGGACCATCCCGAACCCAGGTTCGCGGTGTACCAGATGTCTTCGTCGTCCCCGTCGAAGACGACGTGGGGGTGGTCCTGCGGGTCCAGGGCCAGGCCGGGAACCCACCCACCGTCGTGGCCGTGGTCGGCGCTGAGGAGCGCGGGGTAGGACCAGGTGCCGCCGGCGTTGCTGGTGTAGACGACGCAGCAGTCCCCGCCGTACGTGCTGTTGTGACTGTGGAAGGCCACGTGGGAGATGCCGTCCGAGCCGATCGAGATAACGGGGTAGTAGGGACCATTATCGTCGGGGGATATGCTCACCGGGGCGGACCAGGCGCCGCCCGCGTTGGTGGCGTACCAGATGTGCTCGTCGATTCCTGTCGCGTCCTCCCCCTTCCAGACCACGTGCACGTTGCCGTCCGGGTCCAGGGCCAGGCGGGGGTTTCCCTGGTAGTGGACGGACTGCGTGGAGAGGTGCACCGGGTCAGGCCAATTCCCGGGGGTGCCGTGGTTGTACCAGATCCCAGACCCATCCCATCCCTGCCACACCACATGGGCGACGCCGTCCGAATCCACCTCGATGAAGGCGTATTCGTTCGAAGAGGAATCCGGCGAGATGTAGTCGGGGTCGGACCAGTCTGGCGCCGCCTGGGCGGCCGGCAGGCAGACGAGCAGCAGAAAGGCCGCCAGCACCGCCATCGCCGTCAGGGCCACCCCTTTCCTCGCCGCCGGCTTCCTGCCTCCGCCGGGAGGACGTTTTCCTTCTCTCATCCGTTGACCCCCTTTTTCTTTCCTGCGCCCCGGCCGCTCCATCTCCATGCAATATATGATTATTTGGTATTTTCCATATGCGCCTCCCGATGCCGTTATTCTACCCCCCTGCGGGCAAGCAGAAACGCCCAAACCCCGGCTTCCTCCTTTCCCCATGATTGTTTTCCCTCTGTTGCGTGAAGGGTTTCGTTTTCAGCGAAGTGCGAAGATGCTCGGCCGCTCAAAGCGTGTAACATATGTAGTTGCCTTTTTCATCCGCTGCTTCAGGTAGGAGCCATGGCCAGGAAGCGGAAGCGCCAAAGGACCTCGGCGAAAAGCTCCCCGGGCACGGGCACCTCCGCCATCTGGAAGACCGTCCTTCTGGCATGGCTTACGATCCTCACCCCTATCTTTATCAGTGTGCTGGTTCACTACATCGCGGACACAAGTCCCCTGTCCTCGCTCTCCTCGTTCCATTTTGCCGTAAACTCCATCGGGGTCTGGTAGCTGAGGCTCTGATGGGGCCTTACGTAGTTGTAGGCGTAGTTCCACTCATCCAGGACTTCGTTGAGCTCTTTGACCGTATAGCCCTCCTTGAAGGCCCACAGCTCGTACTTGGTGGTCTGTATCTTGCGCTCCACGTGGGCGTTGTGCGTAATCTTACGAAAGTGGACACCGAAAATTATCGAAGGTGGACACTCCCGG
>CAZETE010000087.1:0-3327 GCA_964515075.1 uncultured Actinomycetota bacterium | reverse complement strand
CAAGGTCATGCTGGAGGATGCAGCCGCGTAAAGGAGCTATTTTCAGAGCAGGCCCCAAATTCACTTTACTTCAGCCGAGACTCAAACCGGAGCCAAGCCTTGACGTTTACAGAGATTGGGGCCTGACCCCGGATTGCGGTTGGGTCAGGCGGAGAAGAAGGCGGCGGCGTGGCGGGCCACCTGGGCCTCCCGGCCGAAGAGGAAGTGGTCGGTTCCGGGGACGACCTCCACCGCGGCCCCCAGGCGGCCGGCCAGCTCGTCTATCTTCAACGGGTCGGAGAACTGGTCCCGCTCGCCCGTCACGATCAGTTTGCCCATCTGCGGCCGGGGTGGCTCCGGACCCAGGAAGGAGAAGAAGTCGAAGCCGACCAGCGGCGGGCTGATCAGCACCACCTGCTCCGGCAGCCCGGTCTGCAATGCCCAGCGCAGGCCCACCCAGGAGCCGAAGGACCAGCCGGCCAGCAGGAGGCGCGAAGGGACGAGCTCGTCCTGCTCCTCCAGCCAGCGCACGACGCCTTGGACGTCTTCGGTCTCCCGGACCCCGCCGCTGCTGACGCCGGAACTGCCCCCCACCCCCCGGAAGTTGAAGCGCAGCGCGGCGAAGCCGGCGCCCGCCAGCTCCCGCGCCAGGACGGTGACGAGCGGGACGTCCATGCTGCCGCCGCCGACGGGATGGGGGTGGCAGATGATGGCCAGGGGCGCGTCGCAGGCACCCTCCTCCGGCAGGTGCAGGACGCCCTCCAGCCGGATGGGTTCCTCGCTCTCGGCGTAGAAGCCGATCCGTCTCTCCATACGCGCCTCCTTTGTCCTCCGGCCGACCGCGCCGCCCGCTGCCGGCCCCGCCTTCATCCGGTATAGTGCGTGACGGCGCTGCAGCCTCCGCAGCGCACGCAGCCCGCCCCGGCGTCCGCAGCGCTGAGGCCCGCCGCCCCGACGATGGCCGCCGCCGCCTCGTAGAGCCTGCGCATGCGGTCGGGAGAGGGGGGCGCGGCCCCTGCCAGCGGGGTCCCCGGGATGGGGCGCAGGGGCAGGATGAAGGGGTAGACCCCCAGGGAGGCGAGGAGCCGGGCCCCCTCCAGGATGCTCACGTCTTCCTCGCCCAGGCCGGCGATGACGAAGCTGGACACCCTTCCCGGCCCCAGCAGCTCCACCGCCTCCTTCCACGCCGCCACGTAGTCCCCGAGCGACCTCGCGCACTTGCCCGGGGAGACCCTCTCGCGTACCGCCTCGTCGAAGCACTCGAAGTGGATGCCGGCGCTGACCGCCGCCCCCTCCAGCGCGGCCAGCGCGCCCGGCCGTCCCGGCGGCTCGAACTGCACGTGCACGGCCAGGCCGGCTCTTGCCATCGCCGCCGCCCCCGCCGCGAGGCCGGGGATGCCGCCGTCATCCCCCGGCGGGGTGCCGGTGGTCAGGACGGCGTGGGCGAACCCCTCCTCCGCCGCCGCCCCGGCCGCCTCCTCCAGCTGCTCGGGGCTCTTTTCAGCCAGGGTGAGCCCCCGCTCCCGGCTCTGGTCGATGGCGCAGAAGGCGCAGCGGGGGGTGCGCGAGCACCACTGGAGCAGGGTGGAGCCGATGCAGTCGCGGGAATGGCGGACCGCCACCCGGCGCAGGGGCACCCCCCCGGCCGTTTCTCGGGAATAGAAGAGGGGTTCGGGCGGCAGGCCCGCCTCGACCGGTTCCGCGCCCCCCTTGCACAGCAGCAGCGCTCCGTCCTCCCCGCCTTGCAGGGAATACGGGGAGGAGCGCGCGAAGGCGGACGCAACCGGCACGGTGGCCTCCAGGCCCAAGAAGCCCAGGGTCAGCCCCTCGGCCGGGCCCGCCCCGCCCAAGCGCGGTTCCGCGGCCGCGCCCAGGCGCACCCCCAGGCTCTGCAGCTCCACCTTGAGACCGATGCCGTCCATGCCCCGATTCTAAGCTTCGCGACCCCCTTGCGCCAACTGCCCGACTCCCGCCGTCACTACTACGGCGGGCGTATTGAAATGGCATTTTCCTTTTATATATAATTAACGGCGAACTGCGCCGACCGGTCTTTTTGGTGCCGCGCGAGCCGGTCCGGGCGGTCGCTGCCCTGCGGGGGCTGTGCGGCAGGAGCAGGGCCGGCAGGCGGAGGACGAGGAAAGGGGAATGCCGGAGGGCGGCAGGAATCACGCGCAAAGCTTGAACAGGGGACGCCTCAGTGTCTGCATCAGAGAAAGGAGTGGAGAGCAATGACGGTACCCAGCGACCTGGAGATCGCGCAGGCGGCAGTGCTGCAGCCCATAATCGACATCGCCAAGAAGATGGGCCTGAATGAGGAAGAGATAGACTTCTACGGTAAGTACAAGGCCAAGATCGACTTCGACGCGGTGCTCGAGCGGCTCAAGGATAAGCCCGACGGCAAGTACGTCGACGTCACCGCCATCACCCCCACGCCCCTGGGCGAGGGCAAGACGGTGACCTCCATCGGCCTGACCGAGTCCATGGCCAAGATCGGCAAGAACGTGGTCCTGGCCCTGCGCGAGCCCTCCCTGGGTCCCGTCTTCGGCATCAAGGGCGGCGCGGCGGGCGGCGGCTACTCGCAGGTGGTCCCCATGGAGGACTTGAACCTCCACTTCACCGGGGACATCCACGCGGTGGGGGCGGCCAATAACCTGCTGGCGGCGATGATCGACACCAGCATCCTGCTGGGCAACCCCCTGAACATCGACCCCTTGACCATCTCCTGGCGCCGCGTGCTGGACATCAGCGACCGCGCCCTGCGCGACATCGTCGTGGGCATCGGCGGCCGCGAGAACGGCTATCCCCGCCAGACCGGCTTCGACATCGCCGTGGCCTCCGAGGTCATGGCCATCCTGGCCCTGGCCCGGGACCTCAAGGACATGCGCGAGCGCTTCGGGCGCATCGTCGTCGCCTACACCTACGACGGCAAGCCGGTGACGGCCGAGGACCTCAAGGCCGCCGGGGCCATGACCGTACTGATGAAGGAGGCCCTCAAGCCCAACCTCATCCAGACCCTGGAGGGGAACCCCTGCATAATGCACGCCGGGCCCTTCGCCAACATCGCCCACGGCAACAACTCCATCGTGGCCGACCTGGTCGCCCTGAAGTGCGGCGATTACGTCCTCACGGAGTCGGGGTTCGGCGCCGACATGGGGGCCGAGAAGATGATGGACATCAAGTGCCGCTATTCCGGCGTCACCCCCGACTGCGTGGTCATCACCTCCACCATCCGCGCCCTGAAGATGCACGGCGGCGCCTTCGAGGCCAAGCCGGGCAAGAAGCTGGACGAGGAGCTGGTGAAGAAGGAGAACATGCCGGCCCTGGAGGAGGGCACCGGCAACCTGGTCA
>CAZETE010000086.1:0-3446 GCA_964515075.1 uncultured Actinomycetota bacterium | reverse complement strand
CCTGACCCCGGATTGAGTTTGTGGGAAGATGGGGGGAGGAGGTGGCCCGTGGAGGAGTTGTGCCCGGTTCGGGCATGGGAGGAGCCCGCCGCCTGGGAGGTGGCCCTGGAGAGCGCGGCCGGCGCGGTCATGCTGGCCGGCGGCGCCTACTCCATCGCGCGCTACCGGCGCAGGCTGCTCCCCCTGTGGGCGGCGGCCTTCGTCTCGTGGTTTACGCTATGTAAATACCTGATCTGCACCCGCTGTGAGCGCTACGGGCAGCGCTGCGAGTTCTACTGCCTGGGTAAGTACGCGGCGCGGCTCTTCAAGGCGCAGCCGGGCAAGGGCCTGGACGCCGCGGGCATCGTCGCGGAAGTGGCGTCGGCGGGGACGCTCTATCTCCTGCCCCTGCTGGCGGTCACCGGCGCGCGGAAGCGCTTCCTGGCCTATGCCTCGGCGCTGGGCGCCGCGCTGCTCACCCAGTTCCTTATCTCCTGCCGCCGCTGCGCGCTGACGGCCACCACGCCCTGGAAAGCCGTATGCCCCAACTACGGGCTGGCCCGCAGGCTCTTCGTGAGAGGGGGAGGAGAGCAGCTCGCGGCCGCCGGCTAAGGGCGGAGGCTCCGCTCGAGGAGGGAGAAGACGTTCTCCACCACGACGCTCGAGCCCCTGGCCTCCGCCCCCTTGCGCAGCATCTCCTCGCACCAGGGGCAGGAGGTGACGATGGCGTCGGCCCCCACGAACTCGGCCTCGTAGACGCGCTCCTTGGCCGTCCATTCGCCGAACTCGGGGAAGGCGTATCCGGCCATACCGCCGTTGCCGCAGCAGAGCGTATTGCGGCGGTTCCGCTCGAACTCCACCACCTCCAGCCCGGGGATGGCCTTGAGGATGCGCCGGGGCTCCCTGTAGACGCCCAGGCGCCTTCCCAGGCGGCAGGGGTCGTGCCAGGCCACCTTCATCCTCACCTCCCCGGCGGGCTTGAGCTGCTTGTTCTTCAATGCCAGGGCCACCGCCTGCACGGCGTGCACCGGCCGCGCCGACATCTCCTCCGCGTACTCCTCGTTGAAGACCCAGTTGCAGTGGGGGCAGAGCGAGATGACCTGCTCCGCCCCGCATGCCTCGAAGCGCTTGACGTTCTCCAGGCCGAAGGCCTCGAAGAAGTCGCGGTCGCCCAGCTCGAGCAGGGGGGCGCCGCAGCACAACTCCCCTTCCCCCAGGATGCCCAGGTCCAGCCCGGCGGCCTGGAGCACCCGCGCCGCGGAGCGCGCCGTCTCGGCCAGCTCCGGCTTGAAGGAGTAGTGGCAGCCGGCGAAGAGCAGGGCGCCCACCTTCTCCTTGGAGGCGTCCTTGAGGCCCAGGCCTTCCGCCCACTTGCTCCGCTCGGCCTGGGGCGCGCCCAGCAGGTTATCGGCCCTCTCCAGGTTATCCAGGGCCGCACGGTGCTCCTCGAGCGGGCCCCAGCCGTCGCGCACCGCGGCCTCGCGCAGCAGTTCGATGACGCGCAGGGGGAAGATCTGCTTGACCGGGTAGCACTGCTCCTGGCAGGAGCCGCAGAGCATGCAGGTGTAGAGGGCGTGGGCCATGGTCCCGGTGGGCTCAATCTCCTGCAGGTCCAGGGCGCGGGCCATCTCCAGCCGGCCCGAGGCGTAGTAGGCCTCGAAGCGGAAACGGGTGCCGGAGGGGCAGTTGCGCCAGAAGCGCCCGTAGGTCACCTCCTGGACGTGGTTGGCCTGGCAGAGCTTGCACTTGCCGCAGAGTGAGTAGTCCGCGCGGAAATCGGGCAGCACCTCGCGCAGGGCGGTCATCCTCCTCTTCATCTATATCCCCTCCAGCAGCTGTCCGGGATTGAGCCTTCCCTCGGGGTCGAGGATGCGCTTGACCCGCTTGATCATCTCCAGGTAGGAGGGCTTGGCCCGGGCGAAGACCATGCGGGCCAGCTCGCCCCGGGGGGTGTCCACCAGGTAGCCCTCCTTGAGGATGGAATCGTACGCCTCGCGCCAGGCCGCCCGGGCCGCCTCCGCGGCGTCGGGCGCGTGGTAGAGGTCGCTCTCGCAGTAGAAGGCGCCCCCGAAGTACACCGGCACGAAGAGGTGGCCGGCGGGGGGGAGGTCGTGGGACTCCGCCGCCTGGGCGTTGGCGGTCAGCGCCGGCCCCACCCGGTCGGCGAAGGTGTAGCACTTCACCGGGAGGGTGGCGCCGGCGTGGTGGTCGCGGTCCCAGCGGTACCAGGGCCTGCCCAGCAGGGAGCCCAGTCCGGCGGTGACGTCCTCGCCCAGCGGCCTGCCGCCCAGCCCGGACGCGTCCGCGGCGACCAGGCCCGCCTGCATCTCCACCAGCTCGCGGTGGTGCTCGATGGACATCAGCACGGTCCAGGGCGGCAGGGCCGAGCGGAGGGCCTCTCCCTCCCGCGGCCCCGCCAGGACCGACCAGAAGTGGGCGTCGGCTCCTGCGATCTCGAAGCAGTGGTCCTCCCGGCAGACCTTGTAGGAGAAACCCACGGCGGACTTGAGGTCGTTGAAGCCGAAGGCCAGCACCCGGCGCTCCTCGCGGACCGGATAGACGTAGACCACCCCGTAGACGGGGATGCCGTAGATGTCCTCGGAGGCGCCGAAGAACGGCGAGAGCTGGGGGCCCTGGTCCTCGCGGAAGTCGGCGTGGCCCTCTTCGGCCATCTGCTGGCTGCCGGAGACCCACAGCCGCCCGTCGGCCAGGGCGGCGTGGAAGATGGAGAGCTGGTAGGCGCGGTTGGCCGTGGAGCCGAGGAGGAGGTCGCGGTCGATGTAGGAGCGCAGCACCAACCGGCTCTCGGCGCAGGCGGGCATGAGCAGCTTCATGCCCGCTTCGTCCAGGCGGGGCTGCAGCTGCTCGAAGGTCACCCCCGCGCCGATGTAGGCCATCATGCTGCGGGCGTCGACGTTCTTGACCAGGTCCAGGGAGGCCGGGTCGAAGAGCAGCCCCCGCTCCTTCTCCAGCCCCTCCGGCAGGTAACGCGAGCGGACGCTGAAGACCTTGAGCCCCCGCTCCGCGGCCAGCCGCATGATCTCCAGGGCCTCGTCGGTGTCGCGGGGCAGCACCCGCGTCAGTTCCGTGGTCCTGCCGGCGGCGTCGATGTAGGGCGAGAGGGCGGCGGCGCCGGCCTTCACCCCCTCCTCTTCCACGATGTCCCTCAAGTCACCGGCAAGGGTCTGGTTCATCGCAGGGCCCCCTCTCCCGTCCCGCAAACGAGCCGCCTTAAAGCATGCGATACGCGCCGATATATGCCATCCGATAGGGTGTCGGAAGGATTATATCACGAGATGCCGGGACTGCGCCACCGCGGGAGCGGACCCGGAGCGGACCCGGAGCGGACCCGCGGAGCGAGCCACAAGGAAAGACCTCCCCCCGCCGCGTATAATATGGCGAGAAGAAGGAGGAGGACCCCTGCATGACCATCATCGGAGTGGCGCTGGCGGTGTTGGCGGCCGTCA
>CAZETE010000085.1:0-3483 GCA_964515075.1 uncultured Actinomycetota bacterium | reverse complement strand
GATGCCCAGGCAAGCTCATTTCTGCTGAAGTTTGTGCGACAGGCTCTCAGGCCCCTTTTTCACTTTCGTAGGCGGCGGCAGCCGATGCGGGAAAAAAGTGAAAAAGGGGCCTGACCCCAGATTCAGTTTAGAGGGTGGCGAGGAGGGCGGGGAGCTCCTCAAGCGACTGCACCACCAGGCAGTCGAAGGACCCCGCGCGTTCCGCCCTCCCCGCGCGGTCGACGAGCACCGGCGTCAGGCCCGCGCCGCGGGCGCCCAGCACGTCGGCGTAGTAGTGGTCTCCCACGTGGACCGCCTTGCCGGCCTCCACTCCCGCCCGGTGCAGGGCCATGCGGAAGATGGAGGGCTCCGGCTTGATGCGGCCCACGTTGGCGGAGGAGATGATGAAGTGCAGAAAGGGCGTCAACTCCAGTTCCAGGCAGAGCGAGGAGAGGCGGGCGTCCCAGTTGGAGATGATCCCCATGAGCAGGCCGCGGGCGCTCAGGGCCCGCAGGGCCGGCAGCACGTCGTCGTAGAGGGCCCAGCGGGAGCCCTTGCCGAATTCGTCGTACATCACCGCGCCCATCCGCTCGGGGTCGGGCATGCCCAGCTCCCGCATGAGCAGGGAGTAGAGGCGCGTCCACATCTCCTCCGCCTCCGCCTCGGAGGCCCAGAAGGTGTCGTCGGTCCAGTAGCGGCGCTCGTAGTATTCCTCGGAGACCTTGAGGGCGCGGTCGAGCTCGTCCCGGGAAACCGTGCGGCCGTGCGCGGCCAGCACCTCGGCGCACACCTCCTCCATGGAGGGGTGCGGCTTGAGCAGGGTGTTGCCCGCGTCGAAAAAGACCGCCTCTATGGCCATGCCGCCGCTCCTTTCTCCTGCCACCACCGCCTTGATTCTACCAGGCGCCGCCGTCAACATCGGGGTCACGCCTTGACGTTGACGTCGACGTCAACGTCAAGGCGTGACCCCGATGTTGACGCTATAATGAAGGGGAGGGACGAAAGGAAAACCGCTGCATGAGCTTTGAAAGACGCGTGCTGTCCTCGCTCAACATGCTGGTGCTCATGGGCATCCCGGCGATGCTGGTCATCGTCCACCTCCCCCACCGCGAGGGCATAACCGACCACTCGGTCATCTACCTCGTGCTGGGCGGCCTGGCCCTGATGTTCATGGCGGCCAACCTGCTCAACGCCTACCCCAGCCCGCGCGGGCGCATCTTCGCCAACCTGCCTACCTTCTTCTTGGGCACCATCCTCTACGCCTTCATCATCTCCCTGGCCGTCTACTACACCGGGGGCCTGGAGAGCCCCTTCTACTACGCGGCGCTCATCGGCCCGCTGCTGGCCGGGGTCTGTTTCCGCTTCGGCCTGGCCCTGTTCTCCACCACCGTCACCGCCGCCTTCTACGCCATCGCCATCTACTTCGGCACCCATCTCGCCGCCGAAGACGCGCAGTTGGTCGCCTTCAACCTGGTCTACCCCTACCTGGCCTGCCTCTTCGCCAACCGCCTCTCCCAGGAGATGCTCCGGCACGAACAGGCCAAGGACGAGGCCACCAACCTCTCCAACTTCATCCGCAAGCTGGAGAAGGCCAAGACCGAGTTCGTCTCGGTGGTCTCCCACGAGCTGCGCACCCCCTTGACCTCCATCCAGGGCTTCAGCGAGTTCCTCTTGAGCCGGGAGATGACCAGGGAGAAGAAACGGGAGTTCTACGGGATCATCAACAACGAGGCGGAGCGCCTGGGTCGCCTCATCACCAACCTGCTCAACCTCTCCGTCATCGAGGCGGGGATCGAGCTGTACAAGGAGAACGTCGACCTGGCCGCCATTCTCGCGGAAGACGTCGAGCTGGCGCAGTCGCAGACCGACGACCACCGCATCCGCATGATCCGGGGGACGAGGATCCCGCAGGTCTTCGCCGACAAGGACCGGGTGCATCAGGTGGTCACGAACATCCTCTCCAATGCCGTCAAGTACTCGCCGGAGGGCGGGAGCATCGAGGTGGACCTGGGGCTGGACGGCAAGTTCGCCTGGTTCTCCGTAACCGACCACGGCATCGGCATCCCCCCGGACGAACTGCCGTTCATCTTCGAGCGCTTCCGCCGCGTGGAGTCGGGGGAGGCCGCCACCATCTCCGGCACCGGGCTGGGCCTGGCCATAGTCAAGCTGCTGGTGGAGATGCACGGCGGCCGGATCGTGGCCCGCAGCGAGCCCGGGGCGGGCAGCACCTTCACCGTCTACCTGCCCGTCAGGGGTGAGTGACGTGGACGTCGAGTTCAAGAGGAACCTGGTCAGGCTGCTGAGCGGGCTGCTCTGGGCGACCATCCCCCTCGTCGCCCTGCTGCTGCTCCTCCCCCACGAGCCGGGCATCGAATACGAGCCGGCGTTCATCCTGCTCTTCCTGACCCTGCTGCTCAACGTGGGGATGGCCCTGCTGCCCCTGCGCCGCCCCTTCATCGTGCGTTACAACAACGCCCTCTTCTTCGTCATCGGCGCCTGCTTCGTCCTGGTCTCCGCCCTGGCCATCCTCAAGACCGGCGGGGTGCGCAGCCCCCTCTTCCCCTTCCTCCTGCTGGTCGCCAGCTTCGGCACCACCTTCTACGCCGCCCAGCTGACCTCTATGCTCCTGATAACGGGGGTGTCGGCCGCCTACGTCCTCTTCATGGTGTACTTATCCGCCTTCGAGGGCGAGGACCTCCAGCTGCTGGCCGGCCAGGCCCTCTTCCTCATCCTCATAACCTTCTTCATCAACCGCCTGGGCCTGGACAGCCGGGAGCAGGTGCGCATCAAGAACGAGGCCCTGCGCGAGCTGAAGCTGCTCTCCGAGATGGACCGGGCCACCTCCAACTTCGTCTCGGCGGTCTCCTTCGAGATGCGCACGCCGCTCACCTCCATCCAGGGGTTCTCGGAGATGCTCCTCCGCCAGGACCTGGACGAGGAGAAGGAGCGCGAGTTCATCGATATCATCAACAAGGAGGCCGAACACCTCACCGAGCTGGTGGAGGAGCTCCTGGACATCTCCCGCCTGGAGTCGGGCAAGGCCAAGCTGAAGCGGGAGGAGATCGAGGTCGAGCGGTTCCTGCGCCGCAATCTCCGGGCCCTGGAGGACATCTGCTCCCCCGGGGACCTGGTGGTGGACATCCCCGAGGGCCTGCCCGTTCTCTACCTCGACCGCAGCCGCATCGGCAAGGTCATGTCGACCATCTTCCACCACGTCGTAAGGGAGTGCGAGGGCGGGGCGGAGGTGCGGGTCGGCGTCATGACGGCCGACGACTCGCTGGTGCTGACCATGAACTACCGGCCGGTCAAGGAGAAGGGGCGCGGCCTGGACGGCGAGACCCTCGGGCCCATCGGCCTGGAGCCCCGCAAGGAGGAGCTGGACGTGGCCATCGCCCGCCGCATCATCATGGCCCACGGGGGGAGCATGAACGTGGTGCGGGCGCCCGGACACTGGTCCACCATGGTCTTCCGCCTGCCGGTGCTGGAACTGGAGGAGTACCTGGC
>CAZETE010000084.1:0-3606 GCA_964515075.1 uncultured Actinomycetota bacterium | reverse complement strand
CCCCCGCGGGCGCCCGGGCGATGAGCCTCTCCAGGCCCAGGGCCCCCAGCACCAGCAGGGCGAAGTCGGCCAGGAGGAGAAAGCGGGCGGGGGACTTCAGCACGCTGAAGCCCGGCAGGGCGTGCAGGGCCCTCCACAGCAGGCCGGCGTTGCCCAGCGCCAGCACCAGGGATGAGGCCAGCACCCCCAGGAAGAAGGAGGCGTGCCAGCCGCGGCGGCGCCCCACGGCGAAGCGGGCCAGGAAGAGGGGGAGCAGCCCCACGAAGCCGAAGGCCTCCTCGAACGACCAGGCGCCCCAGTAGCCCGCGTCCACCCCCCGGCCGAAGAGCTGGGGGAAGGCGAAGGTGAGCATCTGGGGCGGCTTGAGGTGGATGACGTTGGAGGTCTGCTCGCTCAAGCCCCCGGCCCGGTAGCTCTCCTGGACCAGGTGGTAGGAGGGGAGGTTCTGGGCCATCCCCAGGCCCAGCCCCACCAGCAGCGTGAGGGCCAGCCCCTTGGCGGCCAGCGGCCGGGCCTTGAGGCCGCCACGGCCCTTCTCGGGCCGCCAGAGGAAGAGGTAGAAGGGAGCGAGGGCCGCCCCGAAGAGGGGGACCATGAGGAAGCCCGCCAGGAACTGCAGGCCCATCACCCCGCCCGCCAGCACGAAGCAGCGGAGGCTGGCCCGCCTCATCCCCCGCTCCAGGCAGAACAGGAAGAGGGGGAGCAGGGCCGCCGTGGCCACCACGTTGGGATGGACCAGGTGCGCGATCAAAAAGCCGGTCAGGGCGAAGGGCACGGCCATGACGGCGGAGGGCCAGCGGGACACCCCGATCTCCCGCACGTACAGGTAGAAGAAGACGGCGGCCAGCAGGTAGTGCAGCCAGAAAATGAGGTTGTAGCCGACGTTGACCGGCAGCAGGTAGGAGAGGAGGTTGACGGGGTAGAGGATCCCGGCCTCGCTGTCGGCGAAGAGGGGAAAGCCGCAGTAGAGGTGGTCGCACCAGAAGGGGTCGGCCAGCGAGCTCAGGGAGGAGTGGAAGTAGGTCCAGCCCGGGTAGTAGTAGACCTTCAGGTCGCTGCCCATGGGGACCTGCCGCATGAAGACGAGGTTGCGGAAGAACGCCAGGACCACCCCCGCCAGGATGATCAGGGGCAGGTTCTCCTGCAGCCGGGCCTTGAGGCCGCCGCGCACCCTCGTCTTGCCCTCCCTCCCCTCGGTCCCTCGTGCCGCCGGGTCCGCGCCCCGGCATTCCTCGCTGGCAATGATTTTAATGTCTGTCCGCCGCGCCCGCCAGCCGCGCCCGCGCGGCCGCGGTCAGGGCCATTGCCGGTTAAACCCCCGGTGCCTTATGCTCGATATACGGACTGGACGGCGGCGGCAGCCGTCCCGGAAGGAGGGATGCCGGGTGGAGCTGCCCGAGGCGCGGGAGAAGCTTTCCCGCCTCAAGGACAACGTGGAGAAGGTGATCCGGGGGAAGGGGCGCCAGGTGGAGCTGGCGGTGGTCGCCCTGCTGGGCGGCGGACAGCTGCTCATCGAGGACGTCCCGGGGGTGGGCAAGACCATGCTGGCGCGGGCGCTGGCGCGTTCCATCGAGGGCTCCTTCAAGCGCATCCAGTTCACCCCGGACCTGCTGCCCTCCGACATCACCGGCGTGAACGTCTACGACCAGGGGTCGGGCAGGTTCGAGTTCCACCCCGGCCCCGTCTTCTGCAACATCGTCCTGGCCGACGAGATCAACCGGGCCACGCCGCGCACCCAGTCCAGCCTGCTGGAGGCCATGGACGAGGGGCGGGTCTCGGTGGACGGGGTGACGCGGGAACTGCCGCGCCCCTTCTTCGTCGTCGCCACCCAGAACCCGGTGGAGTACCACGGCACCTACCCTCTGCCCGAGGGCCAGCTGGACCGCTTCAGCTTGAGCGTCTCCCTCGACTACCCGTCCGGGCGGGACGAGGAGGAGGTGGTCCTGGGCCAGCTGAGCCGCCACCCCATCGAGGACCTGGCCCCGGTGCTCTCCACCGGGGAGGTGGCGGCCCTGCAGTCGCTGGCGCGCGCGGTGCGCGTGGACCGCAGCCTGGTCGAATACGCCCTGCGCATCGTGGGGAGGACGCGCTCCCACCCGGAGCTCGTGCTGGGCGCGAGCCCGCGCGGCAGCATCTTCCTGCTGCGCAACGCCCAGGCCCGGGCCCTGCTGCACGGACGCGGCTTCGTGGTGCCCGACGACGTCAAGGAGCTGGCGGAGGCCGTGCTGGCCCACCGCATCCTGCCCCGGTCGCGGCGGCAGGCCCTGGCCGCCGGCCGCCAGGTGGTCTCGGGCATCCTGGAAGAGACAGAGGTGCCGGTCTCGCTCGAGGAGGGATGACTTGTACCTCCTGATCGCCGGGGCCCTGGCGCTCCTGCTGGTCCTGGGGTCGGCGGCCTGCCGCCGGGACCCCTTGAAGCTGCGCATGGCCCCGGGCATCCTCCTGGGCCTGTCCCTCTTGCTGGTGGGGATGAACGTGAGCGCGCGCTGGCTTTACTTCCTCTCCTCGGCGCTGTTCGCGGCCATCGCCCTCTCCTGGCTCGCGGCCCTCTTCAGCCTGCGCGGGCTCGCGGTGACGCGGCACCCGCCGCCGGAGGTCACGGAGGGCGATACCGCTGCGGTGCGGCTGTCCGTGCACAATCCCGGGCGCCGCCCGCGGAGGCTCTTCCTGGTAATGGACGAGGGCTGGCGGGAGCCGGGCGGCGCGGAGGAGGGCGGCGGCTGGCGCCGGCGGCTGCGGCAGCGGGCGCTCTACCTCTCCGGGAAGGGCCGGGAGGCAGGCGCGGAGGAGGAGGGCGGGCCGGCGCCCCTCGACCGCCAGGTCAAGGCCTTCGTGCCGCGCCTGGAGCCCGCGTCGGGCATCGAACTGTCGGTGCCGCGCCTCTTCGCGGTCAGGGGAATCTATGCCGGCGGTCGGATCGCCCTCCATTCGGGGGGCTGGACGGGGCTGGCCTCCTCCCTCCGCAGGGTCCCCGCGCCGGCCCCGGTGACCGTCCTCCCCCGCTACGTCGACCTCGAACGCTTCCCGGCGGCGGACGAGTCCTTCCCCGCCCGGCGGGCGCGGGCGGACGCCCGGCCGGACCGTTCCGGCGCCGACTTCTACGGTATCCGCGAATACCGGGAGGGCGATCCCCTGCGCCACGTCCACTGGCGCTCCACCGCCAGGGCCGGTCGCCTGATGGTGCGGGAACTGGAGCGCGAGCCGGGCTTGCTCTTGAGCGTCCTGGTGGTCAACGAGAAGGGGTGGGACCTGGGGCCGCGGGGGGACTCCCTGCTGGACAACGCGGCCCGCATCGCGGCCAGCCTGCTCTTATGCGCCGCGCGCTCCCGCCGTCCGGCCCGCCTCGCCTACGCCCGCGGGGACCGCCTGATCTCCCTGGAGCCCGGAGGGTTCGACGCCGCGCGGGCGGAACTGGCCGGCCTCTCCGACTCGGGAAGCCTCTCCCCGGAGGAGATGGTCCGGCGGGCGGGCGAGGCCCTGCCCGCCGGCTCGACCCTGGTGGTGGTGGCGCCCTCCCGCCGCCGCGACCCGGCGGCGCTGGCGGGGGCGGCGCCGGCCCGGACCGGGGTGGGGCTGGTCGCGCTGGACGCGGCCTCCTTCGGCCCC
>CAZETE010000083.1:0-3661 GCA_964515075.1 uncultured Actinomycetota bacterium | reverse complement strand
TCATCCTTCCGTGGTGCCGCGTGGCGCGGCATGAACGACTGACCCCGGATTGCGGGGGGCGTGGTATTATTTACACCGTCATGTCGTGCTCGAAAGTCCATCCGGCGCCCGGCCGCACCGCCGTCCTCTCCGATATGCACTTCGGGGAGGAGGGGGCGCTTCTGGCGCGCCCGGAATACCTCGAGCGCATCATCGCGCGGCTGGCGGCCGAAGCAGCCGGCGCGCCGGTCAGCCAGGTAGTCCTGCTGGGGGACGTCTGGGACCTCTGGCGCACCGACCTCTCCAACGCAGTCCGGGCCAGCCGCCCCTTCTTCGAGGCCCTGTCGAGCCTGCCCGCCCTCACCGCGCTGATGCTGGTCTTCGGCAACCACGACCACCACCTCTACTTCAACCTGGCCGAAGGCCGCGCCCTGCGCGAGGCCGGCGAAGCGGGCAGGGCGGGAAGGACGGGGAGGGCCGGAGCGGCGGGCGCCCTCGACCCCCTCCTGGAAGAGGACGCCGGCCACCTGCGCGACATCCTCGGCGTGCCGGAGCGCATAGAGTTCACCCTGAAGTACCCCTTCCACCTGTTGGACTGGCACGGCCGCACGGTGATGCTCACCCACGGCCACCAGGTGGACTACTTCGCCCGGCGCTTCTGGTGGGCCAGGACCTCCTGGCTGGCGCGCTCCGCCCTGAGGCGGGTGTCCGGCGTGAGCGCGTCCGACCTGGAGCTCTACAACGCCCCCTTCTACGAGGCGCTGTACCTCTTCGGGCGGGTGCCCGAGTTCAGCCGGCGCATCTCTGGCTGGTACCGCCACCTGCAGCAGGCCGCGCGGCTGATGGGCATCTCCACGCCGGGGCGGGCCAGCTACCGCCGCTTCACCTCGGTGGACGACAACTCCCGCGAGATAGCCGCCATGCTCTCGTCGCTCTACCCGGGGTATCTGCCGGACGTCTTCGTCTTCGGGCACACCCACCGCGCCGGCTCCGGCCGCATCGACGTGGGGCTCCACGCCATGGACGTCTACAACACCGGGTCCTGGCTGGAGGAGGAAGGGGCCACCCCCGCCACCTGGCTGGAACTGGGCGCCGACGGCGCGGTCCGCGGCCTCTCCCTCCGCCCGTAGGCCAAGCGTCAAACCCGGGGTCAAGCCTTGACGTTGACGTCAACGTCAACGTCAAGGCTTGACCCCGGGTTTGACGTTATAATCGAGTGGAAGCGTGCGAGCGAAGACCAGCGACGGGAGGGAGGCAAGGACATGACCGGGAGGCCGGGCAGGCGACTTGAAAGACGCGGACGCCGGACGGCGCTGATCCTGGCGCTGGCACTGATACCAGCGCTGACCCTGGCGCTCCTGGCGACACCGCCGGCCCCGGCGGCACCGCTGGGACAGCGATACACCTTCGCCTCCTACGAGCTGGACGTCCGCGTCGATGCCAACACGGCCCTGCGCGTACAGGACCGGGTGACCTACCGCTTCAACGGCCCCGGCGAATGGGTGGGCATATACGTGCCGTTCCAGTACGGCATCGTTGCCGCCCCGCGGGTGCTCGACGAGCACGGCCAGCCCCTCCCGGATGGGCAGCAGGAAATCGAGTGGGGCGACGAGGGAGTGACCCTGCGGTACAACGGAGAGGGCTCGGCCGGGGAAACGAAGGTCATCTACGACTACTCCCTCTACGAGGCCCTGGACCGCCGGGGGGACGCGGTCGGCCTCGACTGGAGCGCGACCCTGGTGACGCACGCGTCCCCCATTGAGAGGTCCACCGTCACCATCCACCTCCCCGGACAGGTCGGCCCCTCCGACCTCGACCTCCGGGTGCAGGCCTACAACTACGACGGCCTGGTGTCCGCAGAGAGGCTCGACGGGGAGACGGTGCGCTGCTCCTCCGGGGACATCCCCCCGGACGCCTACTACCGCTTCTCCTGCTACTGGCCCGCCTCGATCATGGGCGAAGAGGCCGCGCCGCCGCCCGGCTCCGCGTCCGGCAGGCGCTGGGAGTTCGCGAGGTTCGACACGGACATAAGGGTCAACCCCGACGCCTCCCTCTCCATTAAGGAGACGCAGGTCGTCGACTTCTCCGGCAGCTTCAGCTTCCTCAACCGCGATATCACCACCGCGTCCGCATCCAATCACGACGGCACCACCTACGGCCGGGTCAGGATATCCGATGTGGCCGTCTACGACCTGGACGGCAACCCCTACGACGGTAGCCGCTGGCGGGTGGAGGACATCTCGGGCGGCAGGAGGGTCCGCATCGAGTTCGAGGCCCGGGACGAGCGGAAAGGCTGGATCATCGAGTACCGCATGAGCGGGGCGATGATCTACTACGACGAATACGACAGGCTCTACTTCAACTCCGTCTCCTACGACCGGGAAGTCCCCATAGCGGCCTCCCGGACGACCGTGCGCCTCCCCGACGGCGTAGACATGGAACAGGTGGATACGACCATGTACGTGGACCGCGGCTCGCCCCCCGCCGCATACGATTACGGGCAGGACGGCGACACCCTGTGGTGGACGGCGGAGGGCATAGCCCCCCACACCGTCTACACCATCGACGTGGCCTTCCCCAAGGGCGTCGTGGCGGTGCCCTGGCAGTTCCGCCCGGCCTTCAAGCTGGCCATGGCCGCCCTGGCGGCCCTGCTCTTCCTGGCCTGCCTGGCCTGCATGCTGTGGCTGTGGGCGAGGCGGGGGCGCGACGTGGGCCGGACCGGCACGAGGATGGTGCGCTACGACCCGCCCCCCGGAGTCAAGCCCGCGGTCATCGGCATGCTCCTAAGGGAGGAGCCCCGGGTGAAAGACATCTCCGCCACCATCGTGGACCTGGCCCGGCGGGGCTTTCTCACCATCTTCGAGGACAGGCGCGGCCACATCCTCAACCGCGTTTCCTTCGGGTTTCAGAAGAGGGCCGGCGGGAGGGAGGGGCTCAACGCCTACGAGGAAGAGGTCATGGACGGCCTCTTCGCTTCCGGCGACCGGGTGACCGAGAAGGACCTCAAGAACAGCTTCTACACCCACGTCCCCACCATCCTGGGCGGCGTGACCGACGAAGCCCTGGAGCTGGAGCTGTTCCCGGCCGACCCGGCCTCGGTGAAGAGGCGCTACACCGGGAGCGGGGCCCTCGTCTGCGGCGCCTCCGTCTCCCTGTTCCTCCTCCTCAATCACTGGTGGGACCTGGGCTGGGCCTGGCTGCTCCTGCCGTCGCTGCTGCTGTCCGGGCTGGCCGTCATGGTCGTCGGAAGGGCCATGCCCCGGCGCACCGCCAAGGGTTCGCAGGCCTACGAGCACGCCCTGGGGTTCAAGGAATACCTGGCGACGGCGGAGAAGGAGGAGGTCGCCTCGATGACCGCCGAGAACTTCCAGGAGACCCTGCCTTACGCCATGGTGCTGGGGGTGGCGGAGGCCTGGGCCGCCAAGTTCGCCGACATCTTCACCGAGCCGCCCGACTGGTTCGAGGGGGCCGGCGCCTACAGCACCGCCTACCTTGCCTTCCGCCTCAACGGCATGTACGACAACCTGGGAAGCACCCTGACCAGCTCTCCCGGCGGGAGCGGGGGGTCTTCCGGCGGGTTCGGCGGGGGGTCCTCCGGCGGCGGGTTCGGCGGCGGGGGGTCCTCCGCGGGCTGAGCGCGCTCCCTGCCCGCCCGCCGCCGGCCCAAGGTCGCGGCCGGGCA
>CAZETE010000082.1:0-3851 GCA_964515075.1 uncultured Actinomycetota bacterium | reverse complement strand
CCGGATGGGGGCGGACGGCGTCTTCGGCCCCGGCACCGACACCGCCGACATCGTCTCCTTCATCCGCGAGCACGTCAAAGGTGGGGCCAGGCCTTGATGTTGACGGTAACGTCAACATCAAGGCCTGGCCCCACCTTTGACGCTCAGGCGCCGAAGAGCTTGCGCCGCTGCCTGGGCGCGAAGGCGCCGACGATGGACTGCCGGCTGAAGACCGCGCCGACCTGCCCGGTGGTGGCATATTCGTAAAGAGCGGTACGGTAGATGCCTGTGAGGCTGGCGCCGACGATGGCCAGTACCAGCCAGTAGACGGCGGATATCAGTATGCCCCCCATCACCAGCAGGCCCGAACCCCCTCCGGCGGTGAGGGCGGCGCCGATGACGATGGGCGCCATTCCCAGTACGGCCAGCAGCCCGAAGACGGCCGAGATGCCGAACTGCCCGACCACGCTCTCCCCCCAGGTCTGCTTGAAGATGCTGCCCGAGCGCTTGACCGCCTCGATGGGCCCCAAGCCCTCGAATACCAGCACCGGGACGACGAAGAAGGTGAGCAGGTTCCAGGCCATGCCGGCCATCCCGGAGAGGATCGAGCCGAGCCATCCGGACCTCTCCCGGACAGCCTGAAGTGCCATCCCCACCGTGGCGGAGACGGCCGCCCAGCCCAGGACCTTGCCGACGTTGCGCCAGGCCTGGCCCATCCCCTCGGAGAAACTGGTGGGTCGTCCGTGCAGGATGCTGCGTACGCAGAAGATGAGGGCGGCGTTGAAGAAGACGACCACCGCGTAGTTGACCAGGTAGAAGAGGAACAGCAGCACGTAGAATAGGGGGTTGATGCCCTCGCCCTCGCCCGGGCTGCCCACGAGGAAGAAGCCCGGGACGAAGAAGGCGGCCGAGACGATGAGGGTGCAGAGGCCGGAGGCCACCGGGAAGACGATGAGCCCGGTGTTCTCCTTGAGCACCGCTAAACTCTCCTTTAAAAGCGCCCAACTCCTCGCGAAAGTGCCCGCCATGAATACCTCCCTTGTCAATCCCATATTATACAGGCTAAGCGTCGTCAAAGGTGGGGTCAGGCCTTGATGTTGACGGTAACGTCAACATCAAGGCCTGACCCCACCTTTGACGACGGCGGCGGTTACGAGCGGATCATCACCAGCATCATCTTGAAGGGCTCGGCGGCGAAGAGGGCGTGGGGCTTTCCCGCGGGCATGATGATCATCTCGCCCTTCCCCACCCGGTGCAGGCGGCCCTTGATGGTGATCTCCGCCTCGCCGTCCAGCACGTACACCAGGGCGTCGAAGGGGGCGGTGTGCTCGCTCAAGCCCTGCCCCCGGTCGAAGGCGAAGACGGTCACCGTGCCGGTCTCGCCCCGCACCACCTCCCGGCTGACCACCGACCCTTCCTGATACGCGGCCAGACCGCCCGGGTCCAGCGCCCGTCCCGACAGCACGTCGGGCCCATCTGCCGTGTCATCGGTTCCCATGAAGCCACCCCTTTCACGGGGAATCCCCCGCGTCGTCATCCGGCATCCCGTTCCATTCTAGAGGAACGGAGAGGAGCGTCAAGACCCGGACGTGGGCGCGCCGCACCGCGCCGCAGCGGCAAGCCCCGCCCGCCGAACGGCGCCGAAGGCCGCCCGCGCCCGCTGGCGGGTAATTGGGCGCCGTTCGCCGGAAAAAGGTCAACCTACCAAGGTTGGCTGTCGAGTAACTTTGGGAATGTGGTCGGATGTGAATTACCGTGCACGTCCGGCATCATGTTCGTATGTTCCGCATATTCAGCCCGGCCATAACGGAGAAGGAGAGGCGAAGATGATCCCGCCCGCCCTGATGAGAAGGAAGCAGATAGGCATCCTCTGGGAGATCACCCTTCTGGTCACGGCGGTGTTCATCATCTACGGACTGTCCGCCTACTTCGTCTTCCGGGCGTCGGAGAACCGCCTCATCGACAAGAGCGTGGAGAAGCTCAAGCAGACCGAGGCGGAGAACATCTCCTCCAGCTACCGCTACCTGATGGAGCTGTATCTGCCGCAGTTCACCCAGGCCGGCGCGGAGGCGGACCTCCGGGAGGTGGTGGAGTCCCTCGCCACCAGGGAGCCCGCCGGGATCCAACTCCAGCTCAGCGAGGAACTCCGGAAGATGATCGACTCCGGCCTGCTGGGCCTCTCCCTGAACATCTTCATCTTCGAGGACTTCCCGGGGCTGGACGAGCCCTTCGTCTTCGCCTCCAGCGACCCCTCGATGGTATGGGACTGGGAGGTCCCCGACTACATCACCGGGTCCATCGACGAAGGGGGCGGCTACGTCTGGATGGAGGGCGGCATCCCCGAGTTGGGCTTGGAAGGGGAACGCCTGATCGTGGTCGCGCCCTTGAGCCTCCCCGCTTACGGCCTCACCGCCGGCCTGGCGGGCGTCAAGGACATGCGCGGGAAGGTGGCCGCCATCAACGACTTCTACCACCAGGAGCAGCGGTCCACCGACCTCATCCTGCTGCTGCTGGTCCTGCTGGGCATCGCGGTGATCTCCATCATCACCTTCATCGTCCTGGCCTACCTCATCCGCATCCGCATCACCGAGCCCATCGAGGAGCTCTCCCGCGCGGCCGAGAAGGTGATGGAGGGCGACCTGGACGTGCACATCACCGTCCGCGCGGGGGAGGAGTTCGAACAGCTGAAGGCGGCCTTCAAGTCCATGGTGGAGGAGTGGGGCCGGCTGCTGGCCCGCTCGCTGGAAACGGGGGATGATTAGTTGTCCCGCTGCCAGGAGGCCCGGCGGTATCCTCGAGGAATACCGTACGGTGGCGGCCGGGGCCGGTTCGCCTGAAGGCGGGGAGCCTTGATGACATCTACGAAGAAGCCGGAGAAGAGACAGCTCGGCATCCTCAGGGAGATCACCCTCCTGCTGGTGGCGGTGTTCGTGGCCTTCGGCCTGATTGCCTACTTCGTCATCCGGGCGTCGGAGAACCGCCTCATCGACAAGAGCGTGGAGAAGCTCAAGCAGACCGAGGCGGAGAACATCTCCTCCAGCTACCGCTACCTGATGGAGCTGTATCTGCCGCAGTTCACCCAGGCCGGCGCGGAGGCGGACCTCCGGGAGGTGGTGGAGTCCCTCGCCACCAGGGAGCCCGCCGGGATCCAACTCCAGCTCAGCGAGGAACTCCGGAAGATGATCGACTCCGGCCTGCTGGGCCTCTCCCTGAACATCTTCATCTTCGAGGACTTCCCGGGGCTGGACGAGCCCTTCGTCTTCGCCTCCAGCGACCCCTCGATGGTATGGGACTGGGAGGTCCCCGACTACATCACCGGGTCCATCGACGAAGGGGGCGGCTACGTCTGGATGGAGGGCGGCATCCCCGAGTTGGGCTTGGAAGGGGAACGCCTGATCGTGGTCGCGCCCTTGAGCCTCCCCGCTTACGGCCTCACCGCCGGCCTGGCGGGCGTCAAGGACATGCGCGGGAAGGTGGCCGCCATCAACGACTTCTACCACCAGGAGCAGCGGTCCACCGACCTCATCCTGCTGCTGCTGGTCCTGCTGGGCATCGCGGTGATCTCCATCATCACCTTCATCGTCCTGGCCTACCTCATCCGCATCCGCATCACCGAGCCCATCGAGGAGCTCTCCCGCGCGGCCGAGAAGGTGATGGAGGGCGACCTGGACGTGCACATCACCGTCCGCGCGGGGGAGGAGTTCGAACAGCTGAAGGCGGCCTTCAAGTCCATGGTGGAGGAGTGGGGCCGGCTGATGGCCCGCTCGCTGGAGGGCGGAGAGGACCGTCCGGGACCCGGCGGCGGGACGCCTCCCTCCCCCTAGCCCAAGTTTACCGAGTTAGCCCTCAATAGTCCATCAAACCCGCCCGAG
>CAZETE010000081.1:0-3958 GCA_964515075.1 uncultured Actinomycetota bacterium | reverse complement strand
ACCGTCGGCCCGGAGACCGCGACCGCCGGCCCGGAGACCGCGACCGCGACCGCCGGCCCGGAGACCGCGACCGGGGGCCCGAGGGCCGGGACCGCCGCCCGCGCTGAAACCCCCGGGCGGCAGGCGATAATGGTCTATCAGAGGACGGCGCTGGGCAACGGCATCCGCATCGTCACCGAGCGGATGCCCCACGTCAGGAGCGTGACCATCGGCGTCTGGGTGGGCGTGGGCGCCCGGGACGAGCCGCAGGAGCTCGCGGGCATCAGCCACTTCATCGAGCACATGCTCTTCAAGGGCACGGCCTCGCGCACCGCCCGGCAGATAGCGGAGGCCTTCGATTCCATGGGGGGCGAGCTCAACGCCTTCTCCGCCAAGGAGTACACCTGCTACTACGCCAAGGTCCTCGACAGCGACCTGGAGCGGGCCGTCGAACTGATAACCGACATGATCTTCAACCCCCTGCTGGAGCCCAAGGACGTCGACGCCGAGCGCAAGGTCATTCTGGAGGAGATCTCCATGCACGAGGACACCCCCGACGACATCGTGCACGACCTCTTCGCCACCGCGCTGTGGGAGACCCACCCCCTGGGTCAGAGCGTCCTGGGGAGGCTCAACGTGGTCAAGACCCTGCGGCGGGACGAGATAGCCGCCTTCTACGAGCAGTACTACCAGCCCGGCGACATCGTGGTGGCCGCCGCGGGAAACCTGGACCACGACCACCTGGCCGCGCTGATAGACGGGTTCACCGAGGGGCGCGCCGGCCGGGAGCGGGCGGAACGCCACCAGGTCCTGCCGGAAGTGCGGCCCCACACCGCCATCTACAAGCGCCGGACGGAGCAGGCGCACATGGTAGTGGGGACGGAAGGGCTGCCGCGCAACCACCCCGACCGCTTCGCCTTCGCCATCATCGACAACCTCCTGGGCGGGGGGATGAGTTCCCGGCTCTTCCAGAAGATCCGCGAGGAGAGGGCCCTGGCCTACTCCATCTTCTCCTACCACTCCATGTTCAGCGAGACCGGGCTCATGGCCGTCTACGCGGGGTGCAGCCCCGCCAACGCCCGCCTGGTCATGGAGCTGATCCGGGAGGAGATAGACGGCCTGCTGGAGCGGGGGATCAGGGAAGAGGAGCTGGCGCGGGCCAAGGGGCACATCAAGGGCAACCTGGTGCTGGGCCTGGAGGACTCCGGCGGCCGCATGACCAGGCTGGGCAAGTCCGAGCTGAGCCGCGGGGAGATCCTCTCCCTGGACCAGCTCATCGAGCGGGTGGACGCGGTGACCAGGGAGCGGGCGGAGGAGCTGATAAGGAGGCTCTTCGGCGAGGGGCGGTTCGTGGTGACCGTCCTGGGGCCCCTGGAGGAGAAGAGCCTCCAGGCCCGGCTGTTCCAGGCGTGAGGAGGAGGTCCGGGAGATGAAGGTCGCGGTGGCCGGCGCCGCCGGCAGGATGGGCAGGGAGGTCTTGAGGGCGGTCTTTCTCGAGGAGGGGATGGACCTGGTGTGCGCCTTCGACCCGGCGGCGGACGGGGTGCCCGTCGGGGATCTGGCGCAGCTGCCGGGGCTGGAGATGGCCGTCACCGGCGACCGCCGGCAGGTGCTCGAGGCGGGGGCGGAAGCCATGGTCGACTTCACCGTGGCCGACGCCGCCCGCCGGAACATCCCCTTCGCCCTGGAGCACGGCATCCACGTGGTCGCCGGCACCACCGGCTTCTCCCCGGAGGACCTGGAGGCCTGGCGGAAGGCGTGCGAGGCGGGGGGAGCGCACTGCCTCGTCGCCCCCAACTTCGCCATCGGGGCCGTACTGCTGATGCGCTTCGCCGCGCAGGCCGCCAGGCACATGCCCGACTGCGAGATCATCGAGCTCCACCACCCCGACAAGCTGGACGCCCCCTCGGGTACGGCCAGGCTCACCGCGGGGAAGGTGGCCGGGGCCCGCAAGGCCGCCGCAGGGCCGGCCGGCGCGCGGAGCGGGGCGCACGGCGGCAGCCGCGGCCTGGAGGTCGACGGCATCCCGGTGCACAGCGTGCGCCTGCCCGGGCTGGTGGCCCACCAGGAGGTCGTCTTCGGGGGCCAGGGACAGACCCTCTCCATCCGCCACGACTCCACCGACCGCACATCCTTCATGCCCGGAGTGGTGTACGCCCTGCGGCGCATCGCCGCGCACCCGGGCCTTACCGTCGGTCTGGAGAACTGGATGGAGGACTGATGCTCAGGATAGTTCCCCTGGGGGGCCTGGGCGAGATCGGCAAGAACATCATGGTGTTCGAGTACGGTGGCGACGCCATGGTGGTGGACGCGGGGCTGATGTTCCCGGACGAGGAGATGCTGGGAATAGACCTGGTGCTCCCGGACTTCTCCTACATCCGCCGCAACGCCGGGCGCATGCGGGCCCTGGTCCTCACCCACGGCCACGAGGACCACCTCGGGGCCGTCCCCTACCTGCTGAAGGAGGTCGACCTGCCGGTGTACGGCTCCCGCTTCACCCTGGGCATCCTCAAGAGCCGGCTGGGCGACCACGGCATCACGGGGGCCGGGCTGTTCGAGGTGGCCCCGGGAGACCGGGTGCGCGTCGGGGAGATGGAGGTCGAGTTCATCCAGGTGTGCCACAGCATCCCCGACAGCCTGGGGCTGGCCGTCCGCACCCCCCTGGGCACGGTGCTGCACACCGGCGACTTCAAGCTGGACCGGACGCCCATCGACGGGCGCGTCACCGACTGCGACGCCTTCGCCGCCTGCGGACGCGAGGGGGTGCTGGTCATGCTCTCCGACTCCACCAACGCCGAGACACGGGGGGCGGAGAGCTCGGAGCGCGCGGTGGGGGCCACCCTGGAGGACCTGCTCATGCGGGCCCGGGGCAAGGCCATCGTCACCTCCTTCGCCTCGCACATCCACCGCATCCAGCAGGTGGTGGACTGCGCCGGCGGCGTCGGCCGCAAGGTGGCCTTCTGCGGCCGCAACATGCTCAACAACGTGCAGCTGGCCTGCGAGCTGGGGCACCTGGACATACCGCCGGACACGGTCATCTCCTTCGAGGACCTGCCGGAATACCGTCCGGAGGAGACGGTGATCATCTCCACCGGCAGCCAGGGGGAGCCGCTGTCCGCCCTGCGGCGCATGGCCTACCACGAGCACCGCTTCATCAAGATCGTGCCCGGGGACATGGTCATCGTCTCGGCCCGCCCGGTCCCGGGGAACGAAAAATCGGTCCAGAACACCATCAACCAGCTCTTCAAGTGCGGGGCGGAGGTCTACTACGAGAAGATATCCGGGGTGCACGTCTCCGGCCACGCCGCCCAGGAGGAGTTGAAGCACCTGCTCGACCTGGTCCGGCCGCGTTATTTCGTGCCCGTGCACGGCGAATACCGCCATCTCAAGCACCACGCCCGGCTGGCGGAGGAGGCGGGCGTCCCGCGCGAGAACGTCTTCATACTGGAGAACGGCGTGCCCCTGGAGATCGACGGGGACGGGGCCCGCCCGGGGGAGGCGGTGCCGGCGGGCATGATCTTCGTGGACGGCCTGGGGTTCGGGGACACCGGGGACATCGTGCTCAGGGACCGCCGGCAGCTCTCCAAGGACGGCATCGTCATCGTGGTGGCCTGCCTGGACCGGCAGAACGGGGAGATCCTCGGCGAGCCGGACATCATCTCGCGGGGCTTCGCCTACATCCCCGAGGCCTGCAACATCCTGGACGAGGTGCGGGAGGAACTTGTCGGGACCTTGCGCTATTGTATAGAGGAGGACATAACCGACTGGATCGTGCTCAAGGGGCACGTGCGCGACGTGATGTCCGTGGTCCTGTTCGAGAAGACGCGGAGGCGGCCCATGATCATCCCGATAATCATGGAGTTATAGCGGCGGATGGCCGCGAAGAGGAAGGCCGGGGGCAAGCCGGCGGGCAGGGCCGGAAGCCGGGCGGCGGGTGCGTCGAAGGGCGGGCGGGCGCCGGGCCGCCGGGCCGCGAAGC
>CAZETE010000080.1:0-4127 GCA_964515075.1 uncultured Actinomycetota bacterium | reverse complement strand
ACTCCCGCACCACGAAGAGGTAGTCCTCCTCCTCGCCCCAGGCGAACACCCGGGAGACGGCGGGGTGGCGCAGGGTCGGCAGGGGACCGAGACGGGAGATCAGGTCGGCCGGGCCCCTCTCCAGGCGGCCGGGGTAGATGAGGTCCACCACGACCTGGGTGCCCAGCAGGTGGTAATGGGCGAGGTGCGACTGGAAGGCGTCGCCTTTCTCCTCCAGGCCGATGAGGGTGTATTTGCCGTCTACCGTCTTCTCCAACATCTCCCCGTCCTACATATATAATATAAGCATGTTGTATAATATAATCCTGTAAGATAACTTGTCAAGTCCCATCTACGAGGGATGTTGTAGAATGGCCCCATGAGATACGAGGAGATCGTCTTCGGGGCCGCGGCCGTATTCTGGGGAGCGCTGGCCTTCCTCTGCCGCCGGGAGCTCTACGGGCTGGCGCGCGAGGGCGGCCGGGGGCTTAGGGACATCCGCGTGCTCAAGCCCCTGGTGCTGGCGTCGTCGCTGGCGCTGCCCGCGGCGGGGGTGCTGCTGATGGTCTGCCGCGGCCTCTAGGGGCTTGCGGGGCTCGGCCCCTCAGAGCTCGCCGCGCTCCACCGAACGGGTGTGGTAGTCGCCGCTCAAGAAGCGGGGATTGCGCATCAACCGCAAGTGCCAGCCGACCAGGTTGTGGACCCCCCCGATCTCGAACTCCTCGAGGGCCTGGGTCATGCAGCGGATGGCGCCCGCCCGGTCCTCCGCGCGCACGATCAGCTTGGCCAGCAGGGAGTCGTAGTTGGGCGAGACGTGGTAGCCCTGGTAGCAGTGGGAGTCCACCCGCACGTAAGGCCCGCCCGGCGGGGCCCAGCGCTCGATGACCCCGGGGGACGGCAGGAAGTCCCGCTCGGGGTCCTCGGCGTTGATGCGGCACTCGATGGCGTGGCCTTCGAGGCGGACGTCCTCCTGCCGGAAGGAGAGAGGCTCCCCCATGGCCACCCGGATGCTCTCGGAGACGATGTCGGTGCCGGTGACCATCTCGGTGACCGGGTGCTCCACCTGCACCCGCGCGTTGAACTCCATGAAGTAGAACCCCCCCTCCTCGTCCAAGAGGAACTCCATGGTGCCGGCGCCGTGGTAGCCGATGGAGGCCGCCCCGCGCACCGCCGCCTCCCCCATGGCCGCGCGGGCCTGCGGGTCGAGGGCCGGGGAGGGCGCCTCCTCCAGCAACTTCTGGTTGCGCCGCTGGATGGAGCAGTCCCGCTCGTTGAGGTGGACCACCCGGCCGTGGCGGTCTCCCAGCACCTGCACCTCCACGTGCCTGGCGTTGCGCAGGAACTTCTCCAGGTAGACCTGGTCGGAGCCGAAGGCGTGCCGGGCCTCCGCCTTGACCAGCGGCAGGGCCTTGACCAGCTCCTGCCGGTCGGAGACCACGCGCATGCCCTTGCCGCCGCCGCCCAGGGCCGCCTTGAGCAGCACCGGGAAGCCCATCTCGTCCGCCGCCTTCAGCGCCGTGGACTCGTCCAGGTCGGGGGAGGAGCGGCCCGGCAGCACCGGCACCCCCGCCTCCCGCATGGCCCGGCGCGCGTTGGCCTTGTTGCCGGTGAGGGACATGGCCCGGGGGTCGGGGCCGATGAAGACGATGCCGTTCTCCCCGCAGGCCCGCGCGAAATCCTCGTTCTCCGCCAGGAAGCCGTAGCCGGGGTGGACGGCGTCGGCTCCGGATATCTCCGCCGCGCCGATGATGTTCTTCACGCTGAGATAGGACTCGCCGGAGGAGGGCGGCCCCACGCAGATCTTGCGGTCCGTGAAGCGCAGGTGCAGGGCGTCGGCATCCGCCTTGGAATAGACCCCCACCGTCTCCAGCCCCAGCAGCTTGCAGCTCCGCAGGATGCGCAGGGCGATCTCTCCCCGGTTGGCAATGAGCACCCGCCGGAACACGGCTAGCCCCCCGCCGGCTCTATCTCCATGAGCACCTCGTCGTACTCGACCCCCGCGGCGTGCTCGGGCAGGATGCGCCGGACGGTCCCGGCGGCCGGCGCGTGTATCTCGTTGAACAGCTTCATCACCTCGATGATGCAGAGGACCTGCCCCTCCTCCACCTCCTCCCCCACCTCCACGAAGGGGGGGGACCCGGGGGAGGAGGTGCGGTAGAAGGTGCCCACCATGGGGGACCTCACGCGGATCAGGTTGAGGTCCTCTTCCCGGGGGCCGGGGCCCTTGCCGGCGGCCTGCCGGGGGGCGCGCGCCGCCCCCTCCCCGCCTTCCCCCAGGTTGATGGTGATGCTCATGTTGCGGAGGGCCTGGCCCAACTCGCGGGTGACGGCCTGCGCGATGCTCTCCGCCATCTCCGCGGCGCCGCCCTCCTCCAGCGGCCCTTGCCCGCGCCGCTCCTTCTGCCTCTGCGGCGGCTCGGCGTCCTCCGCGGTGGGATCGGCGCGCCACTGGAAGAACTTGAGCGCGGTGTCGGGGAAGATGGCGTAGGAGAGGTAGTCCTCCTCCTTCTCCACCAGCGCCGGGTCCAGCTCGGCCTTGGCCCGGGGGAGCTCCGGCTCTAAAACGTCGGCCGGCCGGCAGTCGATGGGCTCCTCTCCCTTGAGGGCTCTCTCCTTGAGCCCCTCGTCGATGGGGGCGGGCGTGCGCCCGTAGAAGCCCCGCACGTAGTTCTCGATCTCGCGGGGGATGACCTTGTAGCGCTCGCCCAGGATGACGTTGAAGACGGCCTGGGTGCCCACCAGCTGGCTGGTGGGGGTGACCAGGGGCGGGTAGCCCATGTCCCTGCGCACCCGGGGCACCTCTTCCAGCACCTCCTCCATGCGGTCCAGGGCGTTCTGCTGCTCCAGCTGGGCGATGAGGTTGGAGGCCATGCCGCCCGGGATCTGGTGGGAGATGACCGTGACGTCGATCAAGGGCTGCTCCTGCCCCATGAGCTTGCGGTTCCTCGCCACCACCTCGAAGTACTCGGAGACGTCGCGGATGGCCTCGAAGTCCAGGTCGAGCTCCCAGGGGGTGCCGCGCAGCGAGGCCACCATGGTCTCCACCGCCGGCTGGCTGGTGTAGAGGGAGAGGGGGGCCGCGGCGCAGTCCACCACGTCCGCGCCCGCCTCGATGGCCTTGACGTAGGAGTTGGAGGCCATGCCGGTGGAGGCGTGGCTGTGCAGCTGGATGGGCACCTCCACCACTTCCTTGAGCCGCTTGACCAGCTCGTAGGCGTCGAAGGGGGCCAGGATGCCGGACATGTCCTTGATGCAGATGGAGCCGGAGCCCATATCCACCAGCTCCTCGGCCACCTTGACGAAGAAGTCGAGGTCGTGCACGGGGCTGACGGTGTAGCAGATGGTGCCCTGGGCGTGCGCGCCCTCCCGCACGGTGACCTCGACGGCCTTCTGCATGTTGCGGGTGTCGTTCAAGGCGTCGAAGATGCGGATGATGTCCATGCCGCCGGCCACGGTGCGCTTGATGAACTCCTCCAGCACGTCGTCGGGGTAGTTGCGGTAGCCGACGATGTTCTGGCCGCGGAGCAGCATCTGGATCTTGGTGTGGGAGAACTTCTCCCGCACCTTCTTCAGGCGCTCCCAGGGGTCCTCGTTCAGGTAGCGCATGCACACGTCGAAGGTGGCCCCTCCCCAGACCTCCACCGAGTGGTAGCCCACGGCCTCGATGCGCTCGGCGATGGGCAGGATGTCGGTGAGCTTCATGCGCGTGGCCCACAGGGACTGGGGAGCGTCCCTCAAGGTGGTATCGGTCACGCCTACGCGGTGTTTCCCTTCCAAGTTGTCCCTCCGTCTCTATCCGGTGATGCGATGCCGGCCGGGCCCTGCGGGCGGGGCCGGCGCGGTCCGCGGGCTGAACATTCGCCTTCTATATCAGCCCAGGCGCTTTCGCTTGTGCCGGCGGAAGGCGGCGTCTCCCCCGAGGAAGAGGACGGCCGCCGTCTGCCCCTTGAGCAGGTCGGCGGCGATGAAAGGCTTGAACCCCAGGGAATACGCCAGCCAGGCGCCCTTGCCTTGGGCCCCCAGCCAGGCGGCCAGCCAGGCGGCGCCGCAGGCGTGGACGGCCAGGACGCCGGCCAGGCTGGCGGCCAGGGTGAGGGCGAAGCGCGGGACGGCCGATCGGCCCACGAAGCCGCGGGCACCGGTCACGA
>CAZETE010000079.1:0-4372 GCA_964515075.1 uncultured Actinomycetota bacterium | reverse complement strand
GGGCGCCTCGACCTCCCCGGCCGCCTTCTCCTGCGGCCGGCGCTCCGGTGCGAGGAGGTCGCCGCGGTAGATCCACACCTTGACCCCGATCACCCCGAAGGTGGTGCGGGACACGGCGTACCCGTAGTCGATGTTGGAGCGCAGGGTCTGCAGGGGCACCCTGCCCTCGCGGTACCACTCGGTGCGCGCCATCTCCGCGCCGCCCAGGCGGCCGGCGCAGGACACCCGGATGCCCTTGGCCCCCGCCCGCATGGCGTTCTGCACGGATTTCTTCATGGCCCGCCGGAAGGAGACCCGCCCCTCCAGCTGCTCGGCGATGTTCTGCGCCACCAGGTAAGCGTCCAGCTCGGGCTCGCGTATCTCCTGGATGTTCACGTGCACCTGCTTGCCGGTGATCTTCTCCAGCTCGTTCTTGACCTTGTCCACCTCGGCGCCGCGGCGCCCGATGACGATGCCGGGGCGCGCCGTCCAGATGTCCACCTTGACCCGTTGGTCCGTCCGTTCGATCTCCACCTGGGAGACGGCGGCCTTCCTCATCTTGCGGTCCAGGTACCCGCGGATCCTGATGTCCTCCTGGAGCATCTCGGGATAGTTCTTGGTGGCGAACCAGCGCGACTTCCAGTCGTTGATGACCCCCAACCTGAACCCGTAGGGATGAACTTTCTGTCCCACTTATTTCATCCTTTCTTGCCGACCTTGGACCGGCCCGGGCGTTTCCGCTTACGGGCGTCCTCCCTCTTCTCGCCCGGGCTCAGCACGATGGTGAGGTGGCTGGTCCGCTTGCGTATGCGGGTGGCCCGCCCGTGGGCGCGGGGCCTCCAGCGCTTGAAGGTGGGCCCTTCGTCCACCCAGCAGCCCTCCACCACCAGGCCGTCGGCCCTTAAGCCGTTGTTGTTCTCGGCGTTGGCCACGGCCGACTCGAGGACCTTGACCACTTCCGCAGAGGCGTGTCCGGGGGTGAAGGCGAGGATGCGCCGCGCTTCCTCCACGTCCTTGCCCCTGACCAGGTCCATGGCCTTCCTGGCCTTGTAGGGGGAGATCCTGATGTAGCGGGCGACCGCCTTCACCGTCACCTTGCCGTCGTCGCTCTTGCTATCTGCCATTCCTCTTCACCTGCTGTTCCTGCTCTCCAGCGCCTGCTCACTTGAAGCGGGTGGGGCGCTCGTGGGCGTGTCCGTGCCTGGTGCGCCGGCGGGTGGGGGCGAACTCCCCCAGCTTGTGGCCGACCATGCTCTCGGTGACGAAGACCGGGACGTGCCGCTTGCCGTCGTGTACGGCGATGGTGTGGCCCACCATCTCCGGGAAGATGGTGGAGCGCCGCGACCACGTCCGGATGACCCGCTTCTCGTTCCTGGCGTTGAGCCCCTCGACCTTGGCGAGGAGCTTCTCCTCGGCGTAAGGGCCCTTCTTCAGAGATCTTCCCAATGCTCAAAACCTCCTGGTCCAGCGCGCTCCGGCGCCGCTACGTCTTCCTTCTCCTCACGATGTACTTGCTCGACTGCTTGTTCCTGTCCCGCGTGCGGTACCCCAGGGTCGGCTTGCCCCAGGGGGTCACCGGGTGGCGGCCCGCCGAGGACTTGCCCTCCCCGCCGCCGTGCGGGTGGTCCACCGGGTTCATCACCGTGCCGCGCACGGCGGGGCGGCGGCCCTTGTGGCGCCCCTTGCCCGCCTTGCCCTCCCGCAGCAGCTCGTGCTCGGTGTTGCCGATCTGCCCGACGGTGGCCCGGCAGCGCAGGTCGATGAGGCGGACCTCGGAGGAGGGGAGCTTCATGTGGGCGAACCCGCCCTCCTTGGCCATCAACTGGGCGGAGCCGCCGGCGGAACGGACCAGCTTGGCGCCGGCGCCCGGCTTGAGCTCTATGTTGTGCACGGTGGTGCCCACCGGGATGTGCTGCAGGGGCAGGGCGTTGCCCGGCTTGATGTCCGCGTCCGGACCCGACATCACCCGGTCCCCCACCTTCAGCTTGAGGGGCGAGAGGATGTAGCGCTTCTCGCCGTCCACGTAGTGGAGCAGGGCGATGCGGGCGGAGCGGTTGGGGTCGTACTCGATGGTGGCCACCCGGGCGGGCACGCCGTCCTTATCCCGCTTGAAGTCGATCACGCGGTAGCGGCGCTTGACCCGCCCCCCCTTATGGCGCGTGGTGATGCGCCCCTGGGAGCTCCTCCCCGCCTTGTAGTTGATGGGCGCGAGCAGCGACTTCTCCGGACCGGCCGCCGTGATGTCGGAAAAATCCGAGACGGACGCCTGGCGCCTCCCCGGCGAGGTCGGCTTGTACTTCTTTACCCCCATTTTCCCTTCCGCACCTTTCCTTGTCTCACATGTTGGACCGCAGCGGACCCTCGAAGAACTCGATGGAGTCCCCTTCCGCCAGGGTCACCACGGCCTTCTTCCGCGCGGGCGTGCGCCCCTGCGACATGCCCTGGCGCTTGGGCTTGGGCGGCACCTTGACGGTATTGACCGCCACCACCCGCACCCCGAAGACCTCCTCCACCGCCTGGCGGATCTCGGTCTTGCCGGCCCGCGGGTCCACGATGAAGGTGTACTTGTTGTGATCGATGAGGCTGTAGCTCTTCTCCGAGATCACCGGCCGGATAATGATGTCATGCGGGTACTTCATCTTCCACACCTTCCTGCAGCATGTCCAGCGCCTTGCGCGTGAACACCACCCATTCGCTGGTGAGGACGTCGTAGGTGTTCAGCTCCCCCACGGTGATGGCCACCGCACCCGGCAGGTTGCGCACGGACTTCATGATGTTCGTGTCTTCCGAGGGCAGCACCATCAGGACCTCCTCCCGCAGCCCCAGGGCCTCCAAGATACCCTTCATCTCGCGGGTCCGGGGCTCCTCCAGGGAGAAGTCCTCCAGCACCAGCACCCGCTCCTCGCCGGCGCGCACGCTCAGGGCCGAGCGCAGGGCCAGGCGCCTCACCTTCTTGTTGACCTTGATCTTGTACTCGCGCGGATGCGGCCCGAAGACGGTGCCGCCGCCCCTCCACAGGGGGGAGCGGATGCTGCCGGCGCGGGCCCGCCCGGTGCCCTTCTGCCTCCAGGGCTTGCTCCCGCCGCCCGAGACCTGGCTGCGCTCCTTGGTGGAAGCGGAGCCGGAACGGGCCGCCGCCAGCTGGCGGCGGACGGCCAGGTGCATCACCGGCACGTTGACCGGGGCGGAGAAGTAGTAGTCGGACAGGCCGGCGCTGCCGACTTCCTTGCCCTCTCTGTCCTTAACCTTCACGTTGATCATCTCTACCGTCCCATTCTCGTAGGCGTACCCGCGGGCCTCACATCTCGATGACGCCGGAGCGCTTCCTGGCCTTGCCCGCGCGCTTGACCGCCTCGCGGATGTGGACCAGCCCCCCTTCGGGCCCGGGCACGGCCCCCTTGACCAGCAGGAGGTTCCTCTCGGGCTTGACGTCCACCACCTCCAGGCTGAGCACGGTGACCCGCTCCCCGCCCATGCGGCCGGGCAGCTTCTTCCCCTTGAACACCTTCGAGGGGGTGGCGCAGGCGCCGACCGCCCCGGGCGCGCGGTGGAAGTGGGCGCCGTGGGAGGAGGGCCCGCCCCCGAAGCCGTGGCGCTTGACCACGCCGGCGAAACCCTTGCCCCGGGAGATGCCGGAGACGTCGGCGCGGTCCCCCACGCTGAAGACGTCCACCCTGATCTCCTGCCCCAGCTCATAGCCGGAGGGGTCGTCCACCCGCACCTCCTTCAAGTGGCGGAGGGGCTTGATCCCCTTGCTCTTCAGGTGGCCGCCGCGCGGGCCGTTCAGCCGGCCCTCCCGCACTTCCCCGAAGCCCAGCTGGACGGCGTCGTAGCCCTCCTTCTCCCGGGTCTTGATCTGGGTGACCAGGCAGGGCCCGGCCTCGATCAGGGTGACCGGCACCACCCTCCCGTTCTCGTTGAAGACCTGGGTCATCCCCAGCTTCCTGCCGATTAGGTTCTTCATCATCAGTCACACCTCTTGTCCAAAGGCCGGAGCCGCTTTCAGCCCCGGTCAGAGCTTGATCTCTATGTCCACCCCGGCCGGCAGGTCCAGGCGCATCAGCGAGTCCACCGTCTTCGGCGTGGGGTCGAGTATGTCGATGAGGCGCTTGTGCACCCTCATCTCGAAGTGCTCCCGCGAGTCCTTGTTGACGTGGGGCGACCGGATCACGCAGTAGAGGTGCCGGTCGGTGGGCAGGGGCACCGGGCCGCTGATGTCGGCGCCGGTGCGCTTGGCCGTGTCCACGATCTTCTTCGCGGATTGGTCGATGATCTCGTGATCGTAGGCCTTCAACCTTATCCTGATCTTCTGCTTTGCCATCTCTTCTCTCCTCCGAACCGCCCCCTTCACTTGGGGTCAGCCCTTGAATCTTCACATTTTGGCGCCTTCGGG
>CAZETE010000078.1:0-4375 GCA_964515075.1 uncultured Actinomycetota bacterium | reverse complement strand
TGGCCGCAGCCCGTGCAGAAGCCCCGCCGGGGTTCTCCGCCGGATGGGGGCTGGGGCGCGGGAGGTGCGGGTGCGGGCGCCTTGAGCGCGGCGGAGAACGAGCGCGCGCGCAGGTCCCGCGCCAGCTCCAAGGCGTCCTGGTAGCGGGCGGAGGGCTCCTTCTCCGTGGCCTTCTCCACCACCCTGACCGCCCAGGCCGGCAGGTCGGAGCGGAGGGAGGCCAGCGGGGGCGGCGGCTCGTTGACCACCTTGTACAGCACCGAGTGGAGGGAGTCGGCGTCGAAGGCCTTGATCCCGGTGAGCAGCTCGTAGAGGACCACCCCGGCCGAGAAGATGTCGGACCGGCGGTCCGCCGGCTCCCCCCGCACCTGCTCGGGGCTCATGTAGCCGGGAGTGCCCATCACCGTGCCCGCCATGGTCATGGTGGAGGACCCCATCACCCGGGCGATGCCGAAGTCGGTCACCTTGATGCCGCCGTGCGACAGGAGGAAGATGTTCTCCGGCTTGATGTCCCGGTGCACGATGCCCTGGGAATGGGCGTAGCCCAGGGCATCGGCCACCTGGGCGGCGATGTCCGCCGCCTGCTCCACGGCGAGGGCGCCCCGGGCGATGACCCGGTCCAGGGTCTCGCCGTCCAGGTACTCCATGGAGATGAAGTGGCGCCCGTCGATCTCGTCGACGTCGTGGATGATGACGATATTGGGCTGGGTCAGGCGGGCGGCGGCCTGGGCTTCCCGGTAGAAGCGCTCCACCGCCTCGGCCATCTCGGAGCGGGAGAGGGCGGGGGAGAGGCTTAAGAATTTCAGGGCCACCTTCCGCTTGAGCCTGCGGTCCTCGGCCAGCCACACCTCGCCCATGGCGCCGCGGCCGACCATCTCCATCACCCGGTATCGTTCGATGAAATCCACGCAAATCGCACCCTGACGTATAGAGCCCTCTACGCAAAACGACCTGACGAGGTCGGCGGGAGCGCCGCGCGGCGCCGGCCGGGCTTTCCGCGCGGCCCGGGTCCCAGTATGCATCTTACCGCATCGGCGCGCCCGGCAAAAGAAAGAAGGCGGCCGGAGCCGCCTCGTTGCGGGCCGTCTGCGGTTGCGGGGGGCTCAGGCGCGCTCGATCTTGCCCGCCTTCATGCACTTGGTGCAGACGTTGACGCGGCGCGGCGTCCCGTCCACCACGGTGCGCACCCGCTGTACGTTGGGGTTCCAGCGTCGCTTGGTCTTCCGATGCGAATGGCTCACGTTGAAACCGAAGCTCGGCTGCTTGCCGCATATCTCGCAGATCTTGGACATCTCGCTACCTCCTGTTCATACGGGAAGATATGTTACCACCCCCGGCGCTCGATGCCAAGCGCTGAGTTCAACGCCGTGTCGGCCGCCCCCATAGCGGTCGCGGCGGACCCGGCCGCCGTTTGAGCGCGCTCCGGGCGGGGAAGATAATCAATGGGAAAGGGAGCAAGCTGCAAGGAGGAGGTAGGCGATGAAGGCATTCATCCTGGTCAGGGTGGAGCCGGGCAAGACCCGCGACGCCCTGGAAAAGGTCAGGGGGATGAGGGGGGTCAAGGAGGTCCACTGCCTGACCGGGCCGGACGACCTCATCATCCAGATGGAGGCCGACGATGCCCGCAAGATAAGCGAGGCGATCCTGGGGGACCTCCATACCGTCGAGGGCGTCAGGGGCACGGACACCCGCCTGGTAGTGGAGCTCGATTGACCCTACCCGGCGCCGGGCCATATACTGAGCCGCGAGGATAGACGAGAACGCCGCGAACTGACGAAGGGTGGGGCAGGACGTGGTAAGGCTGGTCCTGGTGTTCGTCATCTCCGCCTTGTACTTCAGCGTGGGCGGGTATCATATCTGGAAGACCGGCCGCAAGGAGGGCCAGTCCCGGGCGGCGTACGTGGCTTACGGGGCCGTCTGGATGGTCCTGGGGCTTTCGTACTTCTTCGCCGCCGTCCAGCAGGTCCTGCACGAGCTCGACCGGCCCGTGGCCGACCGGACCTTCTTCTACTTGAACAGCACCTGCGCCATCGGGGTGATCATCCCCTACTACTACTTCGCCTCCTACCTGCTCTGGGGCGGCGGCGCTCTCAACCGCAGGCTGCTGGCGCTGGCGGCGGCCCTCTTCGCCGTGGGGACGGGGTTGATCTGGAGCACCCCGGTCGAGGTACAGGAATTCGGCTGGGGTTCCCTCTGGTCCTTCGAGGGCAGGTTGGTGGAGTTGTATTTCCAGCTGGTGGGGGCCCTCCCCCTCCTGGCCAGCCTGGGCGGCTTCATGCTCTTCGTCTACCCGCGCGACGAGTTGGGGCCGGCGCGCTACCGGCTGGCCGTGATCACCCTCTCGTTCGCCCTGGTGCTGGCGGCCTGGACCTCGCTGGTCGTCATCAGCAACCCGAGCAACATCGCGGCCGCCGCCTTCTCCCTGGCCTCAGGCCTCGCCGCCCACTTCGCCTACTTCCCGCCCCCCTTCGTCCGGCGGCGCCTGGGGAGCCCCTGAAGGGCCTTCCCGGGGCGCGGAGCCGCAGGTATCGAAGCCGGCCCCGGCCAGGGCCTTGTTCAACGCCAGGAAGGCCCGGGTCTTCACAGTGAAGGCGTCGGTGTCGAGATCCGTCCAGTAGACGACCTTCAAGAGCAGCCGGCCGTCCTCCACGCCCTCCACCCCGGCCACCGCCGCGGGGTCGGACAGCGTCCCCCGCAGTCCCGACAGGGTCTTCAGGGCCAGGTCGACGGCCTCCTGCGCGTCGGCCCGGGGGGGCAGGGGGAGGACGAACTCGTCGCGCCGGTGGCCGGAGGCCGTGTTGTTGGTCACGGCGGAGCAGAAGATGTTGTTGTTGGGCACGAAGACCAGGCGGCCGTCGGGGCGGCGGAGAACGGTGTCGCGGATGCGGATGTCCTCCACCTTCCCCTCGAGGTCCCCCACGGCGATGGAGTCTCCCACCAGGTAGGGTTTCTGCAGGATGATGACGAAGCCCGCCAGGAAGTTGCCGACGACGTCCTTCATGGCGAACCCCAGCCCCACCGAGACCAGGCCCAGTGAGGCGATGAGGGTGCCCATGTTTATGCCCAGCACGCCCAGGGCGACGACGGTGCCTATGCAGAGGGTCAGGTAGGAGAGGAGGCGCGACACCAGCACGTCCACGTGGGCGGTGGTGGAGAGGCGGGAGAAGGTCTTGCGCGCGCCCGACCTGACCAGCCGCGAGAGGAGGTAGAAGGCCAGGAAGACTGCCAGGGCGGTGAGGATGGACGGCAGGCGGTCCACCAGCCCGTGGTAGAACCTCTCGAAGGAGTCCAGGGCGATGTTGGCCGTGACCATGGAGCCCCGTCCCGCGCTAGGGCGGCCCTTCCCGGTCGGGCTTCTCCTGGCTGGTGGACGTCTCCGCGGGCCGGTCGGTCAGGGCTATCTTCACCACCACCTGGTCCCTGGGTACCCCCATCTCCGAAATGACCTGCCTGACCCGGTCCTGGGACTCGAAGAGGTCCCCGCCGTTGGCGCGCATGACCTCCTCGGTGGTGTAGATGTTCACCTCCACCCGTTCGGCCCCGTGTATCACCTTGGAGAGCTTGGCGCCGCGCCGGTAGTTGGTGAAGAGCACCGCCAACAGCAGCACGGCCACCACGAAGACCACCACCAGGCCGGTCACCAGGGAGATGACCCAGCTTATCTTCTTGTGCGGCTTCTTGGGCTCGTAGGGCTTTACCTCCACGGTCCCCCCGTCGGCCGCGTAAGCCTCGGTTGCCTGGGGGTCAGCGCCCTGGCCTTCGTCCTTTCCGAATGCCATCGTCCATCACCTCCATGCTCATAACTTCGCTGGAAGGGCCTTTTTTCCTCGCCGGACCGGGGAGCGGCCGCTTCAGCGGAAATCCATGGGTACCGCCGCGAGGGCCTTGACCAGGGCGACGGCCGAGCTCGAGTTGGCCATCAGGCGGAGCAGGCTCCCCTTGACCTTGACCCTGCGCGTGGCGAAGGCGGCGAAGGCGTCCTCCTCCCCCTTGATCATCCGCGTCCAGAGGGAATAGGGGGCGGAGATGCGGTAATCGGCGGGGGGAAGGGGCTCGCTGTTGAGGAAGACCGCCTCAACGCAGTCCCCGCCCCGGATGGACAGAAAGAGGCGCTTGGTCCGGTCGAGGCCTTCGTCGGCCTCGAAGGAGAGGATGAAGTCGCCTGAAAAACCCCTCGCCTCGGACTTGAACTCCTCCGACCCCTGCAAGGTCCTTTTACACTCTGTAAGCCACTCATCGCTCAAGAACTCGGCCACGGGCGCTCCTTTCAGCCACACGGTTATTATTCGGCCGTTCGCCCCCCGCACCTTTATCATCCCGCAATCCGGGGTCAGGAGCCTGTCGCACAAACTTCAGCAGAAATGAGCTTGCCTGG
>CAZETE010000077.1:0-4515 GCA_964515075.1 uncultured Actinomycetota bacterium | reverse complement strand
CGGAGGCGGCGGAGATACCCGCCGAGCCCGCATTGGAGGCCGTCCCCGAGCCCGCATTCGAGGTCCCCGCCGAGCCCCATCCCCCGGAGGATGCCGCAAAATCGCTCGAGGTGTTAGAGGAGCCCGCGACGAAGATATTGGAAGAGCCGGCAGCGTCCGCGGCGGCGCCGCAGGCGGTGGAGACGGCACCGCAGCCGCAGGCCCCGACCTACGGCGGAACGCCGGACGCGTTCGACGGGAGCTCCTTCTCCCTGGAGAGGGAGCTCGCCGAGCTGACCGGCGCCGGGGCTCCCCAGCCCACCAAGAGGATCAAGATACCGGTGAAGCCCGGGAAGGAAGGAGAGGCACAGATGCAGGAGATGGCCAAGGGAAAACCGGTCCCCAAGGTCAAGCGCGACAAGACCGTGACCAAGGGTATCATCGTGCGCATCATCGACGGTATCAAGAAGCTTTAAGGAGAAGCACCGTTGCGCTCGTTCAAGATCGTGGTGACCGGCCCGTTCTCAGCCGGCAAGACTACCTTCATCAAGACCATCTCGGAGATAGCCATCGTCTCCACCGAGAGGTCCATCTCCGACCATACCCGCTCGGTCAAGCAGGAGACCACCGTGGCCATGGACTTCGGCCGCATCACCATATCCAAGGACATCATTCTCTACCTCTTCGGCACCCCGGGCCAGGAGCGCTTCGACTTCATGTGGCAGATACTCTCGGAGGGCATGCTCGGCTACATCGTCATGGTCGACGCCTCACGCGAGGAGACCTTCTCCGAAGCCCGCCGCATCCTGGAGTTCTTCGCCACCCTCTCCGATTCACCGTACGTCATCGGGGCCACGCGGCTGCCGGAAAACGACAAGAACTCCTCCATCGAGAAGCTCCGCAAGGAACTGAACCTCGACGGGGAGATCCAGATCATAGCCTGCAACTCGCTGGAGAAGGAGGACGTGAAGAAGGTCCTCTTAGGCCTTCTCTACGACATCTTGAAGACCCTCGACAAGTGACCTCTTGCCCCCGGGCCTCCACCGGGTACCCCGCACGGCCCGGCCCCGGCACCGGACCGCGCCGTTCTTGACCGCCCCGCGAGGGTTTATAATCATGGGGATGAAAGGAGCGGGAAAGACCCCATGGCCATAGACGGAGAGACCGCACTCCTGGGCTTGATAGGAAGCGATATCCGCGACTCGCCCTCGCCGGCGATGTTCAACGCCGCCTTCGGCGAACTGGGGATGAACTGGGCCTACCTGCCCCTGCGGGTCGCCGCGGGCGGCCTCCGGGAGGCCCTGGCGGGCCTGGGGGCCGCCGGTTTTTCCGGGGCCAACGTGACCATCCCCCACAAGCTGGAGGCGGCGGCCCTGGCGGATGCCCTCGAGGGCGACGCGGCCAGGCTGCGCTCCGTCAACACCCTCCGTTTCGAGGGAGGCTCCGTCGTCGGCCACAACACGGATGCCGCCGGCCTGGAGCGCTCCCTGCGCGAGGCGGGGGTCGCCCTCAGCGGGCCCGCCCTCATCGTCGGGGCCGGCGGCGCCGCCCGGGCGGCGGCCCTGGCCCTCTCCCGGCTGGGCGCCGGCGGACTGCACGTCCTCAACCGGGACCGGGGCCGGGCGGAGGAGTTCGAGCGGGCGATAAAGCGCGAGGGCATCTTTGACGAGATATACATTGAGGAATACGGAGAGAACGGAGCGCGGGTCCTGGCGGAATGCTCCTGCGTAGTCAATTCCACGCCCCTGGCTCAAGCCGTGCCGGGCGAGTTGCCCCTCGATTACGGCGGCTTCCACCCCGGCCAGGTGGCCGTGGACCTCGGCTACCTGCGACATCGTTCGGCCTTCCTGCGGGCGGCCGAGGAGAGGGGAGCCCTCGCCGTCAACGGACGTTCCATGCTCCTGTACCAGGCGGCGGAGGCCTTCCGCATCTGGACCGGGGAGGAAGCGCCCCTGGACCGGATGCGGGCGGCGCTGGAGGAGAGGTTGGCGGGAGGCCGCTCGCGCGGCCGGCCCGCGGGAGGACGGGATGGAGAAGCCTAAACAGGACAAGCTGGGCCAGATACTGCTGCACAACAAGGTCATCAGCGAGGAACAGCTGGCCGAGGCGCTGGAGAAGCAGCAGGCCAGCGGCAAGTCCCTGGGGCGCGTGCTCATCGAGATGAAGATGGTCTCGGAGGGGGCGCTCACCTCCATCCTGGCCCAGCAGATCGGCATGAAGTACATCGACCTGGGCAACTTCCAGGTGGACATATCGGCCACCGCCCTCATCGACGCGGACACCGCCCGCAAGTACAACATCATCCCCGTCGCCTTCGACGACGGCAAGCTCCTGGTGGCCATGGCCGACCCCACCAACGTCTTCGCCCTGGACGACATCCGCATCATGACCAACATGGAGGTGGAGCCGGCCGTCAGCACCAAGGAAGACATCGTCAACGCCATCAACCGCTACTGCCGGACCGATACCAACGTCGACATCGGCGACCTGGGGGAAGCCCAGGAGGACCTGGACGAGGAGGAGATAAGCGGGGACGACGCCCCCATCGTGAAATACGTCAACCTGCTCATAGCCGAAGGCGTGGAGGGGAGGGCCTCCGACATCCACATCGAGCCCATGGAATCGGACGTGCGCATCCGCTACCGCATCGACGGCGTGCTGCACGAGATCAGGCGCTCCCCCAAGAAGCTGCAGCCCGGCGTGGTGGCCAGGATCAAGGTCATGGCGGACATGAACATCGCCGAGAAGAGGCTCCCCCAGGACGGCCGCGCCGCCATGGACGTGCGGGGCCGTCCCATCGACCTGCGCGTGGCTTCCCTGCCCACCATCCACGGGGAGAAGGTGGTGCTGCGCATCCTGGACAAGAGCAGTTCGCTGATGTCCCTGGAGGAGCTGGGCTTCTCCCCCGACCTCATGCAGATCTTCCGGGAGAGCTTCTCCAAGCCCTACGGCACCGTCATGGTGACCGGCCCCACGGGTTCCGGCAAGACCACCACCCTCTACGCCACCCTGAACATCCTCAACGAGGTGGGCAAGAACATCCTCACCGTCGAGGACCCGGTGGAGTACCGGCTGCCCCTCATCAACCAGGTGCAGGTGAACTACCGGGCCGGCCTGACCTTCGCGGGGGCCCTGCGTTCCTTCCTCCGCTGCGACCCCGACATCATCATGATCGGCGAGATCCGCGACCCCGAATCGGCCCAGATCGCCATCGAGTCCGCCCTCACCGGACACCTGGTGCTGGCCACCCTGCACACCAACGACGCCCCCAGCGCCCTGACGCGCCTGCTGGAGATGGGCATCGAGCCCTTCCTCATCGCCTCGGCCGTGGACTGCGTCTCCTCGCAGCGCCTGGCCCGCAAGCTGTGCGAACGCTGCAGGGAGCCGTACGAGCCGGACGAGCAATACTTGGAGGAGATCGGCTTCCCCATGGAGGGCAACCCGGCCTTCTACCGGCCGGTCGGCTGCGCCGCCTGCAACAACACCGGCTTCCGGGGGCGCGTGGGGGTTTTCGAGGTGCTGCGGGTGAGCGAGGAGATAGAGAAGCTGGTGGCCAAGAACGCCCCGCACGTGGAGATCGCCATGCTGGCCCGCGAGGAGGGCATGCGGACCTTGAGGGAGGACGGGTTCTTCAAGGTGGCGGCGGGCCTCACCTCCCTGGACGAGGTGCTGCGGGTGGTCATGTAGCCCGTGCCTTGCGGGCGGGCTTGGTCTATAATGGTTCTGTTGCCGGCCGGCCGGACGAGGGAGGTTTAGATTGACCACTACCAAGAAGAAGACCGACATCAACGAGTTGTTGGAGGAGGTGCTGGTCCGCGGGGCTTCGGACCTCCACATCACCGTGGGAGCCCCCCCGGTGATGCGCATCAACGGGGTGCTGCAGCGCATCGAGGAGTACCCCCGCCTCACCGGCAACGACACGCGGGACATGATCTACAGCATCCTCACGGCGCGGCAGCGGGAGCAGCTGGAGGCCAACCTGGAGTACGACCTCTCCTACTCGGTGCCGGGCAGCGCGCGCTTCCGGGTCAACGCCTACTTCCAGCGGAACAGCCTGGGGGCCGCCTTCCGCATCATCCCCTACCGCATCAAGTCGGTGGAGGAGCTGAACATGCCCCCGGTCATCAAGGAGCTCAGCCAGCTGCCGCGCGGCTTCATCCTGGTGACCGGCCCCACCGGGCAGGGCAAGTCCACCACCCTGGCCGCCGTCATCGACCTGATCAACGAGACCCGCAACGAGCACATCATCACCGTGGAGGACCCCATCGAGTTCCTCCACGTCCACAAGCGCTGCATCATCAACCAGCGGGAGGTGGGGGCGGACACCCACTCCTTCTCCAACGCCCTCAAGTACGTGCTGCGCCAGGACCCCGACGTCATCCTGGTGGGGGAGATGCGCGACCTCGAGACCATCTCCACCGCGCTGACCGCGGCCGAGACCGGCCACCTGGTCTTCGCCACCCTGCACACCCAGGACGCCCCCCAGACCGTCGACCGCATCATCGACGTCTTCCCCACCTACCAGCAGCAGCAGGT
>CAZETE010000076.1:0-5862 GCA_964515075.1 uncultured Actinomycetota bacterium | reverse complement strand
ATCAATAGAGGCTTTGGTGGACATTCGGTTCTCTAACTCGGTAAACTCGGGCTAGGAGTTGCGGATGAGCGCGTCCGCCACTGCTTCCGCCGCCGGCAGCACCGCGGCCGCCACCCGGTAGGCCGGGTTGAGGGAGGACCACATCTCGTCCAGCAGCTCCGCGCAGCTCGCCGCCTCCACGCTCACCTCGAGGAAGAGCGGGCCCCCCTCGATGGCCTGGCCGTCGGAGAGGTAGGTGGTCTGGAGCACCCCTTCCCCGGGCCCCAGGCCGCGCACGGTCATGGAGATGATGTTGCTCGTGGCCCTGGCCGCCCCGCTGCGCCGGGCGATGCCGAGGACGCCCGTGTCGCCCGCCGGGCGGCGCATGACCGCGGTGATGCGGTCGGTGAAGATGGGGCCGTCCGGCTCGTGCTCCAGGCCGTCCAGGGCCGCCTGCGGCCGTTCCCCGCCGGCCAGCTTCCCGGCCACCTGGGAGACCTGCGCCCCGTTGCCGAACACCAGCCAGTCGGCGGACGCCGTGGCCGCGACGTAATGGCGCAGCGGATCGAAGTCCGAGTCTCCCCTGGCCACCACGGCCAGTTCCCCCGCATCGGTGCAGCGTATCTCGCGCTCGCGGGATGCCTCGCTGCGCCCGGTGACGAAGTAGCCTCCCGCCGGGGTGCCGTCGCCGGTGCGCGCGACGAGGATGCCCCGGCCCGGGTAGGGGTTCCTTTCCAGTGCCTCGCTGAGAACCATGTGCGCCTCCTTTTTCCGCCGGGTTTCCTGGTATGATAAATGGCGCCGGTGACAGGGAGGAAAGGAGCCTGGGCCATGAGGATAGGGATGGTCAGCGACACCCACGGCGACGTGGAGGCCTGGGAGAAGGCCGCGGCCCTCTTCGCGGGCTGCGACTACATCCTGCACGCGGGCGACCACTTCTACAACGGGGCCTTCAACCCCGTCCTGCCTTCCTACCACCCCAAGCGGCTGGCGGAGTTGATGAACGAAAGCGAGGTCCCCATCCTGCACGCTCGGGGCAACTGCGACTCCGAGGTGGACGACTTCGCCCTGCGCGACCCCATCGCCCCTTACGTCCTGGCCCGCCTGGGCGACCGGCAGTTCTTCGTGATCCACGGGCATCAGCGGGACGAGGAGGGCCTGGCGGAGATGGGCGCGCGCTACCGCGCCGACGTGGTGCTGCGCGGACACACCCACCTCCCGGGTATCCGGCGGTTCGGCTCCCTGCTGCTGGTCAACCCGGGAAGCACCTCCATCCCCATGGGCGGCAACCCCGCCTCGGCCGGCCTCTTCGAGGACGGCGTCGTGCGCATCGTGGAGCTGGACACCGGGAAGGAGATCGTCTCCGCGTCCCTGTGACTTGCCCGAAATATTCATATAATGTAATAAAGATACAAGATGCCGGATATCTCGCGGATCTCGAGAGAAGGCCGCCGCCGAAGAAAGGCCCGCCTTTCACCCGGCCGTCGCCGTGATCGCAGGCCTGCGGGAGGAAGCGGCCGACCCGGGCGCCTGGCCCCCGGCCGACCCGGGCGCCTGGCCCCCGGCCGACCCGGGCGCCTGGCCCCCGGCCGACCCCACAGAGGGCATCGAGGCGGATATCCGCACGGCGAGGGCCTTGAACGCGCGCTCAAGAGGGCCTGCCTCCGCGATAACCCGTTCCCTGGACGGGAAGGGCATCCCCTGCATGCCCATCGGCGGGCAGGCGGTGCCCGTCCACGGCTAGCCGCGCCTCACCCGCGACGTCGACGTCACCCGGTTCGAGTCCCCCTGACGGAGCCGGCAGACGAGGGCGGTTCGATCAACCCCCGCCCCTCGCCGTCCAGGCGAACCAGCTCATCGCTTCGCAAAGCGAGGGCCCGGGGGTGGGGGGCGGCCGCCGGGGCCCGTGTTTGCCGCGGAGGCGATATGGGGATAATGGACAGGACGAAGGAAAGACGTGCGGAAAGCGCCGGGCCCCGGACGGCGGCCTTTCTATTTTAAGAGGATAGTTGCGGATGATCTATTTCATACACGTTATCCTCAGGCTGATTAAGGGAAAGCCGGACAGGCCCGAGGCCGCGAAGGATAAGAAGGCGCGGAAGGGCCGGGGCAGGCAGCCGCGCGGACGCCCTCGGTGAGGAAGGAGGCGGCATGCTCGAGAGGTTGCTCTTCACCGTGGACTTCTCGCCGTACACGGAGCAGCTCGTGGGATGCGTCGAGGAACTGGCCGGCGCGGGCATGCGGGAACTGATCCTGCTGCACGTCGTGGAGGCCAGGAGGGGAGCGGAGTACGGCGAGGCCCTCAACCCGGCTTACGAGGCCGGGCTGGAGGAGGCCGGGGAGGCGATGAAGGGCCTGGAATCGGCCTTGAGCAAGCGGGGCTACGTGGTCAGGACGGTGGTGGAGAGCGGCGACCCCGCCGCGCGCATACTGGAAACGGCCAGGGCCGTGAAGGCCTCCGTCATCTTCCTGGGGGCCCACGGCAAGGGTTTTGTCCACCGCTTCCTGCTGGGAAGCGTGAGCGAGAAGGTGCTCAAGCTGGCCGACCGCCCGGTGATGATCCAGCAGGGCAGGATAGTGGGCGAGGGGGAGGGATACGGGCTGGAGGACGCGTGTTCCTCCCTGCTCTCGAAGGTGCTCATCGCCAACGATTTCTCGGAATATGCCGACCGCATCAAGCCGGTTTTGACGGAGTTCGCCCGCGGCGCCTGCGCGCCGGTGCTCCTGCTGCACGTGCAGGAAGGCCGCAGCGGGACGGGGAGGGACGCGGCGCTGCGGTTGGGCAAGCGGGGGGCGCGCGGGGAGATGCGGAAGCTGCAGGAGTTCGCCGCTTCCCTGGAGGAGCACTGCCCGAGCGTGGACGCGCTGGTGGTGGGGGGCGACCCGGCCACCCGCATCCTTTCCATCGCCGGAGACGTCGGCGCCACCATGATCGTCATGGGGGCCTTCGGCCGGAGGGGTGCCCTGGGGGACCTGCTGGGCAGCGTGACCGAGAAGGTCGTGCGGCGGAGCGAGGTCCCGGTGCTGGTGCTGAAGGAAGGCGGCTGAGCGGCCGGGGGTCCCGCCGCCTCCGAAGCCCGCGGCACGGGCCGGCGCTTGTGCTATCATGGCCCCATGAAATACGAGCAGATAGAGGGGAAGAACTCGGTGCTGGAGGCCTTGAAGGGGCGCCGCACCGCCTACGAGCTGCTGGTCTCCCGCTCCTTGAGGGAAGACCGCGCCCTGGCGGAGATAGTCAGGCTGGCCCGCCGGGCCAAGGTTCCCGTCACCAACCTGCCCCGCGACGAGATCGACCGCCTGGCCAGGACCGAGAACAACCAGGGGGTCATCCTGCGCCTGGAGCCCTTCCGCTACACCGGCTTCCGCAAGCTCCTGGAGCAGGTGGCCCTGGAGGACCAGCACCCCCTGCTGCTGCTGCTGGACGGGGTGACCGACCCCCAGAACCTGGGCGGCATCATCCGCACCGCCGAGGCGGCCGGGGCCTACGCCATCATCCTGCCCCGCCACCGCTCCGCGCCGGTCACCCCCACCGTCTCCCACGTGGCCAGCGGCGCGCTGGAGCACGTGCGCATCTGCACCGTGCCCAACCTCACCGCGGCCGTCGAGGAGCTCAAGCGGGCCGGGTTCTGGGTGGTGGGCGCCGACGCGGACGCTGCCCAGGTCTGCTTCGAAGCCGACCTGACCGGGCGGATGGCCCTGGTGATGGGGGCCGAACACCGCGGCATCTCCCGCCTGGTGCGGGAGCACTGCGACCTGCTGGTGCGCATCCCCATGCACGGCAGGATCTCCTCCTTGAACGTCGGGGCCGCCGCCGCCGTCATGCTCTTCGAGGCGGTGCGGCAGAGGAGCGCGCTTTGAGGTTTTTGCTGGTGGACGGCTACAACATCATCCACGCCTGGCCCCGCCTGGCTTCCCTGCGCGAGCAGAAGCTGGAGTATGCCCGCGACGGCCTGGTGGCTTCCTTGAGGCCCCTGGCAGACATGGGGGGGTATAAGGTCGTCGTGGTCTTCGACGCCGCCGCGGTGAACCGGCAGGGGCTGGAGGCGGAGGGAGAGGGCGGGCTCGAGGTCATCTTCACCCGCCGGGGGCAGACCGCCGACTCCCTCATCGAGGAGCTGGTCCGGCGCCTGGCGGGGGAGAACGAGGTGAGCGTGGCCACCGGCGACCGCGCCGAGGGCGATACGGCCTGGTCTTCGGGGGCGGCGATATGGAGCGCGGATCGCCTGGCCCGGGAGGTCGAGTCGGTGCAGGAAGACATCGCGGAGGAATCGCGGCGCCTGAAGGATGAAGGGCGCCCGCCGCGCCTTCAGGACCGGGTCTCCGAGGCAGAGCGCCGCGCCTTGGACCGCAGGCGGTTCACTTGAAAGATGCCTCGCCCAAGAGGCGTTTCGTCCGGAAGGCGGCCGGGTTGCTGAAGGGCGCCGACTTGTTTTGCGAGGTTTGTGTTACCATAAAATGGCATGCATATTAACGTGGTAAATAGTCGCGAAAGGAGTCCGCAGGCAGCAATGGCTACAGCAATACGCAGAGCGCAGCGGAGATTCTACAAGACCTTCGGCCCTCCCACCTTCCCCATGTTCATGGTGGCGGGGGGATGGCTGCTCAAGAACGTCGGGCCGCATACGCCCTTCATCAAGTTCGCCCGTCCCGACCGCTACACCTATCACCTGCCGCCGGTGAAGTCGCGGGCCTACCGCGACTTCTACCGCAACATCATCAACCGCGGCCTGGGGCGCGACTGGGCGCCCCACGCCATCACCATGGCCGTCACCCCGCAGTGCAACGCCCGCTGCGTCCACTGCTCGGCCTACCGCCGCAACCCCGCCGACACCCTCAGCACCGAGGAGTGGTGTTCGGTGGTGGACCAGTGCGCCGCCATGGGCATGACCGACCTCATCATCACCGGGGGCGAGCCGCTGCTCCACCCCGACCTGGGGGTCATCGTCAAGCGCATCGTGGACAACGGCTGCGTGGCCGACCTCTTCACCAACGGCTCCCTGCTCACCCGGGAGAACCTCGAGATGCTGCGCGGCGCCGGCTGCGACACCCTCTTCGTCAGCCTGGACAGCCCCTATGCGGAGGAGCACGACGCCCTGCGCGGCGTGCCCGGCCTCTACGACACGGTCTGCGAGGGCATCCGGCGGGCGGTGGAGATGGACATGTGCGTGGGGCTCTCCACCTACATGGGCCGCGAACAGCTGCGCAAGGACTACCACCACAAGTACCTGGAGCTGGCCGACGAGCTGGGGATCCACGAGTTGACCATCTTCGACCTGGTGCCCACGGGCAAGCTCATCAAGAACGACGACCTCATCCTCACCGACGACGAGCGCGACGAGATCTGCCGGATCCACGAGGGCCAGTGGAAGAACGGCAAGGGGCCGCGGGTATGCTACATGGCCCACGTCAACAACACCAGCATCATGGGGTGCTTCGGCGTGAAGTGGCAGATCCACATGACCCACAACGGCTTCGTGACCCCCTGCGACTTCAACCCGCTCCACTTCGGCAACGTCAGGGACGAGCCCCTGGCCGACATCTGGAAGCGCATGAAGGTCCATCCCGAATACGACCGCAAGACCATGACCTGCCGCATGCAGGACCCGGAGTTCCGGCGCAAGTACATCCACAACATCCCCGACGACGCGGAACTTCCCTACCCCATCGAGCTCATCGACCCGGTCTGGCGCGAGATGGCCGCAAGGGGGAGCGGCCGGGACGAACTGGCCTCCGCCTGAGGATCCGGCGGGGGGAAGGCGGGCGAAGCCCGCGCCGCCCTTCCCCTCCGGTTGCGGCGACCGGGGATGCTGGAGCCGGTGAGAGGAGTCGAACCTCCAACCTACCGCTTACAAGGCGGTTGCTCTACCGTTGAGCTACACCGGC
>CAZETE010000075.1:3065-5944 GCA_964515075.1 uncultured Actinomycetota bacterium | reverse complement strand
TGCCGGAGATGCCCACCTGGCGGTCGGAGGGCAGCCAGCCGGCGTCCACCACGGCGCGGGAGGCGGCCAGGTCGGCGCCGATGGCCGCGGCCAGCTCCTCCATCGCCGGGATGTTCTTGTCCTCGCGGATGCCGCGGCCCACGCCCACCAGCAGGGCGGACTGGGTGATGTCCACGTCGCCGGCCTCCGGCTCCACGTACTCCAGGAACCTGCGGGAGGAGAGGTCGTCGGTGACCGGGTTGGCGACCTTCGAGATCTCTCCCGACTTGGAGGGCTCGGCCGCCTGGAAGGTGGCCTCCCGCACGGTGAGGATGTACAGGTCGGCGTCCTTGACCTCCATGTGGGCGTCCAGCTTGCCGCCGTAGTACTGGCGGGTGGGCTTGGGCTTGTCCCCGTCCATCTCCAGGGCGGTTATGTCGGTGACCAGGGGGGCGTTCAACTCGACCGCCAGCGCGGGGGCCAGGTCCACCCCGTGGCCGGTGTGCCCCATCAGCACCAGGCCGGGGCCGTGCTCCTTGATCAGGGCGGAGAGGGCCTTGTGGTAGGCCAGCGCGTTGAAGTTCTCGAACATTCCGTCGTCGACGACTATGACCTTGTCGGCCAGGCCGGCGGCCCTGGAGGCGAACTCGTCGACGCCCGAGCCGAGGAGGACGGCCACCACGGTGCCTCCCAGCCCGGCGGCGCCGCTCAACATCTCCAGGGACACTTCCCGCAGCTCGCCGCGGCGGTGCTCCATCAGCACGAAGATGTCTTTCATTTATACCAGCCCCTTCTCTTTCAGGATGGCCGCGAGTTTTCCGGCGGTCTCCGCGGGATCGCCCTCGAGGATCTCGGCCTTCTCTCCCACCACCGGCGGGGTGAAACTGGTCAGCACCGCCCAGGAGCCGGCCTCGCCCACTTCGGAGGCGTCCAGGCCCAGGTCGGCCACGCTCTTGACGGCGATCTCCTTCTTGGCGGCCTGCTTGATGCCCTTGAAGGAGGCGTAGCGGGGCTCGTTGATCCCGGTCTGGATGGTCAGCACGGCCGGCAGGTCCATCTCGATGAACTCCATCAGGCCGCCCTCGAGCTCCCGCCCGACCTTGACCTTCTTGCCGCCCTCGAGGACCTCGACCTTCTTGACGTAGGCGGCGTGGCCCACGCCCAGCAGGGCGGCCAGGGCCACGCCGGTCACGGCCGCCCCGTCGTCGTCGGCCAGGGCGCCGGTGAGCACCAGGTCGAACTCCTGGGCCTTGATGGCCGCGGCCAGGGCCTTGGCCAGCGCGAACCCGTCGGATCCGGCCAGGGCGTCGTCGGCGATGCGGACGGCCTCGTCCCCGCCCTTGGCCAGGGCCATGCGGATCTGCTCGTCGGACTTGTCGTCGCCGACGCTGATGACGTTGACCGTTCCGCCGATGCTCTCCTTGATGAGGATGGCCTCCTCAACCGCATAGTTGTCGGCGTCGTTCATGTGGAAGGACAGCTTGCTCGAGTCGATGCCCTTCCCCGAACCGTCGATGTGGACCTCGGATTCGGCGGTATCCGGCACCCGTTTCACACATACCACCATGTTCATACCCTCTTCACCTCTCTCTTCTCTTCAGACAACCCTTGCCGAGCAGATCTTCAAAGGACCTCGTCGAGTATCTCGAGGATGTCCATCACCGCCATGGTCTCGTCCACGCCCTGCACCTTGGTGGCGTCCTCCAGGGTGAGCAGGCAGAAGGGGCAGGCCACCGCGATGACCTCGGCCTCCATCTCCACGGCGTCCTTGACGCGGATCTCCCCCAGGCGCTCCTCTTCGGACTCGCTCTCCACCCACATCTTGCCGCCGCCGCCCTCGCAGCAGAGGGAGCGCTCGCGGCAGCGGTCGAAATCCCGGTATTCGAGGCCCTTCACGCGGGTGAGGACGTAACGGGGCTCGTCGTAGACGTCGTTCTGCTTGCCCAGGTAGCAGGGGTCGTGGTAGACCACCTTCTTGGCGAACTCCCCGGGGAGCTCCAGCCGGCCGTCCTCCAGGAGCTGGGCCAGCAGCTCGGTGTAGTGGAGGACGGGGTGCTTGAGGTTGTGGTACTCCTTCTTCAGCGTGTTGTAGCAGTGGGGCGACACGGTGACGATGCGGTCGACGTTGTAGGAGTTGAACATCTCCACGTTCTCCTCGTCGCACATCTCGAAGAGGCCCTCCTCCCCCAGCCGCCGCACCTCGGCGCCGCAGCAGCTCTCGTCCTCGCCGATGAAGCCGAAGTCCACCCCGGCCTTCTTGAGCACCCTGACCAGGGCCTGGGCGACCTTGACGACGCGGGTGTCGTAGGCGTCGGTGCAGCAGACGAAGACCATCACGTCGGTCTTCTCCTCCGCCTCCGGCTCGAGGATCTTGACGTCCAGCCCTTCGGCCCATTCGTAGCGCTTGGCGCGGGGCATGCCCCAGGGATTGCCGTCCTGGAAAATGGACTGCAGGGCGTCGCGGACCGTCGGCTGGACCTTCCCCTCCTCGATCTGGATGCCGCGCAGGCCCACCAGCACCTCCATGGGCTCCAGGCCCTTGGGGCAGCGGGCGGCGCAGGTCCAGCAGGTGGTGCAGTCCCAGATCTCCTCCCGGGCGGAGAGGTCCTCCAGGAGGTCCTCGTTGAGGGTGTCGTACATGAAGCGGCGGATGTTGAGGGGCGTCCGCAAGGACACCGGGCAGCCGCCGGTGCACCTGCCGCACTGGATGCACCCCAGCAGGTCGTACTTCTCTATGAAGGTCAGCTCTTCATCGCTCATGTTCATACCCCACTGTGTCTCGTGTTCCGGCAGTGCTACCGCCCGCGCCGGGGCTTCCGCCGGTACTTCCGCCGGTACTTCCGCTGCGGCACAGGCGCAACCATTATATTAGGATTTTTCGGGGTAATTCAATACTACTC
>CAZETE010000075.1:0-2965 GCA_964515075.1 uncultured Actinomycetota bacterium | reverse complement strand
GCGGCACAGGCGCAACCATTATATTAGGATTTTTCGGGGTAATTCAATACTACTCAGGCAGTAGGGCCGGGCGGGCCGGGAAAGCGGCGCTCCAGGAAGGCGACTATGTCCGAGATGGGGGTGCCGGGCCCGAAGATGCCGGCCACGCCCAGCTCCCGTAAGGCGGCGGCGTCCTCCGCGGGGACGATGCCCCCGCCGAAGACCGCCACGTCGCCGGCGCCGCGGCGGGCGAGCAGCTCGAGGACGCGGGGGAAGATGGTCATGTGGGCGCCGGAGAGGATGGACAGGCCGACCGCGTCCACGTCCTCCTCGAGCGCGGTCTCCACTATCTGCTCGGGGGTCTGGTGGAGGCCCCCGTAGACCACCTCGAAGCCGGCGTCGGCCAGGCCGCGCGCCACCACCTTGGCCCCGCGGTCGTGTCCGTCCAGCCCCGGCTTGGCGATGAGCACGCGCAGCTTACGCGGGGTCTGGCCCTGACGATTGACGATTTCTTCCGCGCCTTCTGCGCCGTGCGCGCCTTCCGCCTTTCCGTTCATCCGACCTTATCCTTCCTCCTCCGAGGGCGTGAATCGTCAGGGCCAGACCCCGTTTAGCGCTTCGAGGGCGTGAATCGTCAGGGCCAGACCCCGTTAAAACACCGGCGTCTCCCTGTAGGCGCCGAAGACCTCCTTCAAGGCCGCGACGATCTCGCCCTCGGTCACCAGGGCGCGGGCGCAGTCGATGATCAGCGGCATCAGGTTGGCGTCGCCCCGCGCGCCCTCCCGCAGGCGCTCCAGCGCCAGCTCGGCCGCTTCGGCCGAGCGCGCCGCCCGCAGCGAGGCCACCCGCTCGCGCTGCCGCCTCTCCACTTCCGGGTCCACCTTGAGGACCTCGATGCCCGCCTCCTCCCCGGGGCGGACGTACTCGTTCACCCCCACCACGATGCGCTCTCCCCTCTCCACCTCCAGCTGGCAGCGATAGGCCGCGTCGGCGATCTCCCTCTGGAAGAACCCCTGGTCGATGGCGGCCAGCACCCCTCCCAGCTCCTCGATGCGGCGGAAGTACTCCTCCGCCTGCTCCTCCAGGGAGCTGGTGAGGCTCTCTATGCAGTAGGACCCGGCCAGCGGGTCGACGGTGTCGGTCACCCCGGTCTCGCAGGCGATGATCTGCTGGGTGCGCAGGGCGATCTCCACCGCCCGCTCGGTGGGCAGGGCCAGGGACTCGTCCATGGAGTTGGTGTGGAGGCTCTGGGTCCCCCCCAGCACGGCCGCGAGCGCTTCGAAGGCCGTGCGGACCACGTTGTTCTCCGGCTGCTGGGCGGTGAGCGAGCATCCGGCGGTCTGGGTGTGGAAGCGCAGCGTCCAGGAGCGGGGGTCGCGGGCGCCGTATCTCTCGCGCATGTGCCGGGCCCAGATGCGGCGCGCGGCCCGGTACTTGGCGATCTCCTCCAGGAAGTCCATGTGGGCGTTGAAGAAGAAGGAGAGGCGGGGGGCGAAGTCGTCCACCGGGATGCCCGCGGCGATGCCCGCCTCCACGTAGGCGAAGCCGTCGGCCAGGGTGAAGGCCAGCTCCTGCGCGGCGGTGGAGCCGGCCTCGCGGATGTGGTATCCGCTGACGCTGATGGTGTTGAACCGCGGCATCTCGGCAGAGCAGAAGGCCAGGATGTCGGTGATGATGCGCATGGACGGGCGGGGCGGGAAGATCCAGGACTTCTGGGCGATATACTCCTTCAAGATGTCGTTCTGGATGGTGCCGCCCAGGTCCTTCCGTTCCGCTCCCTGCCCCTCTCCCACGCAGAGATAGAAGGCGAGGAGGACGGCGGCCGGCCCGTTGATGGTCATGGAGGTGGTGATGCCGGAAAGGGGGATGCCGTCGAAGAGGGCCTGCATGTCCTGCAGGGAGTCGACGGCCACCCCGCACCGCCCCACCTCCCCCTCGGCCAGGGGGTGGTCGGAGTCGTAGCCCATCAAGGTGGGCATGTCGAAGGCGACGGAGAGGCCGGTCTGGCCGTGCTTGAGAAGGAACCTGTAGCGCTCGTTGGTCTCCACGGCGGTGCCGAAGCCGGCGAACTGGCGCATGGTCCAGGTGCGGCCGAGGTACATGTCGGGCTGCACCCCGCGGGTGAAAGGATACTCCCCAGGGTATCCGAGGTCACGGGCGTAATCCAGGCCGGCGACGTCCTCGGGGACGTAGAGGGGCTTCTTTCCCTCCATCAGAACTCGAACCCCTCGCGCATGGGCTCGCCCCGCTGATAAGGGTGCTTGACCTCCCGCACCTCGCTGACCAGGTCGGCGAGGTCCACCAGCTCGGGCGGGGCGTAGCGGCCGGTGCAGATTATCTCCAGGTCGCGGGAGTGTTCTCGCAGCAGGTCGAGGACCTCCGGCAGGGGGAGCAGCCCGTAGTCCAGGGCCACGTTGATCTCGTCCAGGATGACCACCTGGTACTCGCCGCCGGTGATGGCCTCCCTGGCCATCTCCCACCCCTCGCGGGCCAGGCGCAGGTCCACCTCCTCGGGGTCGCCCTTCCTCACGAACTCGTCCCGGCCGGCCATCCGGATGACCAGGTCCGGCAGACGCTCCCGGCACAGCTTGAGCTCGCCGTAGGTCCGCCCCTTCATGAACTGGACCATGAAGGCCCGCATGCCGTGGCCCAGGGCCCGCATGGCCTGGCCCAGGGCGGCCGTGGTCTTGCCCTTGCCGTCCCCGGTGTAGACCTGGATCATCTCCCCCGCGTCCTCCTAGCCGATCTTGCCGCCGCACTCCGTGCAGAAGAGGGCCTCGGGGTCGTCGCTGGCGGCTCCGCAGCCCGGACAGACCCGGCCGGCGGGGGCGGGCGGGGGCGTTTCCGGAGAAGGGACCGGGGGAGGCGCGGCGCCTTCAAGGGAGGCGTCCGGCACGGGCGCGGCGGGCGTGACTGGCGCGCCGCAGCCGGTGCAGAAGGCGGCGTCCTCCTGCAGGGGCGCCCCGCAGGCGGCGCAGGCCGGACC
>CAZETE010000074.1:0-5961 GCA_964515075.1 uncultured Actinomycetota bacterium | reverse complement strand
CCAGGCAAGCTCATTTCTGCTGAAGTTTGTGCGACAGGCTCCTGACCCCAAATTTCACTTTTCGGGAAGGGGGCATCCGGGGAGTTTCCCTCGGGCTATAATGGTGGGGAGCGAAAGGCTGAGCATGAACGGCTGGTTCGGAAAGTTACTCCATGTAGATTTAAGCTCGGGCGCCATCGAGTACCGCGACATACCCGAGGCGACGCTCCGCGATTACCTGGGCGGGCGCGGGCTGGGGGTGCGCCTGGTGGCGGAATACGGGCCCGGCATCGAACCCCTCTCCCCGGACAACCCGCTGGTCTTCGCGGTCGGGCCCCTCACCGCCGCCCCGGTGCCCACCGCCGGGCGCTTCACCCTGGTGTCCCGCTCGCCGCTCACCGGCACCATCTTCGACTCCAACTCCGGCGGGCGCTTCGGGGTGCAGCTGAAGCGCTGCGGCGTCGACGCCCTGGTAGTCACCGGGCAGGCGGCCAGCCCGGCTTACCTCGCCCTTACCGAGAGGGGCGCCGAGATCAGGGAGGCCGGCGGGCTGTGGGGCAGGGGGGTGGCCGAGGCCAGCCGCGAGCTCGAGGCGGCGGAGGGCAAGGGGTGCAGCGTGGCCTGCATCGGCCCGGCGGGGGAGCGGCAGGCGCTGCTGGCGGGGGTGATGAACGACGTGCACCGCGCGGCAGCCCGCGGCGGCCTGGGCGCCGTGATGGGCTCCAAGCGCCTCAAGGCGGTGGTGGCGCGCGGCCGCGCCGAAGTGAAAGTGGCCGACCTCGACAGGCTGCGCTACGTCGTCAAGGAGTCCTTCCGCTGGATCAAGGCCAACCCGGTGACCTCGCGCGGCCTGCCCCTCTACGGCACCGCCATACTGGTCAACCTCCTCAATGAGCTGGGCTCCTTCCCCTCCCACAACTTCCGGAGCTCCAGCTTTTCGGGGGCGGAGCGGCTCTCCGGCGAGGCCCTGGCCGAGACCCTGCTGGTGAAGCGCAAGGCCTGCTGGGGCTGCCCCATCGGCTGCGTCCGGGTCACCGAGGCGGGAGGCGTGCGGGGCGAGGGGCCGGAGTACGAGTCCATCTGGGCCCTGGGGGCGCAGTGCGGGGTGGACGACCTGGAGGCGGTGGCCCGCGCCAATTACCTCTGCAACGAGGCCGGCCTGGACACCATCTCCGCCGGCTCCACCATCGGCTGCGCCATGGAACTGGCCCAGGCGGGCAGGCTGCCGGGCGGCCCTTCCTTCGGCTCGAGCGAGGATGTGCTCGGCGCGGTGCGCGCCATGGCCGAAGGCACGGGGCTGGGCGAAAGGCTCGCGCAGGGCTCCCGCCGCCTGGCCGCCGAATGCGGCGCCCCCGGCCTGGCCATGCAGGTCAAGGGGATGGAACTGCCCGCCTACGACCCGCGCGGCCTGCAGGGGCAGGGCCTGAGCTTCGCCACCTCCAACCGCGGCGGCTGCCACCTCCGCGCCTACCTGGTGGGCCCGGAGATACTGGGCATCCCCAAACTGGTGGACCGCTACTCCACCCGGGACAAGCCGGGCCTGGCCATCTTCTACCAGCACATCAACGCGGCGGTGGACTCGCTGGTGCTCTGCCGCTTTCTGCAGTTCTCGGTGGCCGACGACTACCTGGCCCGCTTCCTCGCCGCGGCCACCGGCTACCCTTACAAGGCCGGCGACCTGCACCGGGTGGGGGAGCGCATCTGGAACCTGGAGCGCTCCTTCAACCTGGCCTGCGGCATCGGGGCGGAGGAGGACACCCTGCCCGGCCGCCTGCTCGAGGAGCCGGTGGGGGAGGGGCCGGCCCGGGGGCGGGTGGTGATGCTCGACGAGATGCTGCCCCTCTACTACCGGGCCCGCGGCTGGACGCCGGAGGGCGCGCCGTCGCCCCGCAAGATGGAGGACCTGGACGTGCCGGCCTTCCGGCAGTAAGGGAAGGGGAAAGGATGCTGGAGCAGTTCCGCAAGTTCGGCCGGGAATTATTCCTACAAGGTGTTAATTCATCCCACAGCGGCAACATCAGCGTGCGCATGGGCGACCGGGTGCTCATCACCCGCCGCGGCTCCATGCTGGCCGACTTGAGCGAGCGCGACCTCATCGAGACCGGGTTGGAGGAGGACGACAGCCACATCGTGCTGGCCTCCACCGAGATCAAGATCCACCGCGCCGTCTATCAGAGCACCTCGGCCCTGGCCATCGTCCACGCCCACCCGCCCATCACCATCGCCCTGTCCATGCTGGGAGACGAGATCCGCCCCGTAGACACCGAGGGCATCTACTATTTCAAGAGCGTGCCGGTGATCACCACCGAGCTCACGGTGGGCGCGGACGAGGTGGCGGAGAAGCTGCCGCCGGTGCTGCGGGACTACCGCATCGCGGTGCTGCGGGGGCACGGCAGTTTCGCGACGGGCCAGGTACTGGAGGAGGCCTACCAGTGGACCTCCAGCCTGGAGGCCGCCTGCAAGGTCATCTGCTACGCCCGCCTGCTGGGCCTGCACCCGGAAGGGGCGGCGCCGGGCTGGTAATAAGAGGCCGCAGGGGGGACGTCCGCTCCATGCCGCGGCATACCTCCCGGGGCCCGCGCCCCGGGCGCACAGGTGTCCCTAGCAGGCATCGCGGCGCGGGCAGGCGGCGGGCGCCGGGCAGGCGGGGGCCAGCGGCTGCGGGCGGGCGCGGCGGGCGGACGCCGGCGGGCACCCGTCCCGCGTGGAACGGAGGAAAAGGAGGAAGGAACCCGCCGTCAGCGCGGCCGCCAGGAAGCACCAGGTCCCGGGCAGCCCCAGCAGCAGGGCGCCCAGGAAGGTCATCAGGAAGAGCAGCCCGTCCCTTCCCGGCGCCCTGCCCTTCCCCGACCGTCTTTCGCACCGTCTCACCGGCTCCTCCTTTTTCCGTAAGACCATGCTAAGCGCCGCCGACGACAGAAACGGATCAACGGTAAAGGGGGAGGCGGGAGACCGTGAGCGGGAAGGGGCGCGGCTAGCCGTTCCCCCCGGCGCCCCCCTTGAGGATGATGTCGGCGCAGAGCATGGCCGAGAGCGCGGCCCCGTTCATGGCCAGGCCGCGGCCGACGTAGGTGTCGCCCGCGAAGAAGAGGTTCTCGATCCCCGGCGCCTGCAGCTTGGGCTTGTAGTCGCCCACCAGGCCCGGCTTGCGCGCCAGCCCGTCGCAGCCGGCGACGTAGTAGGGCAGCTCCCACTCGACCTGGTCCCAGATGCCCGGGAACATCTCGGCCAGGTCCAGGCGGAGCCCGTCGAGGATGCGGCGCCGCTCAAAGGGGTCGGAGGCCTCGCGGTATTCGCAGACCACGTCCACGTGGAGGAGCTGCTTGCCTTCAGGGGCGATGGACGGGTCGAAGTTGGAGGCGGGGAAGGCCTGGAAGGGCAGGCCGGTGTGCTTGGCGCGCAGGGCGCTGAAGAAGCAGAGCTTGTCGGTGACCGGCGCGCGCAGGCCCAGGAGGAAGCCGACCAGGCAGGTGATCTCGTGCATGACGTCGGTGACCCGCTTGCGCCACCAGTCCGGCAGGGGCGAGGTGGCCGGGGCGAAGTCGATGATCTCCGGCAGCTGGTAGATGGGGAGGGCGCACACCAGCCTCCTGACCGGTATCTCCTCCAGTGGGGACATGCGGTAGTCCGCGGGATAGGGGGACTCGCCCGCGCGGGCCGCCCTGACCGCGACGGCCCGCCCGTCCCGGAAACAGACCTCCGACACCGGCGTCCCCAGGCGCACCCCGCCCCCCGCGCCCTCGATCACCCTGACCAGGCCCGAGGTGAGGGCCTCCATCCCGCCTATGGGGTAGGAGGAGGAGAGCAGCTGGCTCTTCTTGCGCAGGTTGTCCCGGGCGATGTAGAGGACCTCCCCGGCGGACATGTCGCGGGCGTCGGGGATGGTGGTCATGATCATGCCCATGTCGGTGAAGAGGTCGCGCACGGAGGCGGACTCGACGTTGGCGGACAGCCAGTCGGCCAAGGAACGGTCGTCCCAGGCGGAGATCTCCTCGTCGTTCATGGCGGTGATGCGGCCCAGCAGGGCCCCGAAGGCCCGGCGGTCGTCCGCGCTCATGGGCACCATCTCGGCGATGTTGACGAATCTGCCCTCGTGGTAGAACTCCACCGTATCGCTGAAGGGGCCCCACTCCACCTCCACCCCCACCCGCGCGTTGAGGGCGTGGACGGAGGAGGCGTCTCCCAGCTCGGTCATGTGCAGGCCCACGTCCACCGTCCAGCCCTCGGAGGGGGTGTCGGGGAAGCTCATCAGCCGGCCGCCGAAGCGCGGGAAGCGGTCCAGCACCAGCACCCGCTCGCCCGCTTCGTGGGCGAGGACGGCCGCCACTCCCAGGCCGGCGATGCCGGCTCCGATGACCACGGTGTCGTAATCGTTCTTCATGACCTCTCCTCTCTCAAGTGCCGCAATGCGAAAGGCCGGGCCTTGCCGGGCCCGACCGGGACCTCCCGTACCGGCGCCGCGTCCGGGACGCCGCGCTGGCCGCGCTAGCCTTGCGGGCCGAGGCCTCCGGGGCCCTGCCGGCGCGCCGCGTCCAGGCGCAGGTCCGCCTCCACCGCCTGGCGCACGATGGCCTGGGCGCGCACCGGGTCGGGCATCCCCTCCCACTGGAAGTTGGAGGCCTCGCCCGCAGTCTGGATGACCATGGTGCCGTAGTTGAAGACGTTGGCGAAGAGCCCGTCCTTCTCGTAACTGGTGTCCTGCACCCGGTCCAGCTGCGCTTCCGCCAGCCTCTTCTTGAAGGGGAAGCGGCGGGAGGAATCGACCACGCGCCGGTCGGTGATGACGTAGAGGTCGAAGCGCCAGTTGAACCAGTGGACGAAGCCGGCGCAGCCGGCGACGGCCAGTACGGCCAGGACGGCCAGCCAGAACCAGCCCTTGTCGATGAGGCCCCAGTCCCGCCACAGGTCCAAGCCCAACAGGGCCAGGATGCCCAGCAGCACGAGCCCCTCCGGAAGCATGCGGCGGACCAGGAACATCAAGTCCTTGCGCAGCAGCAGGATGACCCGCTCGTCGTCGAACTGCTCGTGGAAGAGTTTCCTTGCGGGCCGTGCCGCGGGAGCCTGGGGCTGTGCGGGGGGCGGGGTGGGCTGCACCGTTCCTCCTTAGGTCTCAAGCCGGGATTCGCTCTACCGGGTATTCTATAACGGCCTGCGGCCGCTGACCAGTACGGCGTGGATGAAGCCTGGCCGCAGGACCCCGCTTGTTATATATTGAAGACGATCGAAGGCATCGGTGGAGGAGGCCCGCGCGGAGAAGGGGGGGACGGCGTGAAGCTCTCGACGAAGGCCCTGGGCCTGTCCGCCGCGGGGGCGGCGGGGATAGGAGGGGCGGCGGCGCTGGCCGCGAGGCGCATGAAGCCGTCCACCAGGGCCTACATCGGGTCGGTGGGCTGGCACCGCCCCGACCTCTGGCTGCACGGCCTGTTCTACCTGGGCCACACCCAGCAGTACGTGGGCATGGGCAGGTTCTTCACCGGCTATACCCGCTACATCCCCGGCCGCCTGAAGAGGCGCTACGCCGACACCTATCACGGCAAGCTGGTGCCCCTGGAGGAAGCGCAGAGGCTGGTCTCGGTGGAGGAGGACGTCGAGATACGCGACCTGGAGCAGATCGTTCCCTACCGGACCTGCAAGGATATCATCCTGCGCAACCCGGACGAGATCCTCGTCTGCAAGTGCGTCTGCCGCAACACCTCGCCCGTCCACTGCTATCCGGACGAGGTGTGCATGATCATCGGCGAGCCCTACGTCAGCTTCATCCTGGACCACCAGCCCGACCTGTGCCGCCGGGTGACGGCGGAGGAGGCCGTGGAGATCCTGCGCCAGACCGACGAGGCGGGCTGCCTGCACGCGGCGTTCTTCAAGGACATCGCGCGGGGCCGCTTCTACGCCATCTGCAACTGCTGCTCCTGCTGCTGCGTCGCCCTGCAGTGCCACCGCTTCCACGGGGTCCCCTTCTTCGGCCACTCCGGGCTGGAGCCG
>CAZETE010000073.1:489-5976 GCA_964515075.1 uncultured Actinomycetota bacterium | reverse complement strand
CTGACCCCGGATTGCGGTTACTGGCCGGTGTAGCCCTCAGCGAAGTACCAGGTCTTGCAGGGAGCGGGCACGCCGAAGGAGTTGGAGCCGCCGTCGCGGGTGCGGTAAGAGAAGTACATGGCGCGCTCGGCGGCGATGGGGACGTCCGACTCCACCAGGGTGGCGAAGTCGGCCGCGGCCATGCCCTCCACCTCGTTGACCTTGACGGTGCCGCGGCTGTGCGGCCGCAAGGTGACCTCCTTGCTCAGGGTGTCCCCGCCGGGCAGCATGAAGGTCAGGCGGGCGGTGGCGGTGGCCTCGCCCGGGTTCTGCAGCAGCACCCAGGTATCGAAGTGGTCGTTGGTGCACCCCTCCGCGAAGTACCACTTGTCGGAAAGCTCCGTGGCGCCGGGGGAGTCGTGCCCGCCGCGCCAGCCGTAGTAGTCGAAGTACATGGCGCGCTCGGCCGCCACCGGCAGATCCGAATCGATGCGGGTGGAGACGTCGGTGGAGTCCAGGCCGGGCACCGCGTCGACGTGGATGGTCGAGCGCGACCTCGGCGGCACCTGCAGCTCATATTGCTTGACGGCCCCGCCGGGCTGCATGAAGGTGGCGGTGACCCGGGCGGTCCTGGTCTCGTCCGGGTTCATCACCAGCACCCAGGTGTCGAAATGGCCCCCGGTGTACCCCTCCGCGAAGTACCACTGCTCTCCCAGACTCCCGATGGGCGGCGCGCAGGTGCCGCCGCCCCGGCCGTCGGAGTCGAAGTACATGGCGCGCTCGGCCACGATGGGCTGATCGCTGGTGATGTCGGCGGAGAACTCCGCGGTCTCCAGGGCCGGGATGCTGTCGACGTTGACGGTGACGCGGGAGCCCGCACCCACCGCGTAGTCCTGTTCCTCGATGACCCCCCGCCCTCCGAAGTACTTGATGTGCACGTTGGCGTCGGAAGCGTTGGGGTTCTGCAGCAGTATCCACGAGTCGAACCCGCCCCCGCAGTATCCCTCGGCCAGGTACCAGCGATTGCGTTTCGCGGTCGCGCCGGTGGAGGTGTGCCCCCCCTTGATGCCGCTGCCCCTGAAATCGAAGTACATGGCGCGCTCGGCCACGATGGGGACGTCCGAGTCCACCTCGGCCGACACCTCGGTATTCTGCAGGAAGCCGTTGACGTAGACGGTACAGCGGGAGTAGGGCCCCACCGCGTAATATCCCTCCCACTGGGCCCCGCCGGGCATCATGTAGGTGACGTTGACGTTGGCCGTATCGGGGTTGGGGTTCTGCAGGAGCAGGAATTCGTCGAAGTTCTGCTCGGATAACGAGAAGAAGTTGGTGGGCAGGCCCAGGGCCGCGGCGAAGGTGTACCCGGCGACCTCCTTGGCGCCGGCGCTGCCCTCCAGCCGCACCCGGGTCACCCGCCCGCTGGGCCCGGTGGAGACGATCATGAAGCCGTAGAGTTCGCCCACGGCCATGTCCGAGCGGGAGTTGACGGCGGCCTCGAAGTCGGGCCAGGTCATGGTGACCTCCCAATCGTGGGTGGATGCCTCGGCGCAGGCGTCGTCGTAGACCGCCTGCCAGTAGGGGTAGCCGGTGCCGCCCCACACCTCGTTGGCGGTGGCGGTGAAGCCGCCGCAGCAGGAACTGTAGGCGGCCACGATGGGGGTGCCGCCGTAGGTGATGACCTGCCCGGCCGTCTGGTTGACCGCGGCCACCACGTTGGGCACGTTGGCGGGGTTGATGGCCTCGTTCATGGCCTGGCAGCAGGAGCCGCTGGAGCAGATATCGAAGCCCTCCGCCGCGTGCTTGCCCCGCATCATGGTGGCATAGGCATAGGTGCGGAAGGCGGTAATGGTCACTTTCAGGCCCTCCCGGGGCCAGGAGTTGGGCTCTTCCATCTGGCGCATGCAGTATTCGGCCATGGTGTAGGTGCGCACGACCCCGTCCCGGCACTTGACCCGGATGTGCATGTTGTCGTCGATGGTGGAGAAGTCCACCCCGGTGTAGTAGGTCTGGATGATGGACCTGTAGTCCTCTCCCCGCAGGGCCCGGTAGTAGACGCCGGCCATGCACATGCCCACGCCGTGCCCCTTGCCGTGACCGTGGAAGGTGATGGTGCCGCCGCCGGCCGCCGCCGGCCGCGGCGAGAGGCCGCCGCCGGGCAGCGCCAGGAATGCCGCCAACGCCAGGCAGGCCGCCGTCAGCAGGGCCGCCGCCGGCCGCTTCGTCCTCGTCGGTGAGTCCATCTTCGCGCCCCTCTTCCTTCTAACCTCAATCTTTTAATGTAATTGATTTTTACATCACCAGTAACAGTAGCATACTCCGGGATCAAATCCAACCGAGCTTGACCACCGCCAGGATGGCGCCGGCGCGGTCCTCCACCCCCAGCTTGCGGTAGATGCTGGAGACGTGGGTCTTCACCGTGGCCAGGGAGATGAACAGCTCCTCCCCGATGTCGCGGTACTTGTAGCCCTGCACCACCAGGCGGAGCACCTCGCGCTCTCGAGCAGTGAGGCGGTCGTCCCCCGGCTCGACGATGAGATCCCTCTTCTCCCGGTCCTCGATGAACCAAGCCAGCCGATCCAGCCCGTCGGCCTTGAGCACCTCCAGGGCCTTGCGGGACATCTCCGGGTCGAGGTGGGTCTCACCCCGGCTGGCCTTGCGCACCGCCTCCAGCAGCTCCTCCTTGGTGCAGTCCTTCAGGAGATAGCCTACGGCCCCGGCCCGCAAGGACTCGATGGCCACGTCCATGTCGTCGTAGACGGTGAGCATCAGGCAGGCGATGTCCGCCCCCGCCGGGTCGCTCTTGATGCGGCGCACCACCTCGATGCCGCTGATGTCGCCCAGCTTGATGTCGACCAGCAGCACGTCGGGACGGAGCTCCAACGACCTCTCGAGCACCTCCCGGCCGTTCTCCGCCTCCCCCACCAGGACGATGCCCTCCTGCCCGCCGACGAGCTCGCGCAGGCCGGCCCGCACCAGGTCGTGGTCGTCCACGATCATCAACTCGATGGGCCCGGCGGCCGTCCGTTCCTCCTTCGTTGAGCTCATATAGATAGTTTCGTCATCGGGGGCCCATCGCCTTTACCCGGCGGCCGCCCCCATGAGGTCCTCGGGCGCGGTCGTCGCCCGGTTCCGGCCCCCCGGCAGCCTAGTCCTGCCTGTCGAACTGCCAGACGGCCAGGACCATCAGTACCGCGGTGAAAGCCAGGATGACCAGGAGATCGAGCCAGAGCGGGTAGCGGGGCACCTGGAGCCTCTGGGCCAGGACGGTGTCCTTGAGGCAGATGCCACGCAGGGAGTCCACGCCGTAGGTGAGGGGGTTCAGCCTGGTGAGGACGTCCATCCAGGTGGGCAGGCCCTGCAGGGGGAACATGGCCCCGGAGAGGAAGAAGAGGGGCATCAGGATGAAGTTCATGATGATGGGGAAGCCCTCCATGGAGCGCATGCGCGCCGCCACGGTCACGCCCAAGGAGGTCATGGCCACGGCCAGCAGGCTGATGATGGGGATGAGCTCCAACACCTTCAAGAGGGTGTCTAAGGAGAATCCCAGGAACATGGGGAAGAAGGCCAGCACCAGCAGGACCATCCCCTGCATCAGGGCGGTGGTGGCGCCGCCCAGCACCTTGCCCACCGCCACGCTGGCGCGGGGGATGGGAGAGACCAGGACCTCCTTCAAGAACCCGAACTCGCGGTCCCAGACTATGGAGATGGCCGAGAATACCGCGGTGAAGAGGACGGTCATGCCCAGGATGCCCGGGAACATGAACAGCACGTACTTGATGTCGTTATCCCCCCCGCCGAAGGTATTGAAAGCGCTCTGCAGGCCGGTGCCCAGCAGGAAGAGGTAGATGATGGGCTGGAAGAAGGAGCCGACGCGGCGGGGCGTGTCGCGCCAGAAGCGCTTGACGTCGCGCAGCCAGATGACGTAGACGCCGACCCAGCCGCTGCGGAGGCTCTGGCGGAACCGCCCGCCCCGGGAGGCCCCGGACCTGCACCTTCCGCCGCTGGCGGCTTCCCCGGCCATGCTCAGCGCCTCCTCTTGGACGGGGGGCGGGAGGCCCTGGTGAAGACGCGCAGGTCGGCCATGTCGTCCGCCCCCTGCTCGCGTATCTCCCGGCCGGTGAGTTTCATGAAGACGTCGTCCAAGGTGGGGCGGTGCACGCTGATGGAGTCGATGCTCACGCCGAACTCGCGGATGAAGCTGGGGATGAACTCCGCGCCCCGCTCCACCTCGAAGCAGAGGCAGTCCCGCTCCTTGACGACCTCCACCTCCCAGCCCCTCAACTCCTCCTCCGCCCGAGCGTCGTCCGCGGTCTTGATCCTGACCACGTCCCCCCCCACCAGGCCCTTCAGCCCCTCGGGGGCGTCCAGGGCGATGATCTCCCCGTGGTCGACGACGGCGATGCGGTCGCAGTTCTCCGCCTCGTCCATGTAGTGGGTGGTCAGGAAGATGGTGATGTCCTTCTCCTTTTTGAGGCTCTGGACGTAATCCCAGATGTGGCTGCGGGTCTGGGGGTCCAGCCCGATGGTGGGCTCGTCCAAGAAGAGCACCTTGGGGTAGTGGAGCAGGCCACGGGCGATCTCCAGGCGGCGCTTCATGCCGCCGGAGAAGGTCTCCACCCGGTCTTCCGCGCGCTCGGTGAGGCCCACCATGTCCAGGACCTCCCCGATGCGGCGTTCCCGTTCGCTCGCGGGCACGCGGTAGACCACCGCGTGGAACTGCAGGTTCTCCAGGGCGGTGAGGCGGTCGTCCAGGCTGGGGTCCTGGAAGACCAGGCCGATGGACTCGCGCACCTCGTTCCTGTTCAGGCAGACGTCGTAGCCGTTGAGGATGGCCTGGCCGGAGGTGGGTTTGAGCAGCGTGCAGAGCATGTTGATGGTGGTGGTCTTGCCGGCGCCGTTGGGGCCCAAGAAGCCGAAGATCTCGCCGTGCTCCACCTCGAAGCTGATGCCCTTGACCGCCCTGAGGTCGCCGAACTTGCGCTCGAGTTCCTTCACCCGGATGATGCCGCCTTCTCTCTCGCCGTCTCCCATGCTCTTCCTTCCCCGCGACCGTGGTTTACTTAGCGTAGCTAATTAAAGATTAATATATTATATTTTATGGCGCCCTTCGATGTCAACGACGTCCGCCGCGGGGCCGGGCCCCGACGACGTCGTGGCCGCCGGTCCACGCGCCGCGGTAGTTGAAGTAGATGGGGCGCTCGGCCACGATGGGGGCGGTGGAGGCGACCCGGACCGAGACGTTGCGGTCCGCCCCGGCCTCGGCGTTGACGTAGAGGGTGCGGCGGGAGCCGGCCCGCAGGGTGAAGGGCTCCTTCTCCAGCGGGGCGGCGTCCTCGTAGTAGTAGGTCACGGTGACGGAGGCGTCGGCGCTTCCGAAGTTGGCCAGGCACAGCCACTCCTCAAAGCCCGCCCCGGTGTAGCCCTCGGCGAAGCAGGCCTCGGTCGAGCCCTCGCGGGCCCCGACGACGTCGTGGCCGCCGGTCCACGCGCCGCGGTAGTTGAAGTAGA
>CAZETE010000073.1:0-389 GCA_964515075.1 uncultured Actinomycetota bacterium | reverse complement strand
GTTGGCCAGGCACAGCCACTCCTCAAAGCCCGCCCCGGTGTAGCCCTCGGCGAAGTACCACTCCTCCCCCTGGGGATCGGGGCCGCCCAGCACGTCGAAGTAGGCGCTCGACCCGGTCGCGCCCGAAGATGCGGCATCGATGCGGTCGTCCTTCCACGGCTCCCCTACGCTGACCCAGCCGGTCCAGCTGCCGGAGACGAAGGCCGCGGTGGAAGCCGGGCTCAAGCTGCCCGAGAGATCGGCGAGGGAGACCGTGCCGCAGAATCCCTCCACCAGGTTGCCGCAGGCGTCCCGGGCGCTCAAGGTCACGCTGAAGGGCACGCCGGCCTGCTGGTCTCCCAGGGGCGCGAAGTCGAAGTGGTCCAGGGGGCCGGGGACGACCGCGAAGG
>CAZETE010000072.1:0-6093 GCA_964515075.1 uncultured Actinomycetota bacterium | reverse complement strand
CCGGCAGCGGGCGGAGAGCCCGGGCCCGCACCGGAACCCGCTCCCGGCCGGGGGAAGAAGCCCGGGCGGGAGCGCGCCTCCTCCGAGTCGCGCGAGAAGCACGCGGTGCGCATGATCAAGGACGCGTTCGAAGGGGCGGAGATAGTGGAGGAAGTCAGCCTGCCGCCGCCGGAGGGGGAGCGTCTGCACGAGTGAAGGAGCCGGGCGGGCCCGGGAGCCGGCGGGCGGAACGGACAGCGGATAGGTGGTGAGAGGATGAACGGGAACCTCCAGAAGATGATGAAGCAGGCGCAGCAGCTGCAGAGGAAGATGCTGGAGGCGCAGGAGTCCCTGGCGGAGGAGCGCGTGGAGGGATCGTCGGGCGGGGGCACGGTCAAGGTGGTGGCCGACGGGCAGCAGAACGTGCTGGGGGTGTCCATCAGCCGCGACGCGGTGGACCCGGAGGACGTGGAGATGCTCGAGGACCTGGTGCTGGCCGCGGTCTCCGACGCGCTCAAGAAGTCGCGCGACCTGGCCGAGGAGAGGCTGGGCGCCTACACCAAGGGCATGAAGATCCCCGGCATGTGAGCGAGGAGAGAGGCCCTTGTACTACACGCCCCCGGTCGAGCGGCTCATCGCCGAGCTGGGCAAGCTGCCGGGCATCGGCCCCAAGTCGGCCCAGCGCCTGGCCCTGCACCTGATCAAGGTGCCGGCCCGCGAGGCCGAGGCGCTGGCCGGGGCCATCGTGGAGGCCAGGCACAAGGTGCGCTACTGCCGGTCCTGCTACAACTTGTGCGAGGACGAGCTCTGCCGCTTCTGCTCCGACGAGCGCCGCGACCGCACCACCATCTGCGTGGTGGAGGAGGCCAAGGACATCGTGCCCCTGGAGCGGACCGGGGAGTACCACGGCCTCTACCACGTGCTGGGAGGGGCCATCTCTCCCATCGACGGGGTGGGGCCGGAGCAGCTGCGCATCCGGGAGCTGCTCGAACGGGTGGGGAAAGAGGGCGCCCGTGAGATCATCCTGGCCACCAACCCCACGGTGGAGGGGGAGGCCACCATGCTCTATATCGCCGACGCGGCGAGGGCCCGGGGGGTCCGCGCCAGCCGCCTGGCCAGCGGCCTGCCGGTGGGGGGCGACCTCGAGTACGCGGACGAGATCACCCTGGGGCGCGCCCTCAGGGGGCGCTGCGAGGTCTGATCCGGGCCCCCCGGCGGCCTGTGGTATAAATAAACGGTGAAGTGACCGGGATCGGGGAAGGAAAGCCATGGCATTGATGGTGCAGAAGTTCGGCGGCTCGTCCGTCGCCGACACGGCAAGGATCAAGCGGGTGGCCGGGCGGGTGGCCCGGACCTTCGAGGCGGGCAACAGCGTGGTCGTGGTCATCTCGGCCCTGGGGGACACCACCGACCGCCTGCTCGAGCTGGCCCACGAGATCTGCGAGGTGCCGCCGGAGCGGGAGATGGACATGCTCCTTTCCACCGGGGAGCAGGTTTCGGTGGCCCTGCTCTCCATGGCCATCCAGGCCCTGGGCTACCGGGCCATCTCCTTTACCGGGGCCCAGGTGGGCATCCTCACGGACGGCGCGCACACTAAGGCCAAGATCATCGACATCAAGGCGGCGCGCATCCGGGAGGAGCTCTCCCGGGGCAGCGTGGTGATAGTGGCGGGCTTCCAGGGCATCACCCTGGACGACAACATCACCACCTTGGGCCGGGGAGGCTCGGACACCACGGCGGTGGCGCTGGCCGCGGCCCTGGGCGCCGAGGTGTGCGAGATCTACACCGACGTGGAGGGCGTCTACACGGCGGACCCGCGCCTGGTGCCGGACGCCCGCAAGCTGGACCGCATCTCCTACGACGAGATGCTGGAGATGGCCGCCACCGGGGCCCGGGTGATGCAGTCGCGCAGTATAGAGTTCGCAAGGAACTACGGGGTGGTGATTCACGTGAGGTCGAGCTTTTCCGACAAGGAAGGCACCTGGATTTCGCAGGACGCGGAGCGCATGGAGAAGGCCATCATCAGCGGGGTGACCCACGACGCGTCCGAGGCCAAGATAACCATCCTGGGAGTGCCGGACCGCCCCGGCATCTCGGCCCACCTCTTCCGCCGCATGGCCGACGCCAACATCAACGTGGACATGATCATCCAGAACGTCAGCGAGAACGCCCAGACCGACATCTCCTTCACCCTCAACCAGGGCGACCTGCCCCGGGCGCGGGAGATCGTCTCCGAGGTGGCCGGCGAGCTGGGCGCCCGCAGCTTCGACTGCGACGAGGGCATCGCCAAGATCAGCCTGATCGGGGCGGGCATGAAAAGCCACCCCGGGGTGGCGGCGGACATGTTCTCGGCCCTGGCCGAGGCGGGCATAAACATCGAGATGATCTCCACCTCGTCCATCAAGATCAGCTGCGTGGTGCGGGCCGCCGACTTGCAGAAGGCGGTCAACGCGGTGCACCGCTGCTTCGGGCTGGAGAAGGGAGTGATGACGGGTGATTGACCGGGCGGAGGCCGGGAGCGCGTCGAGGCCGCGGGGACGGGCCCGATGAAAGGGTTGAGCGTAGCCATAGTGGGCGCCACCGGCGCCGTGGGCGAGGCCATGCGCCTCGTCCTGGAGCAGCGGGACTTCCCCGTCGAGCGGCTGCGCCTGCTCGCCTCCCGCCGCTCCGAGGGCAGGACCCTCACCTTCAAGGGGGAGGAGATCGAAGTGGAGGTGCTCGGGGAGGATTCCTTCGACGGAATCGAACTGGCCCTCTTCTCCGCGGGGGCCTCGAGATCGCTCGAGTTCGCCCCCCATGCGGTGCGGGCGGGGACCCTGGTGGTGGACAATTCCAGCGCCTTCCGCATGGACGAGGGGGTCCCCCTGGTGGTCCCGGAGGTCAACCCCGCGGAGGTCTTCAAGCACCGGGGCATAATCGCCAACCCCAACTGCTCGACCATCCAGATGGTGGTGGCCCTGGAGCCCCTGCACCGCGAGTGGGGCCTTGAGCGGGTCATCGTCTCCACCTACCAGGCCGTCTCCGGCACCGGCCGGCCGGCCCTGGTCGAGCTGGACGCGCAGGTGCGGGACATGATCGAGGGGCGGGAGCCGCGGTGCGAGGTCTACCCCCACCGCATCGCCTTCAACTGCCTGCCCCACATCGACGCGTTCGCGGACGCGGGCTACACCCGCGAGGAGTGGAAGATGGTGCGGGAGACCCAGAAGATCATGGGCCTGCCCGGCCTGCCGGTGACCGCCACCACCGTCCGCGTGCCGGTGGAGGTCGGCCACTCCGAGTCGGTCTACGCCGAGTTCGGCGAGGAGGCGGACGCGGAACGGGCCCGCCGGATCCTCGCGCGGGCCCCGGGCGTGGTGGTCGAGGACGACCCCGGGGCCAACCTCTACCCGCTGGCCATACGGGCGGCGGGCACCGACCCCGTCTACGTGGGGAGGATCCGCAGGGACGTCTTCGAGCCCCGCGCCCTCAATTTCTGGGTGGTCTCGGACAACCTGCGCAAGGGAGCGGCCCTCAACGCCGTCCAGATAGCCGAGGTCTGGGCCGCCGGGCCCCGGGGCAAGGGGGAGGGGGACGGCCGCGGATAACCCGCCGCCCCAACCGCCGCCCGCCGCCCCGGACGCCCGCGGGGCCCGGGAGGAGCGCTGGAGGTCCGTCGCCTGGAGCGTGCCCGCCTGCCTGGCGGCCCTGGCGGCCGCCCTCATCGCCTACTACGGGATCACCGCGGCCCTGGCCGCCGCCTTCGACCTGGACCCGGCGGGGCTGAGCTTTTTCACTTACGCGGCGGTGATGGCGCCCCTGTTCCTCCTGGCCTCGTGGCTGACGGCCGGCGCCGCCGGACAGGGCCGGAGCGAGCTGGGCCTGAACCGCCTGCCTCCGGGAAGGCTGCTGGGGTGGGGGACGGCGGGGGGCCTGGTGGGCCTGGCCGCCAACTACGCCCTCTTCGTCCTGCTCTGCCTGGTGGTCCGGACGCTTACCGGCAGCGACCTGCAGAGCCCCGACGCGGAGGTGCTGCGCGGGTTGGGCGGCGCGGGCAGGGCCGCGGCGGTGTTGGCCACCGCCGTCCTCGCCCCCGTCTGCGAGGAGGTCTTCTTCCGCGGCGCCCTCTACTCGTCCATGCGCAAGGCCCTGGGGAGAAACCGGGCGCTGGCCCTCAACGCGCTGACCTTCTCCCTCCTCCACCTCAAGTGGCAGGGGCTCCCCTCGCTGTTCGCGCTGGGCCTGGTCTTCGCCTGGCTGTACGAGGAGACCGGCTCCGTCTATCCCGGCATGCTGGCCCATGCTATAAACAATGTCGTGGTACTGGCGGTCGTCTACCTGACCTGAAGGGGAGGAGGCCGGGTGTACGAAGGGACGCGACCACCCGTGTGCGCCGGTCATCCCTCGAGGAGGGCCAGGGCCGCCTGCGTGCGCTGCGGGCGCTATCTCTGCGGGGAGTGCCTGGAGGTGGGGGAGGAAGGCGCGCTGTGCCCGGACTGCGCCGGGGAGGCGGCGGGCCGCGCCTGCCCGCCTCCCGCCCCGGGGCGGGAGGCGGGGAAGCCGGGAAAGGGCGCCTGTGTCCGCCACCCGGACGAGCGCGCGACGGCCGTCTGCGCCCACTGCGGGGCCGCCCTCTGCGAGGGATGCCGCTCCGGCGTGGGGGACCTCGCCTACTGCCCGGACTGCTTCACCTTAGTCTGCGGGCTGCGGGCCGCGGCCGGGACGCCCTCCCGGCCGGCCCGGCCGCGCCGGAGCGGCTCGCCGGAGGGGGGGCCGGGATGGAAGCTCTGGCCCGGCCTGGCCTTCCTCCCCCTCCCCTTCCTCCTGGAATCCCTGGTGACCTACATGATCAACGAGGGGGGCGAACTGGGATACGGCGCGGCGGTCATGCTCGTCTCCGCCGCCCTCTACGCCACCCTGCTTGCCTTCGCGGCCTGGCAGGCGGGCGGGGCGGCGGGGGGCGGGGGGGGGTGGCTCCGGGAACTGGGCATGTCCGGGCGCGGCCTGAAGGAGTGCCTGCCCTGGGGTCTGCTGGGCGGGCTGGTCTCCTTCGGCCTCACCGCCGCCCTGCTCTCCGCCTCGGACTGGTTCCTTCAGAACTCGGGGCTGGGCGACAACTGGGTCTACGGCCTGATCAAGCTGAACGTGAAGGCCGGGGTGGGCGGGCTGGACATGGTCCTGGCCTTCGTGGTGATCGTGCTGGTGGCCCCCTTCTGCGAGGAGGCCTTCTTCCGCGGGTACCTCTACCCGCCCATGCGCAGGGAGCTGGGGACGGCGTGGGCCATGCTCCTGAGCAGCGCCGTCTTCTCCCTCGTCCACTTCAGCCTGGTGGGGCTGCTCTCCCGGATGGCGGCGGGACTGGTCTTCTGCGCGCTGTACGAGCACGCCGACAACCTGGCGGCGCCGGTGGCGGCGCACATGATCAACAACCTGGTCGCCTTCCTGCTGCCCGTGGTCGGCGCTTAGGCGCCGCGCTCCCCTCCGCGGCGCCCACGAAGGAAAACGAAAGGGCTCGGGAGAAAGAATAAGCTGGACCGGGAGGGGAACCGGAGGTGTTGCCGTTGAATTGCCCCGAGTGCGGGAGCGAAAACCCAGAACGCGCGGTGTTCTGCATGATATGCGGAAGCCGCTTGCAGCCGCGGCAGGAAGAGCCCGCCCCCCCCGCCGCCCCCCGCCTTGAGCCGGTGGAGCCGGCGCTCGAGCCCACGCCTCCGCCCCGCCTGGAGAAGCGGGAGCCCGCGCCCCCCCCGCCCCCCCCCCTCCCCCCCCCCCCCCCCGCCCCCGCCCCGCGGCAAGGAGGGCAGGGGGCCGCCCCGGCGCAGCCGCCTGCCGAACGGCCCACCACGCCCATGCTGCCGGTGGAGCCGCTGCCCTCCGCAATGCGGGCCGGCGACCGGGCGGTGTGCCCGCAGTGCTACGCGCAGAACCCCCGCGGCAACCTCTGCTGCCAGGAATGCGGGTCCAGGCTGCCCGGCATACTGACGGGCGAGACGGGGGTGGTCCCCCCGCCCGTCCCCCCGCCCCCCCCGGCCCCGACCCCGGGCGCTCCCCCGCCCGCCCCCCCGCCGGTGACCGTGTACCTGCCCCCCCCGCGCCCCCCCCGCCCCCCCGGCCCCCCCCCGCCCCTCGGGGGCCGCC
>CAZETE010000071.1:1990-6270 GCA_964515075.1 uncultured Actinomycetota bacterium | reverse complement strand
GGGTGGCGGCGGATACTGCATACATGAACGCCATCCAGAACTCTGATCGCCAGAACGCCCGCATCGAGCACGACAAGGCCCTGGGCCGGGTCATGACGGGTATTCTCCAGGACGACACCGAGCTGTTCAAGCAGTTCATGGACAACCCCTCCTTTAAACGCTGGCTTACCGATACGGTGTTTGGGCTTACGTATGACAACCCCTCCGCAGGCATGGAAGCCGGAGTCTGAGAGGCTGGTTGGCCGTGCCCATCATCAACTGCGCCGGCCGGAAGGTGACAGATATCCTGGCGATAGGCCCCACCAGGGAGCCGATGAGGCGATACCATATCGAGGCCTCTTCGCCGTCCTTGCCGCCCCTTTCGGTCTCACCGGAGCGGTTCCCCGTTTGAGCGGCGGTCCAGTTCTATCCGGCCTCTTATGCGCTTCGCGGATATAAAGGGTTGTTCTCGTTCTGATACAATCAAGGTCTGGATGGTGAGGTGAGGACGGTGCAGAAGGAAAAGGTTGTGGTGCTGGCTCCCCTGCCGGCGGCGATGTTCGAAGCCTTGCTGGGAGCGACGCCGGAGACGGCCGGCGTCGAGGTGGCCGTATACGACGGAGAACCCGGGCCGGGCCTGGTGGATGCGGTGCGGGGCGCAACCGCCATCGTCGGGGATTTCACCTTCCGCCTGGGCATCGACGCCGAGGTGGCCGAGGCCGCCCGGGGATGCCGCCTCATTCAGCAGCCGACCATCGGCTACCAGCACATCGACCTCGAGGCTACCCGTGCCGCGGGTATCCCGGTAGCCAACGTGGGCGCCGCCAATGCCACCGGGGTGGCCGAGCAGGCCATCATGTTCGCCCTGATGCTGCTGAAGAAGGCCGTCTATTTCCACCGGCGCACGACGGAAGGGGCCTGGGTCCAGGATGAGATATTCACCCTGGGCCTGAACGAGCTGGCCGGGAAGGCGGTGGGCATCGTGGGCATGGGCCACATCGGCCGCCAGGTGGCCGGGCTGGCCGGGGCCTTCGGCTGCAGCGTTACCTACTATGACCCGATCGGCCTCTCGCCCGGGCAGGAAGCGGAGTTGGGCGCCGAGCGCCTCGAGCTCGAGGACCTCCTGCGCACCGCCGACATCGTCACCCTGCACACCCCCCTGACCCCCGGCACCAGGCACCTCATCGACGCTGAGCGCCTTTCCTTGATGAAGCCCTCGGCATTTCTTATAAACACCGCCCGGGGAGAAGTGGTCGACGAGGCCGCCCTGGCCGCCGCGCTGGACGAAGGGCGGCTGGCGGGAGCGGGTCTCGATGTATTCACCGAGGAACCTGTCGATCCCGGCAACCCCTTGCTCAAGTCGGAAAAGGTCGTCCTCTCGCCCCACGTTGCCGGCGGGACCAACGAGAGCAAGGCGCGCATGATCCAGGTCTCCATGGAAAACCTCCTGCGCGTCTTGAGGGGGGAGAAGCCGCTTTTCGTGATAAACGGCGTGGAATAGACGAGCCGCGATTAAGGGGTCGAAAAGATGAATTGTTCGCAGGTCTTGATCGAGGGCATCTTGGCCATGGGGGGCCGCCGCCTATACGGGATAATCGGCACCTCCAACATGCCTTTCGTGGACAGCCTCTACGACTACCGGGAGAGGCTTCGTTACATCTCCTGCCGCCACGAGCAGGTGGCGGCGAGCATGGCCGACGCCGAGGGGCGGTTGACCGGCATCCCCGGCGTGGCCCTCACCCACTCGGGCGGGGGCAATCTCAACGCCCTCATCTCGGTGGGCAATGCCGCCAAGGACTGCAGCCCCATGATCGTCCTGAGCGGGGCCATCAAGCGCAAGCTCAAGGGATCCGACGGCATGCTGGAAGCGGACCACCGCCGTATCTTCGGCTCACTCTGCAAGGGCGTCTTCCGCATCGAAGATCCGGGGGAGACCCAGTCCGTCTTCGAGCAGGCTTACGTGCTGGCGACTTCCGGGGCGCGCGGGCCGGTGCTCATAGAGGTGCCGGAGGATGTGTGGAAGGCCGAGGCCTCCGGGGGAGACGAGCCCCCGCGCTTCGACCTGCGCACGGAACATCCGCCCGCACTGCACATAGAAGACGTCTGGAAGTGCCTGAGGCTGCTGGCCGAGGCCAAGCGGCCGCTGATCCTGGCCGGTGGCGGCATCGCCTACTCCGGCACTTCGGAGCTGCTGGCCAGGCTGGTGGACAAGCTGCAGGTGCCGGTGATCACCACCGGCAACGGCCGGGGGGCCATACCCGAAACCCATCCTCTCTGTTACGGCCGGGCCGGTTTCGCCGGCAACGTCCTGGCGGACACCCCGCTGCAGGAAGCAGACGTGATCCTGGGCCTGGGGTGCACCGTCTCCGACATGATTTCCTACGAGTACACCCTGCCCATCCGGGGAGAGGTGGTCCTTGTCAACATCGACCTGGCAGCCATGCTCTCCAGCCACTTCAAGGCGGCCATGACCATCGAAGCCGGGGTGAGGGACTTTCTTGTCGAGGCATTGCAGGGGCTTTCGGAGATCCCGGTCCCCGACTGCAAGGCATGGGTGGACCACCTGGAAGAAGCCCGTGCCGCCTGGCGCGCGGCTTGGGAGCCGGCCGCCGCCTCGGATAAGGTGCCCCTCTCCCCCGCCCGGGTGGCCCACGAGCTCTCTGGGCTTCTTCCCCCCGAGCACGTCATAACCTCGGGTGCGGGGATGCACCAGCTCTACGCGGTCTGCTACCTGCCGTGCCTCCGACCCCTCTCCTGGCTCTGCAGCGTCAACTTCGGATCCATGGGCTTCGGCCTCCCCTCGGCCATGGCGGCCAGCCTGCTCTACCCGGAACAGCCGGTGGTCGCGGTGCTGGGTGACGGGGAGTTCATGATGACCGTCCAGGACCTGGAGACGGCGGTGCGCGAGGATATCGACATCAAGGTGCTGGTGATCAACGACTCCATGTACCGGGTGCTCAACTTCCGTCAGCGCACCCAGTTCCAGGGCCGGGTTATCGGCACCGAGCACGGCAACCCCGACATCGCCGCCATGGCCTCCTCCTTCGGGGCGCACGGCCTGCGCCTCGACAAGGTGGAGGACATCCGCCCGGTGCTGCAGGAGATGCTGCGCCTGGAAGGGCCGGTGGTGGTTGACGTCCTCGCAGACCCCGACGACGTTCCGCCCCTCAACTTCGAGGCCAACCTGCGCATGAGCATGGGATAGGGTTTGGGACAGGGGCCGGGCCTTGGATCTATTCCCTCCAGGTCGTGCTGTTCGCTGCGCCGATTGACTGGAAGGCAAGTGCTCTCCCGCCGAGCTAAACGCCCGAGTCAAGGGCTATTGTACTAGATATTTCGGTGCTGACCCCGACTAGAAGTGCAGGCCTAGTGGGGGCCGCCCATGCAGCCGACGGAGTCGTGCGCCCACTGCCGGCCGTTGCCGTACATGGCCCGCTCGCATACCACGGCGCCCCCGGTGGAGGCCACCTTGGTGGAGACGTTCCAGTCGTACACGAAGCCTCCTACGTTGAAGGACTTGCGCGAGTAGGCCGGGATGGACACGCCCTGTGGGCCCGTCTTCGGTCCGGTCGAGGTCATGAAGGTGAGGCCCACGGTGACGGGCGTAGCGTTGGGGTTCTGTACCAGCACCCAGGTCTCGAAGCCGCCTCCCGTACAGCCCTCCGCCAGCATCCAGGTGTACCCCGTATTGAAGGCCCCGATGGAATCGGTGCCCCAGGCGCGGTCCCCCCCGTACATGGCGCGTTCGCATACCACCTTGCCTCCGGTCGAGTTGACCTGGGTGGAGACGTCGTAGGCCTGGACGTGATCCCCCAGGTTGAAGGATCTGCGGGAATTGGCGGGGACCTCCACGCCCTGCAGGGCCGGCGGGTTGACCTTGCCTTCGTCGGTCATCAGGGTCAGGTTCACGGTGACGGGCGTAGCGTTGGGGTTCTGCACCAGCACCCAGGTCTCGAAGCCGTCGGCGGTGCAGCCCTCGGGGAGGTACCAGGTGGCCTTGGGGATGTCCGTGCCGATGGAGTCGTGGGCCCATTGCCTGTCGTTGCCGTACATGGCCCGCTCGCAGACGATGTTGCCCCCGGTGGAGCCGACCTGGGTGGAGACGTTGTAGTCGGTGACGCTGTCGCCCACGTTGAAACTCTTGCGGGAATAGGCCGGTATCTCGACGCCATGCGGGCCGGGCTGCGGCCCGGACGAGGTCATGAAGGTCAGGTCGACGTGGACGGGATGATCCCCGGGGTTCTGCACCAGCACCCAGGTCTCGAAGCCGCCGGCGGTGCAGCCCTCGGCCAGGTACCAGT
>CAZETE010000071.1:0-1890 GCA_964515075.1 uncultured Actinomycetota bacterium | reverse complement strand
ACCAGCACCCAGGTCTCGAAGCCGCCGGCGGTGCAGCCCTCGGCCAGGTACCAGTTCGGGGCGGAGAACTCCGACCCGATGGAGTCGGTGCCCCAGGTGCGGTCGTTGCCGTACATGGCCCGCTCGCAGACCACCTCGCCCCCGAAGGAGTCCACCTTGGTGGAGACATCGTAGGTCTGGACGTAATCACCGATGTTGAAGGAGGTGCGCGATTCGGCCGGTATCTGCCGTCCTTGCAGGGCCGGTGGGTTCTGGGGTCCGGCCTCGGTCATCAGGGTCAGGTCCACGATGACGCCGCCCGGGTTAGGGTTCTGCACCAGCACCCAGGTCTCGAAGCCGCCGGTGGTGCAGCCCTCGGGGAGGTACCAGGTGCCGGCGGGCGTCAGTTCGGTGACTTCAAAGCCGCCGAAGAGGGTGTCGCACTGGCCGTCCGGGTTCTTCACCACCACGTTCCACCTGCCCAGCGCGGTGGTCGCGGGGAAGATGAAGTCACAGGTGATCCGGTTGCCCGAGGCCACCGTGAGGTTGTTGGCGTAGATGTCGATCTCTCCCTGCCTGGCGAGCTTTACGTCACCGTAGATGATGCCGGGGTCGAAGCCGAACCCCTGCAGGTCGCTGATGTGCACGGTGGTTCCGCGCGCCCATTTGACGGGAGTGATGCCGGTGATGAAGGGGAGCCCGGTGACGGGTGCCTGCATGACGGTGTGATCCACGTTGGCCGTGTACCACAGGTTGGCGTCACCGTCGAAACATATGGACGTCGGGTGCGGTCCGTTGGGGGAGCCGGCCATCTCCCCGACGGTCCCGCCCATCGTGATGGTCCCTATCCTGCTGCCGTTGTACTCGGTGAACCACATCATGTTCCCCGGTCCGTGGCAGATGTTGAGCGGCTCCGCGTTCGGGGTGATCACGGGATACTCGCTGATGACCCCCGCGGTGGTGATGCGGCCGATTCTGTTGCCGGCGTCCTCGCAGAACCACAGGGCGCCGTCCGGTCCGGCGGCGATGCCGCACGGTTGGCGTCCCGGCGTGAGGGGATACTCGGTGATGGCTCCCGCGGTGGTGCAGCGGCCGATCTTGGACGCGTTGTACTCCGTGAACCAGAGGTTACCGTCGGGGCCGGCGCAGATGTGGTCGCATCCGCTCGACGCGGTGGGGACTGCATACTCGGTGATGACCCCCGCGGTGGTGCAGCGGCCGATCTTGTTCCCCGTGTTCTCCGTGAACCAGAGGTTGCCGTCGGGGCCGACGCAGATGATGTAGGGGCGACTTCCACCGGTGGGGACGGCGTACTCGGTGATGGCCCCCGCGGTGGTGATGCGGCCGATCTTGTTCCCGATGATCTCGGTGAACCACAGGGCGCCGTCGGGGCCGGCGCAGATGCTGATGGGGACCCCGGGGCTGCTGGGTACGGCGTACTCGTCGGTCACCACCGGACCCGAGGTCGCGCGGCCTATCTTGTTAGCGGCGGATTCACAGAACCACAGGGCTCCGTCCGGACCTGTACAGATACCCTCGGGGTGGGAACCCGGCAGCGGCACATGGGTGAACGAGCCGATGGACCAGGCCCCCGCCGGCGCGATGAACAGCGGTGAGGCACACAAGGCCAGGGCAATGGAAATACACAGCAGCATCCGGATACCCCGCATGACGAACCCCTTTCTCTCCTTGCATTACGTTCCCTTAAACCCCCAGGGCAGCCAGCCCGGGAACGCTGTCATCGTCCGTTATTTCTCATATTAAACCCGTGCCCTTTTCCCTGTATAGATATCTGATTGTTTTGCATGCCTCTGCCGCCGCATGACTGCCTTCCTTGACAGGCCTTTTGCCGCCTTCTCTTCCATCGACTCCTGAATGCTTCGGTCGCCTCCATGGCCCTGGCCGTCCATG
>CAZETE010000070.1:0-6337 GCA_964515075.1 uncultured Actinomycetota bacterium | reverse complement strand
CCTGACCCCGGATTCACCTGGCACCGTCACATGCCGGCGGCGCGGGCGAAGAGGCCGTCGAGCGCCAGGACGCCCGCCGTCAGGGCGCCGCGCACGGTCCGGTTGACGGCGGTGTCGCGCACCGGGCGGGAGAAGATAAGGTCGCGGCCGGACCTGCGCCGTAAGGGGTCGGGCCCCGTGGCGTAGTCCAGTGCCGCGCGGGCCTCGTCCGCCCCGTCCATCTCCAGCAGGTCGCCCACCCAGAGCGGGCGGTACTTGCCGCGGCAGGGATAGCCGCGCCCGAACCAGATGGTGCAGCGCCGCGGCTCCATCAGGAAGCGGTAGAGGGTCATGGAGACCAGACGCTCGGTGAAGGCCTCCGCCACCTCGCCCCGCCCCAGATGCCTCCAGAAGTTCCAGGGATGGGCGCAGATGGTCGAGTCGTCGACGCGCTCGCCGTACCAGGCCGGCTCCATCCCGAACTCGCGCAAGGCCTCGTAGGCGGCCCCGTGGTCCGAGGTGATAGCCTCGGCGGCGGCGGGGCTTATCCTCCCGTGGTGCAGGTCGAGCAGCTCCCACATCCGGGCCACCCGCGCGTAGGAGCCGGCGATCTCCGGCTGGACCGAAGGATCGGCTCCCCCGCTCAAGCCGCGGTCGAGGAACTGGTGGTGGTTGGCGGAAGCCAGGACGCCGCGGTGCCCCGCGGCGCTCGTGGCCTCCAGGTGGTTGTGGCTGTACTCCAGCAGCGCGGCCTCGCCGGACTTGTCGGCCATCAGCGTGTTCATGTTCAGGAGCATGGAGGACATGATGCCCGGCACGATCTGCCGCTCGCTCGAGCGCGCGACGTCGAGCGCCTCCCCCAGCGTGGAGCAGGTCTCCATCATCAGGTTGTTCAGCTCGAAGGCCATCAGCCCCTCGCCCGCGTCGGTCATGCCCACCGCGTTGATGGCGGCGCAGAGGCCGTCGGAGTTCATCACCCCCATGCCGAAGAGCAGGGGCGAGCCCACGCAGACGTAGGGCCTGCACCCCGCGATGCGCCTGAGGTAGAGCGGGAACCTCCCCATCACCAGGCGGAAGAAACCCGGCAGGTCCATGTTCCAGGAGACGTAGACCTGTCCGTCCCGGGTGGCCGGGGGCACCGCAGCGAAGTTGGTGCAGCCGGACAGCCGCACCGGGTTGCCCGGCCCGGCGGAGAGGAGGCGGTCGCGCTCCCTTTCCAGGCCGGCGGCCCTGGCCAATCCCTCCATGCGCTCCAGCGCCTGGGGATAGGCCTCCTCGAGGGCGGCGCGGCGGCGGCGCAGGGCGTCCGCCGGCAGGGGGCGGGCGCGGGAAACGAGGCGGCGGTAGGCCGGCCCGAAGCCCGCTCCCACCTTCCTGCCGTAATCGTAGTGGCTCGCGGCTTCGATGACCATCATCCCGAACACCTCCTCGGCATAAGTGTAATTAAACCTGCAGGTAAAATAAAGCTGCTGCTTGATAATAAGCGTGCAAGAAAGACCACCACGCTCAGGCATATCTTCGGCAGGGCCCACCGTTACGTCTCCCCGGATCTGCCCGACGCCCGGGCGGCGGCGGTCAACGGCCCGCACGGTTTCCTGGAGATGAACCCGCCGCCGGTCATCTTCGACGAGATCCAGCACACGCCCTCCCTTCTCCCCTATATAAGGGAGCTGGTGGATGCGGATCGCAAGGTGCGGGGCGGCTTCCTCCTTTCGGGGCCCCAGAACATCCTGCTCTCCGGAAAGGCCACCGAGACCCTGGCGGGAAGGGCCTCGGTCCTGAAACTGCTGCCGCTGTCCCTCCAGGAGCAGTCGGGAAAGCCCGCCTTCCGCCTGCCCTGGGAGTCCGGTCGCCAGTCGTCCGCCAAGGCCCTGCCCGGCAAGGACATCTGAGGCTCATTCCGGCGTGGCGGGTTTCCCGAACTCGCTTCCGAGCCCGGCCGCGGCTTTCACCCGTGGCACGCGGGATACACGCAGACATACCTGGAGAGGGACGTCAGGACGCTGCGCCGGGTGGGGGACCCCGTCCTGCCCCTGGGAAACGGTAACGTAGCCCTGCCCATCTCTCGGTTTTGATCGCCGGGGGAGCACCGGTCAACCCTGTCCATACTCTGCTAGAATGAGGAAGCTGTCGACAGCTGCCGGCAGCTTCGGCAGCGGGAAGGAGAAGGGTCAGGTGAGGATCCCGCGCGACAGCGGGCTGGACCCCCAGGTCATCGCGAGCATCAAGCGCCACCGCCGACGGGCGTCGGCCATCCGCCTGGCGGCGGCGCTGCCGCTCATAGCCGGCGTCGCCGCGGCATTGGCGGCCTGCCTGGTGAAGGTCGTGGGCGGCGGGGGCGTTGCGGAAAGCAGCGCCGGGTCGTGGGTGGCGCTGGCCGCCCTGACCGCGGTGCTCATCATCGTGTTCTCCTGTATCAAACCGGAGAGGATGCCGCAGGCCCAGCCCCGGAACGAGCACCCGCTCGGCACGTTCGTACAAGCGCTGGAGGGAGTTTGCGTGGCGGTGGGCCTGGAACCGCCGCGGCTGCTGGTGCTGGACCTGCCCACGGCCAACTCCCTCTCCCTCTACCATGAGAACAAGCCAGCCGTGGGGATCACCGCCGAGGCGCTGGAGGCGGCGCTGCCCCGTCACGTCGCCGAGGCGATGATGGCGCACGAGACGGCCCATATGCTCCTTGGCGACGTGGTCCTCGGCAGGAACACCCGCCGCTGGCGGAAGACCGTGCTGGCGCTGGTCACGGCGATGGTGTTGCCCTTCGCCCTCCTGGCCCTGGCCTTCGGGTTCGGGGCCTGGACCTACCTGGGGCTGCTCGGCTGGATCGCCTTCTCCCTGGTCGTCATCTGGGTGCTGGGGAGCAGGGTGTTCCGCCAGAACGACCTGCTGGCCGACTCGGTGGCAGCGAAGATAACCAGCGATCCGGGAGCCCTGAAGGAAGCGATCCGACTGCTCGACGGCATGTTCCTCTCCAGCGAGAAGCCCTTCCCCCCCGGGGCGCGATACCCGTCGCTCTTCTTCGTCAGCGAAAAGCGGGAAGGAGACGACATCGCCACCCTGCCCGGACTGACCGAGGAGCGCCTCGCCAACCTGGAGGCCATCGAGCTCGGTCGCTGGCCGGCCTTCGAACGCTGAATCCGAGCCGGCCGCGGCTCCTTTGCGCGAGATATCCCGGGAGGAGGGTTTCCACATCCCTGTTCCGGATGTTGCCCGTTGAAATCGCCAATATGAGAACGGGAAACAAGGGCCCCGGCCTTATGGTGTGTGCCGGCGACATGCCGGGCACGGATGGAAGAATGACCGCGGTGTCCTGGAGGAGGACATGGTTCGGGGTGGCTTGACAGACGTTTTCGTGGAAGGAATGTTCGATAATATAATCCGCTCATCCGGCATGCATTCGCCCCCGGCGTTCCGAGTCGCCGCAGCCGTCATCACTCGGATGATAGAGGGGCAGGGGCCGCAAGAGACGGGCGTCACCATCCCGGCAAGCTCCCGGGCCACCTTCAACATGGCCGACTGGATAGGGGCGACCGACGTCTCCATCAGGGTGGAAGCCGAGGTCCCGATCATATGCGAGCGCGCCATGTATAGAGACGACCGCAGAGAGGGCCACGCCTCCGGCGGCGGTGCCGCCGCGGCCCCCGACACCACCGGGGGCTACTCCGATAATTAGAACCGCAAGACCTTTTCCCGGGGTCAGCCTTGGGCTTGCCCCAGGAAAAGATTAGGGGTTACGCGCGCCTCGTGAAGGGTAGAATAACCGGTTCATGTACATGTAAAACCTGCCAAAAAAGAGATGGCAGGCCGTCTGGCCTGCCATTACATATGGCACGCCCGGAGGGACTCGAACCCCCAACCTGTTGGTCCGTAGCCAACCGCTCTATCCAATTGAGCTACGGGCGCGCGTTCAGTAGGCTATTCTAGCACCGCGGCGGGACGCCTACAACCGGGCCGTGGCGGGGCCGGGCGGCGGGCCTAGTCCTTGAGCAGCCTGGCCTTCTTCTTCTCGTACTGCTCCTGGGTGATGGCGCCCTTCTCCCGCAGCTGCTCCAGCTTCATGAGGTGATCGGTCTCGTGGGCGGCCTGAGCGTACTCGGCATCCTGCACCACCTGCCTCTGCATCTCCCGGTCCTTCTCGGTCAGGGTGAGGGGGCGGACGGTCCAGTAGATGAACACCCCGAGGAACGGCAGGACGATGAGGCCGAAGATCCACAGGGCCACCAGCCAGCCGCTCATGTCCCGGCGGAAGAGGTCCATGAAGGCGAACACCCACAGCATGACCAGGGGTATCCAGATCAACAGGAGAAAAAACCCGGCCCAGAAATTGTCCATTGCCAGCATTGCGACCTCCTCCACATTATCGGCGTCCATGTCTCGCCGCCCGCGTCCCGTCGTCTGTGCATTCTTATTCTACCCCGCGGGCGCCGCCCGCAACAGCCCGGCTCCCTAACCCCCGGCTCCTCCGGCCCCCGGGCCCTCCCCCGCCGCGGCGGCGGCTTCGGGCGCCCACCGCCTCTGCAGGGTCTGCACCACCTCCGCCCCGAAGAAGATGATCAGGCCCACGCAGTACAGCCAGAGCACGATGCCGATGACGATGCCCATGGAGCCGTAGAGGGCCTGGGTCGAGGAGATCCTGGTGAAGTAGATGCCCAGCAGGTATTCGACCAGGTCCAGCAGCAGGGCCATGGGCAGGGCCGCCCAGAGGACCTCCTTCCAGCCCGGCTTGTCACGGGGGATGGACCGGTAGAGCAGGACGAAGATGAGCATGGAGGCCATGGGGCTTACGACGTGGCCGCCCAGCGCCAGCAGCATCGACAACGCCGGTCCGACGTGCCGGCTGACCCAGGAGAAGAGGTGGGTGGTGACGAAGGTGATGCCCAGACCGACAACGGCCGTCACCATCATCATCAGCATCAGGGTGACGGAGTAGAGCTTCTTGGCTACGTAGCCGCGCTGCTTCATGCCCCAGGCGGCCTCGAAACCGAGCTGGAAGGAGTAGGTGATGCGGCTCATGGACCACAGCAGCCCGACCAGCCCGATGACGCCCAGGGTGCCGCGCAGGCGCTGGATGCTCTCCCCGGAAGCCTGGACGGTCCCCCGCATCTCGGGCAGTGCCCGCTTGACGGCGTCCAGCACCGCGCGCATGGTCTCCGGGTCGTACTGGAAGAGATAACCGACGACGGCGAAGGCGAAGAGCAGCAGGGGGAAGAGCCCGAGAAAGGCGGAGTAGGCGAAGTTGCCGGCGTGTACGGTCATCCGGTCCTTGAGGAACCCCTCCGCCGACTCGTAGAGCACGTCCAGCCAGCCGTGCCGCCCGCGCGCCACCTGCAGCTTCCGGAAGAGCTCAAGGCCCCGGTCCGCGTACTTGCCGGTGAACGATTCCTTGATGCTCTGCGCCCGGTCCTTAAGGGGCATGGCCGCATCCGTCCTTCCTCGCGTCCGGTTCGTCAATACTCTACCACAAAGCAGGGCGCAGGCCGCGGCGGGCTAAGGGCGGCGGGGACGCGAATCGCCCGCCGTCGTGGGCGCGGCCGGTGGGCCGGCATGGGCCGGCAGTGAAACGCCCGCGCCCTTCTTGTATGATGGAGGATGGCGTTCCGTTCCGCCGTACCGGATGAAGGGAGACGGGGATGAAGACACTGGTGGCTTACTTTTCGCAGACCGGCAACACCCGGAGGGTGGCGGAGGCCATCCACGGCGCCTTGACCGGCGACAAGGTCCTTTCACCCATCGAGGAGCTGGAGGACCTGGAGGGATACGACCTGGTCTTCATGGGCTTCCCCATCCAGGCCGGGCGCCCGGCCAGGGAGGCCCTCGAGTTCTTCACGGGCAAGGGGGCGGGCAAGAAGGTCGCGCTGTTCGTCACCCACGCCGCCCCCGAGGGCGCGGAACGGGTGGGGCCGTGGCTGGAGGGGATCAGGGACCTCTTGGCGGAGGAGGGCGCGGAGCTGGTGGGGCTGTTCGACTGCCAGGGCGAGGCGTCCCAGCAGGTGGTGGACTTCCTCCTGGGCAGCGACGATCCCCAGGCGCAGCAGTACGGCCGGGAGGCCGCCGTGGCCAAGGGTCTGCCGGACGGGATGCGCCTGGAGAAGGCCCGCGAGTATGCCCGGGAGGTCCTGGCGCAGTTCTGACCCGGCGGTTCCGGCTCCAGGTCCCCGCTCCGGGCACAGAAAAGCCCGGGCTTGCCGGGCCTCTTCTCTGGCGGAAGGGGTGGGATTCGAACCCACGAGGCATGTCTCCACACCCACACGATTTCCAGTCGTGCTCCTTAGGCCTGACTCGGACACCCTTCCTCTCGTGTACAGGATAGTTTACCACAATCGCTTTATGGTATTGCCCCGCGCAGGCCGGCGCCGCGCGG
>CAZETE010000069.1:3552-6547 GCA_964515075.1 uncultured Actinomycetota bacterium | reverse complement strand
GCTCTTGGCGGCAGGGGAATGAGACGAGGTGCCGGGCCTGACCGGGACGGCGGCAGGGATGCTCGCGGAAGGGCGGGCCGGGAGCCGGCGTCACGGCCTGGCCGGCCTTCTCGGGCAACCGGTCCGCGCCGATGGTGGAGCCGCTGAGGAATGTGAAACATGCGTGGGTTCTCTACTCCACGAATCGGATGGACAGGCCGAAGCCTGTCCATCTTCGCTGGTGGGGGAGGCAGGGTTCTAACCTGCGCAGGCTGCGAAGAACTGTGCGGGTGGAGGGGCGTTCCTGTATTCCCTCACCGGACAACAAAGGGTAACCCCTTACCAAACCACATGGTGTCCTGTCTCGTATCAGGACCGCCCGTCGGGCCGCCAGGGTCCTCTGTAAAAGTACTCGGGCCGGAACTTTGAAAAGTGATGGTCGTTCCCTCCGGCGGGGCTTTATACGGTTCTGCAATCGCGCCATTGGCCAGAAAACTACCGTAATAAGAGCTCTCAAAGGTTGAGACTATTACCGGACTCCCTGGAGGTCCCCCGGCAGAAGTGTGTGTCCCGTCAGACACAATCAACAGGTGCGCGTCCGTAATAGTGCCATCCTTCCAATGATAGGTACCCGAGATGGTTATGGTAGCTTCGCCTTCCCATATCTCTTTCCATAAATCGGTTTCATCAGTATCTTCGCTGAAATTAACCGTTCGCTGCACAACGAAAGCATCAATAAGATAGAAATCATCCTCCCAAGCGGGGTTTTCACCGATATTGATGGTCAAACCGTCAAACAACGCTCTCATGCCAGATAGCGGGATACCTATCGTAGTAAGATTGGCACCCGTGCTAGGATATGCCGCGTTAAGGGCAAACGGCGTGATTTCTGGGACTAATGGCCGTTCGTTTGGGTCTGGCGGCGGCACACTCCTCGGCGCACGGTATGAGTTATCCTCGTCGCAGTCACAGCCCCCGAGACTACCCAGAAAAAGCACTAACACCACGCAGAATACTTTTACAAATCTTGTAATCTTCACAACCAACCTCCTTCTTGTAGGCGCATGTTACTCCTTCTTCGAACATAATTATATCCCGGGCAATTCACTTGAAGCCTGGAGAACTCCCAGCTTATATCGCCTACTACTGCATCAGGACACCGTTTCAGGGTAATGCGGGGCTGCAAGGAAGGAGCCCCGGCGGATGAAGCGGAGGACGGGGCAAAGCGGCACCGTTTCGACGGCAGTATCGGGCCGGAGTTCCGGGGGGCCAGGGTGGCCGCCGACGGGGGCTCTTGGCGGCAGGGGAATGAGACGAGGTGCCGGGCCTGACCGGGACGGCGGCAGGGATGCTCGCAGAAGGGCGGGCCGGGAACCGGCGTCACGACCTGGCCGGCCTTCTCGGGCAACCGGTTCGCGCCGATAGAGGAAAGCTGCAAGGGCTCGGGGCGGAAGGCCGGAAGGGCACGCGGAGCACCTGCTCACCCGGCCGAGAGAAAAGCCTCCGGCCAGGCCCCGGGACCTCTATTGCGAATTCGCTCACAGGGACGCAGCCCCGGGAACGCTTCCCGCTTCAACGACCCGCATAAAGGCTTCGGGAGCGTGCTAGAATCAACATATACAGGGAAGGGAAGAACAGGAGGTGCTGTGATGAAGTCGAAGAAGACCGCGCTCATGCTCGTCCTGACCGCGGCCGTGCTGATGATTGCGTCAACCGCGCCGCCCGGAGCACCAGCCGCCGAAGCCGCCGAAGCCGCCGCGATAGCCGCGGCCAACACAACCGCCGCCGCGGCCATCACCACCCCCTGGGCCTTCGAGAACCCCCTGCCCACCGGCAGCAATCTATACTCCGTCTCAGCCCTCACCGACGACGATGTCTGGGTGTCGGGGAGCCACGGCGCCATCTTCTCCTACGACGGCTCCACATGGGTCGACCGCTCCATACCCAACCAGGGGACATCAAACTACGACATATGTCCCCTGGACGCCACCCACGTCTGGATGTCCGCCGTCCCGCGGGGGATCTGTTTCTGGAACGGCTCCGAGTGGAAGGTCCAGAAGAAGGGCATTTACCTCCCCTTCACGGTCCACGGCCTGGACATCCTGGACGCCACCCACGGCTGGGCGGTGGGCACCGGCGGCGGAATCCTCGCCTGGGACGGCGCCACCTGGACCCAGCAGGACAGCGGCGCAACCCCCGCATGGCTAGAAACAGTGTCCGCCACCGCCCCCGACAACGCCTGGACCGTGGGCACCGGGGGAACCATCCTCCACTGGGACGGAGCCGCCTGGAGCCAGCAGGCCAGCGGCACCACCTCCAGCCTCAACGACGTCTGCGCCCTGGCCGCCGACGATGCCTGGGCGGTGGGCGACAACGGCACCATCCTCCACTGGAACGGCACCGCCTGGAGCCAGCAGGCCAGCGGCACCGACAACTACCTCTACGGCGTATCGGCCCTGGACGCCACCCACGTCTGGGCGGTAGGGGCAATGGGTACCATCCTCTACTGGAACGGCTCCGCCTGGACCCCGCAGGGAAGCGGGACCACCAAGACACTCCACGGCATATGCGCCGTCGATGCGGACCACGCCTGGGCGGTGGGCGCCAACGGCACCATCCTCCATTACGAAGGCGGCACCTGGAGCTCCGGGTCGCGCGGGCCCGCCGACAACCTCTTTGACACCCACGCTCTCAGCGCGGACGACGCCTGGGCGGTGGGCGCCAACGGCACCATCCTGGTCTGGGACGGAGCAGGCTGGAGCGCCGAGTCGAGCGGCACCGACGTGCTTCTGATAGGCGTCTTCGCCCGCGCCCCGGAGGAGATCTTCGCGGTGGGCGCGAACGGCACCATCCTCTTCAACGACGGCACCGGGTGGGCCCCCCAGGACAGCGGCACCACCGAGTGGCTGGTAGATGTGGTTTCGCCCGACGCCGCCCACGCCTGGGCGGTGGGGCTCGACAGCACCATCCTCTTCAACGACGGCACCGGGTGGGCCCCCCAGGACAGCGGCACCAC
>CAZETE010000069.1:0-3452 GCA_964515075.1 uncultured Actinomycetota bacterium | reverse complement strand
CATCCTCTTCAACGACGGCACCGGGTGGGCCCCCCAGGACAGCGGCACCACCGAGATGCTGCGGTGCATCTCCGCTCCCGACGCCGCCCACGCCTGGGTGGTGGGAACCAACGGCACCATCCTCTTCAACGACGGCACCGGGTGGGCCCCCCAGGACAGCGGCACCACCGAGTGGCTGCGGGGCATATCCGCCTTCGACGCCAACCACGCCTGGGTGGTGGGCGACAACGGCATCATCCTCTTCAACGACGGCACCGGGTGGGCCCCCCAGGACAGCGGCACCACCTTGAACATCAGCGAGGTCTCCGCCCTCGACGCCAATCACGTCTGGGCGGTGGGCGACGAAGGGCTGGTGCTCTACTACGACGGGCTCTCCTGGTCCGAGCAGCCCTCCGGGGTATCCGGTTCCCTCTGGAACGTCTTCGCGTACGACGCGGGCCACGTCTGGGCGGTGGGCGACAACGGCGTCATCATCTCCACGGCCGCCCCCGACCCCGCCCGCTGGTACCTGGCGGAAGGGTGCACCCAGGGCGGCATGGAGACCTTCATCCTGGTGCAGAACCCCAACCCCTTCAACGTCACCGTCGACCTCACCTTGCAGACCTCCACCGGGGAGCAGAAGCCGGCCGGCCTGCAGGGGCAGGTCATCCCGGCCGGCTCGCGCAGGACCTTCCCCCTCCACGACTACCTCTACGACTGGGACGTCTCCACCCTGGTCACCCCCACCGGCGGCGAGGTCATCTGCGAACGCGCCATGTACGGCGGAGGCCGCGCCTGGGCCCACGACTCCGTCGGGGTGACCGCCCCGGCGGCGGACTGGTTCCTGGCGGAAGGATGCACCCAGGGCGGCATGGAGACCTTCATCCTGGTGCAGAACCCCGGCGCGGAACCGGTCACCGTGGACCTCACCTGCCAGACCGGCGAGGGGACGGTGGCACCGCCCCTGCTGCAGGACCAGGTCATCCCGGCCGGCTCGCGCCGCAGCTTCAAGCTGAATGACTACCTGGTAGCCTGGGACGTATCCACCCTGGTCAGCGCGGATGAGGGCGAGGTCATCTGCGAGCGCGCCGTGTACGGCAACGGCCGCGCCTGGGCCCACGACTCCGTCGGCGCCACCGCCCCGGCCGCCGAATGGTACCTGGCCGAGGGATGCACCGAGGGAGGCATGGAGACCTGGGTGCTGGTGCAGAACCCGTGGGCCTCCCCGGTCACCGTCGACCTCACCCTGCAGACCTCCACCGGGGAGCAGAAGCCGGCCGGCCTGCAGGGACAGGCCATCCCGGCCGGCTCGCGCCGCTCGTTCAAGCTCAACGACTTCGTCACCGACTGGGACGTCTCCACGCGGGTGAGCGCCTCTGACGGCACGGTCATCTGCGAGCGGGCCATGTACGGCGGGGACCGCACCTGGGCCCACGACTCCGTCGGCGCCACCTCCGCGTCCGCGGCATGGTTCCTGGCGGAAGGGTGCACGCAGGGAGGCATGGAGACCTGGGTGCTGGTGCAGAACCCGTGGGCCTCCCCGGTCACCGTCGACCTCACCCTGCAGACCTCCACCGGGGAGCAGAAGCCGGCCGGCCTGCAGGGACAGGCCATCCCGGCCGGCTCGCGCCGCTCGTTCAGGCTCAACGACTACCTCACCGACTGGAACGTCTCCACCCGGGTGAGCGCCTCTGGCGGCACGGTCATCTGCGAGCGCGCCGTCTACGGCGGCAACCGCACCTGGGCCCACGACTCCATCGGTTACGCGCCCTAGCCAACGGGGTCTCGCGCAACCCGGCGGCTAAAACCGGGGTTAGGCGCAAATTGGGGTCAGGCCCCAAATTTAGTATTTCGTAGGCGCAATTTGGGGCCTGACCCCAAATTGAGTAACGGAGCCTGGGCGGCCAGGGCCATGGAGGCGACCGAAGCATTCAGGAGTCGATGGAGGAGAAGGCGGCAAAAGACCTGTCAAGGAAGGCAGGCATGCGGCGGCAGAGGCATGCAAAATAATTTATATCTATACAGGGAAAGGGCACGGGTTTAATATGAGAGATGTCGGGTGAAATGGCTGCATGATCCTTCTATCGGCATATGGGTCCTGTAAGAACAGCGAGGTGAGCAAGATGAACGAGCATCGTTCCCCACGGCACCGTCCTTTCGCGCGCTGGGCCCGCAAGGCCGCCGTCCTCTGCGCCTTCGCCCTGATGCTCGCGATGCTGCCGCCGCCCTGCGCATTCGGGTGGCCTGACCCTACCCCGGCGGGCTCCGCGTACACGGGAAGCGGTCCTTTATCGGTATGCGTCCAGGGAAGCTACGCCTACGTGGTGAACTATTACAGCAACACCCTCCAGGTCTTCGACGTCTCCGACCCCTCCTCACCTTCTCTCTCGGGCTCCGCGGGCACGGGAAGCGGTCCTTTCTCGGTATGCGTCCAGGGGGGCTACGCCTACGTGGTGAACTTATACAGCAACACCCTCCAGGTCTTCGACGTCTCCGACCCCGCCTCACCTTCTCTCACGGGCTCCGCGGGCACGGGAGACTATCCTCGCTCGGTATGCGTCCAGGGAGGATACGCCTACGTGGTGAACGAAAACAGCGAAACCCTCCAGGTCTTCGACGTCTCCGACCCCTCCTCACCTTCTCTCTCGGGCTCCGCGGGCACGGGAAGCCGTCCTTTATCGGTATGCGTGCAGGGGGGCTGCGCCTACGTGGTGAACTTTGGCAGCAATACCTTCTATGTCTTCGACGTCTCCAACCCCGCCTCACCCGCGCTCAAGGGCTCCGCGGACACGGGAAGCCTTCCTTCCTGGGTATGCGTCCAGGGGGGCTACGCCTACGTCGTGAACGCTGCCAGCCACACCCTCCAGGTCTTCGACGTCTCCAACCCCTCCTCACCTTCGCTCAAGGGCTCCGCGAACACGGGAGACGAAACTTACTCGGTATGCGTCCAGGGTGGCTGCGCCTACGTGGCGAACGAAGGCAGCGACACCCTCCAGGTCTTCGACGTCTCCGACCCCGCCTCCCCCGCGCTCTCGGGCTCCGCGGGCACGGGAAACGGACCTTACTCGGTATGCGTGCAGGGGGGCTACGCCTACGTGGTGAACCATAACAGCAACACCCTCCAGGTCTTCAGCATCTCAGGCCCCGCCTCACCTTCTCTCACAGGCTCCGCGGGCACGGGAAGCTTTCCTTCCTGGGTATGCGTGCAGGGGGGCTACGCCTACGTGGCGAACCATTACAGCGACACCCTCCAGGTCTTCGACGTCTCCAAACCCGCCTCCCCCGCGCTCACGGCCTCCGCGAACACGGGAGACCGTCCTCGCTCGGTATGCGTCCAGGGGGGCTACGCCTACGTTGTGAACTATAACAAAACCCTCCAGGTCTTCGACGTCTCTGACCCCGCCTCACCCGCGCTCATGGGCTCCGCGGGCACGGGAGACACTCCTTGCTCGGTATGCGTCCAGGGGGGCTGC
>CAZETE010000068.1:0-6616 GCA_964515075.1 uncultured Actinomycetota bacterium | reverse complement strand
CTACACCTACGACCCGGTGGGCAACATCACCCGGGCGGATACCAGCCTCAACAACACGCCACTGAAGGACGACAGCTACACCTACGACGAGCTCTGCCGCTTGACCTCCTGGACCAACATAACCGGCAAGGTGATACGTTAGACGTATGACGGCAACGGCAACATCCTCTGCGAGACCGACCCCCAGGGCGGCTCGGTGGTTCGCTCCTACGCCTACGACCCCTGGGGCGGACTCTTAGATGAGCAGAACCGCAACGATTCCATAGGTAACTATGCCTCGCTCACCTGCCCCTACACCTACGCCGGATACCACTACGACCCCGAGACCGGCCTCTACTGCATGCCCGCCCGCTATTACTCGCCGGCCCTGCGCCGCTTCCTGCAGAAGGACCCGCATCCCGGGAAGAGGTCCAACCCGCTCACCCTGAACCCCTACCGGTACTGCGAGAACAACCCGGTGCTGAAGGCAGATCCAAGTGGTCAAATTAGCATTATCGCCTACATTCGTATAAAAGTAGCAACCATAAGAGCAACAATAAGGACTTGGTCGAATAGAACACGAGTAAGATATTGTGGAAGCAATGGAGATGATGATGGGGAAGGTTGGTTTGTAAGAGCTGCGAGGAAAGTTGCTGCCATTATTAAATCAGTAATTGATTTAGGATCACCAATTCCAGGAATTGGTCTAAGCGAAGCGGCAGCAAATAAATATAAGACGGAATTAGACATTATGATTAAGCAAAGACAGGATTGGTTGCAACAAGCAAGTTTCCTCGAGAACGATAGAGCAACACGAAACAACATAATTGCAGAGTATAAATGGATTAGTCTATGTATCACTAATCTACAGGATATGCCACTTGGTGTGGATTATGGTCAATTCGAGTTTACCTATTTGCAAGGTCACTTCCCGCCTTGTTGGGAGAATAATCTAGATAGCATTAGAGGGATGCAATATATCAACTGGCCTTCCTTCTAGCGATATTGCTCATGTTCTGCTTCCTTGAAGGCTGTTCGGATAATAATGGGGATAAGGGGAACAATACTAACAATGAGAGAACCATTTCTTTAAATGGCCTAAGCATGGTATTTCCTGAAGATTGGGCAAACAACATAAGAACAGAAGAGGAGATTGTTCACTATGAGAGAACAATCATTGAAAACAATGAGTTAATCGTTCTTAGTATGTTCGGTTGGGGTTTAGCGGAATCAGAATCCGCTGTTGATGATTATTATGGACAAGCGAGAGAAAGAGCAAACCAGCTAGCTGAAGAAAGGAAATCGTTGGGCGAGAGCATTTCTCTTGAGATCAGAGATGGGCAGGGCGAGGTGGATGGAATAGAGTACAAGTATATGAATCCTGTTGTTACTAGTTATTTACCAGACGGGGAAGTTGATGAGGTATATGATCTACTCATTGTGTTCATACCAGAATATAGAACATTAATGCATCTATCGTCCAATCTGGATGAGAGCGCAGCAAGGGGCTTAAGTCTAGATTCGGCAAGCGAGGAGGTTGATTTAATTAAAGGCCAAGTACTCAATATGTTACAAACACTTAGGAAAGAATAAGAACACCAGTAATGCCAGCGATTAACTCATTATCTATGTAGCACTGCTAGAATGCCACTAGAACAGTTGGAATGGAGGACGGAGCCAGGAATTGACCATGTATACCCCTAGGGCATTCCAGCTTCGGTGGTTCTGGCAGGCTTACGAATCGAGAACAAAAGACAAGGCCAAGAACTGGCAGTTGTGACATGTCAGTTGCCAAAGCCTGCCCATGTGCGCCATTTTCCTTCTCCGGCGGTTCGCGTTAACATGGCATCATGAGGGAATCGTCGAAGGAGAAGCGCCGCGAACGCCTGCTGCGCAAGCCGTTCTCCGCAGCCGACGGCCTGCTGGTGCTGGCCGTCATCGCAGCAGCCGCGGCGCTGATCGCCCAGCCCTGGAGCGAGGCGGCCGGCGGCTGTGCCTCCGAGGTGGTGGTGGAAGTGAACGGCCGGGAGGTCATGCGCTTCCCGCTGACGGAAGAAGCCCGCGACTGCCGCGTGAACGGCTTCTCCGGCGAGAGCCGTTTTCGCATCGAGGGGGGCGAGGTGTGGATGGTCGACTCCGCCTGCCCCGACAAGCTCTGCGTGGGGATGGGCCGCGTGGGCCAGAGCGGCAACTCCGTGGTCTGCCTGCCCAACCGGGTGGTCCTGCGCCTCGAGGGGGACGGCGGGATCGATGCGGTACAGAGGTGACCCTTGAAGAAGGCGAAGAGGGATGCCGCGAGAAGGGAAGCCGGGGAGCGCGGGCGGGGCGTGGAGCCCTCGCGCAGGGTGGGCTACGTGGGCCTGCTGGTGGCCGTCGGGCTGGTGCTGCAGATCGTGGAGGGCTCCCTGCCCCCCCTGCTGCCCATCCCCGGCGCCAAGCTGGGCCTGGCCAACCTGGCTACGGTCATCGCCCTCTTCTTCCTGGGACCGGCGGAGGCCCTGGAGGTGACGGCGCTGCGCACCCTCCTGGGCGGCCTGCTGCGCGGCAGCGTCGTGGGCATGGCCCTGGGGATGAGCGGCGGGCTGGCCGCCTGGTCCGCGATGAGCCTGCTCTACCTGTTGCACCCCACCCCCTTCAGCATCACCGGGGTCAGCGTCGCCGGCGCGGCGGCCCACAACGCCGCCCAGTTGTGGATGGCGGTCCTGCTGGTGAACTTCTCCGGCCTCTGGCGCTACCTGCCCTACCTGCTGCTGGCGGCCGTTCCCACGGGCCTCTTCGTGGGCGTCGTCGCCCGGCGCCTGGGGCAGGCCCTGGCGCGCTACACCGGCGAGGGATTCTCGGAGATCGGCTGAGAACGTGGGCGGCGGCGCGACCTTCATCCTGCAAGGAGTGGACTTTGCCTATCCCCGGCGCCCCGACGCGCCCATCTTCCGGGGGCTCGACCTGGTCATCGCGGAAGGGGAATCGGTGGCCCTGCTGGGGGCCAACGGCTCGGGCAAGACCACCCTGGCCCACCTGCTCAACGCGCTGGTCCTGCCCAGCCGCGGCACCGTGACCACCTGCGGATTCGACACTCGCGAGGAGCGGCACCGCTGGGAGATCCGACGCGAGGTGGGCATCATCCTGCAGAACCCCGACCACCAGGTCATCGGGCCCACGGTGGAGGACGACATCGCCTTCGGCCTGGAGAACCTGGGGCTGGAGAGGGAGGCCATGCGCGAGGCGGTGGAGCGGGTGATGGAGGAGCTGGAGCTCACCCCGCTGCGCGACCGCGAGCCCCACCTCCTCTCCGGCGGGCAGAAGCAGAAGCTGGCCCTGGCCGGGGTGCTGGCCATGGCCCCGCGGGCCGTGGTCTCGGACGAGTCCACCGCCCTGCTGGACCCGGCCGGCCGGGCCGAGGCGCTCGGGCGCCTGCACGCCCTCAACCGGGAGCGCGGGGTGACCCTGGTGCACATCACCCACCGCCTGGAGGAGGCCCTGGCCGCCGGACGCGTCCTGGTGCTCTCCGGCGGCGCCATCGCCTTCGACGGGCCGCCCGCGGGGCTGCTGGAGCGGCGGGACCTGCTGGAGGGGCTGGGCCTGGAGGTGCCGGCCCTGGCCCGCTTTACGGGGCGGCTGCGCGCGGCCGGCCTCGACCTTCCCGCCGCGCCGGCGGACGCGCAGGAGGTGGTGAGGCTGCTGTGTCCCTGAAGTTACGGGACGTAGATTTTACCTACCTGCCGGGCACCCCCCTGGAGCACCGGGCGCTTGCCGGCGTCAGCCTCGAGGTGAGGAAGGGCGAGGTGCTGGGCATCCTCGGCTCCACCGGCAGCGGCAAGTCCACCCTGCTGCGCGTCCTCAAGGGAATCCTGTCTCCCGGCGCCGGGAGCGTCGAGCTGGACGGGGAGGCGCTGGGGTCCCCCGCCGGGTGGCGGCGGCTGCGCGCGGCGGCCGGCCTGGTCATGCAGGACCCCGAGGTCCACCTCTTCGCGGAGACGGTGGCCGAGGACGTCTGCTTCGGCCCGCGCAACCTCGGGATGAGCCGGGAGGAGGCCGAGCGCGAGGCGGCCCGCGCCCTGGAGAGCCTGGGGCTGTCCTTTGCGGCCATGCGGGACCGCAATCCCCTGGCGCTGTCCCTGGGCGAGCAGCGCAAGGTGGCCCTGGCCGGCATCCTGGCCATGCGCCCCGATTACCTGCTGCTGGACGAGATGACCTCGGGCCTGGACGGGGAGGGCCGCCGCCGCCTGCGGGAGATCGTCCTCGGCTGGAAGGGGGAGGGCCGGGCGGTGGCGCTGGTCACCCACGAGCTGGAGGAGCTGGAGCGCCTGGCCGACCGGGTGGCCGTGCTGGCCGGCGGGGCCGTCGTAGTCGAGGGGCCGGCGGACGCGGTCCTCTCCGACTCCGCCTCGCTGGAGGGGGCCGGCTACCGCTTGCCGCCCCTGCTCGAGCTGCAGCGCGGCCTGGCCGGGCGCGGCTTTCCCCTGGGGGCGTTCACCGGCGACCCGGACGCGCTGGCCGGGCGGGTCCTCGAGGTACTCGGGAAAGGGGGCGGCGGGGCATGAGGTTCGCCAGCCGCATCCAGATCGGCCGGCACTATCCGGTGGACTCGCCGGTGCACTCCCTGGACGCCGCGGCCAAGCTGGCCTGCGCCGTCCTGCTCATCGCCGCGGTGTTCGCCGGCGGCTCGCCCTACGTGCTTACGGGCCTGACCATCTTCGTCTTTTTGGTGGTCTGGCTGAGCGGCCTGCCCTCCCTGCAGGTCCTGCGGGGCCTGCGGGCGGTCCTGGTCATCCTGGTCATCACCAGCCTGACCCAGCTCCTCTTCGCGCCGGGGCGCATCGTGTTGACCATCGGGCCCATCGACGTCACCAACGCCGGCATCGAGAACGGCATCCTCTATTCGCTGCGCATCGTCCTGATGACCCTGGTCATCTCGCTGCTCACCCTGACCACCGCCCCCACCGACCTGGTGCGCGGGTTCGAGCGGCTGCTGTCGCCCCTTGCCTGGCTGCGCGTGCCCACCCGGCGCCTGGCCATGGTGCTCATGCTGGCCTTCCGCTTCCTGCCGGTGCTGCTGACGCGGGCGGACGAGATCGCCACCGCCCAGGCCTCGCGGGGCGCGGACTTCGAGTCGCGCCACGTGTTGCGGCGGGCGGCCGCGCTCTTCCCCCTGCTGCTGCCGCTCTTTGCTGCCTGCTTCCGCGATGCCGAGGAGCTCTCCCTGGCCCTGGCCTGCCGCGGCTGGCGCGGCGACGCCGCCCGCACCAGCTACCGCGCCTCCCGCCTGCGCCCCGCCGACGCCGCCGCCCTGCTGCTCTGCGCCGCCGCCCTCGCCGCCGCCGCGCTGCTGTGAACGGTGCCGGGCGCCATCGCTTCTGCCTGCTGCCTTCGCCTCGTTTTGCTGCGATAATGGGGGATGGATGATTTGATCGATAAGGGATGAAGGAGTGATGGTCCCTGACACCGTAGGGGGTGCGGCGTGGCGGAGGTCTACTTGATGGACATGCGCGGTAAGGCCCAGCGCGGGCTCATCCGCAAGCTCTCGCAGCTCTTCAAGGCGGCCGGCCTGGCCGGCATCATCGATAGAAGGGACCTGGTGGCCGTCAAGACCCACTTCGGCGAGCGAGGCAACACCGGCTTCGTCCCCAGTTTCTTCATCAGGCAGGTGGTCTCCGACGTGAAGGAGGCCGGCGGGCGCCCCTTCCTCACCGACGCCGGAACCCTCTACGTGGGCAGCCGCGACAATGCCTACGAGCACCTCTTGACGGCCGAAGCGCACGGCTTCACCCTGGCCACCACCGGCGCTCCGGTGATCATCGCCGACGGGCTGGTGGGCCACGACTTCGAGGAAGTGGAGGTGGGAGGGAAGCACGTGGACAAGGCCAAGATAGCCTCGGCCGCCGTCCATGCCGACGCCATCATCGCCGTCTCCCACTTCACCGGCCACGAGATATCCGGCTTCGGCTGTGCGCTGAAGAACGTGGGCATGGGCCTGGGCAGCCGCGGCGGCAAGCAGCAGATGCACTCGGGGATCAAGCCCGAGGTCGATGAGGGCAGGTGCACCGGCTGCGCGACGTGCCTTCGCTGGTGCCCGGCGGGGGCCATCTCCCTCAAGCGGGAGGAGAAGAAGGCCGTCATCGACCGGGAGGCCTGCCTGGGCTGCGGGGAGTGCACGGTGATGTGCCCGGAGGGCGCCATCGCCATCCGCTGGGCCACCGACACCACCGTCGCCCAGGAGAAGATCGCCGAGTACGCCAGCGCCGTCCTCAAGGACAAGAAGGGCAAGTGCGGCTTCATCAACTTCCTCACCAACATGACCCCGGCCTGCGACTGCTGGGACTTCTCCGACGCCCCCTTCTCCCCGGACGTCGGCGTGCTGGCCTCCACCGATATCGTGGCCGTCGACCAGGCCTCCATAGACCTGGTGAACCGGAGGGGGGAGGACCTCATCCGCAAGCTTTATCCCACCGTCGACTGGGCTGCCCAGCTCGCCCACGCCGAGTCCCTCGGCCTCGGATCCCGCCGGTATGAGCTGGTCGAGATCTGAAGCCCGCGCCCCACGCACGAGCCGCGGAATACGCGGGGAAGGCATCCCCGCGGGCGTGCTACAATGCCCCCGGGACACGCGGAAGGGAGGGGATGTGAGGCCGTTCGGCTC
>CAZETE010000067.1:0-6692 GCA_964515075.1 uncultured Actinomycetota bacterium | reverse complement strand
CGCTTCCGCCAGAACCTGCTGGGCAAGCGCGTGGACTACTCGGGTCGCTCGGTCATCGTGGTGGGGCCGGAGCTCCGGCTGCACCAGTGCGGCCTGCCCAAGCAGATGGCGCTGGAGCTCTTCAAGCCCTTCGTGATGAAGCGCCTGGTGGACCGGGGGTACGCCCAGAACATCAAGAGCGCCAAGCGCATGGTGGAGCGGCAGAAGGCCGAGGTCTGGGAGGTGCTGGAGGAGGTCATCCAGGAGCACCCGGTGCTGCTGAACCGCGCCCCCACCCTGCACCGCCTGGGCATCCAGGCCTTCGAGCCGGTGCTGGTGGAGGGCAAGGCCATCCAGATCCACCCCCTGGTCTGCACCGCCTTCAACGCCGACTTCGACGGCGACCAGATGGCCGTGCACCTGCCGCTCTCGGCCGAGGCCCAGGCGGAGGCGCGCATCCTCATGCTCTCGGCCCACAACATCCTCTCTCCCGCCCACGGCCGCCCCATCACCACCCCCACCCAGGACATGGTGCTGGGGGCCAACTACCTCACGGTGATGAAGGCGGGTGAGCGCGGCGAGGGCAAGTATTTCCACACCGCCGAGGAGGCCATCATGGCCTACGAGTACGGCCACATCGAGCTGCACGCCCCCATCAACGTGCGCGTCCGGGAGAAGGGGCGCCCGGCCCGGCTGGTGGAGACCACGGCGGGGAGGGTCATCTTCAACCAGGCCCTGCCCGACGACTACCCCTTCGTCAACGAACCGGTGGCCAAGAAGGAGATCTCCGAGCTGGTCACCGACTGCGCCATCCGCTACGACCGCATGCAGATGTCGGAGACCCTGGACGCCATCAAGGAGGTCACCTTCAACTTCGCCACCCGCGCCGGCATCACCATCAGCGTGCAGGACATCACCGTCCCCCCCGCCAAGGAGGAGATCCTGGACGAGACGGAGGCGAGGGTCCAGGAGGTGGAGACCAAGTTCAGGCGCGGGCTGATCACCGACGAGGAGCGCCACCAGGAGGTGGTGGAGCTGTGGACCGAGGCCACCGACGACGTGGCCGAGGCCATGAGCACCTCCTTCGACCAGTTCAACCCCATCTTCATGATGGCCAACTCCGGCGCCCGCGGCAACATCAAGCAGCTGCGCCAGCTGGCCGGCATGCGCGGCCTGATGGCCAACCCCAGGGGCGACATCATCGACCGCCCCATCAAGTCCAACTTCCGCGACGGCCTGACCGTGCTGGAGTACTTCATCTCCACCCACGGGGCCCGCAAGGGCCTGGCCGACACCGCCCTGCGCACCGCGGACTCCGGCTACCTCACCCGGCGCCTGGTGGACGTGGCCCAGGACGTCATCATCCGCGAGGAGGACTGCGGAACCGACCGGGGCATCCCCTGCCCGGTCCTCAACGACCAGGGTGAGCTGAACAACTCGCTCAAGGCCCGCGTGGCCCAGCAGGCGGTGGCCGACCCCGTGACCGGGGAGGTGCTGGTCGAGAGGGGCCAGGAGATCGGCGAGGAGACGGCCCGGCGCCTGGAGCGGGCGGTGCTCGAGAACCGGCAGCGGATCGAAGAGGCCCTGAAGGCCCGCGAGGGCCTTGCGCGGGTGGTCGATCCCTGGAGCGGCGAGGTCCTCGTGGAGGAGGGCAAGGAGATGGACCGCCGGACCGACGAGCACGTCAAGCGGGTCATGCGGGGGTCGGTCGAGGTCCGCTCCCTGATGACCTGCGAGGCCCGCAACGGGGTGTGCGCGCTCTGCTACGGCGGCATGCTGGCCACCGGCAAGCTGGTGGAGATCGGCGAGGCGGTGGGGATCATCGCCGCCCAGTCCATCGGCGAGCCCGGCACCCAGCTGACCATGCGCACCTTCCACACCGGCGGCGTGGCCGGCGAGGACATCACCCACGGTCTGCCCCGCGTGGTGGAGCTCTTCGAGGCCCGCAAGCCCAAGGGCCAGGCGGCCGTCTCCGAGATCTCCGGCACCGTCGTCGTGGAGCCCTCGGAGAACGTCCGCATCATCCACGTGCGGGACATCGACCGCCGGCTGCTTGCGGAGATCCGGGAGGCCCTGGCCGCGCAGGGGCTCTACCTGAGCGACGACGAGCGCCGGGAGCCGGGCAAGGCCCGGGTGGCCAAGGGTGATTCCATCGAGGCGGTCAAGCTCCCCGCCGCCGTCCACGAGCTCCTCCAGGGGGCCGGGATCGAGAAGGTGGAGCAGCTCACCGCCTTAAGCCTGATGGACTTGATCATGCTGCTGCCCTACGAGCGGGAGAAGAGCTACAAGATCCCCCGGCGCATCCGCCTGATGGTCCGGCCGGGGCAGGAGATCGCCGCCGGCGACCAGCTCAGCGACGGGCACATCAGCCCGCAGGAACTGCTGCACATCAAGGGCATCCAGGACGTCCAGCTGTACCTGGTCTCCCAGGTGCAGGACGTCTACAGGAGCCAGGGCGTGGACATCCACGACAAGCACGTGGAGCTGATCGTCCGCCAGATGCTCAAGCGGGTCAAGATCACCAAGCAGGGCGACACCGACATGCTGCCCGGCGAGCTCAAGGCGGAGATCGAGTTCAGGGACAAGAACGAGGCGGTGCGGGCGGAGGGCGGCGAGCCCGCCACAGCCGACCCCCAGCTCCTGGGGATCACCAAGGCCTCGCTGGCCACCGAGTCCTTCCTCTCGGCGGCCTCCTTCCAGGAGACCACCCGGGTGCTCACCGACGCCGCCATCTCCAACCGGGCGGATCCCCTGTTGGGCCTGAAGGAGAACGTCATCATCGGCAAGCTCATCCCCGCCGGCACCGGCATGGGGCGCTACCGCAACATCAAGGTCAAGGCCAAGCGGGACGAGCTGGACATCTCGGAGGAGATGCGGGCCTTGCTGGCCGGCACCCGGGAGGGCATGGTCTCCGCCGAGGAGCTGCAGAAGGCCATGCGGCCGCGCAGCGAGCGGGGGGAGCCCATCGATCACCTCGAGCTGTCCACCCGTACCCGCAAAAACCTGTTGCTGGCCGGCTTCAAGCGCTCCGACCAGCTGGCCGCCCTCTCCTCCAAGGAACTCCTGGGCGTGCCCAACATCGGCGAGAAGGCGATGGAGGAGGTCGTCGAGGCGCTGGCCGCCGTGGGCCTCTCCCTGAGGCCCGCCGACTCGGAGCAGCCCCTCGATCCCGAGGTGGCCTTGCTCCTGGCCGACCTGGAGGAGCTGGGCATCTCCACCCGGACCAGGAACAACCTGCGCGATTCGGGCATCGGGCGCATCGGCCAGCTCACCGTCTGGACGGGCAGGGAGCTCCTGGAGAGCGTGCCCGGCATCGGGGAGAAGGCCCTGGAGGAGATCGAGGAGGCCCTGGAGGAGAAGGGCTTCTCCCTCGCCGTGCCGGAAGCGGGGGAAGGGGAGGCGGCGGGGGCGCAGGAAGCCTAGGCCGCGTTGACACCAAGGGAGGCTGGTGATAAACTACCCCCTTGGCGCCTGAAATCGTCGGGATGAAGGAGGAAGATTTGCCAACCATAAACCAGCTGGTCAGGAAGGGAAGGACGGATAAGCGCAAGCGGGACAAGACTCCGGCGCTGCAGGGCTGCCCCCAGCGGCGCGGCGTCTGCACCCAGGTGAAGACCACCACTCCCAAGAAGCCCAATTCGGCCCTGCGCAAGATCACCAGGATCCGCCTGACCAACGGCATCGAGGTTACCGCCTACATCCCGGGCATCGGCCATAATCTGCAGGAGCACAGCATCATACTGGTGCGCGGGGGGAGGGTCAAGGACCTGCCGGGCGTCCGTTACAAGGTAGTCCGTTCCGCGCTGGACGCGGCGGGGGTGGCCGGGCGCAAGCAGGCCCGTTCCAAGTACGGCGCCAAGAAGGTGGCGGGTTAGCGTCCCGGCATACAAACGAAAGGATTGGGAGCGTTAAGTGGCTAGAAAAGGACCATCGACCAGGCGGGAGATCCAGCCCGACCCCGTCTACAACAGCGTGCTGGTGAACCAGATCGTCAACCGGGTGCTCCAGCGGGGGGAGAAGGGCAAGGCCGAGAGGATCGTCTACGGGGCCCTCCGCATAATCGAGAAGCGGATACAGGGCGACCCCATGGCGGTGATGCGCAAGGCGGTGGAGAACGTCCGCCCCGTCCTGGAGGTGCGCTCCAGGCGGGTGGGCGGAGCCAGCTACCAGATCCCGGTGGAGGTCTCTCCCCGGCGCAGCAACACCCTGGCCATCCGCTGGATCGTCGGCTTCTCCCGCCAGCGCAACGATAAGAGCATGGCCGAGCGGCTGGCCAACGAATTGATGGACGCGGCCAACTACACCGGCCCCTCGATCAAGAAGAAGGAGGACCTCCACAAGATGGCGGAGGCCAACAAGGCCTTCGCGCATTACAGGTGGTAGGCGCGACAGCCATGAAGTCGACGGTGGAAGAGAGGACGGAGAGAAGGGGAAAGATGCAGCTGCAGCCGAGGTTCCCCCGGGAGCGCACGCGCAACATAGGCATCATCTCCCACATCGACGCGGGGAAGACCACCACCTCCGAGCGCATCCTCTATTATACGGGGAAGACCTACAAGATGGGGGAGGTACACGACGGCTCGGCGGTGATGGACTGGATGATCCAGGAGCAGGAACGGGGGATCACCATCACCAGCGCCGCCACCACCTGCTACTGGGGTGATCACCGGATTAACATCATAGATACGCCAGGGCACGTGGACTTCACCGTAGAGGTAGAACGCTCCTTGAGGGTCCTGGACGGGGCCGTCGCCATCTTCGATGCCGTGGCCGGGGTGGAGCCGCAGACCGAGACGGTCTGGAGGCAGGCCAACCACTACTCGGTGCCGCGTATCTGCTACGTCAACAAGATGGACCGCGTGGGAGCCGACTTCTTCCGCTGCCTGGACATGATCGAGCACCGCCTGGACGCCCACCCCCTGGCCGTCCAGATCCCCCTGGGGGCCGAGGAAGGGTTCGAGGGTTATGTGGACCTGGTGGAGATGAAGGCCTTCCGCTACCTGGACGACCTGGGTACCGAACGGGTGGAGGAGAGCATCCCGCCCGGGCTCCTCGAGAGCGCCGACTTCTACCACCGCACCATGCTGGAGACCTGTGCCAACTTCTCCGACGAGTTGATGGAGAGGTACCTGGAGGGCGGGGAGATCTCCCCCGACCTCATCAGGGCGGCCATACGCGCCGGCACCTTGCGGGCGCTGGTGACCCCGGTGTTCTGCGGCTCGTCCTTCAAGAACAAGGGAGTGCAGCCCCTGCTGGACGGCGTGGTCTCCTACCTTCCCTCGCCCAGCGAAGTGCCCCCGGTCAAGGGGGTCCGCCCCAAGGACGGCCGGGAAGAGGAGCGGCCGCCCTCGGACGACGCCCCCTTCTGCGCCCTGGCCTTCAAGATCATGACCGACCCCTACGTGGGCAGGCTGACCTACCTGCGGGTCTATTCGGGAATGCTCAAAGCCGGTTCGGTGGTGATGAACGGCACCCGCCAGCGCAAGGAGCGCGTCAACCGCTTCCTGCAGATGCACGCCAATTCCCGCGAGGAGCGGGATGCCGTCTACGCGGGCGACATCGTGGCCGCGGTGGGGCTGAAGGAGTGTTTCACCGGGGACACCCTCTACGTCGAGAACGCCCCCATCCTGCTGGAGTCCATGGCCTTCCCCGAGCCGGTCATCTCCATCGCCATCGAACCCAAGACCAAGGCCGACCAGGAGAAGCTGAACGAGGCCCTGCGCAAGCTCTCCGACGAGGACCCCACCTTCCGGGTCAAGCAGGACGCGGAGACCGGCCAGACGGTCATCTCCGGCATGGGCGAGCTCCACCTGGAGATCATCGTCGACCGGCTGGTGCGCGAGTTCGGCCTGGGCGCCTCGGTGGGCCGGCCCCAGGTCTCCTACCGCGAGACCATCAAGGGCGCCGCCCGCGGCGTCGAGGGGAGGTTCATACGGCAGAGCGGGGGCCGGGGGCAGTACGGCCACGTGGTCCTGGACGTCGAGCCGGCGGAGAAGAACGAGGGCTTCGTCTTCGCCAACAAGACGGTGGGGGGGGTCATCCCCAGGGAGTACGTGTCGGCCGTGGAGGCGGGCATCGCCGACGCCATGGAGTACGGGGTGCTGGCCGGCTACACCACGGTGGACGTCCGGGCCACCCTGGTGGGCGGCTCCTACCACGAGGTGGACTCCTCCGACCTGGCCTTCCGTATCGCCGCCTCCGTCGCTTTCCAGGACGCCCTGCGGCGCGCCCGCCCGGTGCTGCTGGAGCCCATCATGCAGGTGCGCGTCTCTCTCACCGAGGAGTACCTGGGGGAGGTGCTGGGGGATATCAGCTCGCGCCGCGGCAAGGTGGAGGGCATCGAGACGCTGGACAAGCGGCTGGAAGTCCACGCCAAGGTGCCGCTGGGCGAGATGTTCGGCTACGCCACGGACCTGAGGTCGGTGACCCAAGGAAGGGCCACCTTCCACATGGAGTTCGCGGAGTACAGCGAGATGCCGGCGCAGCTGGCGGCGGAGGTGATCAGGCGGATCAAGGGGGAGGTGAACCGGGAGCTGCTCTGGTGATCCCGGGGAAGAAGGCCCCGGAAGGCCGGAAAATCGCGTATTGCTTACGCGGGGCCCGGTGGTTAAAATAAAAAAGTTGTCTTAAAAGCCGGAAACGGACAGGAAAGCACATCAAGGAGGGTCAAAATGGCCAAGCAGAAGTTCGAGAGGACCAAGCCGCACGTGAAC
>CAZETE010000066.1:0-6824 GCA_964515075.1 uncultured Actinomycetota bacterium | reverse complement strand
GAGCCCCTGGGGAGAATCGAACTCCCGACACAAGGATTAGGAATCCTTTGCTCTGTCCACTGAGCTACAGGGGCCTTCCGTCCGCGTTATGCCTCGAGGTCAATCGTCCACGCTCAGTTCGAGATACCACTTGCCGCGGATCTTTGCCAGGTCGAAGCCGTCGCTGCTGAAGACCTCGCCGTCGTCGTCGTATCTCTCCTTGATCTTGTCGCCGTCGCTGTCAGTGTAGGTGGCGCTGCCGCCGACGATGTCGACGGTGGCCTTGTCTCCCTTGATGCTGGTCTCGAACTCGAGGCCGGTTATCTTCAGGTCGCCCTTGGGGAAGGTCTCGTCCAGGTATTCCTGGAGGAACTCCTCGCCGTCGTCGTAATAACTCCCCACGAGTTTATCCAGGCTCTTCTTGGAGTCCGGGCTGAGCAGGGCGACCATGGCGCGGGCGTCTCTCTTCTGCATGGCGTCGTGGAAAGCCCGGACCACCTTCTCGACGGCGGCCTTGTCGCCGCCACCCCCGGTGAACCACTTCGGCCCCACCGCGAAGCCCAGCAGCAGCACCACCACGACGGCTATGCCCAGGACGGCCAGCGCCGCGACGAGGGCGACCTTGCCGCCGCCCCCTCCCCTGGAAGGCTGGGGATAGGCGGAAGGAGCCGCGGGGGCGGCCGGGGGCGCGTAGGCAGGCGCCGTCGCAGCCGGGGCCTCCGGAGGACCCGGCTGTGGCGGAGCCGCCGGCTGCGTCCCGGCGGAGGCTCCGTCGGGAGCGGGAGCTCCGCAGGCTCCGCAGAAGGCGTCGCCGGCCTTGATCTCCGAACCGCAGTTGGCGCAGAAAGCCATCTTCCTCTCCTTTGCCTTAAGCTAAAGACGTTACGGTGTCATGATAATAGGTTCTCAAGGTTTTATCCACGGTAAAACCGCGGGGCGACCGCGGGGCGATAGATGCCGAACGCCCCCGCAGGATGCGCCCGTAGAACGCGCTTGACAGGAGGCGCGGTAGAAAGTAACTTGTCCCTGAGGGCCGTCGAGAAGGCGGGGCGTCTGCACCACAGCGCGAAGGACGGGGACCACGGAGGCCCCGAGGGGGGAGTACCCCCGAGGCGATCCGTGGTTCTTTGGTTTTTAAAGGAGGAAGGAACATGCACATCCCGGACGGATTTCTCAACACCGGCGTCAGCGTGGCCACGGGAGCGGCGGCGGCGGGCGTGGTGGGCTACGGGCTGTACAGGGCCAGGGAGGAGCTGGACGAGAAGGCCGTGCCGCTGATGGGCCTGTGCGCCGCCTTCGTCTTCGCGGCCCAGATGCTCAACTTCCCGGTGGCCGGCGGGACCAGCGGGCATCTCCTCGGCGGCGTGCTGGCGGCGATGCTGCTCGGCCCGTGGTTGGGTTCCCTGGTGATATCGCTGGTACTGCTGGTGCAGGCCCTGGGCTTCGCGGACGGGGGCATTACGGCCTTGGGGGCCAACGTCTTCAACATGGCGCTGATAGGCACGGTGCTCTCTTATTACATCCTTGTGGCCTTCAAGTCCGTGCTCCCCAAGGGCAGGGCTTCCTTCCTGGGAGCCGTCGCCGTCACCTCGTGGCTGTCGGTGATGCTGGCCTCCGGCGCCTGCGCGGTCGAACTGGCCGTCTCCGGCACCGTCCCGCTGGGGACGGCCCTGGGCGCCATGCTGGGCGTGCACGCCCTCATCGGCATCGGCGAGGCCGCCATCACCACGGCGGTGGCCGGCACGGTGCTGGCGGTCCGTCCCGATCTGGTCAGGTCATACGGAGGACCGGACGAGGGCCATTCCGGGTCCGGGTTGGCGGAGGTGAGCGCCTGATGGATGCCAGGAAGAAGAGCCTGATCGTTTTCGTCTGCGCGGGCCTGGCGCTCTCGGTGGCCCTGGCCGTGCTGGTGTCGCCCTGGGCCTCCTCCTCGCCCGACGGCCTGGAGAAGGTGGCCGAGGACAAGGGGTTCCTGGAGAAGGCGGAGGAGACCGAGCCGGTCTGGAACAACGCTCCCATCCCGGACTACGCGGTACCCGGACTGACCGAGACGGTGGAGGTGGAGGACGAGGAGACCGGCTTGACGGAGGAGAGGGAGGAGCCCACCCGGCTGGCGACGGCGCTGGCCGGGCTCATCGGCACCGTGGCCGTCTTCCTCATCGGCTGGGGCCTGGCCCTGCTCCTGACGCTGGGTAAGGAGAAGGAGGAAGGGGGCGCGCCGCCCGCCGCGGACGCCGCCTGAGCGAACGGTTTGCAGCACGCCTTTCTCGACGAGCACAGCAACCTGGACAGCCCGGTCCACCGGCTCGACCCCCGGGCCAAGCTGGTGGGCCTGGTCTGTCTCATCTTCGTCTGCGTGACTACCCCCCCGGACTGCTACCCGGCCTTCGCGGCCTACCTGGGGCTGGAGTTGTCCCTGCTGGCGGCGTCCCGGCTGCCCTGGAGACACGTCCTCAAGCGGATGCTCGTCGTGGTCCCCTTCGTCCTGGGAGTGGCCCTCTTCCTGCCCTTCTTCGGGAGCGGAGGGGGGAGTTACAACCTGGGCCCGGTGAAGGTCTCCGCGCACGGCTTGACGGTGCTGTGGAACGTCGCCGTCAAGTCGGGCATCAGCGTGCTGGCGGTGGTGCTGCTCTCCTCCACCACGCCCTTCCCCGAGCTGATCAAGGGCATGGAGAGGCTGCGCCTGCCGGGCCTGCTGGCCACCCTGCTCAGCTTCATGTACCGCTACGTCTTCGTCCTCACCGACGAGGTGCAGAGGATGCGGCGGGCGCGGGACTCGCGGGGGTGGGAGGGCAGGTGGCTGTGGCAGGCCAGGACCGTCGGCCACATGGTCGCCACCCTCTTCCTGCGCTCCTACGAGCGGGGGGAGAGGGTCTACGCGGCCATGCTGGCGCGGGGCTTCGACGGGACCGTGCGCACCGTCTACGACCACTCCTTCGGCGCGGCGGAGTGGGGCTTCGTCTACCTTGCGGTGACGTTCCCGCTGGCCGCGCGGATACTCGCCCGTGGGGGATGACGGGCATGCATCACCGGCCGGCCATCGAGATGAAGGGGGTGAGGTTCGCCTACCCCGACGGCACCCCGGCCCTCAACGGCGTGGACCTGTCCGTCGAGGAGGGGGAGTCGGTGGGGGTCATCGGCCCCAACGGCGCGGGCAAGTCCACCCTGCTGCTCCACCTCAACGGCATCCTGCGGGGGCAGGGGGAGGTCAGCATCTTCGGCCTGCCGGTGAAGAAGGAGAACCTGAGGGAGATCCGCCGGCGGGTGGGCCTGGTCTTCCAGGATCCCGACGACCAGCTCTTCTCGCCCACCGTCTTCGACGACGTGGCCTTCGGGCCCGTCAACATGGGCCTGCCCGCGGAAGAGGTGAAGCGGGAGGTGGAGCGGGCGCTGGCGGAGGTGGGCATGGAGGGGACGGAGAAGCGTTCCGCCCACCACCTGAGCTTCGGGCAGCAGAAGCGCGTCTCCATCGCCACGGTGCTCTCCATGCGTCCCGACCTGCTGGTGCTGGACGAGCCCTCCAGCAATCTGGACCCGCGGGCCCGACGAGGACTGGCCGAGCTGCTGCGGGGGCTGCCCGTCACCAAGGTGGTGGTCACCCACGACCTCCCCTTCGTCCTGGAGATCTGCGAGCGGGCGGTGGTCCTGGACGCGGGGAGGGTGGCGGCGGACGGAGAGGCCCTCACCATCCTCTCCGACGAGGACCTGCTGGCCCGGCACGGGCTGGAGCTGCCCTTCGGCTTCCACGCCGGCCCCGACCTCAGGCCCGGTCGCGGGCCGCGGCAGCCCTAGGAAGCCGCATTCGCGCCCCGCCCCCTTGCCCAATATAATCGAGGTATGGAGAAACACCAGGAACGGGCCGGGCGCCGCTGGAAGCGCCCGGTCATATTGGGCGGGCTGTGCGCGGCGGTCCTGCTGGCCGCCCTCTATCATCTCGTCGGGAGCAGGGACCCGGTGGGCGACGCGGTGCGCGGGATGCTCGCGGCGGCCGGCGAAGGCCGGCTGGAGGACGCCGTCGGCTACCTGGACCCGGAGGGCGAGCTGGCCAGGTACTGGAACTCCAACGAGGGCGGCATCCGGGACCGCGTCGGCGCGGCGCTGGCGGAGTACCGGGCCGTTTTCGACCTGGAGCTGGACGTGGTGGTCTCCGGCGACGCGGCGCAGGCGCGGCTCACCGGCGGGACCCTGAAGGTCGGCAGCCGCGACCCCGGGGCGCGGGGGACCTTCCCCGTCGACTTGAAGCCGTTGGGCCTGGTATTCTACCTGGAGAAGAGAGGCGGGAGATGGTTGATCACGGGCGTCAACTACGAAGACCTGGGCCGGCTGGCGGACGAGCTCTCGTACTGAGCGGTCTGGCCGCGGCGCTGCTGCTCCTGGCGGCGGGGCCGGCCCTGCAGGGATGCGGACCCCCCACCCCGGAAGCGCAGGTGAGCGGCTTCCTCAACGCCTGGAACGCCGGGGACGAGACGAGGGCGGCCGGCCTCACCCTGGAGGGGGACGTCTCCGCCTTCAAGACGGGCGACACCTTTCTCCTGGCCGAGCGGCCCCCCTTCAGCGTAGGGGCGCCGGAGATCCGGGACGAGGAGTGCAGCGTCCCGGTGACCCTGCACGCCGCCGACGGCGACCGGCAGGCGGCCTTCTTCCTGCTGCGGCGCGAGCGCACCTGGAAGGTGTCGCTCACGCGGACCATGACCGCCTGGATCGACGGCCGGCGCAAGCTCTAGGCTCGCCCGCGGGGCGAAGGCCCGCCGCTTTCTGCTATCATTTTATGTAGGCGCGCAAAAGGGGAGAAGGCATTACCCGGAACGCCCCGCGCCGGCGTCTGGGCGGGCGTTCCGGCTGGAGGGTCCCATGGACATTGAGGGGTTCCTGCAGGAGGGCAGCAAGCTCTGGAGATTCCTCGTCGACAACACCGTAGACCTCATCTGCGTGACCGACGAGGCCGGGATCATCCGCTACGCGAACCCCGCCCACCTGGACCTGCTCGAGTACGAGCCGCAGGAGCTGGCCGGGCGGTCCTTCTTCGACCTGGTGTTCCCCGAAGACATGGAGATGGCCCTCTCCACCTTCGAGACGGGCGTAGGCCAGCGCAGGATCATGCGCACCACCGGCCGCTATCTCCGGAAGGGCGGCGGCGCTCTGTGGGTGGAGGCCACGGCCATGCCCCTGACGGACGGAGAGGGCCGGGTGTTCGGGGGGGTCATCATCAGCCGCGACGTGACCGAGCTGGTGGAGTCCGAGCGCTTGCTGCGCATCCAGCGCGACCTGGCCCTGGAGCTGGCCCGGACGGCCAGCCTGGAGGAGGCCCTGGACCTGTCGCTTCAAGCGGTGCTGGAGGCCTGCGGCTTCGACGGGGGAGGGATCTACCTGGTCAACGAGGAGACGGGCGGCCTCGACCTCGCCTGCTCCCGGGGGCTGTCGGACGCCTTCGTGGCGGAGGTCCGCAGCTATCCGGCGGGCAGCCCCAGCGCCGGGCTGGTGATGGCCGGCAAGCCCGTCTACACGGAGTACGAGGAGTTGGAGATCCCCGTCGACGACGTCCGGCGCAGGGAAGGCCTCAAGGCCATCGCCGTGGTCCCGGTGGTGCACCGGGGCAGGGTCATCGGCGACGTCAACGTGGCCTCGCGCTCGCTGGCGGAGGTGCCGGAGCGGGCACGCAGCACTGTGGAGACCATGGCCGGGCAGATCGGCCAGGCCATCGCCCGCGCCCGCCTGGACTCGGCCCTGCGCGAAAGCGAGGCCAGGTACCGCGCCGTCTTCGAGGCCTCCGGCGCGGCCATGTGCGTGCTGGACGGCCGGGGGAACGTCGTCTTCGCCAACCGGGAGTTCTGCGACCTCTCCGGCCGCCTGCCCGCGAGCCCGGAGGGAGGGCTCCACCTGCGGGAGGTCCTGGCGGGCCGCGGCGAGGAGGAGGTGATGCGCGCCGTCGAGGGGCTAAAGGCGGGGGACGGGGAGGCCCACCGGCACCTGTTCCTCGAGCTGGCCTGCGCCGGCGGCGGGACCAGGGACGTGCTGGCCGGCATGGGGTTGATGCCCGGCCGCGAGGCCGCGGTCCTCTCCTTCATCGACGTGACCCGCGAACGGGAGTACGAGAGGGAGCTGGAGGAGCGGGCGCGGCAGCTGGCCGATTTCCTGGCCGTCGCCTCCCACGAGCTCCGCCACCCCATCACCCTCATCCGCGGCTATTCCGAGAGCATGATGGAGGCATGGAGAGAGGGGCGAGAGGAGGGGCTGGAGGAGGTGGTGGCGGCAGTGGAGGCCGGCTCCAGGCGGCTGATGCGCCTGGTGGAGGACCTGCTGGACGTCTCCCGCATCGAGGGGGGGCGCTTCCCGGTGCGGAAGGGGCGCGCCCCCCTGGAGCCCGTGCTGCGCGATGCCGTGGAGGAGATACGGGAGCGTTACGCGCGGTGGGAGATCGCGGTCGAGTCCGGGGAGGAAGGCATGCCCTCCCCGTGGATGGACCCGGAGCGGGTGCGCCAGCTGCTGGTGATCCTGCTGGAGAACGCGGTCCACTTCAGCCCCCCGGAGTCGCGGGTCGAGGTGAAGCTGGAGGAGGGGGAGGGCAGGGCGGTCAGGGTCTCCGTGGCGGACCGGGGGTCCGGGGTGCCGGACGGCGACCGCGACCGCGTCTTCGAGCGGTTCTACCAGGTGGAGGACCTAGACCACCACTCCGTCCCCGGCCTGGGCATGGGCCTCTTCATAGCCGCCAGCATCGTCGAGGCGCACGGGGGGCGCATCTGGAACGAGACGAGGCCAGGCGGGGGGACGGTCTTCCGCTTCACCCTGCCGCTGGAGGGCTGACCCGGTCTTACCCGGGACCCTCAGCCGCGCGGCTTCCTCTTCGC
>CAZETE010000065.1:0-6857 GCA_964515075.1 uncultured Actinomycetota bacterium | reverse complement strand
CGGCGCAGGCCGGACCGTCCGCCGGCGCCGCGGGGGCGGGGGCCGGCGCCGCGGGGGCGGGGGCAGGCTGGTAGGCGGGAGGCGCGGTGGACCGGCCGCAGCCGGGACAGACGGGGGAGCCGGGGGGGAAGGGATTGCCGCAGAAAGCGCAGCGCGGATACCTGGCGATCATCTTCATGTGCTCGATGGCCGCCAGGTCCTGCTCGCACTTGGCCGCCTGCTCCTCGATGCCGTCGATGGTCGCGCACACCTCCTGCAGGCCCGGCACGGGCAGGTTGCCCTCCTTGTATTCCTTATAAGCTAGCTGCCCCAGGTAAGCCAGGTACTGTTCGCGGCTCTTCGCCAGCTGCTTCAGGTACTTCTTGAGCTGCCCGGGATTGGCCTGCATGCCTTCCATCTCTACCCCCTTCTCCGGTCGTCTGCAACCGCAATTCTACACCCGCGCCGAACCGCCGTCACCCCGCCCGGCCGCCAGGTATCTCGCCAGCTTCACGGCCTCCGCGTACTCGGCCGCCGGGGCGTCCCGCGAGGTGTCCACGATGACCTGCCGGCCCGGAAAATAGACGGCGCCGTGCGAGCGGCCGTTTCCCAGGTGGACCAGGGTACGGTAGACCAGGTTCCCGGCCCTCCCGTCCGGCGCCAGCACGAAGGCGTCCTCGGCCGCCGCCTCCTCGATGAGGGCGTTCCGCAGGCGCGCCCCGGTCCGCGCGGCCAGCTCGGCGGCCTGCCGCAGGGAGCGGTCCACCCCGGGGGAACGGCCCCGGTCCTCGCCGCGCCCGCCGGCCAGGATGCCCACCCGGTCCGGCCAGCCCAGCTCCTCCAGGAGCAGGCGCCCGTAACGCACGAAGCGGACCTTCTCCTCCATGGTCTCCCCCTCGTCCACGCCCACCGGGGCGAAGAGGAAGGGCCTGCCCCGGCTGGTGGAGAGCAGGGCGATGCGGAAGAGCCTCTTCCGGCCCCAGGCCTGCCCGACCCGCGCGAGGAAGTCCCGCGCGCCCAGTTCCCCGCGCACCGCTGCGCTCACCTCCCCCTCCCGCAGGGCCCGCAGCAGGGAAGCGGCGCGGCCGAACGGCACGACGCCCTCGTCCCGCTCGGCCAGGGACGCCGCGGGAGAGCCCCCTCCGGACACCCCGATGCCGACGCGCAGGCCGGCGCCGGCGCGTCCCGGGAACGCGTACGGCACATCTTCTCGCATGACCCCAATGATACCACCGGCGCGGGCGCGGTGGTTGAAAAATTGGTTGGACCACTTTATAATCGGCTTGTGTGGAACGGGGCCGGGGCCGGCCCCCGCGGCCGGCAGCCCGACGCTGAGGAGGCATCATGGCGGGATCCAAGGAACTGGTGCTGGTGACGGGGGCCGGCGGCTTCATCGGTTCCCACGTGGTGGACGCCGCCCTGGCCGGGGGCTACGAGGTGCGCGCCACCGACCTGCCCGGCGCGGACTTCTCCTACCTGCGCAGCCTGCAGGTGGAGACCGTGCCGGGAGACCTGACCGACCCGGCGGACGTTCGCAGGATGGTCGAGGGGGCGGACCACATCATCATGGTGGCCGCCGTCTTCGACCACTCCAAGCCCCGCGAGTTCCTCGAGCGGGCCAACGTCGGCAGCCGCCGCCTCATGTGCGAGGCCGCCCTCAAGACACGGCCCAAGACGGTGGTGGAGTTCTCCTCCTGCGACATCTACGGCTCCCACGACCGGCAGCCCATCGACGAGAGCTTCATCCCCCGCCCGGACAACGACTACGCCGTGACCAAGGTGCTGGCGGAGCGGGAGGCCATGCGCTTCCACCGCGAGCACGGGCTGCCGGTGACGGCCGTCCGTCCCACCGCGGTGTACGGGCCGCGGGGGATCTACACCGCCAGCCTCTTCGTGGGGCTCCCCTGCCTCCTCCGTGAGGCGGGCTTGAAGAGGGTCTCCCTGCCCACCGGGGGATTCGCCAACAACCTGGTCCACGTGGAGGACATAGCCCGCTCCGCCGTTCACCTGCTCAACCGGCCGGAGGCGCTGGGGCGCTCCTTCAACGTGGCGGACAAGACCCACATCGCCCTGGGCGACCTGCTGCACCTGCTGCTGCGGGCAGTGGGCATCGAGACGGCGGAGCTGCCGCTGAAGCTTCCCCGCATGCCGGTGAAGGCCCTGGCGAAGGCGGGGCTGCTCCTGCCCGATGCGCTCTTCCGCCCCCTCAACCGCTTCCTTGAGAAGAGATGGGACCGGCTGCTCATCGCGCACGAACTGGAGCCGGGCTTCCGCCCCCGCTGGGACAAGCCCTTCCTCAGCTACGGGGTCAGCGACCACACCTACGACATCTCGGCCGTCGAGGGGCTGGGGTTCGAACTGAAGTACCCCGATCTGCGCGGGGGCTGGGAGAGCACCATCGACTGGTACGTGGAACACGGCTGGATACCCGAGTTCCGGAAGTGAGCGGGGCGGGGGGCCGGACGAAAGGGGGCGGGCCGTCCGGCCCGCCCCCCGGTCCGTCTGCCGTATCCGGTACGTCTAGAGGCCCTCGAGGTCTTCGAGGGGGCTGGAGGCGATCTTCCAGGCGCCTCCCTCCTTGGCCATGTCGATCTTCTCGTCCTTGGTGACGGTGGGGGCCTTCTTCAGCAGCTCGGGCAGCTTCTTCGCGAACGCCTCCGCCATCTGCGCCTCGCTCATGTTTTCCAGGTCCATGCCCAGGCCGAAGAAGAGCTCCATCATGGCCTCTTCGTCTATCGCCTCCATGTCGGGCATGGATATGACCACGTCCACCGTGGCCTCGTCCCCGTCGATGGTGCTCCCCTTGACCTTGAGGTCCATCAGTTCCGTTATCGCCTTGAACATCGTGGCCATCATCGATTCGTCGAGCATCTCCATGCCCTCGAAGGCCTCCTCCGCGAGCTCCGCGGTCATGAAGGTCTTGGCCTTCTGGAGGTTCCCGGCCTTCATGGCCGCCCAGAAGTCCTTGACCACCTGTTCGGGGCTGCCGGAACCGCCGCCCTTGCCTTCGGAGTCCTTGTTCCCGCAGCCCAGCGCGCCCAGCACCAGGGCCACGCAGAGCAGCGCCACCATGACCGCCGCGATCCTCTTCATCATCACCTTCTCCTTTCTCACCGTTCCGTCTGGTTCCCGCTTCGCTTAATATATATTATACGCTCCCCACGCTTTTCCTTCCTCGCCGGCCCTTCCCCCGGCCCTCCTCCCGGCCCATGGCCGTATCGACACGCCGCCGCGGCAGCTTGACTCCCCCCGGGCGCCGCAACCCTCCCCGGCGCCTATATGGGGTACTTGGGGGTGGGCACCTCGATGGTCACGCCCTCGGCTTCCAGGGCGGCGCGCAGGGCCTCGTAGTGGAGATATCCCCCCAGGTGGAGGATGGTGTCCCCCGCCTCCCGGTCCATCTCCATGGAGGCCACGCAGGGGAAGCTGTGCCAGTACCTGGCCACCGCCTCCACCGCCCGCTGATCGGCGGGGCAGCCCTTGAGGTTGAAGGCCACGAAATAGGTGTTGCCGCAGGGGGCGCTCACGAGCACCCGCGCCTCCTTGATATAACCGTCGCTCACCTCCAGCTTCATCTGGGGACGCCCGATGCGGAAGTGGTCCATCACCGCGTCCAGGGCCGGGTGGCGGCCGCGGCGCATGGAGCAGAAGGGCTTGGGGAAGTCGCAGGCCATGCCCGACCGGCGGCAGGCCGACTTGACCTGGTTGCGCACCCAGCCGCTGGTCCAGCCGGGCGCCTCGGAGGGGGCGATGAGGGCGCGGGAGCCCGCCCGGGCCGCCGGCTCCGGCAGCGCCAGCAGCAGTTCCTCGTGCAGGTTTATGGCCACGGTCACCTCGTGGGGCGGCAGCTCCCCCCCCAGCATGGCGGCCGCGTCGTCGAGGTAGATGGGCAGGGGCGAGGGCAGCTGCCGGATGTCCACCAGCTCCCCGGAGAAATCGATGCCGTAGGTGTCGCGGCAGTGGTCGCAGAGGGCCCCGCAGCCGTCGCAGTAGTCCCTCTCGTTGACGATGTGGCGGATGAAGCGCTGGGCGAAGGTGTCGTCGAAGGAGAGGCTGAAGAAGTCGCGCCTGGCTCCCGGGGGGCCGCCGCAGAAGAGCACCAGCATGCGCTGGAGGGCCGGCTCCGCCGCGTTGCCGCCGGCCCGCGCTTCAGCTTCCGAAGGCAGGTCCGTCAAGATCATGCCCCCATGTTAGCCGGAGCGCAAGGGGATGTATATGACGGGCTTCAGGCGGGCGGCGGCGGGGGCCGGCTTAAAAGAAGCAGAGCGGGGTGGGGCAGCCGCCGGCGTACTCGGCCTCGGCCAGGGTGTACTCGGGCTTCTCCAGCAGGCGCATCATGGAATCGGTCCCCAGGTAGAGCACCTGCTCGCTCCGGCTGCCGTAGCGGTAGACGGTGATGCCCTTGCAGCCGTGCTCGTAGGCCAGGCGGTAAGCGGCGTCGATGTCCTCTATGGAGGCGTCGGCCGGGAAGTTGACGGTCTTGGAGACGGCGTTGTCGCAGTGGGCCTGGAAGGCCGCCTGCATGCGCACGTGCCACTCCGGCGCGATGTCGAAGGCGGTGGGGAAGACGCGCCGGACCTCCCCGGGGACCTCCTGCAGGTGGCGGACGGTGCCGGCGCGGGCTATATCGTTCATCAGGTCGCCCGAGAAGAAGCCGTTCTCCTCGGCCGCCCGGCGGAAGACCGGGTTCACCTCCACCAGGCGGGCGCCCTCGACGACGTTGCGCACGAAGGTGATGGCGAAGAAGGGCTCGATGCCGGAGGAGCAGCCGGCGATGATGCTGATGGTGCCGGTGGGGGCGATGGTGGTGACGGTGGCGTTGCGCATGGGCCGGCCCTCCTCATCCCAGCGGCTGCCGGCGTAATTGGGGAAGTTGCCCCGCTCCAGGGCCAGCTCCTCGCTGGCGCGGTGGGCCTCCTCCTCAAGGAAGGCGGCGATGCGGGTGGCCATCTCCACCCCCTCCTCGGAGTCATAGGGGATGGAGAGGGAGGCCAGGGCGTCGGCCAGCCCCATCACCCCCAGCCCGATCTTGCGGTTGCCCCGGGTTATCTCGGTGGTCTGCTCGAGGGGCCAGGCGTTGACGTCGATGACGTCGTCCAGGAAGCGCACGCCCACCTCGATGACCTTGCGGAAGCGCTCCCAGTCGAAGGAGCCCCCCTCCACCATGGCCAGGAGGTTGACCGAGCCCAGGTTGCACGACTCGAAGGGCAGCAGGGGCTGCTCGCCGCAGGGGTTGGTGGCCTCCAGGGGGCCCAGGCGCGGGGTGGGGTTGTCGCGGTTGACGGCGTCGATGAAGAGCAGGCCGGGGTCGCCGCCGCGCCAGGCCTGGGTGACGATGAGGCGGAAGACGTCGCGGGCGCGCAGGCTGCCGGTGACCTCGCCGGAGTGGGGATTGCGCAGGAAGTAGGCGCCGTCCGCCTCCACCGCCCGCATGAACTCGTCGGTGGCCGCCACCGAGAGGTTGAAGTTGGTGAGGAAGTCCTCGCGGTCCTTGGCGGTGATGAACTCCACGATGTCGGGGTGGTCGCAGCGGAGGATGCCCATGTTGGCCCCGCGGCGGCGGCCGCCCTGCTTGATGACGTCGGTGGTGACGTCGAAGATGCGCATGAAGGAGAGGGGCCCGGAGGCGATGCCCATGGTCGAGCGGACCACGTCGCCCCGGGGGCGCAGGCGGGAGAAGTCGAAGCCGGTGCCGCCCCCGGACTTGTGCACCAGGGCCATGTGCTTGACGGCGTCGAAGATGCCGGGGATGGAGTCGTCCACCGGGATGACGAAGCAGGCCGAGAGCTGCCCCACCTCGGTGCCGGCGTTCATCAGGGTGGGGGAGTTGGGGAGGAACTCCAGGCCCATCATCACCCGGTAGAACTCGTCCTCCCACACCCGGGGGTCGATGTCCTGGTCGTAGCCCTGCTCGGCCCGGGCCACCGCGCGGGCCACCCGCCGGAACATCTGCAGGGGGGTCTCCACCACCTGGCCGTTCTCGTCCTTCTGCAGGTAGCGTTTCTTCAGCACGTGGACGGCGTTGACGGTCAGCTTGAGCTCGTCGCGCACCCCGATGAGCTCCTTCATCCGGCGTATCTCGCTGCGTTCCTGCCGGTAGAGGATGTAGGCCTTGGCGGTGCGGGGGAATCCCGAGCCGATGAGGGCTTCCTCCACCAGGTCCTGGACGTCCTCCACCGAGGGCACTTCGCCCTCGAAACGCCGCTCCAGCTCCAGTTCCATCCGCGCCGCCAGCCCCTCGGCCTCGACGGGGCCGCCCTCGCCGGCGGCGCGAAAGGCCTTTGCTATGGCCGAGGCGATCTTCTGCGCCTCGAAGGCGGCCACCGTGCCGTCGCGCTTCCTGATCCTCTCCACCGCCATGACCGGACCTCTCTTTCCCTCGGCTCGTTGGTATAATGGTAGCGGCGCACGGCGACATTTGGAGGGAGATGAAAGGGGTCCGGCGATGAGACCTGTACGGCCGCCCGAGGAGATACTGTCCATGGCTGACAGCGGAGAGATCGCGGTGAAGACCACCGAGCCCCGGGAGGTGGCATACCTGGTGAAGAAGGGCTCCTACGAGGAGATGAGCGAGTCCTTCATGCGCCTGCTGCGCTGGATAGCCGAGAACGGCTACGAGGTGATGGGGCCGGGGGTGAACGTCTACCACAACGACCCCATGATGGTGCGGTCGGAGGAGGATCTCATCACCGAGGTGCAGTTCCCGGTGAGAAAGAAGGCGTAAAGTGAATCCGGGGTCAGTCGTTCATGCCGCGCCACACGGCACCACGGAAGGATGAAAACGTCGCATTTTCAGAGCAGGCCCCAAATTCACTTTTTTAGCACGCTGCCGCGTCCGGTGGTGAAAAAAGTGAATTTGGGGCCTGACCCCGGATTGA
>CAZETE010000064.1:0-7680 GCA_964515075.1 uncultured Actinomycetota bacterium | reverse complement strand
CGGCCCGGCGGAGAGGCGCCCGCACCCTCCGGCGGCGGCGGCCTGGCCCCGCCCCCCGGGGAAATGGGAGAAGGCGGGGTCGGTGGCGGTGGCGGTCCTGCCCGTCGCGCTCAAGCTGGCCGGGGCGCTGGCCGACTACCTTTCCGCGCGGGCGGGACGCCCGCCCGGGCCGTCCGCCGGAAGTGCATCGCCGTCCAGGAGACCCGGGGGCGGGAGCCCGGGCAGGCGTCACCGCCGCGGCCGGCCGTCGTAGAACGCAAGCGAAGCGCAAGGGAAGGGAGCGAGAGATGCAGGTTTTCGTGCTTTCGGACAACACCGCCGGATCCCCGTGTTTCCTCGCGGAGCACGGCCTTTCCCTGCTGGTGAAGACCGGCGAGGGAGACGTCCTCATGGACACCGGGCAGGGCTCGGTGGCCATGCAGAACGCGGAGATGATGAGGCAGGGCTTCGAGGGGCTGCGGGCGGTGGTGCTCTCCCACGGGCACTACGACCACACCGGCGGCCTGCCCGCCCTGCTCAACAGGAAGGGGGGCGTCAAGGTCTACGCCCACCCCGCCGTCTTCGAGGCCAAGTACTACCGCATAGGCGAGGCGAAGCGCTACATCGGCATCCCCTGGCGCAGGGAGCACCTGGAGTCCCTCGGAGCCGACTTCGAGCTGAGCAGCTCGCCGCGCGAGCTGCTTCCCGGGATGATGCTTACCGGGGAGATCCCCCGCGTCACCGACTTCGAGCCCGGGGACCCCAACCTGGTGGCGGAGAGGGGCGGCGAGCTGGTCCCGGACCCCTTCCCGGACGACCAGGCCCTGGTCATCGACGACCCGGGGGGGCTGGTGATCATCCTGGGATGCGCCCACGCCGGCGCCATCAACACCATCATCCACGCGCGCAAGATAACCGGCAAGGAGCGCGTGCGCGCGGTGATCGGCGGGTCGCACCTGGCCTTCCTGGGGGCGGAGCAGCTGGAGCGCTCGGTGGAGGAGCTCAAGGCGATGCAGCCCGAGCTGCTGGCCTTCTCCCACTGCACCGGCCAGGCCGCCGCCCGCCGGCTCTCCCTGGAGTTCGGGGACGGCTTCGTCTTCAACCAGACGGGCGGCGTGTTGAACCTCTGACCGGAACGGCAGGAAGCGGGCCGCGCGGCCCGCTTCCGCTCAATCCGCTGCCGTCTTCTCAGAAGGCCGACTCGGGCTTCCACTCCTTCCAGACCTTGCCGGCCAGGTCCGGCCTGGGCTTTAAGGTGGGCTTGCCCGGCTGCCAGCCGGAGGGCATGACCTCTTCCGTCTCCCGCGTGTGCTGGAAGGCCTTGATCTGGCGGATCAGCTCGGAGACGTTGCGCCCCACCGGCGGGGTGAGCACCTCCATGGCCTGGATGACCCCGTCGGGGTCGATGAGGAAGCGCCCGCGCACGTCCACGCCCGCCTCCTCGTCGTAGACGCCGTAAGCCGCGCCGATGCGCCCTCCGGCGTCGGAGAGCATGGGATAGGGCACCCCTCCCTCCACCATCTTGGAGAGCTCCTCCTCCTGCCAGACCTTGTGGCTGAAGCGGCTGTCCACGCTCATGGAGAGGACCTCCACGCCGAGCTCCCGCAGCTCGGGGTACTTGACGGCAACTGCCGTCAACTCGGTGGGTCAGACGAAGGTGAAGTCACCGGGGTAGAAGCACAACACCACCCATTTCCCCCGGTAGTCCGACAGCTTGATGTTCTGGAAGCCGCCATCCAGGTAGGCGCTGGCTTCGAAGTCGGGTGCGGGCTTGCCCACCATCACCCCCATGCTCTTTCCTCCTTTCCTCTCCGCGCCCTCCGCCGGCACGGGCTGTTCTCCGGGCTCATCCGTTATGACCCCCCTGGCCGGCGTGACGCACTTGTCCAAGGCTTCCGCCAAACTCCTCACCTCCCCTTCTTCCGCTCGCGTCTTAATCATACATATGCTCATATCTGATTATGCCCACGCCCACGGGTTCGAAACACGGGCGCGCCGTCAGAGGCCCAGCGCCCGGGCGAGCTCCAGGCGCATCAGTTCGCGCGAGCCCCAGAAGAGCTGCAGCCCCTTGGCGTCCCGGTAGAGGCTGGAGAGGCGGGAGTCCAGGGTGTAGCCGTAGCCCCCGGCCATCTCCACGGCGGACGAGGCCACGGCCTCCAGGCCGCCGGTGGCGAAGAGCTTGAGCATGCAGGCCTCGGGGTGGAGGTCCTCCCCGGCATCCATGCGGGCCGCCGCCGGCTGCAGGGAGGAGCGGACCAGCTCGATGAAGAGGGCCATGTCGGCCAGGCGGAAGCGCAGGGCCTGATGCCCCGCCAGCCGCTTTCCGCCCTGCTCCCTGCCCGAGGCGTAGCGGCGGGCCTCCTCCAGGCAGGCGCGGGCCATGCCCGCGGCCGCCGCCGCCACCAGCAGGGCGGCGCGGTCGAGGAGGGGCAGCACGTCCTCCCGGGCGAGGCCCTCACGCAGGACGCGGCCGGCGGGGAATTCGCAGTCCTCGAGAACCAGGGCATGGTTGGGCAAACCCTCCCAGCCGCTGAAGCGGTAGCGGTGTGCCAGGTGCAGGCCGGGGGCGGAAGAGGAGACGCAGGCGGCGGCGATGCCCCCCCGCCCCTTGAGGAAGATGAGGAAGCAGCTCTCCGCCTTCCCGGTGGCGTTGGTCACGAAGCACTTGTTGCCCTCGGCGAAGCAGCTGTCCCCGCGCCTCTTCAAGACGGCCTTCAGGGAAGCGAAGTCGGTGCCCGCCTCCGGCTCGGTGAGGGCCACGGCCCCCAGCGCCTCTCCCCGGGCCAGGGGAGGCAGCAGTTCGCGCCGCAGCTCCGGCCCGGCCCAGGCCAGCAGGCCGGCCGCGCAGACCAGGTGGCTGGTGAGCATCATGGCCAGCACCGGTTCCGCCGCGGCCGTCTCCTCCACAACGACGGCGGCCTCGGCCCAGCCGCCCCCCTCCCCTTCCAGCTCCTCCGGGACGATGATCCCGGTCAGCCCCGCGTCCGCCAGTCCGCGGAACCTCGAAAGGAGGAGGGCTTCCTCCCGGCGCGGGGAGGGGCCGTCGGTCTCCAGCATCCGGCAGAGGCATGCGCCGGCCTGGCCCCTGAGTAGCCGGTGCAGCCCGCTCCCGTCCTGCTGGTCCACGGCACCTCCCGTCGGTCGGACACCGCGGCGCCCGCCGCGGCGCATGACGCGCGTCATTCGACACATGCCGATTATATCCTTAGAATGGCGGTAACATCGAACGGATCCGTACCCAAGGAGGAAGAGATGAAGATCGCCATCGTCAAGGCAGGGGACCAGGTCTCCTCGCATTACGGACAAGCGGAAGGGTTTCTGCTGGCGGAGCTGGACAACGGCTCGGTGCGCTCCAGGTCGGTGGTGCAGGCGCCGGCGGAGCATTCCTGCGGAGGCCTGGCCCAGCTGTTCGTGCAGCACGGCGTGGACACGGTCATCGTCGGGGGCATCGGGGGCGGGGCCCTCCAGCACCTCAACGCGGCGGGCATCAATATCGTCGCCGGCGCCTGCGGCGGCCTCGAGGAGGTGCTCGCGAGCTACCTCGACGGGACCCTGGTGGCCGGGGAGGCGGTCTGCGGCGGCCACGGCGAGTCCGGCGGCTGCCGGCATTGATCCGCCTTGCGGCGCGCGGCGCTCACCCCCCGGAGCGCTCCCCCTTGGTGCGCGGAACGAGCGCTTTCCATGATGACGGCAGGGGGCCCGGCCCCTTGGGGATGCGCGTAAAACGGGGAGGGGAGAGATGAACGATCTTTCGTACCGGGCCAAGGCCTACGCCTTGAAGGCCGCCAGCGCGCTCTTCGAGTGGTGCGCCAGGCCGCTGTGGAACCGAGGCTCCCCGGAGGTGGGCCGGGAAGTCCTCGACGTGGCCTACGGCAGCGCCGACCGCCGCAAGCAGTCGCTGGACGTCTTCGTCCCCCGGGGCGAGCCGCCCTACCCCGTGCTCCTCTACACCCACGGCAGCGCCTGGCACGTGCTGGACAAGAAGAGCTACCGCTGGCTGGCGAGGCGCTACGCCGACCGCGGCTACCTGGTCTTCAACCTCAACCACCGGCTGGCGCCGGCGGCCCGCTTCGAGGAGCAGGTGAAGGACATCGGCGCGGCGGTCCGCTGGGCCTACGACCACGCCCGGGACTTCGGCGGGGACAACGCCCGGATGTTCCTCGCCGGGGACTCGGGGGGCGCGCACTACTCCGCCCTCTATTGCAGTGCTGTGGACAAGCCGGAGCTCCTGGCCGAGCTGGGGATCGAGCGGGGCATCCCGCCGGAGAGCCTCAGGGGCGCGGTGCTCTTCTACGGCGTGGCCGATTGCGATTCCGCGGTGCACTGCGGCTTCCCCTTGAAGAAGCTCATCGGCTACGGTTACATCGGCTGGACCCCCGGCCTGGAATCGGGCGACTCCGAAGAGAGCAGGGAGTTCCGGCGGCGGGCCAGGCTGGCCTCGCCCAGCCCCCACATCGACGCGAACTTCCCCCCGGCCTACATCGCCTGCGGCGAACTGGACCCCCTCTGCCAGGAGTCCCTCATCTTCGACATCATCCTCACCCGGGAAGGCGTCCCCCACCGCACCCGCATCTTCCCCAAGAGCAGGAAGTTCTTCAACTGGGTCCCCTTCCTGGGAAACCACGGCTTCATCAATTTCCCGTATTCCGGCATGAAGCGCACCGCCATAGCCGAGTCCATGGAGTTCCTGGACAGCCTGAAGTGATAAGCGCCGTTCCCCGAACCCCTTTCCCGGCCCGCAGATCGGCGGGGACGAGAAGGGGCGCCCGCTATCTCGCCAGCATGCCGCCGTCGACCACCAGCACGTGGCCGGTGACGTAGGAGGAGGCGTCGGAGGCCAGGAAGACGGCGGGGCCTGCGATATCCCTCTCCTCGCCGAAACGGCGCATCGGCGACAAGGCCAGCACCGCCTCGCGCTCCTTCTCGAACCCGGGCTTCTCGATATAGGCCATCATGTCGGTGCGGAAGTATCCCGGGGCGATGGCGTTGACCCTGATGTTGTAGCGGGCGAACTTCACCGCCAGGTTCATGGTCAGGAGGTTGACGGCCGCCTTGCTCGAATTGTAGGGCACCGCCGGATGGACCTCCTCTTCCGAGCCCCGGAAGGCCATCACCGAAGAGATGTTGATGACGCTTCCCCCGCCGTTCTCCTTCATGATCCCGGCGACCTTCCGGGTGAGGATCCAGACGCCCCGGACGTTGACGTTGAAGATGTGATCCCATTTCTCCAGGGGGAAGTCGAGGGTGGGCGCGCCCCAGGTAACCCCGGCGTTGTTGACCAATACGTCTATCCTCCCGAAGCGCTCCGTTGTCGAGTCCACCAGCTTCTCGATGTCCTCTTGGGAGGCGAGGTCGCAGCCGATCGGGACCACCTCGGCACCGTATTTCCGGCCGATCTCGTCTGCAGCCGCTTCGAGGTTCTTGACCTTTCTCGAGGCGATCACGACGGCCGCGCCCGCCTCCGCGAACGCGTCCGCGATGTACTTCCCCAGCCCCCTTCCGCCCCCCGTGACCAAGGCTATCCTTCCCGAGAGATCGAACATGTCGTTCTGCATGGCGCTTCCTCTCTTCTCTTCCGCCGCCTCTTCACGGCTCGTGGATCGCAACCCTTATAGTATAAGATATGAGCAGGTCAAGGACTCTATGGGCTTCACCGAGAGATCCCCTTGCGAGCAGGCCTGCCTTGGGAGTGAACGTTGCACGGCAACGACAGGGCTAGGGGAACTGGTTCGACGGGCTTTGCTTGTTAGGTCTCAGTATGTCTTTATCTCAACCCAGCCACCGTTCTTGTTTCTTCTAAGCTCTTTGCGGCCAGTCGATTCATCATACGTGAAGGCGGCAACGTAATGAGCGTGCAGGGCATCTGCTTCAGCTTCGGATACCACATTCGACTTACTGAAGTGCTCCGTTACCAGTTCCTTATCGTCAAAATAATCTATGGAAAGGCGGGTATTTCCGTCCAGGTATTCTTCTAATAGTTCGTCATTGATCTTGATCAACCCGGCATCCGTCTTTTCCGTTGTGTAAACCGCAATTCGACAGATGGTTCCTTGTTGGCCTTTGTTTATTATTTCGTAGGTATTCGTTTGCCCGGAGTTCGTTGTCTCGTTTGTGGATTCTGTTTCCTTCCTTCCCCCTGAAGCCAAAGCCAACACCACAACGAGTATCAGAAACACTCCGGCAACGACGCCGATGACGGCCCGTTTTCCTGCAAGGGGCTTCCGCTTCTCTTGATCGGGGGGCCGTTGCCCGGTCATATCCATCTTCCTTCTCCATCAGTGGCGTGAGCCCTATACTGAGCGGACATCTCTAATATGCCCTTCTTCTTATCAATATTCTACCATTCGGCAAGGATGTCCCGGCCTTATGGGTCATCATTGATAATCACTTACTTCCTATCTTCGAAGGAAGCACAAATCCCCGGGATTTGAAGCCCATAGACATTTTAAACTGTGCGGTACTCCCGGCAGCAAAGAGGCAGCCTTCTACGGTGTCGGTGGCAGCCGCTACGACCATATACGCAAACAGCTGGACCCGTGCTTTGAAAAAGCCGGGCTCAGGCTGGTCAAGCCCCATGGGCTGGGGCATACCTTTTGCTCGCATTGCATAGAGGCTGGAGTCGATTTCAAGACCATCTACACCTGAATGGGTCACTCGTCGATAAAATCACCATGGACATCCATGGACATATCACTCAGGACAACATCGACAAGGCTGCCCGTTCCCTGGTGACATTCATAAGCGACGGCGATACCGAAGTCGTGAAGCTCCCCTCCCCTGACCGCGAAATCTTATCCAGAGAAGTCAGCAACGAGGGGTACCTCTAGGTTCTCGATGATCATCCGATAGAAACCACGGAAGCCTGCCCGATATGGCCGTACCTACCAGGGGTGCAGGTGAAGATGACTATCTGGCATTCCTTGGCGGCCTGGGCAAGCACGACCCCCATCAATCGAAGCCTGGCAGGATCCGAGTAACCCAGGGTGTCATCCAGAATTACCGGCGTGCCTCCATCCTGCGCGACTATCATCGAGCAAGCCAAGCGGAAGATGAGCGACAGCTGCTCTCTAGTGCCGCCGCTCAAATAATCGAAGGGTACTGTGACCCCGTCTTCCGTGCGGCTTACTATCTGTAGGTCATCATTGATATCCACTTCGAAATCGGTGCCGTAGACAAGACGGCCGAGCCTTTGGACTCTCTCCTTAAGGGGAGCGACGTAGGCCTTACGAGCCCTGTCCCGCTCTTCCCTCATCGTCATAAACAGGCATTTTGCGGCAGCGGCTCTCCTCAGCAAAGCTCGGCTCTCATATTCGGCCCTTTCCAGTTCTGTTAGCGCCAGGTCCAACCGCTCTTGCAGCCCCTGCTCACCGCGCACCCTTAAGCTAGCCTGGAGCCCAGCCAGCTCCGTGTTGACGTCGCCTATGCGTTCCCGAGCGGTCTGCAGCGAACCCCGGGCCGCCTCAGCCTTGGCCTTAGTCCCTTCCGGGTCTTTTTCGTCGAGGGTTTGCTGCGCGCCGTCAACGCTCTCCGTTTCAACTGACAGGGCTTCAACCGCCTCGTCCAGGGCTTGCTGCAGGGCATCGTCGGAGACTTCTTCCCTTGCCTCATCCAGGTTGGTTTTCTTCTGCCCCAGGTCGTTCTCAAGGATCGTCAGCCGTTCCTGGACCCTGACAAACTCGATGCCCAGGCCGCTTTTCACTC
>CAZETE010000063.1:0-7714 GCA_964515075.1 uncultured Actinomycetota bacterium | reverse complement strand
GTCCCGGCGCCGTTCGACGCGACGACCTCCTACGGAGGCGGGGCCTCCGCCGGGGGGGAGCTCGCGGGGCGCGCGGCGGGCTGCGCCGCCCTTTCCGTCCTGCCCCGGGCGGCACCCTCCCCCCCGCCCTCCAGGACGGGATGGAGTTCCAGGTCCGTCCGCAGGACCTCGCGCACGCTCTCTTCCACGACCCGGCGGTGTTCTTCCTCGCTGAGGCGGTCGAAGGAGGCCTCCGCGTCCGCGTGGAAGCGGAGGTAGAGGCGGTTTCCCTTCACCGCCGCCGGCATGCCGTCCAGAAGCTGCGCGTGCAGGGGGCGGTTCTTCTCCCGTACCCGTTCCTTCACCTTGGGCCAGGCGCGCCTGACCGTGGCGATGTCCACCGCCCCCGGCTCCTCCGCCCGCCCCCCGGCGGGGGGCGGGGCGGGACGGGGCGCCTCCTCCTCCCGCGGCCCCGCGGGCTCCCGGGGGACCGGGAGGGCTTCCGGGGAGAGGGCGTCCAGCCTCTCCTCGAGCCTTTCGATGCGCAGCGCCAGCGCCTCGGGGCCCGCCTCCGTCTCGGGGCGGGCCATGCGCACCAGGCCCATTTCCAGCGCCGTCCGCGGCGAGCCGGACGCCTTCATCTCCGCCGCCGTCTCCTGCAGCGACCGCAGGTAGCCGGGGACCCTCCGGGCGTCCAAAGCGTCCGCCTGCCGCTTGAAGTCCTCGTATTCCTCGTCCGAAAGGTCGAGGAAGCCGGGTTCCGCGTCGGTGTTCTGGATCATGAAGATGCGCCGGAAGTGCTCGATGGCCGAGCGGGCGAACTGGGCCAGGTCCTTGCCGCGGTCCTCTACCTTGCCCACCAGGCGCAGCAGCCCCCCGCCGTCCTCCCGCGCCACCAGCTCGCCCAGCTCGAAGAGGGCGTCCGCCTCCACCAGGCCCAGGAAGTCCGCCGCCACTTCGGGCGATATCTCCCCTTCGGCGTAGGAGGCCAGCTGGTCCAGGGAGACCAGCGCGTCGCGCACGGAGCCCTGGGCGCTCCGTGCCAGCATGACCGCTCCCTCCCGCGCCAGGGCCAACCCCTCCTCTCCGGCGACGCGCTCGAGGTGGCTGGCCAGCTCCGGCGCGGGCACCCGCTTGAACTCGTAAGGCTGGCAGCGGGAGGCGATGGTCGGCGGCACCTTGTGGGGCTCGGTGGTGGCGAGGACGAAGACCGCGTGGGGAGGGGGCTCCTCCAGCATCTTCAGCAGCGCGTTGAAGGCCTCGTTGGTGAGCATGTGCACCTCGTCGATGATGTAGACCTTCATGCGCGAGGCGGTGGGGGAGAAGGCCACCTTGTCCCGGAGCTCGCGCACGTCGTCGATGCCGCGGTTGGAGGCCGCGTCGATCTCGATGACGTCCAGGGCGCTGCCGTCGGCGATGCGGCGGCAGCTGGAGCAGACGTTGCACGGGTTGGGCGTGGGCCCCTGCTCGCAGTTGAGCGCCTTGGCCAGGATGCGCGCGATGGAGGTCTTGCCGGTGCCGCGCGGCCCGGAGAAGAGGTAGGCGTGGGTGAAGCGCCCGTTCTTCAGGGCGTTGGAGAGGGTCCGCACCACGAACCTCTGGTCCACCACGTCCTCGAAGCTCTGCGGGCGCCACTTGCGGTAGAGGGACACGTAAGCCAAGGTCTTCCTTTCGACGCGTCGCGTCGCCTTGCGCCGCGCGCGCGGATCGAACACAGAAAGTGATCGTGCACCCTTCTTCGACTCCCGGTCCCGGACGCCACGCCGGCAGCCTGCTCCGGCCAGGTTGCTCCGCGGCACACAGGAGGGTTCGTTTACCGCTGCTTCCTTCCGGACCTGACGGGGTTCGCGAATTCCTGTTGCGCGGGACCCAGCCTTCTACGCCGCTTACCGTCGCGCTTTCCCGGGGCCGAAGAGCCTCGGTCGGGAATTCGGCCCCGCTATAGCGGATTGCGGGTACAGGGCACCGCTGGCTCCCCGCTTAGCACGATCATCTCAAGTATAGCATACCCGGCGCCGGCAAGAACGCCGCCCGCCGGGGAGGCGGGGCGGCAAGACGCCCGGCTTTCGTTGTATAATGAACCGGCGTGATCCTTCGTGCGTCGGACCTTGAGGGGGGACAGGGATGGGGAACGGGGAAGCGGGTGGCCGGGTCGCCACCGGGGTGGCCGGGCTCGATTCCATGCTGGACGGCGGGCTGCTGCCCGGCTCCGCCACCGTGATCAAGGGGGCCCCCGGCACCGGCAAGACCTGCATCGGCCTGGAGTTCATCGCCGCCGGCGTGAGGCGGTTCGACGAGCCGGGCGCGGTGATCACCTTCGAGCACTTCCCCCGCAAGCTCCACCGGGACGCCGCCTCCATCGGCATACCCTTGAAGGAGATGGAGGAACGGGGCATGGTGAGGACCGTCTTCACCTCCCCCGACATCTTCCTGGCCCAGGTGCGCCGGGACGGAGGGCTGCTGGACGACATGGTGCGGGAGATGGGGCTGCGGCGCGTCCTCATCGACTCCGTCTCCCACTTCGAGCGGCTGGCCCGGGACCCCCTGGAACTGCGCGAGATCGCCTACTCCTTCGTCAACGGCCTGCTCCGCCACGGCCTCACCGTGGTCGTCACGCAGGAGGAGCCGGAGATGATCGGCGCCGCCTCCGAGGCGGGGCTGGGCATCTCCTACCTGGTGGACACGGTCATCCAGCTGAGCTACGTGGAAGTGGACTCCTCGGTCTCCCGCGCCCTGCTCATCTTGAAACAGCGAGCCAGCAACCACGACAAGGGCATCCGGCAGTTCTACGTGACCGACCAGGGCATCCGGGTGGGGGACATCTTTCAGGACCGGGAAGGCGTGCTCTCCGGCATGCCCCACCGCCGCGAAGTGGAGGCCTTCATGGAGGCCTTCGGCAGGAAAGAGGGGGGCAGGAAGAGGGGGGAGGGGTGATCCTTGGCAGCCAGGATACTCATCGTCGACGACGACCGGGAGATGGTCGAGCTCATCCAGCTCTTCCTGGCCAACGCCGGCTACGAGACGCTCACCGCGACTTCGGGGGAGGCGGCGCTGGAAACGGCCTTCCGGGAGAAGCCCGACCTCATCCTGCTGGACATCATGATGCCCAGGATCGACGGCTGGGAGGTCTTCCGCAGCATCAGGAACGACCCCGACACCAAGTCCATACCCATCGCCTTCATCACCGCCCGCACCCAGAACATCGACAAGATGATCGGCCTCTCGGTGATGAAGGCCGACGGCTACATAACCAAGCCCTTCGGCAAGAAGGACCTGCTGGAAAAGGTGGCCCGGATCCTGCGCTCCCGGGAGGGCGCCGGGGGCAGGGAGCCCTGAGCCGGGTGCGGGCCGGAAAGACGGGGAGGGGCGTGGGGTGCCCGAACTGACCTGGTGGCGCATAGCCTGCCTGGCCCTCTTCTTCTACCTGCAGCTGGCGCTGTCCCTCTGCTTCTATTACCTCTTCGCGCTCTGCCGGCTGGCCGAGGGGAAGTTCGCCCGGCCCACCCGCGCCCCCCTGCTCTTCGTCTCCCTGGCCTTCTTCGCCGCCTGCTCCCTGGGCCTGGCGGTCAGCCCCTCCCTGCAGTTCGGGCGGCCCTGGTTCGCCGCCTGTTCCTGCGCCGCGGCCCTGCCGCTCGCGCTGGTGTCGGTCAAGTGTTACCGGGCGATGATGGGCGGATGAGCCTCCTTGCGCCCCTGCTCTCCTCGCTCGGCCCCCTGGCCCTGGCCCTCTTCTTCGTGATCATGGGCTTCCTGGGCAGGCGCATGGGGGAGGCCGTGGGCGCCCGCCGTTTCTACCTCCTCTACTGGGCGGGCGCGGCCCTGAGCGTGCTGCCCGTGGCCGGCGGGTGGTTCGCCTGGGCGGCCGGCCTGGGCGGGTTCCCTGCCGTGTCCGAGCTGTCCTCCTACCGCCTGGCCTCGCTCCTCTTCCTGCTGCCCCCGGGCGCAGGCGCGACCCTGGCCTTCTACGCGACCCTGCGCTACTGGGGGTGGGTCTGGCCGGAGCTGCGGGCCATGTCCGGCCGCCCGCCGGATTGAGCGCTGCGGTCCCCTCGGGCCTCAGCCGCCCGCGAAGAAGTCCCGCACCGCGCCCACCACTTCCAGGACCTCTCCCTCCTCCAGCTCGGGATAGAGGGGGAGCGAGAGCGCTTCCGCGGCCGCCCGCTCGGCCACCGGGAAGTCGCCCGGGCCGTAACCCAGGCGGGCGAAGGCCGGCTGGCGGTGGATGGGGGTGGGGTAGTGGACCAGGGTGCGGACGCCGCGGCCGGCAAGGAAGCCGGCCAGCCGGTCGCGCTCCGGCGTGGACACGCAGAAGAGGTGGAAGGCCGGGAGCGCCCCGGGGCGCAAAGGGGGCAGGCGCAGCGGCAGGCCCGCCAGCCCCTCCAGGTAAATCGAGGCCAGGTCGCGGCGGCGGCGGTTGCCCTCCTCCAGCCGCGCGAGCTTCACCCTCAGCAGGGCGGCCTGCAGTTCGTCCAGGCGGCTGTTATAGCCCGCCTCGCCCAGCAGGTCGCGCTCCTTTCTCCCGTAGTCGCGGATGCTGCGCAGGCGTTCCGCCAGCCCGGGGTCGCCGGTGGCCACCAGGCCCCCGTCCCCCAGGCCCCCCAGGTTCTTGGTGGGATAGAAGCTGAAGCACCCGCACCTGCCCCAGGTGCCCAGGGAGCGGCCGTGCAGGCGGGCCCCGTGCGCCTGGCAGGCATCCTCCACCAGGGACAGGCCCGCCCGCGAGCAGACCCCTTCCAGCTCCTCCAGGGCCGCGGGGCTCCCGTAGAGGTGGACGGGGACGACGGCGCGGGTGCGCCCGGTCAGCGCCTCCTCCACGCGGTCCGGGTCGAGGTTGAAGTCCGCGGGGCGGACGTCCGCCAGGACCGGGACGGCGCCGCTCAGCGCCACCGCCACCACGGTGGGCGGCGCGGTGAAGGCGGGCACCACCACCTCGTCCCCCTCTCCCACCCCCAGGGCCTTGAGCGAGAGGAGCAGGGCGTCGGTGCCGGAGGCCACCCCCACCGCCTCTCCCGCCCCCAGGAAGGAGGCGAACTCGCGCTCGAAGAGGCGCACTTCCTCGCCCAGGATGTAGCTGCCCGCGTCCAGGACGCGGGAGAAGGCCTCGAGCAGGCCCTCCCGCAGGGCCCGGTGCTGGCGGGAGATGTCCAGGAAGTCAACCACGGCGGCCCAGCTTCGGCTTGAGCATCATGGCCCACCACATGCGCGCGAACTCCTTGCCCATCTCGTAGAGGTGGTGGGGGCGGAAGAAGCTCGAGCGGCCGGTGCGGCGGGCGTAGTGGTGGACGGGCTGCTCCACGAAGGTGTACCCGCGATCCTGCAGCTTCTTCACCATCTCCAGGCAGATGGTGCCGCCGCAGGACTCGAGCTGCAGCGAGTCCAGCGCCTCCTTGCGCATCAGCCGGAAGTCGCAGTCGATGTCCACCAGCCTGATGCGGAAGAGGAACCTCGCCGCCATGTTGTAGAGGGAACCCAGCCAGATGCGGTAGAAGGGGTCGTTGCGCTTGATCTTGTAGCCGTTGACGACGTCGGCCTGGTCGCGCTTGGCGAAGAGCAGGGGCAGCTCCATCACGTCGTACTGCCCGTCGCCGTCGGTGTAGAAGACCAGTTGCCGGGTGGCGGCCTGGAAGCCGGAGCGCAGGGCGCCGCCGTAGCCCCGGTTCCTGGCGTGGCGCACCAGGCGGACCCGGTCGTTCTCCCGCATCAACCCCTCGACCACCGCGGCGGTGGAGTCGCTGGAGCCGTCGTCTACGACGATGACCTCGTAGTCCGGGGTCAGCCCCTCGAGGGCCTTAAGCGCCTTGCGCACCTGGTCGCCGATGGTGGCCTCGTCGTTGTAGGCGGGGAAGAAGACGGAGACGCCGGGTTCCGGCGGCAGGGGCGGCAGGGTGGGCCCCGGCGGGGACGGGTCCCCGCCCCCTTCGCCCGGCTCGCCCCGGTCCCCGCGGCCCAGGAACAGCAGGAGCAAGAGGGAGGCGAACAGGGCGGCCAGAGAGACGGCCGAGCCGGCGGCCAGGCCGGGCACCCGGTAGCGCAGGCGCAGGCGGTGGCTTCCCGCCGGCACGTACGCGGCGGTGAGACAGCCGTAGGCCCGCATCAGCTTGATCTCCTCTCCGTCCAGCGTGCCCCGCCACCCCGGCAGGTAGTTCTGGCTGAGGAAGAGGACCCCGTCCTCTTCCGCCTCGATCAGCAGCTCCTTGTCCGCGCCGTCCGGGTCGACGAACTCGACGCTCCCCCGCACCGTCCGGTCCGGCTCCCATTCATTCAATCGCTCTTTTAAGACCGGGTCAAGCATGTTTTCCTCGACGGCCACGCTCTCCCTTGCGTCGCGGGAGGCGTCGAAGGCGGCCAGCGCGCTGAGCTGCCAGTCCTCCTCCACCTCCACCCGGCCAACCAGGAAGGCGCGCGGCAGTTCCTCCGGGTTCCGGTACACCAGGGCCCGGGGCCCCGTGTATTCCACCCGGCCCCGCTCCACCGGCCGCACCCTCCCGGAGGCGGTGTGCAGACTCACCGCCTTGAGCACGAAGACCCGGTCGTAGAGGGCCGGGTCCAACTCGATCTCGACGGTATCGGCCTCGACGTCGGCGCCGAAACGGACCCGCCCCTCGTAGCTCCAGGCGGGGTGGCGCCAGCCGGGGTGGCGGTAGGCGAAGACCTCGACGCCGCCCGGTCCGCGCCCGCCCGACCTCACCAGCTCCTCCGCCTCCAGCTGCTCGGTGTCCCGGCCCAGACGGACGGTGAAGGGGCCGAGGGCCAGCCCGTCCATGCGGACGGTCACCCGGGCCACCGGGGCGCCCGGCTCCAGCGGATCCCCCCCCTGCAGGTGCGACAGCAGGCACAGCTGGTCGAAGGTGCAGCCCGCCACCGGGAAGGTGACCCGCGGCCGGGCCCCGCAGAGGGCCACCGGGTTGCTGATGTCGTAGACCATCCCGCGCTCGCGCAGGGGCTGCGCCAGGAAGTAGCGCGCGTTGAGCAGCCCGAAGGCCTTCTCGGAGAAGAGGCTGTTGATCAGCTCGTGCAGGAAGTCGTAGTTGCGGGCGGGGATGGTCGAGTTGCCCCGGACGTCGTCCAGCCCCCAGGCCATGGGCACGTTGGGCGCGAACTGGAAGTCCTCGCCCAGCTCCGAGCGGACCTCCTTGGCGATGGCGACCCGGTAGGTGCCGGCGTCGCTGGCGGCCACGCCGACTGCGGGGGGCGCGGTCTCCACCTGCCGGAGGGGGGTGAACCGGTTGACGGGCCCGCAGAAGAAGAAGGCCTCCGTCACCGCGATGAGGAGGAATGCCGCGACGGCGGCGTTCGCGTTGACGGCCCGCCGCGCCAGCAGCCAGATCAGCAGGGGGACGACCACGCAGAGCAGCAGCGGGACCAGGAAGTCGGGGTTGGAGGGGCGCATGAACCGGGTCAGGCTTTCGTACTTGCGGGCGGCATCGCCCGGCAGGGACGAGAAGAGGCCCCGCGCGGCGCCCTCGAAGAAGGCCCTCCACCACCCGGGACCGGAGCGGGCCAGCGCCGCGGCCAGCGCCCAGGCCGCCGACCAGGCCGCCCCCGCCGCCAGCAGGCGGGCCGCCGGGCGCCTCAACTCGTCCCCCGCGGGCGCCCGTGCGACGATCCTCTCCAGGCCCAGGGCCCCCAGCACCCGCAGGGCGAAGTCGGCCAGGAGGAGAAATCCGGCGGGGGACTTCAGCACACTGAAGCCCGCCAGGGCGTGCAGGGCCCACCACCACCGGCGGGCGTTGCC
>CAZETE010000062.1:0-8383 GCA_964515075.1 uncultured Actinomycetota bacterium | reverse complement strand
GCCGCCCCCCTTTTGTTGACAACGCCCCGGGCTGATGGTAGCTTAATCCTTTGGCGTGAAAGTGAGCCTTGAGGGAATGGACGTGATGAGATGAGGGTCCTGGTTACGATGGCCTGCACCGAGTGCAAGAGGAGGAACTACTCCACCAAGAAGAACAAGCGCAACGACCCCGACCGCATCGAGATGAAGAAGTACTGCCCCTGGTGCAGGGGGCACACTTTGCACCGGGAAACGCGCTAGGCTATAATCTGCATAAGTAGGAGTGTAGCTCAGTTGGAAGAGCGGTGGTCTCCAAAACCACAGGTCGGGGGTTCGAGCCCCTCCACTCCTGCCATTTTTTGTCAAGGGAGGTTCTAGGACTTGCCGAGCCGCGAAATGCGACGCGCCCAGCAGAAGATGGGCCTGGAGAAGAAGCGAGAACAGGTCAAGAGGAAGCAGAGGTCCGGGAGCAGGAAGAAGGGCGGCCCGAAGAAGAAGCGCATCACGGTCAGGCAGTTCCTGACCGAGGTCCAGGCCGAGATGAAGAAGGTCACCTGGCCCACCCGGCAGGAGGTCGCCTCCTACACCGTGGTGGTCCTGGTGGTGACCACCGTCGTGGGAGCGTTCGTGTGGGGCCTCGACCAGCTCTTCTCGTGGCTGGTCAAGACGCTGATCATAAGGTAGGCGCAGATAAGAGATGGAAGGCAACTGGTACGTCATCCATACCTATTCGGGGTATGAGAACAAGGTCAAGACCAATCTGGAGAACCGCATCGTCTCCATGGACGTCAAGGACCGCATCTTCAAGGTGACCATCCCCATGGAGGACGTCATCGAGATGAAGACGGGCAAGAAGGAGATCGTGCAGAAGAAGCTGCTGCCCGGCTACATCCTGGTGAACATGCTCTTGGACGACGACAGCTGGTACGTGGTGCGCAACACGCCCGGGGTCACCGGCTTCGTGGGGTCGGGGGCCAAGCCCACCCCCCTGTCCGACGCCGAGGTGGAGAAGCTCATCTACAAGCCGGCCACCGAGAAGCCCCGGCCCAAGACGGAGTTCCACGAGGGGCAGAGCGTGCGCGTGGCTTACGGGCCCTTCGTCGACCTCACCGGCACCATCGCGGAGATCAACCTCGACCAGAGCAGGCTGAAGGTCCTGGTCTCCATCTTCGGCCGGGAGACGCCGGTGGAGCTGGGGTTCGACCAGGTCACCAAGCTTTAAGGGAAGGAAGAGGACAATGGCCAAGAAGATCATCGCCAAGGTCAAGCTGCAGATCGCCGCAGGCCAGGCCAGCCCCACGCCTCCGGTGGGACCGGCACTGGGCCAGCACGGCGTGAACATCATGGAGTTCTGCAAGGCTTACAACGCCAAGACCCAGGCCCAGATGGGAACCATCGTCCCGGTGGAGATCACCATCTACGAGGACCGCAGCTTCGATTTCATCACCAAGACCCCCCCGGCCGCGGTGCTGCTCAAGCAGAAGGCGGGCATCGAGAAGGGCTCCAAGGAGCCCAACCGCGACAAGGTGGCCCGGCTCAGCCGGGAGCAGGTCGCCGAGATCGCCCGGCAGAAGATGGCCGACCTCAACACCGACGACGAGGAGGCCGCCTCCCGGGTCATCGAGGGCACCGCCCGCAGCATGGGCATCGTCGTCACCGGCTGACGCCGCGCCCCGAAAGCCGGCCTGCCGGCGGGGGCCGTCGAGTGGGAGGACTGCGCAAGTCCGCCAATCACCACGAAAGGAGTGCGCGAGATGAAGAAGAGGAGCAGGCGCTACCGCGAGATGGAGCAGAAGCTGGACCGCGACGCGGTCTACGCCCCCCTGGAGGCCGTCCGGCTGATCAAGGAGATGTCCTCCGCCAGGTTCGACGAGACGGTGGAGGTGGCCATGAGGCTGGGGGTCGACCCCCGCAAGGCCGACCAGATGGTGCGCGGCACCGTCAGCCTGCCCCACGGCACCGGCAAGCAGGTCCGCGTGCTGGTCTTCGCCCAGGGCGACAAGGCCCGCGAGGCCGAGGAGGCCGGGGCGGACGAGGTGGGCGCGGCCGAACTGGCCGAGAAGGTCCAGGGCGGCTGGTTCGAGTTCGACGCGGCCATCGCCACCCCGGACATGATGGGGACCGTGGGCAAGCTGGGCAAACTGCTGGGCCCCCGCGGCCTGATGCCCAACCCCAAACTGGGCACGGTCACCTTCGACGTGGGCAAGGCCGTCGCGGACATCAAGAAGGGCCGCATCGAGTACCGGGTGGACCGCCAGGCCAACCTGCACCTTCCCCTGGGCAAGGCCTCCTTCGACGAAAGGGCCCTGGTGGAGAACTACGCCGCGGTGCTGGAGGAGATCATCCGGGCCAAGCCCGCTTCGGCCAAGGGCAAGTACATCAAGAGCGTGACCCTGTCCAGCAGCATGGGCCCGGGCGTCAGGGTGGACGCCGCCGTCACCCGGGACTTCCTGCCGGAGCAGTGATGGCGCCGGCAGGCGCGGCCGCGAGCGCGTTGCGTTGACAACCGGGCGACCCGCCTGTTATCCTGTTCTGGCTCGATAGTAAGTGCCCGAGAAGCAGGTGCCCGCGAGGGCTTAATGCCATCGCCTGCGGAGGCAGGAGACGTAAGCGTTCATGCGGCTCTCGCTTCCGCGAGGGCCTTTCGTTGTTACGGACGTCCTAAAGGAGGGTTGATATGCCCAGGCCCGACAAGATCGAGAAGGTCTCCGCCATCAGGGAGCGCTTCGAGGCCAGTGTGGCGGTGGTGGTCACCGAGTACCGCGGCCTCACCGTGGAGGAGATGGCCGAGCTGCGCAAGTCCCTGCGGGAAAGCGGCGTAGAGCTGAAGGTCACCAAGAACACCCTTATGCGCATCGCCGTCGCGGAGAGCGAATACGAGCCCGTCCTCTCCCTGGTCGAGGGCCCGGTGGCGCTGGCCTACGTGCGGGAGGACGTGGTCAAGGCGGCCCAGTCGCTGGTCGCCTACGCCCGCCGGAACCCCAAGCTGAAGATCCGGGGCGGGCTATTAGAGGGCAGGGTGGTCCAGGGACCGGAAGTCAGGACCATCGCCACCCTGCCGCCCCGCGAAGCGCTGCTGGCCCAGCTGGTCGGCACCGTCAAGGCGCCCCTCAACAACCTGGTGGGCGTGCTCTCCGGCCCCGTCCGCGGGCTGGCGCAGGTCCTCAACGCCGTGAGGGAGCAGAAGGAGCGGGCGGCCTGAACGCCGTCCTTTGGCAAGGAAGAAGTCGGACCCGATATCTGGAGGTGTGGAGATTGGCGAAGCTGAGCATGGATGAGATCATCGAGGCCATCGACGGCATGACCGTCCTGGAGCTCTCGGAACTGGTGAAGGCGCTGGAGGAGAAGTACGGGGTCACCGCGGCCGCCCCCATGGCCGTGGGGGTCATGCCCGGAGCGATGCCCGCCGCCGCCGGCGGCGAGGGAGACGAAGGCGGCGAGGAAGGCGAGAAGACCGAGTTCGACGTGGTCCTGCTGGCCGCCGGGGACAAGAAGATCGCGGTCATCAAGGAAGTGCGCGCCATCACCGGCCTGGGCCTGAAGGAGGCCAAGGCCCTGGTGGACGAGGCCCCCAAGGCCGTCAAGGAGAAGGTCAACAAGGACGAGGCCGACAAGATCAGCGAGCAGCTGCGCGAAGCCGGCGCCCAGGTAGAGATAAAGTAGCCGGGCCGGCCCGCTGAGCCGCTCGACGCAGGTCTCCGGCGCCTTACAAGGTGCCGGCGCCCCCGCAGCCCGCCGCAGCGGGCGAGAGACGGCGCCGGGCATCTTGGCCTGCGCATCACTATTTGCGTCCCCTTGACGCTGCCCGCGATAATCTTATATTATATAAATTTGCGTGCATGGCGTGTATTCCTTGACGATTTGGCGGTGGAGGAGTGAAGGAATTGTCGAAAAGCGACCCGGATGTCAGGACCCGCAGGACCTTTGCCAAGATTCCCGAGATCAAGCCGGTGCCCAACCTCATCGCGATACAGATGGACTCCTACGAGTGGTTCCTGGGCGAGGGCCTGGCCGAGGTCTTCCGGGACATCTCCCCCATCGAGGACTTCACCGGCGACCTGCAGGTGGAGTTCGGGGAACACGAGTTGAAGACGCCCAAGTACGACGTGGAGGACTGCAAGGAGAAGGACATGACCTACTCCGCCCCCCTCTTCGTCACCGTGCGCTTCATCAACCGGGAGACCGGGGAGATCAAGGAACAGGAGGTCTTCATGGGGGACTTCCCCCTGATGAGCGACCGCGGCACCTTCATCATCAACGGCACCGAGCGGGTGGTGGTCTCGCAGTTGGTCCGCTCCCCCGGGGTCTACTTCTCCTCCGAGATGGACAAGCAGTCGGACAAGGTGCTCTACTCGGCCAAGATCATCCCTTCCCGCGGGGCCTGGCTGGAGTTCGAGACCGACCGCAAGGACGGCATGTTCGTGCGCATCGACCGCAAGCGCAAGCAGCCGGCCACCGTCCTGCTGCGCGCCCTGGGCTGGGAAGACGGCGAGGAGATCCTTAAGCTCTTCGAAGGCTCCGAGCTCATCGCCAACACCCTGGAGCGCGACAACACCTCCACCGCGATGGAGGCCATGACCGACATATACAAGAAGGTGCGCCCGGGCGAGCATCCCACCGAGGACTCCGCCAAGAACCTCCTCGAAAACCTCTTCTTCAGCTCCAAGCGCTACGACCTGGCCAAGGTGGGGCGCTACAAGATGAACAAGAAGCTGGAGATCGACCTGCCCATCTCCGAGTCCACCCTGACCAAGGAGGACATCGTCGGCACCATGCGCTACCTCATCCGCATCTTCGACGGCTTCGAGGAGGGCATCGACGACATCGACCACTTCGGCAACCGCCGGGTGCGCCCGGTGGGCGAGCTCATCCAGAACCAGGTGCGCATCGGCATGGCCCGCATGGAGCGGGTCATCCGCGAGCGCATGACCACCCAGGAGGCCGACGCCATCACCCCCCAGACGCTCATCAACATCCGGCCGGTGGTGGCCGCGGTGAAGGAGTTCTTCGGGTCGTCCCAGCTCTCCCAGTTCATGGACCAGACCAACCCGCTGGCCGGGCTGACCCACAAGCGCCGCCTCTCGGCCCTGGGTCCCGGCGGGCTCTCCCGCGAGCGGGCCGGCTTCGAGGTGCGCGACGTCCACCCCTCCCACTACGGGCGGATGTGCCCCATCGAGACGCCGGAAGGCCCCAACATCGGGCTCATCGGCTCGCTGGCCACCTACGCCACGGTCAACGAGTTCGGCTTCATCGAGACCCCCTACCGCAAGGTCCGCAAGGGCAAGGTCACCAGGGAGATCGCCTCGCTCACCGCGAGCGAGGAGGATAAATACGTCATCGCCCAGGCCAACGCGCGCCTGGACTCGCGCGGCCGCTTCATCGACCCGGTGGTGCTCTGCCGCACCCGTGAGGGCATGGTCAAGGCGGTGCCCCCGGAGGAGGTCGACTACATGGACGTCAGCCCCATCCAGCTGGTCTCGGTGGCCACCGCGCTCATCCCCTTCCTCGAGCACGACGACGCCAACCGCGCCCTGATGGGCTCGAACATGCAGCGCCAGGCGGTGCCGCTCACCGCCACCGAGGCCCCCCTGGTGGGCACGGGCATGGAGTACCGCGTCGCCAAGGACACCGGCGAGGTCATCTGCGCCCGCGCCCCCGGCGAGGTCACTTACGTGGATGCCTCCCGCATCGAGGTCACCCGGGAGGACGGCGAGCCCGACGTCTACCGGCTGGCCAAGTTCCGCCGCTCCAACCAGGGCACCTGCATCAACCAGCGCCCCATCGTGGAGGAGGGCCAGCGGGTAAAGGAGGGCCAGGTCATCGCGGACGGCCCCTCCACCGATTCAGGCGAGATGGCCCTGGGCCGCAACCTGCTGGTGGCCTTCATGCCCTGGGGGGGCTACAACTACGAGGACGCCATCATCATCTCGGAGCAGCTGGTCTACGACGACCTGCTCTCCTCCATCCACATCGAGGAGCACGAGGTGGACGCGCGCGACACCAAGCTGGGCCCGGAGGACATCACCCGGGACATCCCCAACGTGGGCGAGGAGATACTCAAGGACTTAGACGAGGAGGGCATCATCCGCACCGGCGCCGAGGTCAAGCCGGGCGACTACCTGGTGGGCAAGGTCACCCCCAAGGGCGAGACCGAGCTGACCGCGGAGGAGAAGCTGCTGCGGGCCATCTTCGGCGAGAAGGCCCGCGAGGTGCGCGATACCTCGCTCAAGGTGCCCCACGGCGAGTCCGGCAAGGTCATCAAGGTCAAGAAGTTCTCCCGCGAGGCCGGCGACGAGCTGCCTCCGGGGGTCAACCAGATGGTGCGGGTCTACGTGGCCCAGAAGCGCAAGATATCCGAGGGGGACAAGCTGGCCGGACGCCACGGCAACAAGGGGGTCATCTCCAAGATCCTGCCGCTGGAGGACATGCCCTTCACCCCCGACGGCACCCCGGTCCAGATCATCCTCAACCCGCTGGGGGTGCCCTCGCGCATGAACATCGGCCAGATACTCGAGACCCACCTGGGCTGGGCGGCCCGCGCCGGCTGGCCCGAGAAGGGCAGGAAGCAGGCGGAGGGCCCGGTCTTCGTGGCCACCCCCATCTTCGACGGGGCTTCGGAGGAAGAGATCCAGGAGGCCCTGGTGGAGGCGGGCCTGCCCCCCAGCGGCAAGACCACCCTCTACGACGGCCGTTCCGGACGGCCCTTCGACCACGACATCGCCGTGGGCTACATCTACATCATGAAGCTCCTCCACCTGGTGGAGGACAAGATCCACGCCCGCTCCACCGGCCCCTACTCGCTGGTCACCCAGCAGCCCCTGGGCGGCAAGGCCCAGTTCGGCGGGCAGCGCTTCGGGGAGATGGAGGTGTGGGCCCTGGAGGCCTACGGGGCCGCCTACGCCCTGCAGGAACTGCTCACCGTCAAGTCCGACGACGTCATGGGGCGGGTCAAGGTGTACGAGGCCATCGTCAAGGGGGAGAACATCCCCGAGCCGGGCATCCCCGAGTCCTTCAAGGTGCTGATGAAGGAGATGCAGTCCCTGGGGCTGAACATCGAGGTCATCTCGGAGGAGGGCGAGGAGATCGAGATCTCCGAGACCGACGACGAGATCCTGCAGACGGCGGCGGAGCTGGGGATCGACCTGCGCAGCGTGGAGACCATCGGGCTCAATTTCACGGACGACCGTGAAGGCGAGTTCCTGTAAGGGCGTAAGGCAGAGGAGGGGACAGCCTTGCTGGATATCAACAACTTCGACATATTGAAGATCGGCCTGGCCAATTCGGACCAGATCCGCTCCTGGTCGCGGGGGGAGGTCAAGAAGCCCGAGACCATCAACTACCGCACGCTCAAGCCCGAGAAGGACGGGCTCTTCTGCGAGAAGACCTTCGGCCCCTCCAAGGACTGGGAGTGCTACTGCGGCAAGTACAAGCGCCTGCGCTTCAAGGGCATCATCTGCGAGCGCTGCGGGGTGGAGGTGACCCGCTCGCGCGTGCGCCGCGAGCGCATGGGCCACATCGAGCTGGCCGCGCCGGTGGCCCACATCTGGTACTTCAAGGGCGTGCCCACCCGCATGGGCTACCTGCTGGACATCTCGCCCAAGGACCTGGAGAAGATCATCTACTTCGCCTCCTACATCGTCACCCGCTTAGACGAGGAGAAGCGCCACCAGGAGCTGCCCGTGCTCGAGGAGGAGCTGGCCGAGGACATCGCCGAGATCGAGGCGGCCGCGGCCGAGCGGCTGGCCGAGATGCGCGAGGAGCTGGCCAACCCCCCCGAGCCGGAGCCCGAGGAGGAGGAGGAAGGGGAAGAGCCGGCCGAGGGGGAGGAGCCCCCGCTAAAGGTGGTCGTGCCCCCCAAGACCCCGGCCCAGCGCGAGCGGGAGATCAAGGACCTGGAGGAGAGCACCAAGGCCCACATCGAGCGCTTAAAGGAGATCTTCAAGGAGTTCAAGGAGCTCAAGTACATGCAGCTGGTGCAGGACGAGACCCTCTTCCGCGACATGCGCGACCGCTACGGCGACTTCTTCCGCGGCGCCATGGGGGCCGAGGCCATCCGAGAGCTGCTCTCGGGCATCGACCTGGACGACCTGGTGGCCGAGCTGCGGGAGACCCTGCGCACTTCCAAGGGGCAGAAGCGCCAGAAGGCCATCAAGCGCCTGAAGGTGGCGGCCTCCTTTCTGCAGACCGACAACGACCCCACCTCCATGGTCATGGAGGTCATCCCGGTCATCCCGCCGGACCTGCGCCCCATGGTGCAGCTGGACGGCGGCCGCTTCGCCACCTCCGACTTGAACGACCTCTACCGCCGGGTCATCAACCGCAACAACCGCCTAAAGAGGCTTCTGGACCTGGGGGCGCCGGAGATCATCGTCAACAACGAGAAGCGCATGCTGCAGGAAGCGGT
>CAZETE010000061.1:0-9478 GCA_964515075.1 uncultured Actinomycetota bacterium | reverse complement strand
AGGAGCCCAGGGTCAAGAAGGTACGGGTGCCCTCGGGGATCACCGTCAAGGAATTCGCCCAGAAGGTGGGGAAGACGCCGGCGGACATCATCAGGATGCTCATGAAGCTGGGCGAGATGATCACCATCACCCAGTCCATGAGCGATGAGGCGCTGCACATCATCGGCGAGGACCTGGGATTCGAGGTCGAGGTGAAGAGCCGCTTCATCGACGAGGAGGAGCTGGACGGAGGGCCGGAGGACCGCCCTGAGGACCTCAAGCCGCGCCCGCCGGTGGTCACCATCATGGGCCACGTCGACCACGGCAAGACCTCCCTGCTGGACGCCATCCGCGCCACCGACGTCATCTCCACCGAGTTCGGCGGGATAACCCAGCATATCGGGGCCTACCAGGTCAAGTACCAGGACAGGACCATCACCTTCATCGACACCCCGGGTCACGAGTCCTTCACTGCCCTGCGGGCCCGCGGGGCCAAGCTCACCGACATCGCGGTGCTGGTGGTGGCGGCGGACGACGGGGTGATGCCCCAGACCGTCGAGGCCATCGACCACGCCCAGGCCGCCGGCGTCCACATCATCGTGGCGGTCAACAAGATCGACAAGGAAGGGGCGGACCCCATGCGCGTGCGCCAGGGGCTCACCGAGTACCGCCTGCTGCCCGAGGAGTGGGGTGGCGACACCATCTTCGTCGACGTATCCGCCAAGCAGAAGACCAACCTGGACAAGCTCTTGGAGAGCATCCTCCTCCTGAGCGAGATCTACGAGCAGAAGGCCAACTTCGATACCGACGCCCGCGGCGTCATCATCGAGGCGCGTCTGGACAAAGGGCGCGGCCCCATAGCCACGGTGCTGGTGCAGCGGGGCACCCTGAAGCCGGGGGACGCCATGGTGGCGGGATCCCAGCACGGCCGGGTGCGCGCCCTCTTCGACGACCGGGGCCGCAAGGTGGAGCGCGCCACCCCCTCGGTGCCGGTGGAGGTCCTCGGCCTCAACGCGGTCCCCAGCCCCGGCGACGAGTTCCGGGTGGTGGAGGACGAGAGGCGGGCGCGGGCCATCGCCTCGGACCGCCAGTTGAAGGAGCGCATCCTCGCCGACCAGCGCGTCTCCCGCCACGTCTCCCTGGAGGAGCTGTTCGACCGCATCAAGGAGGGGGAGGTGCAGGAGCTCAACCTCATCCTCAAGTGCGACGTACAGGGATCCATCGAGGCCCTCACCGACGCCGTCGCCAAGCTGGACCAGTCGGAGGTGCGCATCAACATCCTGCACAGCGGGGTGGGCGGCATCTCCGAGAACGACGTCATGCTGGCATCGGCCTCCGACGCCATCGTCATCGGCTTCAACGTGCGCCCCGATGCCAAGACCCGCGATCTGGCCGAGCGGGAGAAGGTGGACGTGCGCACCTACCGCGTTATCTACCAGGTCATCGAGGACCTCAACGCGGCCCGGGTGGGCCTGCTCAAGCCCGAGTTCGAGGAGGTCCAGACCGGCTACGCCGAGATCACCGCCACCTTCCACATCCCCCGCGTGGGAGTGGTGGGGGGAGCCATGCTCAAGGAGGGCGAGATCAACCGCAACTCCCAGGTGCGCCTGGTGCGGGACGGCACCATCGTCTTCGAGGGCAGGCTCTCCTCCCTCAAGCGCTTCAAGGACGACGTCCGGTCGGTGCAGGCGGGCTTCGAGTTCGGGTTCAGCCTGGAGGGTTATCAGGACATCAAGGAAGGCGATACCATAGAGGCCTTCGAGGTGCGGGAGAAGCCCCGGACCGCCTAGAAGCCCGGGAGGCGGTCTTTCGAGATGTTCGTGGGAGCGCTGCTGGTGGACCTGTATGTTGCGGAGAGCGCCTCATTGAAGGAGAAGCGGCAGGTCGTCCGGAGGATCATCGACAGGACCAGGCACCGCTTCAACGCGGCCGCGGCCGAGGTGGGCGGCCTGGAGTCGGTCAAGCGGGGAAGCATCGCCGTGGCCTGCGTGAGCAACAGCGAGTTCCGAACCAGGGAGATGCTGGCGGAGATCGAGAGGGCCGTCGTCTCCTGGAGCGCGGGGGCGGAGGCCTCCTTCAGCCGCTACGTTTTCAGCCCGCAGTGACGGGTCAGCGAGGTGTGAGAGATGATCCCGAGCAGGGTCAAGAGGGCCAGCGAGGCCTTGAAGGAGGCCTTGAGCGAGATAATCCAGCGGGAGCTGAAGGACCCCCAGGTCGGGTTCGCCACCGTGACCGGCGTGCGCCTGACCCCCGACCTCAAGCAGGCCCGGGTATGGGTGAGCGTGATGGACACCGGGTCCGGGGAGGACGAGGAGGAAGAGACCATCAAGGCCCTCAACCGCGCCAAGGGGTTCATCAAGGGAGAGGTGGCCAAGCGGGTCAGGCTGCGCTACCTGCCCGAGCTGATCTTCGTGCGCGACGACACGGTGAAGAGGTCCATGCGCATCGAGGGCATCCTCAAGGAGGTTCTCCCGGAGGGGAAGGGCGGGGACCCGCAGGCGGGGGTGACGGATGATGGATGAGCGGGAGCGCCTGATAATCGAGGCCCTGGCCGCGGCGGAGACGGTCTGCCTGTCCAGCCACGAGTACTCGGACGGAGACAGCCTGGGCGCGCTGCTGGGCCTCTCCCAGGTGCTCAGGGGGCAGGGCAAGGAGGTGCGGCCGGCCATCCCCGACGACGCGGGGCTGCCGCTGCAGTACCGTTTCCTGCCGGGGCGGGAGATGCTGGTGGCCGGGAGCGAGATACCGGCCGCCCCGGAGGTGTTCGTGGCCCTCGACTGCGGCAACCTCGACCGTCTGGCCGGCCTCAAGGAGAAGGCCGCGGCGGCCCGCACGCTGATTAACATAGACCACCACGAGGACAATGCCGCCTTCGGGCACCTCAACCTGGTGGTGCCCTACGCCTCCTCCACCGCGGAGATAGCCTTCAGCCTGGTGCAGGAGGCCGGCTGGAAACTTAACCTGGAGGCAGCCACCTGCTTCTACACCGGCCTGCTCACCGACACCGGGCGCTTCCGCCACCAGAACACCTCTGCCGCCACCTTCCGCGCGGCGGCCGAGCTGGTGGACCTGGGGGTGGACCCGCAGGGCCTGGTGGCCCGCATCTACGAGCAGGTATCCGTACCCTACCTGCGGCTCACCGGCCGGGTGATGGAGCGGGCCAGGCTGCTGGAGTCATATCCCTTGATCTACAGTTCCCTGGGCCAGTCGGACCTCGAGGAGATGGGCGTGGCCATGAGCGAGACCGAGGACCTCATCGACCACCTGCGGGTGGTGGGGGAGGCCCAGGCCGTCCTGCTGCTCAAGGAACAGGAGGACGGGCGGCTGCGCGCCTCCATGCGCTCCATCGGTGACGTCTCGGTAGGGGAGGTGGCCAGGCGCTTCGGCGGCGGCGGTCACGCCCGCGCGGCCGGCTTCACCTCTGACGCCCCCATGCACGAAGTGGTGGAAACGGTGGCCGCGGCCCTCATCGAGCAGGCCGCGAAGGCGACCTGATACCGGGCCATGCACGGCGTCCTGCTCCTGGACAAGCCCTCCGGCATCACCTCTCATGGGGCCGTCGACGCCATGAGGAAGGCCGTGGGCGGCGTGAAAGCCGGCCATTCCGGCACCCTGGATCCCCTGGCCACCGGCCTCCTGGTGGTCCTGGCCGGCGAGGCCACCAAGATCGCGCCCTACCTCGACGAGGAGCCCAAGGTATACGAGGCGCTGATGCGCCTGGGGCTGGTCACCGACACCTACGACCTGGAGGGGAAGGTCCTCGAGGAACGGGAGGTCGCAGTCGGCGACCACGCTATCGTACGGACACTTCAGGGGATGGCGGGAAAGCAGGAGCAGGCGCCGCCTCCCTATTCCGCCGCCAAGGTAAAGGGAAAGCCCCTCTACAAGTACGCGCGGGCGGGCATCGAGGTAAACCCCAAGCCCCGGGAGGTGGAGGTCTTCAGCCTGGAGGTGAAGGAGATCGTCCGGAGCGGGGGTGCCTGCGACGTCCGTCTGCGCCTCTCCTGCTCGCGCGGCACCTACGTCCGCTCCCTCTGCCACGAGGCGGGGCGGCGCCTGGGATGCGGCGCCTGCCTGGCGGGCCTGCGGCGGACGCGGGCCGGGGCGTTCGGGGTGGAGCGGGCGTTGACGCTAGAGGAGTGGCGGGGCCGGTTTGCAGGCGGCAGGCTAGACGGTATAATCGGCATCGCCGAGGCATTGGCGCATCTGCCGGCCGTAGAGGTGGGAGGGCGCGCCCTGGAGATGGCCAGGAACGGCCATCCCCTCATGGACACGGAGCACGCTGCCGGCGCGGTGGTCGTGGTTAAGGACCCGGAAGGGACGCCGGTGGCGCTGCACGAGGCGCCAGGCCCCGCCGCGGGGCGCACCCGCGTCCTCCGCGTCCTCAACCTTAAAAAAAGTGAATTGGGGTCAGGCCCCAAATTCACAAAACCGGCAGAAGCAGGCAAGTAGGCGAAATGAATTGGAGTGAATTGGGGTCAGGCCCCAAATTCACAAAACCGGCAGAAGCAGGCAAGTAGGCGAAAGGTGAATTTGGGGCCTGACCCCAATTTGAGGGGGGAGCGTGGAGGTAATACCGGGGATCGAGGCGTGGACGGAGGCGGGGGCCGAGACGGTGGTGACCGTCGGCATGTTCGACGGGGTGCACCGGGGCCACCGCCGCATCATCGAGATAGCCCGCCAGCGCGCGAGGGGCCTAAAGCTGCGCTGCGTGGTCTTCACCTTCGACCGCCACCCCCTGGAGACCCTCAAGCCGGGCAAGCACCCGCCCTACCTCTCATCGAGCGCCCAGAAGCTGCGCCTGCTGGAGGAACTCGACGTGGACGTGGTGCTGATGTCCCACTTCGACGCGGGATTCGCCGCCATCGGCGCCGACAGCTTCTTCGACGATGTCCTCGGGAAGAAGCTGGGGGCCAGGGTGGTGGTGGTGGGGGAGAACTTCCACTTCGGCAGGGAGGGCGAGGGGGATATCGCTTACATGCAGGGACTGGGAGGCAAACGGGGCGTAGAGGTCGTCGCGGTGCCCCTGCTCAAGGAAGGGAAGGACGTCATCTCCTCCACCAGTATCAGGCGCCTGCTGGAGAAGGGCGAGGTGGAGGAGGCCAACCACCGCCTGGGCTGGCAGTACATGCTGGAAGGCTTCGTGGTCCACGGCGACCACCGCGGCAAGTCCCTGGGCTTTCCCACCGCCAACCTGGACATCCACGACCAGCGCTGCGTGCCCGCCAACGGCGTCTATGCGGGAGAAGCCGTGCTGGAGCATCACGCCTGGCCCGCGGGCGTCTACATCGGCAGCATCCCCACCTTCAAGGGGCGCCACCGCCGGCGGGTGGAGGTGCACCTGCTGGACTTCGACGGCGATCTGTACGGGAAATACCTGGGGATCAGCTTCACCCGCAGCATCCGCGCGGAGATGGCCTTCGAGGGTGCCTCCGACCTGCAGCGCCAGATCGCCCTGGACCTGGCTAGGGTGCGCGAACACCACGAGGACGGCCGGTAGTCTCCACGCAACCCCGAGGGACCTCCCCGCAACCACAAGCGATACCCGCCTCGGTCACGGGCAGGGGTTCAGCGAGCGGCGAGCTTGAAGCATTTGCAGCAGTAATAACCCCATCCCTCGGGGCCGTTGCCGTACACGCTGTCAACCGGATAGGCGCCGCAGCGGGGGCAGGCCATATCCAGGTGGGTGTGATTCGCGTTGTCCATGAAGTTAAAGTCGTAGTCGCGTCCGGAATTCGCCGCCCTGGCCGCCGCCCGGGCCCGGGCCTCGGCGGTCGCCGCCTCCGCCGCCGCCTGGGCCGCTTGCGCCTCCGCGGCCGCCTGCTCGGCGGCGGCCTTCTCCGCCTCCAGGCGCTGCTTCTCCGCGTTCAGGGCGCTGGCGATCTGGCTGCGCACGCCGGGGCCCATCTCCCCGGCGACCTCCAGGACGTCGTCGTCATACTTGCCGGACACGGTCTTGTTCCCCTTGAGGAAGGCGTCGTTCGCGCTCTTGACCCTGGCGGCCAGTTCCTGCGCCTCGTCCAGCTTGGCGGTGATGCCGTCGGCCACCCCGGCGTCCTTCAAGGTCCCGCCCTCCAGGGCGGCGGCCAGGTCGCCGTAGACCTTGTCCAGCATGGCCAGGTATTCCCCGTAGGCCTCTAGGGCGTCGGACAGGTCGTCCGCCTTGGCCTTGCCGCCCTTGGAAACCTCGGCGCGCCTGAGGTCCCTCTTCAGGCCGTCCACCTCCTTCATGGAGCCCCGGACGGCCTCCTGGTCCTCGCGAAGCGCCCTTGGCTCGTAGGTGATGGGTTCGAGGCTCCTCCCGTCCTTCTTCAGCAGGTCAGTGTAGTCGTCCCAGACCGCGACCACGGCTTGGTCAATGGCCTGCTCGCCGTCCCCCTTGGCCAGGAAGATGACGGCCGCGGCGACGCCTCCCGCCACCAGCAGGGCCAGCACCACCGCCAGCGCCTTCCCTGCCGGGGTGGAGAAGAACCCGCCCGGCGCCGGGGCGGCTGCCGCCGCGGGAAACGCCGGGGCCGGCGCGGCCGGGGGAGGGGGGGCGGCCGCCTGCGGCGGCGGGGCGGGAGCGGGCGGGGCCGGGGCCGAGTACACGGTGTGCTGGGCCGGAGCCGGCGGCGCATCCGGTTCGCCCTGTACTTTACCGCAGTTCAGGCAGTAGACGCTGCCCGCCTCGAGCGGGCTACCGCAATTCTCGCAGTACATCGGAACCTCCTCTGAAAGCGCGCCCCATGCTGACGATTATTTTACGCCAAATGAGACAAAGAGGAAAGGAAGCGGCCGATTCTCTTGGACATTGCGCCAAAACATCTATACAATAGGTTGACATGTTGTTGCTGGCGCGCAAACCGGCGCGCCGAACCGCGGCCTAAGTGATGCAGAATCACCGACTCCTCACCTGGACCGCGGGGATGACACGGGAGGTGTGTACATGGCATTGGAAGACAAGGACAAGCTCACCGTCATAGAGGAGTATAAGACCCACGACGGCGACACGGGCTCACCCGAGGTACAGGTAGCGCTGCTGACCCACCGCATCAACAACCTTACCGAGCACCTGAAGACCCACAAGAAAGACCACCACTCACGCCGCGGCCTGCTGAAGATGGTGGGGAAGAGGAGGAGATTACTGGACTACCTGAAGAAGAAGGACATCGAGAGGTACCGCAGCCTCATCGAGCGTCTGGGCCTGCGCCGGTAAACACCGCGCGGCCGGAAGAACTGCGGGGACAAAGCGACGAAAACCGATAGGAGATGAAAGAACAGATGGCAGAAGGCCAAGTATTCAAGGAAGTATTCGATCTGGCCGGCAAGCAGATAACCCTGGAGACGGGCAAGCTGGCCGGGCAGGCGGACGGCGCCGTGGTGGTCAGCTGCGGCAACACCGTCCTGCTGCTGACCGCCGTGGGGTCGAAGGACGAGTCCGACCGGGACTTCTTCCCCCTCACCATCGACGTGGAGGAGCGCATGTACGCCGCCGGCAAGATACCCGGGGGTTTCTTCCGGCGCGAGGGCAGGCCCTCCGAGAAGTCCACGCTCACCGCCCGCCTCACCGACCGCCCGCTGCGCCCCAACTTCCCGGAAGGGATGCGCATCGAGGTCCAGGTGGTGGCGACCATCCTCTCCGTGGATCTGGAGAACCCGCCGGACGTGCTGGGGGTCCTGGGGGCCTCGGCCGCCCTGATGATCTCCGACATCCCCTTCAACGGGCCCGTCGGCGTGGTGCGGGTGGGCCAGGGGCCCGGCGGCTTCATCGTCAACCCCACCTACGCCGACCTGGACGCCAGCGCCCTCGACCTGGTGGTGGCGGGCATACTCAACCGCGAGACCAACGAGGTCGACGTGATCATGGTGGAGGCGGAGGCCGACCAGGTCCCCGAGTCCGAGCTCATCGACGCCCTGGAGTTCTCCAAGAAGCATATCATGGACACCATCCGCGCCCAGGTCCGCCTGCAGGAGATGGCCGGCAGGCCCAAGCGCGAGGTCAGCCTGCGCCGGTTCGACCTGGCGGCGGTGGAGCGCGTGGTCCCGGATTTCGCGGACCAGCTCTACCGGCTGGTTAAGGAGTGCGCCGGCGAACAGCTGACCAAGCAAGAGCGCGAGCAGCGCCTCTCGAAGTTCAAGGACGAGACCCGCGAGCGCCACTTCCAGGGCGACAACGAGGAACTGCTGCCCAGCTTCGGGGAGTACTACGACGTCAAGATGGGCGAGGCGCTCCGGCGCCTCCTGATGGAGGAGGACCTGCGCGTGGACGGGCGCCGCCCGGCGGAGATACGCCCCATCTCCAGCGAGGTGGGCCTGATCAGCCGCACCCACGGCTCCGGCCTCTTCACCCGCGGCCAGACCCAGGTGCTGACCATCCTCACCCTGGGCGCCATCGGGGACGTCCAGAAGATCGACGACCTCTCCATCGACGAGACCAAGCGCTACATCCACCACTACAACTTCCCGCCCTTCTGCGTGGGCGAGACCGGCCGCCTCGGTTCACCCCGCCGCCGCTCCATCGGGCACGGGGCCCTGGCCGAGCGGGCGCTGCTGCCGCTCATCCCGGAGGAGGCCGACTTCCCCTACGCCATCCGGCTGGTGAGCGAGGTGCTCGCCTCCAACGGCTCCAGTTCCATGGCCTCCGTCTGCGGCAGCACCCTGGCGCTGATGGACGCGGGGGTGCCGCTGAAGGACGACCGCGGCGTGGCCGGCATCGCCATGGGCCTGATCAAGGAGGAGGGCAAGGTGGCGGTGCTCTCGGACATCCAGGGCATCGAGGACAAGTACGGCGACATGGACTTCAAGGTGGCGGGGACCCGCGAGGGCATCACCGCCCTGCAGATGGACTTGAAGGTGCGCGGGGTCAGCCTGGAGGTCATGCAGGACGCGCTGGCCCAGGCCCGCGAGGGGCGCCTGTACATCCTGCGCAAGATGGAGGAGGCCATCGCCCGCCCCCGCGACGAGCTCTCGCCCTACGCTCCGCGGGTCATCACCCTGAAGATACCGGTGGACAAGATCAAGGACGTCATCGGCTCGGGCGGCAAGACCATCCACCGCATCGTGGCCGAGTTCGACATCGAGATGGACGTGGAGGACGACGGGCGCATCTTCATCACCGCCAAGGACATGGAGAGCGGCCAGGCGGCCAGGAGGATGATCGAGGGCATCATCAAGGAGGTGGAGCCGGGCGAGCGCTTCGAGGGCAAGGTCACCCGCATCATGACCTTCGGCGCCTTCGTCGAGTACCTGCCGGGAAAGGAGGGCCTGGTGCACATCTCCAAGCTCTCCAACTCGCGCATCGACCGGGTGGAGGACGCGGTCAACATCGGCGACACCCTCAAGGTGGAGGTGGAGGAGATCGACAAGATGGGCCGGGTCAACCTCTTCGCGGTGGACCTCTACGACCCCTCCCGCAACCCGGGAGGGCGGCCCGGGGGCACGGGCGGTGGCGGCCAGCGCGGCTACCAGGACCGCGACCGTCGGCCCGGAGACCGCGACCGCCGGCCCGGAGACCGCG
>CAZETE010000060.1:0-9830 GCA_964515075.1 uncultured Actinomycetota bacterium | reverse complement strand
GCCGTGGTGGACGCCGGCTGGCTGCCCTCCGACCGCCAGGTGGGCATCTCCGGCAAGACCGTCAAGCCCAAGCTCTACCTGGCCGTGGGCATCTCCGGCGCCTTCCAGCACGTGACGGGCATGAAGGGCTCCGAGGTCATCATCGCCATCAACAAGGACCCGGACGCTCCCATCTTCGGCATCGCCCAGTACGGCATCGTGGACGACCTGCTGAAAGTGGTCCCCGCGCTGACCGAGAAGATCAAGGAGCTCAAGGGCTAGCGCCGGCCGGCCCCGCGCGCGCCGCCGCAGCCATAGGAGGAATCGAGTAAATGAACAACAGGCCGAAGATCGGAGTATATGTCTGCCACTGCGGGTCGAACATCGCCAGCGTCGTGGACGTGGACGAGGTCGCCAGGTTCGCCGAGACCCTCCCGGACGTCTCGGTGTCCCGCAACTACAGCTACATGTGTTCGGACCCGGGCCAGGCGCTGATCATCGACGACATCGCTAAGCACGGCTTGAACCGCGTGGTGGTGGCCTCCTGCTCCCCGCGCATGCACGAACCGACCTTCCGCAAGACGCTGCTGGCGGGGGGGATCAACCCCTACTTCCTGGAGATGGCCAACATCCGCGAGCAGTGCTCCTGGGTGCACCAGGACCCCGTCTCCGCCACCGAGAAGGCCAAGCGCATCCTGGAGTCGGCGGTAGTCAAGTCGCGCCGCCTGGAGCCGCTGGACGCCAAGGAGGTGGACGTGGAGCCCTCCTGCCTCATCATCGGGGCGGGCATCGCCGGCATCCAGGCCGCCCTGGACATCGCCGACGCGGGTTTTAAGGTCTACCTGGTGGAGAAGGAGCCGTCCGTGGGCGGGCACATGATCCAGCTCGATAAGACCTTCCCCACCCTGGACTGCTCCGCCTGCATCATGACCCCCAAGATGGTGGACGTGGCCAACCACCCCAACATCGAGTTGATGACCTACTCCCAGGTGGAGGAGATCAGCGGGTATGTCGGCAACTTCGACATCAAGGTGCGCCGCAAGTCCCGCTACGTGGACGTCTCCAAGTGCACGGGGTGCGGCGACTGCGCCGAGGCCTGCCGCATGGCGGGACGCTTCCCCAACCGCTTCGACGAGGGTATGGGGATGCGCGGCGCCATCTACATGCCCTTCCCCCAGGCGGTGCCGGCCAAGTACACCATCGACAAGGACGACTGCCTCTTCCTCAGCAAGGGCAAGTGCGGGGACAGCCCCAAGTGCGTGGACGCCTGCCAGGCGAAGGCCATCGACTTCGAGCTGCAGGACGAGGTGGTGGAGTTCAAGGCGGGCACCATCATCGTGGCCACCGGCTACGACGTCTTCGACGCCCGGCTGAAGCCGGAATACGCGTACGGGGTGTACGACAACGTCCTCACCGCCCTGGAGTTCGAGCGCCTGGTCAACGCCTCGGGTCCCACCGGCGGCAAGGTCACCATGGTGGAGAGGGGCAGAAAGAAGAAGAAGAAGGAGGGCGCGGAGGAAGAGGAGCCCCGGATCCCCAAGAGCGTCACCTTCATCCAGTGCGTGGGCTCCCGCGACAAGAGCGTGGGCAACGAGTACTGCTCCCGCGTCTGCTGCATGTACACCGCCAAGCTGGCCCACCTGGTCAAGGACAAGGTGAGCCACGACTGCGAGGTCACCGTCTTCTACATGGACGTCCGGGCCTTCGGCAAGGGGTTCGAGGAGTTCTACGACCGCGTCCGCCGCGAGGGCGTCCGCTACGTGCGCGGCAATCCCTCGGAGATCTATAAGCGTGGAGACAAGCTCATCGTGCGGGCCGAGGACACCCTCACCGCCACCCCCCTGGAGCACGAGACGGACATGGTGGTCCTCTCCGTGGGTCTGGTGCCGCGCCGGGACAACCGGGAAGTGATCGACCTGCTCAAGCTGTCCCAGACCTCGGACCTCTTCTACATGGAGGCCCACCCCAAGCTGCGGCCGGTGGACACCGCCTCGGAGGGCGTCTACCTCGCCGGCGTCTGCCAGGGGCCCAAGGACATCCCGGACGCCGTGGCCCAGGCCAAGGGAGCCGCCTCGGCGGCCATGATCCCCATGGCCTCGGGCAAGGTCAAGGTGGAGGCGCAGATCTCCGTGGTCGACGAGTCGACCTGCCGCGGCTGCGGCTTCTGCGTGGAGATCTGCCCCTACACCGCCATCGAGCTGGTGGAGGTGAACCGCATGGGGTGGCCGGCGACGGTGGCCCGGGTCAACGAGGCCCTGTGCAAGGGGTGCGGCGCCTGCGCCGCGGGCTGCCTGTCCGGCTCCATCCAGCAGCGCTCCTTCCGCGACCTGCAACTCCTGCCCCAGATAGAGGCATTGGGGGTGAGCGAATAAGTGAGCGATAACTTCGAGCCCAACATCGTGGCTTTTCTCTGCAACTGGTGCTCCTACGCCGGGGCCGACCTGGCGGGGACCTCCCGCACCCAGTATCCCTCCAACGTCCGGGTGATCAGGGTGATGTGCAGCGGCCGGGTGAACCCCCTGTTCATCATGAACGCCCTGCAGCAGGGGGCGGACGGGGTGCTCATCTCCGGCTGCCATCCCGGTGACTGCCATTACATGCAGGGCAACTACTACGCCCGCCGCCGCTTCGCGCTCATGCGCCAGTTCCTGGAGTACCTGGGCGTCGAGCCGGCCCGCGTCAGGATGAGCTGGGTCTCGGCTTCCGAGGGGGCCAAGTGGAAAGAGGTCATCGAGGAAGTGGTGGAAGACGTCAAGGCCGTCGGTCCCATGGACCAGTTCAAACGGAGGCAGTTAAATTGGTAGATCAAGCTAAGCTCAGAGAGACCGCGAAAGAGGTGATCTCCCGCGACGACGTCCGGCTGCTCATCGGCTACCGGCCCGGCACCTACGGATTCAGGGCCAGGCCCGCTTTCGTGGAGGACGCCGGGCAGGCAGACGAGCTCATCTTCACCCCTGCCTGCGTGAACAACCTGGCCAGCTACCTGGTGCTCGAGGAGAAGCCCCCCCTGCCGCGCGGCGCCGAGCCGGACGGCCGCAAGGTGGCGCTGATGGTCAAGGGATGCGACTCCCGCGCCCTCATCCAGCAGATGGTGGAGAACGCCTACGACCGCGACCACCTGGTGGTGCTGGGCATCCCCTGCACCGGCGTGGTGGACATGGCCAAGGTGGAGGCGAGGTTCCCGGGCGTCTCCGACGCGGGGAGCATCGCCCTGGAAGGCGACTCCTTCGTCCTCAGCGCGGCCGGCCGGACCGAGTCGGTGCCCCGGGACGAGCTGCTGGCCGACAAGTGCAAGCGCTGCCGCTATCCCACCCCGCTGCTGAGCGACCTGCTGCTCGATGCCGAGGTGGAGCGCTTCGCCGACGATGACTACTCCGACATCGCCGCCCTGGAGGGCAGGACGGCGGAGGAGAAGTGGGCCTACTGGGAGGAGAAGTTCTCGCGCTGCATCCGCTGTTACTCCTGCCGCAACGTCTGCCCCATGTGCTACTGCGAGGACTGCGTCCTGGACCGCCTCAAGCCGGTGTGGATGCGGCGCTCGGTGGACTTGAGCGAGAACACCGCCTTCCACGTCTCCCGCGCCTACCACCTGGCCGGCCGGTGCATCCAGTGCGGCGAGTGCGCCAGGGTCTGCCCGGTGGACATCCCCCTGATGGAGATGAACCGGAAGTTCTACCGGGACGTGGAGGACCTCTACGATTTCGAGCCGGGGACCTCGCTCGACGCCGTGCCCCTGCTCTCTACCTACAACGTAGAGGACAGAGAAGACTTCATACTGTAAAGGTGGGTGTCATGGCAGATAAGATACTGAAGAAAGACAAGGTGGGAGAGGCTCTGCAAGAGCTCTCCAAGTTCCGCCTCTTCGCTCCCGCCAAGTCCGACGACGTGGTGCTCTTCAAGCAGATCTCGGACCCGGAGGAGGCCTTCCTCGATTACGCCAACTCCACCGTGCCCCCCAAGAAGGTGGTCTTCCCCCAGACCGAGACGCTCTTCCGCTTCCAGGTCGGCAGCCCCGAACTGACCGAGAAGAGCGTGGAGGAGGAGGGGACCACGGTGATCTTCGGCCTGCGGCCCTGCGACGCGCGGGCCATGGCCATCCTGGACAGCCTCTTCGGCTGGGACTACGACGACCCCTACTACCAGAAGCGGCGGGAGCTCACCACCCTGGTGGGCCTGGGGTGCGTCTCCCCGCCCTCGGTCAACTGCTTCTGCCCCTCGGTGGGCGGAGAGCCCTGCGGCACCGAGGGCCTGGACCTGCTCCTCACGGACCTGGGCGAGGAATACCTGGTCAAGGTGATCACCAAGAAGGGCGAGCGGCTGGCCGGCACCCTGGGGTCGTTCCTGGAGGACGCCCCGGCCGAGGCGTCCAAGCGGGCCGAGGAGATCGCCCTCGAGTCCAAGCAGGCCATCGTCCGCGGCATCGACACCGCCGGCATGGCCGACAAGCTCCCCACCCTGTGGGAGTCGGACCTGTGGAAGCAGGTCTCGGCCGCCTGCCTGGGCTGCGGCATCTGCACCTACCTCTGCCCCACCTGCCACTGCTTCGACATCCAGGACGAGACGGAGGAGGGCGACGGCCGGCGCTGCCGCATGTGGGATTCCTGCATGTTCCGCGAGTACACCGTGCACACCTCGGGCCACAACCCCCGTCCCACCCGCAAGGAGCGCACCCGCAACCGCATCAATCACAAGTACTCCACCTACCCGCAGAAGTTCGACGTCATCGCCTGCGTGGGGTGCGGCCGCTGCATCAACCTGTGTCCCGTGAACGTGGACATACTCGAGATCCTGGGGAAGGCGGTGGAGGCATGAGCAACCCCTATATCCCCCACCTGGTGAACATCGAGGAAGCCTGGTACGAGGCGCCGGGAGACCGCTGCATCAAGACCTTCAAGGTCAACTTCGCCGACCCCGCGGTCTGGGACACCTGGTCCCACCAGCCCGGCCAGTGTGCCATGGTGGGCATCCCCGGGGTGGGCGAGAGCATGTTCTGCGTCTCCTCCTCCCCCACGGAGAAGGGCTTCCTCCGCTTCAGCATCATGAAGGCGGGCAAGAACACCACCGCCCTGCACGAGCTGGAAGCGGGCGACCAGTTCTACGTACGCGGCCCCTACGGCAACACCTTCCCCTTGGAGGACTGGAAGGGCAAGAACATCGTGACCGTCGGCGGCGGCATCGGCCAGGCGCCCCTGCGCCCGGTCATCCAGTGGATCCGCGACAACCGCTCGGACTTCGGCGACCTCACCGTCATCTACGGCGCGCGCACCTCGGACGACCACTGCTTCAAGGGGGAGTTCGAGGACATGAACGCCTGCGGCGACGTCTGCTGCCACCTCTCCATCGACGTGCCGGAGGAGGACTGGCCGCACTACGTGGGCTTCGTGCCCCAGCTGCTGCTGGAGGCCGAGCCCTCGCCGGAGAACGCCATCGCCGTCACCTGCGGCCCTCCCATCATGATCAGGTTCGTCCTCGAGAACCTGGAGAAGCTGGGCTTTGAGCCCGAGCAGGTCTACACCACGCTGGAGAACCGCATGAAGTGCGGCATCGGCAAGTGCGGGCGCTGCAACGCCGGCCCCTATTACGTCTGCAAGGACGGCCCGGTCTTCTCCTACGCGCAGCTCAAGGAGGTGCCCGAGAGCTTCGCCTGAGGCCTTAAAGCCCGGAGGCGGGAAGGGCGGCCCCGGCCGCCCTTCCCCTTTTTTCGCCCCGGCCCGGCGCGGGTGCCGGGGGCCTTGGGGGAGGGGCCGGCGGAAGGCCATTGTCAAGCGCCCTGCAAGCCACTAGAATATCCTCAAGCGCAAGCGGGCGTAGCGGTTTTCGGGGTTGCGAGGAAAGACGGAAGTGGTAACGAGGATCAGCGCCTGGAGGATCATCAGGACCAGCCTCAAGGTGACCTGCCTGGTCGCGGGCTGCGCGGTGGCCGTCCTCCTTCTAGCCCTGCTGGGGTACGACCTCTACTACCGCAGCACCGTCTTCAAGGGCGTCAGCGTCGCCGGCGTCTGCGTGGGCGGCATGTCCCGCGAGGACGCGGTGGAGGAACTGCGGCGGCAGCTCGACCTGGAGGCGCTCAGCAGCAACATCGTGCTCACCTTCGCCGACAAGGCCTGGGAACTCCCCCTCTACCGCATAGGGGCCTACGTCGACCTGAACGGGTCGGTGGACCAGGCCCTCTCCCGGGCCGCCCAGGTCCCCTTCTACCGGCGCTGGCTGAAGCGCTTCACCTTCCAGGGCATGGAGGAGGAGATCGACCTGGTGGTGGTGTACGACGAGGCGGCCCTGGACCGCTTCGTGGAGGAGATGCGGGCCACCATCGACTGCGAGCCGGTGAACGCGGAGATCTCCCTCAAGGCTTACAAGCTGTCCTTCACCAACTCGCGGGACGGGTGGAAGCTCAACACCGAGGATACGCGGCGCCGCATAACGGAGACGCTCTCCAGCGCCGAGCGCGCCGTCCTGCTGGACATAGCGGTCACCCCTCCCGAGGTCAGCGACGAGCAGATGGGCAAGGTCATCGCGGTGGATCTCACCCGCCACGTGCTCACCCTCTACAGCAACATGGCCGTCGAGGTGCAGTATCCCATCGCCTGCGGCGCGCCCGGCTATCCCACGCCCAGGGGCACCTTCAAGATTACCAGCAAGGAGGCCAACCCCACCTGGAGGAACCCCGGGAGCGCCTGGGCCTCGAGCATGCCGCCCTTCATCCCGCCCGGCCGCGGCAACCCCCTGGGCACCCGCGCGCTGGGCACCAGCAACCCCGGGGTCTTCATCCACGGCACCTCCAACACCGGCTCCATCGGCTACTCGGCCTCCCACGGGTGCATCCGCATGCGCATCCCGGACTCCGAGGACCTCTTCCCCCGCGTCGAGGTGGGCACCCCCGTGCTCTTCTACTGAGGGCGGAGGCCCGGCCGCCCCCGGGCCCTTTAGATCTTGTCCAGCTCTCCCGCGGTGATGTGCCCCAGGTTGTTGGCCAGGTCCCCCACCCTCTCCAGGTTGGACAGGGTATCCAGGAAGATGACCCCGATCTGGCTGTCGCACTCTCCCCGGTTGAGGCGGGCCAGGTGGTTCCTGCGGAAGAGGCTGGCCATGTCGTCGATGTCCCGCTCCAGGACCTTGAAGCGCCGGGAGGCCTCCGCGTCCTGCGCGGAGAAGGCGTCGATCATCCCCCCGTACATCTCGAAGACCGCGCCGGAGATCTGGTCCAGCTCCTCCCGGCTTGGCTGCGTGAACTTCTGGCCGTGCTCGGTCTTGTTCTCGGCCAGGTACATGATGTTCTCGGCGTGGTCCCCGACGCGCTCGATGTCGTTGACCGCGTGCATCATCCCCACCAGCTGCTCGGACTGCTCCAGGGTGAGGGTCTCCTGGGAGAGCTTGGACAGGTACTCGGTGATGCTGTGGGCCAGGTTGTCGACGATGCCCTCCTCCTCCATGATGCCCCGTTTGACGGCCCGGTCGATCTTGTCCATGTGGCCGACGCTCTCCTTGAGCATGTCCAGGGTGATCCGGGCCATGCGGGTGATCTCCTTGCGCGCCATCTCCAGGGCGACGGAGGGGCTCTTGAAGATGCGGGGGTCCAGGTAGAGCGGGTCCCGCTCCGGCATGTCCTCGCCGCCGCGCTTGAGGGCCATGATCAGCCGCTTGTAGGGGCCCAGGAAGGGCAGCCAGAGGGCCACGATGATCACGTTGAAGAGGGTGTGGGCCCAGGCTATCTGCCGGCCGACGTTGTCGGCGCCGCCCCCGGTGGCCTCGGTGACCCAGCGCACCAGGTCGGGGTACCAGGCCAGGAAGGGCAGGAAGGCCAGCACCCCGATGATCTTGAAGAGGTAGTGGGCGTAGGCCACCCGCTTGGCGGGCAGGCTGGCCCCCAGGCTGGCCAGCCAGGCGGTGATGCAGGTGCCGATGTTGCACCCCAGGATGATCGGTATGGCGGTCCTCAAGGGATCGGCGCCGCCCACGCCCAGCACCCCGGTGGCGCCCATGGCCACCAGCAGGGAGGTGGTGGCGCTGGAGCTCTGCACGATGCTGGTGATGACGACTCCCAGCGCCAGGCCGACCAGCCAGTGGCTGCCGTATGAGGTTATCCAGCTCTCGAAGGAGCCGGAGGTCTTCAAGGGCTCCATGGCGCCCTTCATCAGCTCCATCCCCAAAAAGAGGATGCCGAAGCCCAGGATGACCTGGCCGGAGTACTTGACCACCCTCCTGGCGCCCAGCATGAAGAGGAGGAAGCCCCCGGCGATGCAGGGGAACGAGAGGTAGAGCACCACGTTGAAGGCGACGATCTGGGCGGTGACGGTGGTGCCGATGTCCGCGCCCAGGATCACCCCCAGGGACTGGGTGAGGGTCATCAGCCCGGCGTTGACGAACCCGACCAGCATGACCGTGGTGGCCGACGAGCTCTGGATGAGGGCGGTCACCGCGGTCCCGGCGGCCACCCCGCGGAAGCGGTTCCTGGTGAAGGTCTCGAGCAGGCGGCGCATGCGGTCGCCCGCGGCCAGCTGCAGCCCTTCGCCCATGTAGGTCATCCCGTAGATGAAGAGGCCCAGCCCGCCCATGAGCATGAGCATCCCCAGCCATATGTTGTCGGCCTTTATTATCATGTGCTTTCCACGCGTGCTGTCAAGGTCGCCCGGATGACGCTCGCTTCCAAGGCCGAATTATATAGGCTTCTCGGCCCCGCAACAAGGCGTCTTTTGGCCCCGTTTTCCGCGCCGCGCCGATTAATACCAGGGGTTTATTGACTGGCATAATCCGCGATGATAAGCTGTTTCTGCGTTGTGTCCAAGGACGCGTGCAGGCTGTGGAGCGGGGCGTGGAGCCCGTCCCCGGGAGCGGAGGGAGGAGCTTATGGCATACGACTACGAACTGGTGAAAGTGGACGTCAGCGACGGCGTGGCGGTCTTTCAACTCAACCGCCCCCCGCTCAATCCGCTGAACACCCAGCTGTTCACCGAGATCGGCCAGTGCTCCCTCGAGCTCACCTACGACGATGCGGTGCGCGCGGTGGTCCTCACCGGGGGGCCGGAGGTCTTCGCGGCGGGGGCCGACATCAAGGACATGGTGGACATGAGCCCCATCATGGTCTCCCGCTTCATCAAGGGCGCCCAGGACAGCTTCTCCGCCGTGGAGAACATCCCCAAGCCGGTCATCGCGGCCATCAACGGCTTCGCCCTCGGGGGGGGGTGCGAGCTGGCCGCCTGCGCCGACTGGCGCTACGCCCACGAGAACGCCAGGATCGGCGTCCCGGAGATACTGCTGGGCATCATCCCCGGCGCCGGCGGCACCCAGCGCCTGCCCCGCCTCATCGGGCCGGCCAGGGCCAAGGAGATGATCTACTCCGGCAAGTTCTACACCGCCCAGGAGTGCCTGGAGATGGGGCTGGTCCAGAAGGTGGTCAGCGGGGACGAGTCCGTCATCGACCTGGCCGTAAAGATCGCCGGCCGCTACGCCAGGGGAGCGACGGTGGCGCTGGCCGCGGCCAAGCAGGCCGTCAACAAGGGCATGGAGTGCTCCATCGAGGAGGGCCTGATCATGGAGGCCCAGGGCATCTCCCTCTGCTTCGCCTCCGAGGACCGCGCCATCGGGATGAAGTCCTTCCTGGAGAAGGGCCCGGGCAAGGCCGAGTTCATCGGCAAGTGACCCGGGCTTGCCTGTGATACGGGAGTTGTTGTTCAGTTCAAGCAAAGAAGGAGGTCTGTGGTGGTAGATTTTGAACTGAGTGAGGAGCAAAAGGCGATATGCCGCATGGCCCACGACTTCGCGCTCAACGAGATCCGCCCGGTGGCCCTGGAGTGCGACAAGGAGGGCAAGGTCCCGGAGGACCTGGTGAAGAAGGCCGCGGCCGCCGGCCTCAC
>CAZETE010000059.1:0-10024 GCA_964515075.1 uncultured Actinomycetota bacterium | reverse complement strand
CATGCGCTGGCGGCGGGGAAGCGCCAGGCCTTTACATGAGTACATGTCCACGGCTGTTGCCGTAAGGACAGGTCCTGGCGGTGCCGGTAGCCGCATGCGCTGTGGCGGGGAAGTGCCAGGCCTTTACATGAGTACATGTCTCCGGCTGTTGCCGTAAGGACAGGTCCTGGCGGTGCCGGTAGCCGCATGCGCTGTGGCGGGGAAGTGCCAGGCCTTTACATGAGTACATGTCAAGGCCTGGGGCACTCTGTTTAGCGGGGGGGGTAGCGCAGGCGCTCGTACCAGTGCATGTCGATGTCGTCGATGTCGGTGACGGCCAGCCGCAGGAGCGCCTTGAGCAGGCTGACCGCCCCCAGCGCCGCCAGGCGCCACCGCAGCCCCGGCGCCTCGAGCGCCGGCGGGAAGGCGCCGGGGGTGGCCTGCGGCGACCTCTTCCGGGCCTCCCGCCTGCCCAGGTAAGGCAGCTCGATGGTGCCCAGGCAGCAGCTGCCGCCGGTGGAGAGCAGCTCGCTCGGCTCGGGCGCCTCGACGTCGGGGTTGAGGACGGCGAAGGTGCCGGCCTCCATGGCCATCATCAGCTTGGTGCAGACCTCCGGGCATGCCTCCAGTTCCCGGGCGATGGGGCAGTAGCGCTCCTCCTTGGTGGCGCGACCCTTGTTCTCCTCCACCCAGACCCCCCGCACCCCCACCAGGCCGTCCTCGAAGTCGAGGACGCGGCCGAGGCTGCGGGCGTCGTCCGGGTCTATCCGGAGGAACTCCCGCATGACCGGGGCCCGGTCCAGCCCCACCTGGTAGAAGACGTACTGCAGGCGCTTGACCCCGCGCTCCCCGTACCTCTCGTACACGGCTGGCAGCAGCCGGGCCAGGCCGCGGCCGGCCAGGCGGACGGGCACCTCCAGGTGCCAGCCCGGGTCCAGCAGCTGCCGCGGGTCGGGCTTGAGGAAGAACACCGCCCAGGCGTGCGCCGCCGCGCCGCCCAGCGCCAGCCGTCTCAAGGTCCTTATCGGCTTCACCGCCCCTCCTTCCGCTCGCCGCCGCGCCCCGTCATCCCGCCAGCTTCCTCAGCAGGCGGCGGTACCTGCGCCGCCCGGCGAGGCCGGCCGGGTCGTAGGGGCCGCCGCGCAGGGCGAGGTCGCTCTCAGTATATTTCCCCGCCCGGGCCGCGCCAAGCCTGTCCAGGGCGGGCCGCAGCCGGGCCGAGTAGAGGACGTGGGGCAGGATCTTCTCCCCCGCGCCGTCCACCACGGTTACCGCCGCCGTCTCCCCGCTCTCCAGGGCCGCGGCGATGCCGTCGCCCCAGGCGCCCACGAAACCGCCCGCCTCGCCCGCCAGCAGGACGCTGCCCGCGCCGGGGCTGGACCTCGAGGCCTGGCCCATGCGGTTGAAGAGGCCGATGCGCCTGCCCGCGGGCTCGTCCGCCGAGAGGCGGAAGTGCCGGCGCAGCAGGGGCAGGACGGCCGGCAGGAGCTCCTCCCAGCGCTCGCCGCCGCGCAGGGGGAGGAAGAGGCGCAGGCCGTCCGGGGCTTCGAGCAGGCGCAGGGCGCGGCGGGGCCGGCCGGCGAGCAGCACGCCCCGCCAGGCCTCGCCCTCCCCGCCCTCCGGAGGGAAGACCAGCTCGACCGTCCTGACCAGGTTGGGCTCCTGGTAGAGGCGGCTGAACTCGGGGCGCAGCGTGCGGAGGATCAGGGAGTCCGCCCCGTCGGCGCCGATGAGGTAGGTGGAGCCGAACTCCAGTTCCTCCGAGTCCCGCCGCACCCGTACCGCGTTCTCGAAGCGGACGGCGTCGAGGCCGACGGCCTCCGCCCCGTCCAAGAGCGCCGCCCCGCTCGCCCCGGCCAGCCAGGCGTCGAAGGAAGGGCGGGGCAGGGCGCGGCGCGGCGGGGAGTAGGGGATCTCGACGCAGTCGCCGGACGGGCCGACGACCTTGACGCCGGCGACGGGGAAGGACGCGCGCGCCACCTCCGCCGGCAGGGGACCGAAGCGCTCCTCCGCCCGCCCGAGGGCCTCGAGGGAGACCACGCCCCCGCAGGGCTTTTCGCGCGGCAGCCGCCCCTTCTCCAGCAGCAGGGTCTTGAAGCCGGAGGCGGTGAGCTCCCGGGCGGCGGAACACCCGGCCGGCCCCGCGCCGACGACGATGGCATCGAAGTATTCCATCCACACATTATAGCGGAACCCGGGGCGCGGCGGGCCGGGCGGGCAGGGCCGAAAAGGGGTAGAATCATCGGGTACAGGGAACCGGAGAGAGGGAGCGGCGGAAATGCCCGGATGGGAGTGGGCGGCCTTCGGGGCGGCCCTGGATCCTCTGGACGCCCCGGAGAAGGTGGAGATGAAACTGGCCTACCTGCGGGCGGTTGGCCGGGGGGCCCTCAAGCCCGGCCACCCCCGCGACCCCTACGACCTGCTGGCGGCGGAGGTCGAGGGGGCGTCCGGCGGGCGCGTCCGGCGGGCGGGCAAGCTGGAGGTGGAGGACTGGCTGAGGCCGCGCCCCTCCCCCCGCAGCCTTCCCGCCCTGCGCCCGGAGCGCTTCACCGCCTTCCTCGACTCCGACGGCTGCCGGCGCTACGCCGCCCTGGTGGGCGAATTCATCGAGGCGGAGGTGTTCCCGCGCCGCCCCCTGATGATCGGGGTGGACCACTCGCTGAGCGGCGGGGCGCTGCGCTCCCTGGCGGAGAGGTACGGGCCGGACCGGCTGGCCGTGGTGGTGCTGGACGCCCACTCCGACGTGCTCCCCCTGCAGGAGCGCGTGGAGCTTTACGAGCGGCTCAAGCGGGAGGGGAGGGCCCCGGACGCGGCGCCCGCCTGCGCTTCGTCCGCCCCCGACTCCTACAACTGCGGCTCCTTCCTCCACTTCCTGCTCCGGGAGGGCGCGGTGGAGCCGGCCGGCCTGCTGCTGGCGGGGGTGGCGGACCACCCCGGCGCCGCCGGCGGAACGGGGGCGGGGGCCCCGGCGGCGGAGCCCTTCGCCGAGCTTGCGGAACGGGGGGTGTCCTTCCTGACCAAGCAGGCCCTGGGGGCGCCGGACGGCCCCGCCCGGCTGCGCAAGGCCCTGGAGAGGCTGGAGGGGCGGGCGGCCTACGTCTCCGTGGACGTCGACGTGGGGGCGCTGGAGGCGGCCCATGCCTGCCGCTTCATGGACCTCTTCGGGTCGGGGGAGCGGGAGCTCATGGCCGCCTGCGAGGTCATCGGCGGCTGGCTGGGCGAGGAGGAGGGGCGGCGGGCCGGCCTCGACCTCATGGAGGTGGACGTCCACCTGGCCGGGCTGCGGCACGCCGACGGCACCCGCGACCGCACGGCCCGGCTGGCCGCGCGCATGCTCTCCCGCCTCCTCTGAAGGCCGCCAAAGGACGGAGGCGCCGGGCCGTCGAAACACTTCAATGTACGCGTCGGAAAAGCACCAAGGAGGCCGCGGGATGAAGGCATGCTGCAAGGCCGCCCTGGCCGCGCTGCTGCTGGCCGCCCTGGCCGCGGGCGGCTGCGGCGGGGGTCCGGGGCGGGAACGCGACGCCCCCGAATACGGACCCGTCGTCCCGGGGTATTCCCTGGCCCGGGTGGACATCGACGCGCCCTATTCCTCGGTGCGGGAGGTCCTGGGCGAGCCGGACGAATACGAGTACAAGAACGGCTACGTCTACGCCTATTTCGGGCGCGTGCGGGAGGACGCGCACCGGGAGGACCCGGAGTCCTGGCACTACGTGGTGGTCCTGTACGACGACGGCGACCACGACTTGAGCGACGGCGACACCGTTGGTCAGGTCGAGGCGACGGGGCCCTACCACGGGACGACCTCGGGCAAGAACGGCCTGGAGAGCACGCCCCGGGAGATGCTGGGCGAGTTCGGCGAGTTCGACGGCTCCTCCGCCGCCGAGTTCGGGGGCAGGACCTACCGCAGCTACGTCTTCACCCGGCGCGGATTCGAGTTCGTCGCCGAGGAGGGGACCGACCGGGTGGTGACCCTGGTGGTCACCCCGCTGGGCGGGCTCAAGCCGGCGCGCAACCCCGGCAGGTCCTACGAGGTCTCCAGCGGCGACGTCTTCAAGCACACCGGCGCCGAGCCGGTGGTGCCGGGCTCCAGCCTGGCCGGCATCGACATCGGGGACAACTTCCTCTGGGTGAAGGACCTCTACGGCCTGCCCAACCTCTCCGGCAGCCTAGGGGAAGGCCTGGTCTATGCCACCTACACCGGCGGCGCCGGCGGCTTGAAGCTCAATCTCTACCTGGAGGACGCCGACCGGGACGAACGGCCGGGCGACTACGACGTGGTCATCTCCATCGCCGTGCGCTTCCCCTACGCCGGAAGGACCGCCCGGGGCGTGGGCATCGGGTCGCGGCAGGCTGACGTGGGCAGGGAGTTCGGGCCCCCGGAGTTCCAGCAGACGGCGAACATGGGAGGCGAGGCCGTCCAGCTCTGGCAGTACCCCTCCAAGGGCATCGTCTTCGCCATCAACGAGACGAGCGGCGTGCAGGAGATCGACGTCAACCGGATCTGACCCCCGGCCCCGCCGTCGCCCCGCCGGCCGCGCCGCGGCGCACGATTCACTTGAGGACCGTCTCCACCGGCTTGCCGGTGATGCCGGAGAGCCGCTCCGCCAGCTCCAGGGCCTGCCGGCGGCTCTCTCCCGGCGGCTGGTTCAAGGGCGAACGGAAGGCCCGCAGCCTCCCGCGCTCGGTGAGCAGGTCCACGCGGACGAAGTAGGAGACGTCCTTGTCCGGGGCCTCCCCGTCCTTCCAGGCCCGGGAGCGGCGGGACTCGGTCAGGCGCAGGCCCCGCACCCCGGACAGGGGAACGGGCCGGCTGAAGGCCAGGTAGAAACGGGTGCGCTCCAGCTGCAGGGCGCACCCCTCGACGAGCAGGTAGGTGGGGCTGGAAGCTATGGCCAAGATGCTCGCCAGCACCAGGGCGATGCCGGAGGGGGCGAGGATGAGCGGCCTCACCCCGCAGGTGCCCATCACCGCCAGGGCCACGCCGGCGTAGAAGAGCACGACGAAGGAGACCTCCCAGGCGCCCCCCCGTATCTCGTACTCCAGCGCGCCGGCCCGTTCCGGCGTCATCTTGCCTCCCCGGCCGGGCTCATTCCTCTATCCTGTAGACCACGTCGTGTTCGCGGGCGTGCCCGGACACCTTGATCCCCACCACCTGTCCCCGCTCCGCCCTCTCCACGGCCGCCCCGTCGATCTGCATGGACTCGACCACCTGGGTCCAATCGGAGGTGTGCCCCTTGACCCGGATGCCGTTTCCCACCGCCAGGGCGTCCTCCAGCTCGACGGCGGCCACCCCGGCCCTGCCGAAGTAGTGCGTCACCCTTCCGACCTGCTTCTCCACGCTTCGCTCACCCCTTTCTGCTGCGCGCCCGTCCCAAGATACCTATATAGTATAATACGCTGTGTCGGTGAACCAACTCGAGCCCGTCACCGTCAGAACCTGCGGCAGCAGGAGAGTCCGGCGAGCGCGAGGAGCCCGTATGTGGAAAAAGGACCGGTGGAAGATCGTGCTGGCGCTGGCGCTGGTGGCGATCTTCGGATGCGCGGCGGCCCGCTTCGTGGCCGGCATCCCCGAGGGAAACGGCCCCTCCGCCCCGCCGGCGGCGGGGGCTCCCGGCAGGGCGGCGGTGGGCGCCGGAAGCCTGGTCGGAGCGGCCTCCGGGCCCGCCGCCGGCGATTTTCAGGACCTGGCGGGGCTCTGGCAGCTGGAATTGGGCGGCCTCAACTTCGTGACCTGGGCCGACGACCGCCTGCTGGTCTCCTCGACCACCGGCAGGGTGATGGCCCTGGACGCGGATACCGGGGAGGTCCTGTGGAGCTTCAACGCCGGCGACTGGATAGCCTCCCGCCCCACCTACTCCGGCGGCATGGCCTATTTCGGCAGCGTCAACAGGCACGTCTATGCCCTGGACGCGGCCACCGGGACCCTGGCCTGGACCTTCCGTGCCGAAGGGGAGGTCCTCTCGCCGCCGCTGGTCACGGAAGGGACGGTCTTCTTCGTCTCCGACAACGACCAGGTGTACGACCTGAAGACCCGCGTCTACGCCCTGCGCGCCAGGGACGGCAGGCCGGAGTGGACCTTCGACCTCGACGGGTGGGTGTCCGCCACCCCGGCCTGGGACGGCGGCATGGCCTACCTGGGAACGTATTCGCGCGAGGGCATCTGCCTGGAGGGGGACACCGGCCGGCGCCTCTGGTCCTCCCCCCTGAGCAGCCTGGTGTTCGCCTCTCCCGTGGCCGCGGACGGGCTGGTCTACCTCTCCTGCGTCGACGGCACCGCCTGCGCCCTCAACGGGCCCGACGGCGCCCCGGTCTGGCGGGAGCCGCTGGGCGAGTTCGTCTGGCTCCCCCCCACCTTGAGCGGGGGGGTTCTCCTGCTGGGCTCCTATAACCAGAACGTCTTCGCCCTGGACGCCGCCAGCGGCCGGCGCCTCTGGGTCCACGCCTTAGGCGACGTGCTCGACTTCCCCCTGCAGGCCTCCGCGGGCGCCCTCTATGCCTTCACCGCCACCGGCAACGTCTACCGGCTGAACATGGAGAGCGGCGAGCGGGAGCAGGCTTACCGCTCGGGCTGCTCCTTCAACGCCGCCCCCCTCGTGGTCAACGGGACGGTCTACGCCGGCACCCGGGACGGCTGCGTCCGCGCCTTCCGGCTGCCCGGCGGAGCGGCGGAGCCCGCGGAGGCCGCGGGAAGCGGCTCGTGATCGCCGGGGAGCACGGCGCCTGATGGCCGGGCCGCCCGGAGGGACCGGACTCCCCCGCCCCCCCGGTTCCCGGCGGGAGGGCCTCCGGGCCTCCCTCACCGGCGAGGTGGCCTACGTGGGCATGCTCTGCGCCACCTTCTTCCTCTACCTGGCCCTGGCCATGATCTCCCTCGCGCCCGTCAGCGCCATCGGCAAGAACTCGCCCATTCAGGTGGCGGCCTACCGCAACGACTTCCTGCGCGGGGTTATACGGCTCCTGGGGCTGGACCGGGCCTCCCTCGAAGCGCTGTGGGTCGGCGCCTACGTGGTCATCGGGCTGATCTGCCTGACCTACGTCTGGGCCGTCTACATCTTCCGCCACCGGGAGGACAAGCGGCTGGGCTCCATCCTCATGCTCACGGCGGGCATCGGCGTCGTCCTCATCCTGGTGCCGCCGCTCTTCTCCCGGGACATCTTCTCCAACATCTACTACGGCCGCATCAAGGCGGTCTACGGGGCCAACCCCTACACCCTGAGCCCGCAGAAGTTCTTAAACGACTCGGTGCTCCCCTTCACCAGCACCTATTGGAAGAACACCCCCATCGTCTACGGCCCGCTCTACACCCTCTTCTCCATGGGGCTGGTGAAGCTGGCCGGCGAGGGGGTCACGGCCTCCATCTACGCCGGCAAGCTGTCCATGGCCCTCTTCCACTGCGGGAACGTCCTCCTCATCTGGTTCCTGCTGGGGCGCTTCTATCCGCGGCGGAGGCTGCTGGGGACCATGCTCTACGCCTGGAACCCGCTGGTGCTGGTCGTCTCCATCGGCGGCGGCCACAACGACGTGATGATGGCCTTCTTCGCCCTGCTGGCCCTCTACCTGCTGATGGCCGAGCGCCACTGGGCGGCGGTGCTCTCCATGACGCTCTCGGTCATGACCAAGTACGCCACGGTCGTCCTTTTGGCGGCCCTGGTCATCTACCTGGTGAGGCGGCGGTCGACGTGGCGGGAGGGGCTGAGGACGCTGCTGGCCTGCCTGCTGATCGTCCTGGCCGTGAGCGCCCTCTTCTTCGCCCCCTTCTGGGAAGGCCCCTCCACCCTCAAGACCACCTACGACAACCTCAAGCTGCGCACCCCCGTCAGCATGGGGAACGCGGTCACCGTCTGCTTCAAGCAGTTCTTCCACCACGCGCTGCGCATGCCCCTCGACGCCGCCGACGCCTGGGGCTCCCGCTGCGCCCGGGCCGTCCTGGGCCTCGTCTTCGGCTGCCTGTTCCTCCTGTTCGTCTGGGGGTGCCGCACGCGCGCCGACCTGGTGGACAGCTGGGCCTGGATCATGGTCTCCTTCCTGGCGACCTCCTCCTACCTGCTGCCCTGGTACATGGTGTGGGTCATTCCCCTGCTGGCCCTGCGCGAGTGGGACGGCCCCAACCGTTTCTGGCTGTCCGTGGCCACCGGGTACATGTTCTTCGGCAACGACCTGAGCCCCTGAAAAAGGCGGGGCGCGGGCGCCCGGGGCGGCGGGCCGCATGTAGTATAATCTAGTTCCTGACGATGGCGCGGGGCCCGTCGCCGGGCGCCCCGGGAAGGAGCTTGCATGGCCAAGGACGCGCACAAGAGGCAGCGCATGAGCATGCCGGAACAGCCGGCGGGCGAGAGGATCGCCAACTTCGACGAGGTGGCCCTGGGCTATTCGCTGGAGCAGGGCCGGGAGGAGGCGGCCCGCTGCCTGCAGTGCAAGAAACAGCCCTGCGTGGCCGGCTGCCCGGTGGAGATCGACATCCCCCGCTTCATCAGGGAGATAGGGGAGGGCGACCTGGACGCGGCCGTCCTCACCCTGAAGAACCGCAACAGCCTGCCCGCCGTGTGCGGCCGGGTCTGCCCCCAGGAGGACCAGTGCGAGAAGGCATGCACCCTCAACAAGAAGGGCAACCCGGTGGCCATCGGTCGCCTGGAGCGCCTGGCGGCCGACTACGAGGCGTCCCGGGGGGAGGCGGCGCTGCCGGAGATCAAGCCCCCCACCGGATTCAAGGTGGCGGTGATCGGCTCGGGCCCCGCCGGCCTGACCTGCGCCGGCGACCTGGCCAGGGCGGGGCACGCGGTCACCCTCTTCGAGGCCCTGCACGCCCCCGGGGGAGTGCTCACCTACGGCATCCCCGAGTTCCGCCTGCCCAAGCGCATCGTCCGCCGCGAGGTGGAGTACATCAGCCGCCTGGGCGTGGAGTTCGTCTACGACCAGGTCATCGGGCGCACCACCACCGTCCAGCAGCTGAAGGAGGAGGGCTTCGAGGCCTTCTTCATCGGCATCGGGGCGGGGCTCCCCTCCTTCATGGGCATCCCCGGCGAGAACCTCAACGGGGTCTATTCCGCCAACGAGTACCTGACCCGCTCCAACCTGATGAAGGCCTACCTCTTCCCCGAGTACGACACCCCGGTCAAGCGCGGCCGCCGCGTGGCGGTGGTGGGAGGAGGCAACGTGGCCCTGGACAGCGCCCGCACCGGCCTGCGCCTGGGCGCCGACGAGGTCTTTCTGGTCTACCGGCGCTCGGCGGCGGAGATGCCGGCCCGGGCGGAGGAGATACACCATGCGGAGGAGGAGGGCGTCCAGTTCCGCTTCCTCACCCTGCCCACCGAGATAATCGGGGAGGAAGGGCGGGTCACCGGCATGAACTGCCTGCGGATGGAGCTGGGCGAGCCGGACGACAGCGGCCGCCGCCGCCCCGTGCCCGTCGAGGGCTCCGGGTTCACCATCGCGTGCGACCTGGTGGTGATGGCCATCGGCACCGGCGCCAACCCCCTGCTGCCGGGCACCCTGCCGGACCTGGCCCTCAACCGCTGGGGCTACCTGGAGGTCGATGAGGAGACGGGAGAGACCTCCATCCCCGGCGTCTACGCGGGGGGAGACATCGTCACCGGCTCGGCCACGGTGATCGAGGCCATGGGGGCGGGCAAGCGCGCGGCGCGCAGCATCCACAGGAGATTGACCGGCGAGGAGCCGGACTTCTAGGGAGAACGGAGAAAAGGAGGAGGTATCGGTATGGGTTTCTTCGACAAGGTCAAGGAGCAGGCCCAGAGCCTGGGCGGGCAGCTCGACAGCGCCATCAAGGGGGTCGGGGGGTCCGGGCAGCTGAACACCCTGAACAAGCAGCGGGAAGAGCTGGTCAGGCAGCTGGGCAACCTGGTCTGCGACCAGCTCCGCGCCGGCGCCCTGGACGAGGCCGCCGTCCGGGCGCAGGCCGAGCAGGTGTTCGAGGTGGAGAGGCAGATCATCCAGACCCAGCAGGCGATCGAGGCCCAGAAGCCGGCCGCGGCCGAGGCCAAGGCCGCCGCGGCCGCCGCCAAGGCCGCCGCGACGGCAACCCCCG
>CAZETE010000058.1:0-10042 GCA_964515075.1 uncultured Actinomycetota bacterium | reverse complement strand
ATTTCACTTTTATCGACTGCAACGGCTATGGTATGAAAAAGTGAAATTTGGGGCCTGACCCCAGATTTCACTTATTCTGGTAAACTAGGGGAAACACCGGCGTCGCAAGGAGGTAGGCATGACCAGCATAATCGACCTGAGGGCCCTGGAGATCCTTGACTCGCGCGGCAATCCCACCGTGGAGGTGGAAGTGGTCCTGGAGAACGGGGCCTCCGGCACCGCGGCGGTGCCCTCCGGCGCGTCCACCGGGAGCTTCGAGGCGCTGGAGCTGCGGGACGGCGACGAAGCCCGCTACAACGGAAAAGGGGTATTGCAGGTCGTAAGGAACGTGGAGGAGGAGATCTTCCCCGAGCTGGTCGGCTTCGACGCCACCCGCCAGGCCGACATCGACGAGGTGCTGGTGGAGCTGGACGGCACTCCGGGCAAGAGCCGTCTGGGCGCCAATGCGCTGCTGGGCGTATCCATGGCGGTGGCCCGGGCCGCCGCGAACGCCCTGGAGACGCCGCTCTACCACCACATCGGAGGCATCAACGCCTGCACTCTCCCGGTGCCTATGATGAACATCTTCAACGGCGGCCAGCATGCCGACAACAACGTGGATATCCAGGAGTTCATGATCCTGCCGGCCGGCTTCCCCAGCTTCTCCGAGTCCCTGCGCGCCGGGGCCGAGATCTACCACGCCCTCCGTTCCGTCCTGAAGGAGAAGGGCCTCTCCACCGGGGTGGGGGACGAGGGCGGGTTCGCGCCCAACATACCCTCCAACCGCGCCGCCCTGGAGTTCATCGTGGCCGCCGTCGAGAAGGCCGGCTACAAGCCCGGGGGGGACGTCTTCCTGGCCTTGGACGTCGCCGCCAGCGAGTTCCACTCAGACGGCGTCTACGACCTGGAGGGGGAGGGGCGCAAGCTCAAGGCGGAAGAACTGGTTGACTTCTACCGCACCCTGGTCGACGACTTCCCGGTGGTGTCCATCGAGGACGGGATGGCCGAGGAGGACTGGGAGGGCTGGGCCCTGCTCACCTCTGTCCTGGGCCGGCGCGTCCGCCTGGTGGGCGACGACCTCTTCGTCACCAACCCGGAACGCCTCGCCCGCGGTATCTCGGGCGGCGTGGCCAACTCCATCCTCATCAAGCTCAACCAGATCGGCACGGTCACCGAGACCCTTGAGGTGATGCGCCTGGCGGCGGACAACGGCTATGCCAACGTGGTCTCCCACCGATCCGGCGAGACCGAGGACCCCTTCATCGCCGACCTCTGCGTGGGCACCAACTCCAAGCTGATCAAGACGGGAGCCCCGGCGCGGACCGACCGGGTCTGCAAATACAACCGGCTCCTGCGCATCGAGGCCGAACTGGGAGAGGCGGCCGCCTTCCCCGCCGCCGGCGCCTTCGGCATGGCGGGCTGACCCGGCGCGGAGCGGTCGGAGGTAGCGGTCATCGAGCGCAAGCCGGTCCTGATGGCGGCAGCCATGCTGGTCGCCGCGGCCGTCCTGGTCTCCATCAGCTACTTGGCGTTGAGGATACTCTCCGAGGTGGTGGTGACGCCGCCCACCCCCGTGCGCGAACTGGCCGATGAGCCGCGCGAGATGCTCAAGCTGCCGGGGGAGGACGTGATCCAGCTGCGAACTTCCCCGGACGGCCGCTGGCTGGCCGTGCTCACCTTCCCCCAGTCCGGCGGCGCTTCGCTCCTGCGCGTCTACGGCCTGGAGGACCTTAAGAAAACCTCCGGGGACCGGGAGGCCGCTCCCGCGCCCCGCTACGAGCGCGCCGTCAAGGGGTACGGGGCGGGCTGGACGGCCGGGACTCCGTCCGCGAACCAGGGGCTGGTCTACGAGGACGCCGGAGACATCTTCCGCCTCGATCTCCTCCCCGACCCCGACAACCGCTTTCTCGACCCCGTCAATCTCACCGCGGCCAGCCCCGACCTGGAGAGCGACCCCCTGCCCTCACCGGACGGCCGCTACATACTCTTCAAGCGCGCCGGCCCGGAAGAGGGGGAAAGGCCGGCTTACTGGTACATGCGCTCCGACGGGAGCGAGCCCCGACGGGTGGGCCTCCTGCCCGAGGCACCCAGCTGGAGCCCGGACGCCGCCCGCCTGGCGACCTACCAGAAGGCCACCCGCTCCGAGGCCTCCCGCCCCAACGAGTACTTCCTGGAACTGGTGGAGCTGCCCGCGGGCGCCGTCGACCCCTTTGCCGTCAGTAATGGGGAGACGCGCTTCGTCGACTGGCTGGACGACTCCACCCTGGTTTATGTGGCCATGTACATCACCGCCGACCTGTCCGAGGCCAAGGCGGTGGTCTACAGGTCCGGCACGGAGCATGCAGCGGAGAAGAAGGGGCTGGGAACCTTGAAGAGCCTGCGCGACCCCGACGCGGATTACGTCTTCTACCTCTCGCCGGACCGGGAGCGCCTGGCCTACCTGGGCGACAAGGGGTTGGAGTGCTTCGACATCGCGGCGGAAAGGGTCTACCGGGAGACGCTGGTGCCCTCCTTCTCCGCGTTGGACTGGCTGCCCGCGGCGCCCGGCGGCTCCGGCCCCGGAATCGTGTTCGCGCGGGGAGATATGATCTACAATATGGTCATGGACACGAGCAACCAGGCTCCTTAGGGACGCCGGAGAGGAAAGGTGGGCATCGATGAAGCGCAGGGCGCGCATCGTCGCGACCATCGGCCCGGCCACGCGGGATAAGGAGGTCCTCCGGGAGATGGCGGCGGCGGGCATGGACGTCGCCCGCATCAACACCTCCCACGCCCCGCCGGCCGAGATGGTCGCCGAGATCGACCTGCTCAAGGAGGTGCGCGAGGAGGAAGGGGCCCCCATAGCCATCCTGCTGGACCTGGCCGGGCCGAAGGTCCGGGTGGGGGAGCTGGAGGGGGGCGTGGCCATCCTCAAGTTCGGCCAGGAATACACCCTGACCACCCGGGCGGTCAAGGGCGACAGCGCGCGGGCCCAGATCAACATCCCCTTCTTCCCCTCCGACCTGCTGCCCGGCGACACCGTGCTGCTGGACGACGGGGCCATCCGCCTGCGGGTGAGCAAGGTCAAGGGCGAGGACGCGGAATGCCGGGTGGAGGTGGGCGGCGAGCTCAAGTCGCGCAAGGGCGTCAGCTTTCCCGGCCGCAAGCTCAACCTGCCCAACCCCACCGACAAGGACCTGCGCAACCTGGAGCTCGGCCTGCGGCACGGCGCCGACTGGGTCGCCCTCTCCCTGGTGCGCTCGGCCGACGACGTCCGCCGCTTGCGCGAAAACGTCAACTACTTGGGCTATTCCACCCCCATCATCGCCAAGATAGAGAGGGGCGATGCCCTCGCCGACATCGAGTCCGTCCTGGCCGAGGCCGACGCCATCATGGTGGCCCGGGGGGACCTGGGGGTGGAGCGCCCCATCGAGGAGGTCCCGGTGCTCCAGAAGAGGCTGGTGTCGGCGGCCGCGCATCTGGGCAAGCCCTCGGTGGTGGCCACCCAGATGATGGAGAGCATGATCTATCACCCTTATCCCACACGGGCCGAGGCCTCGGACATCACCAACGCCGTCTTCGACGGGGCCGACTGCATGATGCTCTCGGCCGAGACCGCGGTTGGCAAGTTCCCGGTGCAGGCGGTGGAGGTGATGAGGAAGATCATCGAGCGTTCGGAGGAGAACCTGCCCTACCGCTGGTGGAGGGAGCAGAGGGAGCTGATGGTCGGTCACGGCCCGGTGGAGGCCACCTGTTACGCCGCCTGCGAGCTGGCCCGCAACGTGGATGCCGCGGCCATCGTGGCCATCACCGAATCCGGCTTCACCGCCCTGCAGCTGGCCCGCTTCCGTCCCCTGAGCGACATAGTCGCCATCACCCCTTCGGCGGGCGTGGTCAACCGGCTCAAGCTGGCCTGGGGGGTCTACCCGGTGCGCAAGGAGGTCTGCGGCTCGGTGGAGGACCGCTGCCGCGCCGCCGCCCAGGCGGTGCTGGAGGGCGGCTGGGCCGGCAAGGGAGACCGCATCGTCATCACCGCTGGCTTGAAGGACCCGGCGGACCCCGTCACCACCACCAACACCATCAAGGTGGAGCAACTCTAACCTTCAACTCGATCCTGTAGCCGCACCTTGTTGAACATGCTTTACATGTTAAACAAGTATAGAATATAATAGAGTTGATGAAAAGGTCTTCTAGCGGGAAGGATGCTAAGAAACAGGCGGGCAGGGATCCCTGGGGCGCCAAGAAGCTCAAGGAGCGCCAGGGGCGCGGGGCCGGCAAGAGGCGCGCCCGAGCCGCTCAGCGGGTGTCCCTGGTTTCCGCGAACGCCCCTGCCGCGAAGCCGGAGAGGGGCGCCGGGCCGGCGTCACGGCGCACCGGGCCCGCCGGCCGTGCCGTGCCGGCGTCCGTGGCCGCCGGCCGGCGCAAGCCCCGGTCGAGCGGGGAGAAGGCGCGGGCGGCCAACCCCCGTCGCCGGGTCACCCTCTCCCTCCTGGCCTTAGCGGCGCTGGTCATCGTGGGCGTGGTGCTGGCCGGCCCGGTCATGCGCAACCTCGACGCCTCCCGGGAGATCCGGGCCAGGCAGACCGAACTGGAGAGGGAGAAGGCGGTCACCCGGGATCTGGAGACCCGCAAGGCGGAGGCCAACGACCTCGGCTTTCTGGAGGAGGAGGCGCGGCGCATCGGCTACGTGCTGCCGGGAGAGATCCCGGTGGTGGTGGTGGAGGAGGCCGTCGGGGAGCAGGCCGCGGCGGACGGCGGGGGCGGGAGCGAGAGCGAGCCGGCCGCAGGCGAGTCCCTGCCCTGATCCCCTGCCGGAAGGCGGCGCAGGCCGGGCAGGCGACCCCTGCGGCTTGAGCCGGGGTTTTTTACCTGCGACGGGCCGCGAGCCCGCCCCTCTTCTATTGCCCCGGCCTGTAAAGGTTGATAGAATCTTTCCGGCATGGTTCAAGGCAGACACGCGGGGAGAAAGGAGATGAGGCCATGGTAGACCACAAGTGGATCGGGAGGGAATACGGTCCCCTTACCTACGAGATCGGCCGGGAGAAGATGAAGGAGTACGCGTACGCCGCCAAGGACCCGCGCGACGTGTACGTCAACGAAGAGGTAGCCAGGGACACCAAGTACGGCGACATCATCGCCATGCCCAACTTCGCCGCCACCTGGGGACTGCGGGGCGCGGGGCTCATGTTCATGGACAAGGAGGTCAACCTCAACTTCCTGATGCTGGTGCACGGCGCGCAGGAGTTTGAATGGTTCGACGTCATCCGCGTGGGCGACGTGCTCACCGAGAAAGGCAAGATCATCGACATCTACGAAAAGGGCAATCTGGACTTCGTCATCTACGAGGCCACGGTGACCAACCAGAAGGGCGAGGTGGTGCTCAAGGCCACGTCCACCTTCATCATCACGGGATAGGGAAGGAGGAGCGACATGATAGAACTGCGCAAGGTCAAGTACGACGACGTCAACGTGGGGGACGAGATCCCCAGCTTCTCCAACACCTGGGACCGCATGACCGGCTTCATGTACGCCGGCGCCTCCCTGGACTTCAACCCCATCCACATCGACCCGGACGTCGCCAAGGCGGCCGGCCAGCCCGACGTCTTCGCCCACGGCCTTTTCAACATGGCCCTGCTGGGCAAGACCATCATCGACTGGATCGGCGACCCCGGCGACCTCAAGAAGTTCAAGGTGCAGTTCCGGGAGCGCGTCTTCCCCGGCGACACGGTGACCTTCAAGGGCAAGGTCGTCGAGAAGATGGACGGCAACCTGGTGAGGCTGGAGGTGTGGGCGGAGAAGGAGGACGGCAAGACCTGCCTGAAGAACGGCGAGGCCGTAGTCTTCCTGCCGTAGCCCCCTGAACGAAAGCAGAAACAGAGAGGCGGGCCGCCCGGCCCGCCTCTTCTTCGTTCGCGTTCCGCGCGACGCCTAGAGGCCCATGACTCCGCAGATGATCTCGCGCTGGATCTCGTCGGTCCCGCCGCCGATGCGGGGAAGGCGCGAGTCGCGCCAGGCGCGCTGCACCCCGTACTCCATCATGTAGCCGTAACCGCCCATGAACTGCAGGCACTCGTCGGCCACGTCGTAGGCCAGCTTGGCGGTGATGAGCTTGCAGGCGGAGATCTCGCGCACCGGGGGCAGGGGCGACTTGTCGAACTTCCAGGCGGTCTGGTAGACCAGCGCCTGCGCCGCGTCCAGGCGGGCCACCAGGTCGGCGATGCGGTGGGCGATGGCCTGGTTCTTGATGAGGGGCCTCTGGAACTGCACGCGCTCCTTGCAGTAGGCGATGGCGTCGTCCAGGCACAGCCAGGCGCCGGCGACGGAGCCGGCGGAGCCGATCATGCGCTCGCCCTGCAGCTCCCACATGATGTTGTAGAAGCCGCGGCCTTCCTCCCCCAGCAGGGCGCTGTCGGGGATGAACATGTCCTCGAAGAAGATCTCCGCGGTGTCGGAGGACCACATGCCCACCTTGTCCAGCTTGCGGCTCACCACGAAACCGGGGGTGTCCGTATCCACCAGGAAGAGGCTCATGCCCTTGTAGCCCTTGCGCTTCTCGGTGCGGGCCACCAGGGTCATGAAGTCGGCGCGGGTGCCGTTGGTGATGAAGATCTTGTTGCCGTTGACCTTGTAGCCGCCGTCCACCTTCTCGGCGTAGGTGGAGAGGCTGGCCACGTCGGAGCCGGCCTCCGGCTCGGTGATGCCCAGGCAGGCGATCTTCTCGCCCTTGATGGCGGGCATGAGGTAGTTCTTGATCTGGTCCTCGTTGCCGAACTTGTGGATGGGCGGGGTGGCCATGCCGAACTGCACCATGACGGCCATGGGCAGACCCCCGGAGCCGCAGCGGGCTATCTCCTCGGCCAGGACGATGTTGCAGAAGTAGTCGCCGCCGCCGCCGCCGACGTCCTCGGGGTAATGGAGCCCCAGGAAACCAAGTTCGCCCATGCGCTTAAATACGCTGGAGTCGAAGGCGCGCGCCTCCTCCCACTCCTCGACGTGGGGCAGCAGCTCCTTCTCGGTGAACTCGCGTACGCTCTGCCGCAGCATGTCGTGCTCTTCAGTGAAAAACAGGCTCGGGTAGTCAGGCATTTCATCCTCCCTTGTGCATCTGGCCTACAACAACAGTCCCGCAGGTATTATATTAGACATGGGAGCGCCCAACAATAGCCCGGGGCGCGGCCCGCTGGACCTCCCGGCGCCTCATATTCCTGTAGAATATCGACATGGAAGTTCGCATGAACCTGCAGCCGCTGACGGCCCGCGACCGCCGGGTGCTCCGGTCCCAGCTGGGGCGGCCCCCGCGCGGCGAGGTCTACGTGGCGTCCCGCTGCCCCCATGGAGAGGTGGAGGTGGTGGCCACCGCCCCCCTGCTGGACGGCGTCGAGCCCTTCCCCACCCTTTACTGGCTGACCTGCCCGGTGCTCCGCAGCGAGGTGGGGCGCCTGGAGGCGGGCGACCTGCGCGCGCGGCTGCGGGAGCGGCTGCGGGAGGAGGCCTTCGCCCGGGAACTGGAGGAGGCCGAGGCCGCCTACCTGGAGGAAAGGCAAGAGATGGCCCGGGCCCTGGGGATGGAGGAGGCGGAGGCCCTCTTCCGGGGCAGGGACGGCATCGGCGGCGGCAAGCCCGGCAGCCTCAAGTGCCTGCACGCCCACTACGCCCACTGGCGGGCCCGGGGCGCCAACCCCGTCGGCCGCGAGATGTCCGACCTGATGCAAGACGTCCAGCGCGGCGCCTGCCCGGGCAGCTGCCCTGCGAGCGGGGCGGACTCGTCATGACCCGCTACGCCGCCATCGACGCCGGCACCAACTCCACCCGCCTCCTCCTGGCCGAAGTGGAGGGGGACAGACGCGTCCCCCGCCTCACCGCCCTGGAGCGGCGCATGGCCATCACCCGCATGGGCAAGGGCGTGGACGCCGGGGGCCGCCTGAGCGAGGCCGGCCTGGAGCGCGCCCGCCGGGCGCTTAAGGAATACGCCCGGGTCATCGAGGAGCACGGCGGGGTGTGCGGGCTGGAGGTGGCCGGCACCAGTGCCGTCCGCGACGCCTCCAACGCCGGGGACTTCTCCGACATGGTGCTCGCGACCCTTGGGGTGAGCCCGCTGGTGCTCAGCGGCTCGGAGGAGGCGCGCCTCTCCTTCACCGGGGCCGCCTACGACCTCCCCGAGGCGCGGCGGCTGCTGGCTGAAGGCTCGGCCGTGCTGGTGGCAGACATCGGCGGCGGCTCCACCGAGTTGGTCCTGGGACAGGGAGGGGAGATCATCCTGCAGCGTTCCATCGACGTGGGGTGCGTGCGCATGAGCGAGCGCTTCCTGTTCTCCGACCCGCCGGGCGAAGAGGAGGTCGCCGCCATGCGGGAACACATCGACCGGGCCCTGACGTCGGCCCTCGGGGAGCTGGGGGGCGCGGACATCGCCCTGCTGGTGGGCCTGGCCGGCACGGTGACCACCCTTTCGGCCATCCGCCAGGGCTTGAGCGAGTACGCAGGCGAGCTCATCCACGGCTCTTCCCTCACCCGCGAGGAGGTGAGCGGCATGTTCTGGGAGATGGCGTCGCGCGGCCTGGAGGAGCGCAAGGCCTACATGGGGCTGGAGCCGGAGCGGGCCGACGTCATCCTGGGGGGGGCCGCGGTGCTCGAACGGCTGCTGCTCGGCCTGGGGATGGAGCGCCTGCTGGTGAGCGAGAAGGACATCCTGGACGGCCTGGTCCTGGAGGCCTGGTCAGCGGGGCTTGACCGGGTATAGTATTATATTTACGAGGCATATTGGGTTGCTTACACAAGGTGCGGAGATGGAACACGAGGGCAAGAGGATCCTGGTCATAGACGATGAGCCGTCCCTGCACGAGATGCTCCGGGTCATCCTCGAGCTGGGGGGGTACCAGGTGGTGGGCAACCCGCCCCAGGCCGGGGGCGGCCACGACTTGAAGGAGTCCAAGCCCGACCTGATCATCCTCGACCTGATGATGCCGGAAGTGGACGGCTTCGAGATCCTGCGCCGCCTCAAGGACGACCGGGATACCCGGGACATCCCCGTGGTCATCTGCACGGTGCGCGACTATCCCGAAGACCACGCCGCGGCCGAGGAGCTGGGGGCGGCGCGGTACATCACCAAGCCCTTCGAGCCCAGCGACTTCCTGGAGACCATCGGCGAAGCCCTGGGCGAAGCCGGACGGCCTTGAGTCCGGATACCCTGCAACTGTTCAAACGCGCGGCCTCGCGGCTTTATAATAGTGGTACGAGCGTGCCCGGGTGGTGGAATCGGTAGACACAACGGACTTAAAATCCGTCGCCGCAAGGCATGAGGGTTCGACCCCCTCCCCGGGCACCACCTATATCTAGCTGGGGATATATGGTATTCAAGAAAGTAATGGTTGCTGACAATCGGCCCTTTAGGAATACTCTATCCCTAAATACTCCCTATATTCGTTTTATGGGTAATGGGTAGATATTATGGACGAGGTTTCTGTTTCAGTATCTTCGCAAATTCTAAGTAGTTGGCCAGATATGAATTCTCCCGTAGTTCCTATACATGGAAGTGAAATTCCCCCTCAGAACCAAGTCATCCTTTAACTTATTCCTGTAGATGATGATTGCGTCCTCGAACTTGGCTCTAAGAATATGGATGTCCATCCTATAGACGATTTGGCGACAATTGTCACCAGGCCTTAATCCTATGTACTTGAAAAGCACGTCTCTCTTATCGTCTAGTCTAAACTTGTACTGCCTTCCATGGATATTTCCTACATATGTTCCGAAGGAATGCACCATGGCATTTCGTAGCTGCCATAGATACTCCCTGTCCTTAGGTTTTATATCAGAATTATCCTTTAGGAACCCTATGAAGCGCTTCTTGGCCTCCCTGTCTTTGTCGCTTCCTGAATAAAATTTCCCTAGCCCGAGTTTACCGAGTTAGCCCTCAATAATCCATCAAACCCGCCCGAGCTCAGCCGGGCAGGACAGAGCGGCAGAACAACAAACCGCACTTCAGCAGGGCTGTTGCCCACCCTTTGCCATGAGCAGCCGGACAAGAGAACGGGCGCCGAAGAGTATGACCTAACCCTAGGCAGCCATTAGTGGAACCACGAAAGAG
>CAZETE010000057.1:0-10604 GCA_964515075.1 uncultured Actinomycetota bacterium | reverse complement strand
CCTGACCCCGGATTTCACTTTAGAGGTCTTCGAAGTAGCTGCGCAGGCCCGCCGGGTCTTTTACCAGCAGGAACTTGCCGTCGGTGCCGATGATCTGCTCCTTCTTGAGCCGACTCATCACCCGCGACACGGTCTCCTCGGTCGAGCCCACCAGCCCCGCGATGTCGCGGTTGGTCAGCGGCACGTCCAGGCGGGCGGCGCAGCCCTCGAAGATGCCCCGGTCCTTGATCACCTTCATCAGCACGCAGGCGATGCGCCGCTCCACCTTCTCGCCGGCGATGCACCGCGCCTTGTAGAGGTACTGCTCCAGCTTCTCCCCCAGCACCACCCGGATGTACTCCTCCATGCGGGAGTGCTCCCGCACGAAGGGGAGGAAGTCGCTGCCCCTGACCTTCCAGCAGAGGGAGTCCTCCCGCGCCTGCGCCGAGTAAGGGTAGGTGTCGCCTTCGTAGAAGTAAGCCTCGCCGAAGAGGTCGCCGGGGTAGAGGAACCCGTGAACGTAGACCCTCCCGTCCCCGTAGACGTTGACCGCCTCGAAGGTGCCCTCCTCCACCAGGAAGACGTAGTCGGCGCGGTCCCCCTCCATGCACGCGTATTGACCCCTCTCCAGCCGTTCCTGGACAAACGGGGCCATGGCCGCCCGGCGCCTGCTCTCCGGAAGCAGCTCGACCATGAGCCGCAGTTCCCTGTCCTGCACGACTGCAAACCTCCTTCGGGGATGAAGGACCCCGTGACCCCGCCGCACCGCCGCACCGCCGCGCAACCGCGCAACCGCCGTCCCGGCCTTCCCGTCCACCATTATACCCCCGGAAGCCCTCACCCGCTCCCGGGACCCCCCAAGCGCCCGCCCGGGACCCCCCAAGCGCCCGCCCGCGCCCCCCGGCCCCGCGCCCTTTTGCGCGATGATCCGCCGCGCCGCCGCCGAGAAATCTTTCTTGAATATGCGGATGTTTTGTATATAATTAATGCACGTTTGGAAAGATCCGCAATGCCTTGAGCAGCTTATTACAACGGGAGCGCGCATGCTGGAGATACGGTTCCACGGGAGGGGCGGCCAGGGGGCGGTCACCTCGGCCGAATTGATCGCCATAGCGGCCATCGGCAAGGGCAAGTTCGCCCAGGCCTTCCCGAGTTTCGGCCCCGAACGCCGGGGAGCGCCGGTCGTGGCCTTCTGCAGGGTGGACGACAAGCGCATCCTTACCCGCGCCAAGATATATGAGCCCGACGTGGTGGTCATCCTGGACCCGGGGCTCCTGACCCTGATCAACCCCACCGAGGGCCTGAAGCCGGACGGCATCATCATCATCAACACCAAGAAGACCTACGAGGAGATCATGGACTCGTGCCACTTCTCCTGCCGGGTGGGCATCGTCAACGCCGACCGCATCGCCTCCGAGGAACTCGGGAGGGTCATCGTCAACACCACCATGCTGGGCGCGGTGATGAAGGCCACCGGCCTCCTCGAGGTCGACGACATCCGGGAGGCCATGCTGGGCCGCTTCGGGCCCAAGCTGGGGGAGAAGAACATGAAGGCCCTAGCGCGGGCCTACGACGAGATCGTCATAAAGGAGTAGGGTGCCGTGGCCAAACCGATGGACCAGATAAAATGGCAGGAGCTCGAGGTCGGGGCGGCGGTCAGCGAGACCGGCAGTTCCCGGGAGTACAAGACCGGCACCTGGCGCTCGCTCCGCCCGGTGGTGGACAAGGACCAGTGCATCCGCTGCGGCGTCTGCTGGCTCTACTGCCCGGACGCGGCCATCCATCAGGTGGACGAGGGCCACTTCGAGGCCGACCTGGAATACTGCAAGGGATGCGGCATCTGCGCCAGGGAGTGCCCGGTGGGATGCATCACCATGGTGAACGAGGAAGAGTGAGATGGCAAAGGAACGCAAGGGGATCGAGGTATCGCTGGCCATATCCGAGGCCGTGGCGCAGGCCGACTGCGACGTGATCAGCGCCTACCCCATCACCCCGCAGACCCACATCGTGGAGCACCTCGCCGAGCTGGTGGCCGACGGGCACCTCGACGCGGAATTCGTCCCGGTGGAGAGCGAGCATTCGGCCATGAGCGTCTGCTGCGGCTCGTCCGCCGTGGGCGCGCGGACCTTCACCTCCACCAGCTCGCAGGGGCTGGCCCTGATGGCCGAGATCTTCTTCATCGCCTCTTCCCTGCGCCTGCCCATGGTCATGGCCCTGGCCAACCGCTCGCTGTCCGGGCCGCTGTCCATCTGGAACGACCACACCGACACCATGATGGTGCGCGACGGCGGCTGGATCCACGTCTTCACCGAGAACGGCCAGGAGGCCTACGACCACGTGTTCTGGTCCTTCCGCGTGGGCGAGGACCCGGCGGTGCGGCTGCCGGTGGCCCTCAACCTGGACGGCTTCATCATGACGCACATGATCGAGCCCGTGGAGTTCGAGGACGACGAGCTCATCCGGCGCTACCTGCCCGAGTTCAAGATGGAGAAGGCCCTCCACCCGGACAACCCGCTGTCCATGGGGTGCTTCGGCATGCCCGAGATCTACTCGGAGGCGCAGATGGCGCGCGAGCGGGCCCTGGTGGATTCGTATCCCGCCTGCGTCAAGGCCTGGGAGGAATGGGCCGACCTGACCGGCCGCGGGTACCGCCCCATCGAGACCCACCGGGCCGAGGACGCCGAGTACGCCATCGTGACCATGGGGTCCTTCGGCGAGACGGCCATGGCGGCCGTCGACGAGCTCCGCGACCAGGGCGAGAAGGTCGGCGTCATCAAGATCCGCCTGTGGCGCCCGTTCCCGTTCGACGATTTCTACCGGGCCGCGGCCGGCAAGAAGGCCCTCATCGTGCTGGACCGCTGCATCAGCTTCGGCGGCCCCGGCGGCCCGGTGGCCCTGGAGCTGCGCTCGGCCCTCTACGACAGGCCGCAGGCCCCGGCCGTGGTCGATTACGTGGCGGGCCTGGCCGGGCGCGACGTCTCCGTGGACGACTTCAAGGCCATCATCCTCGAGGGCAAGGCCAAGGCCGCCGCGGGCGACACCACCGGGTTCACCTTCTACGGCCTGCGGGCATAAGGAGCGGAAGAGATGGAGAAGTTTTCGGTTTACTCGTCGAGGCTGGTGGAGAAGGCCGAGTATTTCGCCTCGGGGCACCGCGCCTGCCAGGGCTGCGCCGAGGCCCTGGCCGTCCGCTGGGTCATGAAGGCGCTGGGGCGCGACACCATCGTGGCCATGGCCACGGGCTGCATGGAGATCATCTCCTCGCCCCTTCCCACCACGGCCTGGGAGGTGCCCTGGATCCACGTGGCCTTCGAGAACGCGTCGGCGGTGATCAGCGGCTGCGAGGTGGGCATGAAGGCCATGATGCGCAAGGGCAAGCTGCCGCCGAAGAAGATCAACTTCGTGGGCATGGGCGGCGACGGGGCCACGGCGGACATAGGCATGGGCCAGCTCTCCGGGGCCCTGGAGCGCGGGCACGACATGATCTACGTCTGCTACGACAACGAGGCCTACATGAACACCGGCATCCAGCGTTCGAGCTCCACGCCCTGGGGCGCCAGCACCACCACCAGCCCGGCCGGCAAGCAGTCCATCGGGCAGCGCACCCAGAAGAAGGACATGACCAAGATCGCCATCGCCCACAACATACCGTACGCGGCCACCGCCTGCTCGAGCTTCCCCTTCGACCTCATGGAGAAGACCAGGAAGGCGGCGGCAACGCCGGGCCCGGCCTACCTCCACGTCCTCTCGGTGTGCCCCACCGGATGGCGCATCCCCACCGAGGAGGCCGTCAAGTACGGGCGCCTGGCCGTGGACTCCTGCGTCTTCCCCCTCTACGAATGCGAGTACGGGAAGTACCGGCTCACCTACGAGCCGAACCCCGTCCGGACCGTCGACGAATACATCAAGGGACAGGGGCGCTTCCGCCACCTGACGCCCGAGGACGTCGAGGCCATCCAGGCGCACACCACGGCCGAGTACGAGAAGCTCATAAGGCTCAGCGAAGAGGGTTGTTAAGATGATAGACGTGGCACAGGTCGACCGGATCATCAACCGTTACGAGAGGTCGGAGGAGTCGCTGCTGGCCATCCTGCAGGACTTCCAGCGCGAGTTCCACTACGTCCCCGAGGAGGGGATGCGCCGCCTGAGCGAGGTCATGGAGGTCCCGGAGAGCAAGATCTACGCCATGGGCACCTTCTACAAGGCCCTCTCGCTGACCCCGCGCGGCAGGCACGTCATCAAGGTATGCACCGGCACGGCCTGCCACCTCAAGGGGGCGCCGCAGATACTGGAGACGCTGGAGCGCGAGCTCAAGGTCAAGCGCAACGGCACCACCGAGGACGGCGAGTTCACGGTGGAGTGCGTCAACTGCGTCGGGGCCTGCGCCATGGCGCCGGTGACCGTGATCGACGAAGAGTATCACGGCCAGACCCGCTCCTCCAAGGTCATGGACCTGGTGAAGAAACGGATAAAGGGTTGAGCGCATGGGAGCCATAACCTCGATAGAGCAGCTCGATGAATACCGCCGGGAGATCGCGGCAGGCGTGGTGGCCGACCTCCCCACCGTGCTGGTCTGCTTCGGCACCGGGTGCCAGGCCAACGGCGCCAGGCCGGTGGCCGAGGCCTTCGCCGCCATCATCAAGGAGCAGGGGCTCGAACTGGACGTGAACATCGGCATCAAGACCACCGGCTGCCACGGCTACTGCGAGAACGGGCCGCTGGTGGCCCTGCAGCCGCAGGGCATCCTCTACCTCAAGGTTAAGCCGGAAGACGTGGCCGAGATCGTGGAGGAGACCATCAAGGGGGGCCGCATCGTGGAGCGGCTCATCTACCGGGACAAGGCCACCTCCGAGGCCATCGCCCAGTACAGCGAGATCCCCTTCTACAAGCACCAGCACCGCATCGCCCTGAAGCACATCGGCACCATCGACCCGGCCAGCATCGACGACTACATCCGGGCGGGCGGCTACGCCGGGCTGGCCAAGGCGCTGGGGATGGAGCCGGAGGGCATCATCTCCGAGATAGAGCGCTCGGGCCTGCGCGGCCGCGGCGGCGGCGGCTTCCCCGCCGGGACCAAGTGGCGCTCCTGCGTGGCCGCGCCGGGGGAGACGCGCTACGTGCTCTGCAACGGCGACGAGGGAGACCCCGGGGCCTTCATGGACCGCTCCATCATGGAGGGAGACCCCCACTCCGTCCTCGAGGGCATGGTCATCGGCGCCCTTGCCGTGGGCGCCCACCAGGGCTACATCTACGTGCGCGACGAGTACCCCCTGGCCGTCAAGAACCTGGAGGCCGCCATCGAGGCGGCGCGTGAGAAAGGCCTGCTGGGCGGGGACATCCTCGGCAGCGGCTTCGCCTTCGACGTCAAGATCAGCCGCGGCGGCGGGGCCTTCGTGTGCGGCGAGTCCTCGGCCCTGATGCGCTCCGTGGGCGGCGACGTGGGCGAGCCCCGCGCCAAGTACATCCGCTCGGTGGAGAGGGGCCTCTACGACAGGCCCACGGTCCTCAACAACGTGGAGACCTGGGCCAACGTGCCCCAGATCATCGTCAACGGCGCGGACTGGTACGCGGGCCTGGGCACCGAGGGCTCCAAGGGCACCAAGGTCTTCTCCCTGGTGGGCAAGGTCAACAACACCGGCCTGGTGGAGGTGCCCATGGGCATTTCCATCCGCGAGCTGGTGGAGAAGATCGGCGGCGGCATCCTGGGCGGCAAGGAGTTCAAGGCGGTGCAGACCGGCGGCCCGTCGGGCGGCTGCATCCCCGAGCGCCTGTCGGACCTGCCCGTGGACTTCGACACCCTCACCGAGGCCGGGTCCATGATGGGCTCGGGCGGCATCATCGTCATGGACGAGGAGACCTGCATGGTCGACGTGGCCAAGTACTTCATCAACTTCCTGGCGGACGAGTCCTGCGGCAAGTGCACGCCCTGCCGGGACGGCCTGCCCCGCATGCTGGACGTGCTCACGGCCATCACCGAAGGCCGCGGCTCGGAGGGAGACATCGACCTGCTGGAGGAGCTGTGCGAGCTGCTGAGCTGGGGCGCGCTGTGCGGCCTGGGGACCTCGGCCGCCAACCCGGTCCTCTCCACCATCAAGTACTTCCGCGAGGAGTACGAGGCCCACATCAGGGACAAGAGGTGCCCGGCGGGCGTGTGCAAGGAGCTCATCACCTATTCCATCGACGCCGAGGCCTGCACCGGCTGCAGGGTGTGCGCCAAGAAGTGCCCCCAGGGATGCATATCCGGCGAGCGCAAGGAGGCGCACGTTATCGACGAGGCCAGGTGTATCAAGTGCGGCGTGTGCAAGGACGCCTGCACCTTCGATGCCGTAAGGATTTCATGACATGGATAAAGTGGGTGACGTGGAAAAGATCAGCGTAGTCATCGACGGGAGGACCTTCGAGACCGTCAAGGACCGGTGCGTGCTGGACGTGGCGCACGAGAACGGCATCTACATACCGTCCCTCTGCTACAACGAAGAGGTCAAGAGCAGCGGCGGCTCCTGCCGCGTCTGCCTGGTCGAGGCCCATCAGGGCGGCAGGATGCGGATGGTGACGGCCTGCAACTACCCGGTGCGCAGGGGCCTGGAGATCAGGACCGACACCCCCTTCGTGCACCGGATCCGCCGCGGCGTCCTGGAGCTGCTCATGGCGCGCGTGCCCGACTCGCAGGTCATCCGGGACATGGCCGCGGCGGAGGGCCTGACCGAGACCCGCTTCCGCCTGGACGAGGGCGAGAACGACCGCTTCAAGTGCATCGCCTGCGCCCTGTGCACCAACGTCTGCGCCGAGGTGGTGGGCGTGCACGCCATCGCCATGGAGGACCGGGGGGCGGACAAGAAGCCCGCCACCCCCTACCGCAAGCCCTCGGAGGCGTGCATCGGCTGTGGCGCCTGCGCCTATGCCTGCCCCACCGGCTCCATCACCTTGAAGGAGCGGGACGGCGTGCGCCGCATCTGGGGGCGGGACTTCAAGATGATCGCCTGCAGCGTCTGCGGCACCCCCTACATCCCGGAGGCCCAGGTGGACTGGATCGTGAAGAGGACCGGCAAGGACAGGTCGTTCTTCGACAAGTGCCCCAACCACCGCTGAAGGCCCGGGCGCCGTTCACCGCTGGCAGCGGGGGCACCAGTGGCAGGAGCGCCCCCCGATGACCCGGCGGCGGACGGGCTCCCCGCAGGCGGCGCAGGGCTGCCCCTCGCGCCGGTAGACCAGGTGGGAGAGCTGGAAGGAGCCGGGCCGCCCGGAGGCGTCCACGTAGTCGGTAACCGAGGAACCGCGCTTCCTTATGGCTTCCCGCAGCACCCGCTGGATAGCCCGGTGCAGCCTCCTCAGCTCATCCTCGTCCAGGGTGCCGGCCGGGCGCGCCGGGTCGATGCCCGCGCGGAAGAGTATCTCGTCGGCGTAGATGTTGCCGATGCCCGCCACCCGCCGCTGGTCCATGAGCGCCGGCTTCACCTTCGCCCGGGTGTCCAGCGCCCGCGCCAGCGCCTTCACCGTGAAGGAGCGCTCCAGCGGCTCCGGCCCCATGGACGCCAGCCCCCGCAGCGCGCCGTAGTCCCCCGCCGGCACCACCGCGCTCTCCCCGAAGGTACGGGGGTCCACGTAGCGCAGGACGCGCGGGCGCGTGAGGCGCAGCACGATGTGGGTGTGCTTCGGCTCGGGGGAGCCCTCCTCCGCCAGCAGCAGGACGCCGGTCATGCCCAGGTGGACGACCCACTCCCACGGACGGTCCAGGGAGAAGATCAGGTACTTGCCCCGCCGCCCCACCGCCTCGATGCGGGCCCCCCGCAGGCGCGCGCAGTACTCGTCGCAGTCCGGGCAGGTTATCAGGCGGGGCAGGCGGACCTCGCAGCGGCGCACCCTCTCGCCCGCGAGGGAGGCGGCCAGGTCGCGCCGGATGGTCTCGACCTCGGGCAGCTCCGGCACCGGGGTCAGCCCTCCCCGCCGGCGGGGTCGGTCCCCGGGTCCAGGCCCATGGCGGCCAGCGCCTCCCGGGCCCTGGCCCGACCGGCGGGCCGGCCCTTCCCCGCCTCCCGCCGGCGCCGCTCGTAGAAGCCCAGCTCGCGGTAGAGCAGGACCACCTTCTCCCGCAGCTCCCCGTCGGTGTCCCGGCCCATGCGCTCCAGCACCTCGCCCAGCAGGCGGTCGCCTGCGCCGCAGGGGAACAGCGCGGTCAGCTGGTCCGCTTCCGCCGAGGGCAGGGCGGCGTAGAGCAGCATCTCGTAGTCGCGCTGACGGCTGAGCCCCCGCAGGCGGAGGTAGATGCCGGCTATGCGCGCCACCAGGTAGGCCCCGTAGGCCATGAGGGCCAGCAGCGCCAGCATGAACGCGGCGAAAAGCCAGATTTCCATGGGCATGATTGTATACGCGCGGCCGCGGCCCTGACAATTGCCACGGCCGTGCCCGGGGGGTTAACATCGAGGCATGATCGTCGACGCGCACACCCACATCTTCTCGGAGGGCATGCGCTCCGACCCCGCCTCATACGGGGAGCGCGACCCCTCCTTCGAGCTGATCTACGCGCGGGGAGGGGCGCGCATGACCGGCGCGGAGGAGGCGCTGGCGGCCATGGACGCGGCGGGCGTGGATGCCGCGGTCATCTGCGGTTTCCCCTGGCGCGACCCGGAGCTGGCCCGCGAGGGCAACGACTACATCCTCGAATGCCTCGAGCGCCACCCGGGGCGCTTCATCGGCCTCTGCTGCGTCCCTCCCGCGGCGGGGAAGGAGGCGGCGAGGGAGGCGCGGCGCTGCCTGGAGGCGGGCATGCGCGGCATCGGGGAGCTGCACGGGGAGCCGCAGGCCTTCGACCCCCGCGACTTCGAGCTGATGCAGCCGCTGGTGGAGGCGGCCGCGGACTTCGGCGTCCCGCTGATGATCCACGTCAACGAGCCGGTGGGCCACCACTACGCGGGCAAGGGCAGGGTCTCTCCCGAGGTCGTCTACCCGCTCATCCTGGAGTTCCCCCAGGTGGACTGGATCCTGCCGCACTGGGGCGGGGGGCTCTTCTTCTACGAGTTGATGCCCGAGGTGTCCGGGGCCTGCCGCCGCGTCTATTACGACAGCGCGGCCTCCCCCTTCCTCTACCGTCCGGACGTCTACCGCGTCGCCTCGCAGGTGGTGGGCCCCGAGCGCGTCCTCTACGGCACGGACTTCCCGCTGCTGGGGTACGAGCGCACCCTGCGCGACCTCGATGCGGCTGGGCTGGAAGGGGAGCTCAAGGCCGGCATCCTCGGCGGGAACGCCGCCCGCCTCTTCCGGCTCCCGCGGGCGCGCCGCCTTCCCTAGAAGCCGCGCCAGCCCGCGGGGAAGGAAGATGCGGCGGGGAAGGAAGATGCGGCGGGGCGGAAGAATAAATCAGGGAAACGGAAACCCCCGGGGGTCTTCCGCGGTCAAAACAGGGGAAGGAAGCCGGTTGAGGCGGAGCAGGCAAGGGAAGGACGAGATGACCGGACGCGGGCGCGGGATGAGCAAGGCGGCCGCCGGTCGGCCGGCCCTGGCCCTGGCCCTGGCGCTGGCCATGCTCCTGCCGGCCTGCGCCCTGGCCCTTCCCGGCTGTTCCGCCTCTGCCCGGGGTACCGCTCCGCCGGAGGCCGAGGAGGAGCGCGCGCCCGAGCCCCCCGCGGCTCCCCCGGCCGTCGTCAATCCCTTGAACGGCATGGAGGCGGCCTCCGCCGACCTGGTCGCCCGCCGCCCCCTGGCGGTCAAGGTGGAGAACGACCCCGCCGCGCGCCCCCAGAGCGGGCTGGTGGACGCGGAGATGGTCATCGAGGAACTGGTGGAGGGCGGGGTCACCCGCTTCATCTGCCTCTTCCTGGCCGGCGAGAGCGCGGTCCTCGGGCCCAACCGCAGCGTGCGGCCGTGCGACATAGACATCCTCTATCACCTGCAGCCCCTGCTGATCTGCTCGGGCGGGGCGCCCCAGGTGCTGGCCATGGTGCGCCAGTCAGGCCTGGCGTTCTTGGAGGAGGACGCCGCCCACTTTTGGCGCGACCCCAAGCGGCCCGCCCCCCACAACCTCTACACCAGCACGGAAAGGCTCCGCGCCTACCTGGCCGAGCAGGGGGACGCCTTCGACCGGCCCACCGTTTCCGGCCTGGCCTTCCGCACGGAGGCGGAGGTGCGGGCGGCGCGGGAGGCGCTGTTGTCGGCGGCCGGGGGAGGAGAGGGGGCCGCCGGCCCGTCCCTGCTGCCCCTGGAGTTCGAGGTGAACCAGGTCGCCGTGGCCTACGGGGCCGGTTGCGACGTGGTCTACCGCTACGACCCCGCCACCAACGTCTACGCGCGGATCCTCCACGGCAAGCCCCACACCGACAAGGGCACCGGCGCCCAGGTGGCCCCGCGCAACGTCATTATCCAGTACGTGAAGCTGTCTCCGTCCGGGGTGAAGGACGTCACCGGCTCGGATACGCCCAACCTGGAGGTGGTGGGGACGGGGTCGTGCCTGGTCTTCTCGGGAGGGAAGGTCTACGGCGGCACTTGGAAGAAGCCCGACCGCAGCTCCCCCACCCGGTACTGCTTCCCGGACGGCAGCGAGATACGCCTCTTCCCGGGACAGACCTGGCTCCACCTCATCCCCCGCGACATCTCCGTAACCGTGAACTGAACCCGCCGCCTCCCCCCAAAAC
>CAZETE010000056.1:0-10796 GCA_964515075.1 uncultured Actinomycetota bacterium | reverse complement strand
AGCTGGAATCCCTGGGTTACAAGGTCATGCTGGAGGATGCAGCCGCGTAAAGGAGTTATTTTCAGAGCAGGCCCCAAATTGCGGTATGACCCCGGAGCGCAGCGCTTTTCGTAGCATTGCTGCAGGTGGTTTTGGAAAAAGTGAAAAAAGGGGCCTGACCCCGGATTGTGGAATGCCTGCGACGACGCGGTGGGAAGAGGAAGAAGGGCCGGCATGCCGCCGGCCCTTCTTCCGCATATTGGTAGCGGGGACGGGATTCGAACCCGTGACCTTCGGGTTATGAGCCCGACGAGCTACCTGACTGCTCCACCCCGCAACGTCGCGATGGGGTCACGCTCTATATTTAAGCAGGTGGGAGAAGGGAAGTAAAGCGCCTGCGTCAAAACTCTATATGACAATAAACGACAACGGCAACGTCTTATAACTGCAGTAACGGTCTTCGACGCGGAAAGGCGGGGCTTGGAGGCGTGAAGAGCCGGGCCGGGAAGGTCATCGAGATTACCCTGATAACCCTGGTGGCGGCGGGGTGCCTGGGGGCGCTGGGCTACTTCGGCTACAAGGTGGCCGCCCCCATCGAAGAGGGCGAGGGCGCGGAGACGGAGGAGGCGGTGCGCATCTACACCCACGACGAGGTGCTGGGCCCGCCCCTCACCTTCGAGACGCCCGCCTACATCCGCATCCCCGCCATCGGCGTGGACGAGGAGGTCCGCGAGGGGGACGACAACGACGAGATCATGTACGCCACACTGGCGCAGGGGCCCATCCACGTCACCCACACCGGCTTTCCCGGCCAGAAGGGGAACTGCGTCATCAGCGGGCACCGCACCACCTGCACCAGGCCGTTCAACCGGCTGGACGAGCTCAAGGCGGGAGACGTCATCGTCATCGACAACCCGCGGGGGCATTACGAGTACGCCGTCTACGACGTGTACGCCATCGATCCGGCGGAGAACGTCACCCTCACTACGGACGAGCCCATCATCACCCTGACCACCTGCCACCCCGAGTACTACGCCACCCAGCGCCTGGTGGTGCGCGGTACCCTCACCGGCTTCACGCCCGTCGAATTCATGCCGGAGATGTGACGGCGCCGGGCACCGCCGCTCATGGCGCCGTCACCGTCAATCAGGGTTGAGCCGTGCCAGTTGTTCGAGCACCACGCCGAGCTGCCGCGTCTTCTCCCCGTAAGCGGCCCAGTCCCCCGCGCGCTGCGCCGCCTGGGCCTCCTCGAAGAGCTGGTTGGCCCGGGCCGCAAGCTGCGCCGTGGTCGCCTCCTGCCCCGGCTCCGCGGGCTCCGCGGGCCTCGCGGGCTCCGCGGGCTCCCCCCCGCCCCCGAAGAGCTCCCGCAGGGCCTCATCCAGGTCGTTCGCCATCAGCACCCTGGAGCCGTCCGATACGATCACCCGCTTGATCTGGGGGATGGGCGGGTCGGTGGCCTGCAGGTAGAGGGGCTCCACGTAGAGCAGGGAGGTCTCGATGGGGATGACCAGGGTGTTGCCCCGGATCACCCGCGAGCCGGCCTGGTTCCACAGGGTGATCTGCTCCGATATGGACGTCTGCTGGTTCACCAGGGACTCGAACTGCTGGACGCCCAGGACCAGCTTGTTCGCCGGGAACGAGTAGTTGATGAGGTGCCCGTAGTTGGGGACGTCGCAGCGGGCCGCCATCCAGTCGACCATGTTGTCCTTGCCCCTGGGGTTGAAGGGCTGCATCAGCACCAGCTCTTCACGCTCTTCCCCGGGCAGCTTGAGGATGAGGTAGAAGGCCGAGAGGACCACCGACTTGTTCTCGATGCCGTAGGTCTGGGTGGGCAGGTCCCACATGTCTTCCTTGTGGTAGAAGGCCTCCACCTCGTCCATGTGGTAGGACTTGAACATGTCCATCTGCACGTTGAAGAGGCTCTCCGGGTAGCGCAGGTGGCGCTGGATGTCCTCGGGCATCTCCTCGAAGGGGGTGAAGAGGCCGGGAAAGATCTTGGCGTAGGTGCGCACCACCGGGTCGACGGAGTCGACCATGTAGAAGGTCGTCTTGCCGTCGTAGGCGTTCACGGTGATCTTGACGGAGTTGCGGATGTAGTTCTTCCCGTTGTTGTACTCGGAATAGGGATAGAGGTCGCTGGTGGTATAGGCGTCCTGTATCCACACCAGCCCACCGGCGTCGTCGACCACCAGGTAGGGGTCGGCGTCGAGGGTGAGGAAGGGCGCCACCGTCTTGATGCGGTCGGAGAGGGTGCGGCGGAACATCAGGCGGCTGTCGGAGTTGACGTACCCGCTGAGCAGGAGGTTGATGTCGGCGAAGCGGATGGAGAAGGCCAGCCGCCGCAAGAGGTTGCTGATCTGCACCCCCCCGCTCCCCTCGTAGTAAGGCTCGACGTTGACGGTGGTGCTGCCCGCCGAGTAATTGATCTCGGGCGCTCCGGTGCGCACCACCACGTAGCCCTGGTTGGTCTCGTTGAAGTAGAGCTCCGGCCGCTCGATCTCGACGCCCAAGCCCGGATCGGAGACCGGGGGGATGTCCCTGACCACCAGCAGGGGGTTGCCCTCCGGGGTGAAGTCGTTGGAGGGGGCCATGCAGGCCCCGAAGCCGTGGGTGTACGACAGGTGCTCGTTCTGCCAGGAGCGGGCCGACTCGGGCAGCTGGTCGTAGCTGAGCTCCCGCGCGGAGACCAGCATCTGGTTATACAGACCGTCCTCCATGGTGTAGCGGTCGACGTCGATGTCGGTGAACCTGTAGATCTGCCGCAGCACCTGGCGCTGGTTGAGGACTCCCAGCATCTCCAAAGGGCCCCAGAGGCGGATGTTCCGCACGATGGTCTCGTTGGCGAGGATGTCGTCGTAGTCGAGGTCCTGGTCCACCGGGAACTGCCTCCAGTCCACGTCGGGGCTCTCTCCGTCGTTCTGTATCCCGTAAGCGTCCTGGGTGAACTCGATGTTGTGCCCCAGGTACTCGTACTCCCTGGACAGCTCCTTCGGCTTCACCACGTACTTCTGGATAATAAAGGGATAGAGCGAGCCCGCCAGAAGCGATACCAGCACGATGGTGGCGAGGCCGGCAGCCGGCAGCTTCCACCCCTTGAACCAGATATTCGCGATGAACAGGGCGGCGCAGACCAGGGAGACGAAGATCAGGATGTACAGCGCGGGGATGAGGGCGTGTACGTCGGAGTAGTGGGCCCCGGTGAAGTTGCCCGAGGTGTGGTGGAGGGTGGTGAACATCTGCAGGCGGAAGCGGTAGGCCTGCACCAGCAGGGCCAGCCCGGCCAGCACGGAGAGGTGCGCCTTGGCGTGCCCGGCGAAGCGCCGGTTGTTGCGGCTGAAGTTGATGGCCCCGTAGAGGAAGTGGACGGCCGCGGTGACGACCAGCGTGCCCACCAGCACCGCCGTCAGCCACCCGAAGACGTACTCGAGCAGGGGCAGCTTGAAGAGGTAGAAGCCGACGTCCTTGGAGAAGATGGGGTCGGTCTTGCCGAAGCCGGTGTAGGTGAAGAACTTGAGCACCTTCTCCCACTGATGCCCCGCCGCCCACCCCACCAGGAGGGAGATGAAGACGGAGAGGGCCAGCAGCCCGCGACCCAGCCACCTGCCCGCCCCCTCCCGGAAGTCGGAGAGGCCCTGCTCCAGGGGGTTGGGGTCGCCGGCCAGTTCGTACTTGGGGGTCAGGCGCCTGGCCAGGTGGATGTTGAAGTAGAAGATGAGGAAGAAGGCCCCCCCGAAGAGGAAGAAGACCCAGATCTTGGTGGTGATGACCTTCCAGAAGACGCCGGTCTGGCCGACCTCGCTGAACCACAGGTAGTCGGTGTAGAAGCGGGAGAGCCAGGAGGCGCTCAAGATGATTGCCGCCAGCGCCGCCACGACGATGCCGATGATTATCCTGGTCCGCGTGCTCAGGAGGCCCTTGCCCTTGCCGCCGGAGCCGCCGCCTCCCCCGGCGGCCTCGCGCCTCTTCTTGAGCTTCTCGAAGAACTCACCGCTCAGGAAGTCGTCCAGGGGGCTTCTCTTTTCCGCCATCTTTACTCCTTAAGGATCGCTCGATCGCCGGTACGGTGGCCCTTCTGCTCCGCGGGCCGCCCGCATGCGGGCCCCGGGTGTCTGCCTCAGGTGTCTAATTTACCAGATTGCGCCGGATTATTCCCTCCCGTGCGGGCCCTTTCCTTCAAGGAGCGGCCGGGGCGCCTCCCCCGTCCGCCGCGCCGGGGTCAGTCCGGGAGCTCCTTCAAGGCCCGCACCACCGCGGGCAGTATCTCGCCGGCCTGGCCGATGCAGACCAGGTCGGCCAGCTGGTCGTGGACGGTGTGGGTGGTATTGAAGAAGATCAGCTTCCCCTGGTTGCGCTTGGTGTAGACGGGGAGCGAGGCGGCGGGGTAGACCTCCAGGCTGCACCCGATGACCAGCATCAGGTCGGAGGAGGAAGCGATGGTGGCGGAGCGGCCGAGGACCTGGGAGTCCAGCGACTCCCCGAAGAAGACCACGTCGGGCTTGATGACCCCCTCGCATTCGTCGCAGAGGGGTACCCTGGTGTTGTCCTCGCTCAAGGCCGTTATCTCCGCGACCACGAACTTCTTCCCGCACCCCAGGCAGTGGCCGCTGGAGTAGGTGCCGTGCACCTCCAGGACCTCGCCTGAGCCGGCCCGCTGGTGCAGGAAGTCGATGTTCTGGGTGATCACCGCCACGCACTTGCCCAGCTTCTCCAGCTCCACCAGCGCCAGGTGGGAGGGATTGGGCTCGGCGTTCATCAGGGTGGGGTTGAGCTCGCGGGCCATCTCGTAGAAGCGCTCCGGGTACCGGAGGAAGGAGTCCAGCGAGGCGTAGACGAGGGGGTCGTAACGGGCCCACAGCCCCCCCGGCGAACGGAAGTCGGGGATGCCGGACTCCACCGAGATGCCGGCCCCGGTCAGGGCGCACACCTGCCTGGCTTCCTTGATCAGCCGGGCAGCCCGCTCTATCTCGTCCACTCGCTCCGCACTCCCCTCAAGCGTCGATTTTCGCATTGATTATAGCCCATCCGCGGGGCTGCCCCCAAGGTTTTAAGGTTTTTGCGGGCTGCCGCGGGGACGGGCGGGCGGGGCTTCCGGTGTGCCGGGCGGGCGGGGCTTCCGGTGGGCCGGGCGGGCGGTAAAGCGCGGGGCCCGGAGGGAGGCGGCAGAAGAGCGGGCCTCAAGGCGAAGGGCAGGCGATGATCGCGTCCCCCCCGGACCAGAGCTCGTGGTAGAGGAAGAAGGTGGAGCGCTCCACCAGGACGTCCCGGTCGGAGACTACCTCGCAGGAGACGTCGTCCTTCAATCCCAGCACCTCGTCCAGATCCAGGCGGATGAGGGAGGCGGCGGGCACCGTTTCCGTCACCGCCACGGAGCCGCTCTCCGAGGTGAAGAAGGTCAGGGAGACGGCGGCGGGCTCGCCGCCGTAGTTGGCCAGCCAGAGCTGGGTCTCAAAGCCCGCGCGGGTGCTGCCTTCCGCCAGGTGCCAGCGGCGGGAGACGACCGGGCTGCCCGGGGTGCAGCTGCCCCCGGCCAGGCCGTCCGCGGTGCAGAAGTAGATGGACCGCTCGGCCACGATGGGGACGCTGGAGCGGATGCGGATGGCGTAGTCGCCGGGCGCCTCGACCAGGCTGGCCAGGTCGGCGGTGACGCGGGCGTAACCGGGGAGGGCCAGGACGGCCGGGGCGGCGGGGCCGCCGGGGGAGAAGAGGTCCACGGTGACCGCGGCGTCGCAGGGGCCCGGGTTGGCCAGGCAGAGCCAGGTGTCGCAGCCGGGTCGGACGCATCCCTGGGCGAAGTGCCAGTCGGCGGAGAGCGCGGGGACCCCCATCACGTTGTGACCGCCGGGCCAGGCGTCGAGGTAGAGGAAGTAGACGGGCCGTTCGACCACCACCGGCAGGCTCGAATCGGCCTGGATGAAGAAGTCGCGGTTGGAGCCCACCACCCGGTTGGCGCTGACCGTGCCGCGGCCGTCGGCCGGGACCTTGACGGAATGGGCGATGCCCTCGCCGCCGGCGCAGAGGAAGGTCAGATCGACCACGCACTCCTCGTCGTTCGGATTGAGCAGGGAGAGCCAGGTCTCGTAGCCCTCACGGGTGGACCCCTCGGCGAAGTACCAGCGGTCGGAGGGCCGGCGGGTGCCGCACGAGGTGTGGCCGCCGCTCCAGCGCCCGTCGTAGTAGAAATAGAGAGAGCGTTCGGCCAGGAAGGGGCCGGATGAGTAGGCCTCCATGCCCAGGTCGTGGCCGGAACCGACCTCCTGGTTGACGTAGATGTTGATGCGCGCGCGGGGACCCAGGGCGTAGATGCGTTCGCGGTTGGCTCCCTCGGCGACCACGTAGGTGACGGTGACCTTCAAGGCGTCGGGGCCCGGGTTGAAGAGGGTCAGCCACTGCTCGAAGCCGCCCCGCGTGGACCCCTCGGCGAAGTACCAGGTGCAGCCCTCTTCCTCGCCGTCTGCGGCGAGGGAGGCGGCCGTGGAAGGGGATGCAGGGGAGGGGCTCGTCCCGGCCGACAGCGCCAGGGAGGCAGCCAGGAGGATGATGACCGTCAGGAACCGGCCAGCCCGTCCGGCCGTCCCGGGTCTTGCCGGATCCTGTTCGGTCGATTCCATCGCTCCCACCTCTTTCGACAATACACCATGATTATACACGATTCGCGGGAGCGGGCTCAAAGGCGGGCGCCGTGCGTCGTTGCTCTACGGCGTTGTTCTGTGCCGTTGTCCTGCGGCGTTGTCATCCGCCGTTGAAAGCGCGGGAGGGTTGGGGTATCATTCCTGAGTGAGTAAGTGCTCGAGGTGGCGCAGTGCGTAAAGCATTCATCATATCCATATGCGCCCTTCTGGCCGCGGGCCTGGGCGTCGTCCTCCTGGTGACCTCGTGCGGAGGGGGAGGCGGGGGAGCCGTTGTTCCCGAGGAAGGGGAGGGCGCGGTCCCGGTTCAGGCCAGCGGGAAGAAGGTGCTGGTCGTGCTGCCGCAGATCGACTTCCAGGACAGGGAGTTCGTGGCCGTGCGCGACGCCCTCAGCCAGGCCGGCTGCAAGTTCGCCGTGGCCACGCGGGAGCACGCGGCGGCGGTGGGGGTCTCGGGCACCTCGGTCACCCCGGACGTCCTCCTGGACGAGGTGCAGATGGACGACTACAACGCGGTGGTCTTCATCGGGGGGCCGGGCGCGGAGGGCCTGTACAACAACGAGCACGCGCGCAGCATCGCCGTCGAGGCGGTGCGGGCCAACAAGGTGGTCGGCGCCATCTGCCTGGCCCCGGTCATACTGGCCCGCGCGGGGGTGCTCGAGGGGCGCCGGGCCACGGTGTTCTGCTCCATGTCGCGCGAGCTGGAGAAGGGCGGCGCCAGGTACACCGGGTCCAGCGTGGAGACGGACGGCCGCATCATCACCGGCAACGGTCCCGACGCCAGCGCCGAATTCGCCCTCGCCTTCCTCCAGGCCCTCTAAACGCGCAAACCTCCACTTGGGGTCAGCCCTTCATTCTTCACTTATTCGCGCAAAATGCCGTATCGCGTCAAGAAAGTGAAGAATGAAGGGCTGACCCCAAGTGGAGGTTTTGGAGGTTTTTTAGAAGGGCAGGGAGGAGAAGACGGTGTTGGCGCCCTCCACGTCCAGGTCGGATACGCGGATGATCTCGTCGGAGAACATGCTCACGTAGCGCGTGGTGGAGTGGCCCACGTCGGTGAGGACGGTATAGTGGTTGAAGCCCAGCCGCCTCTTTTCCCGCTTCAACGCGTCCACCCAGGGCCGCTCCAGGGGGCAGTCGCCGTCGGTGATCATCACGATATCGGCTTCGTGGTAGTCCTTGGAGCGCAGTATTCCCAGCGCGGCCTCCATGGGCTTGGCGAAGTCGGTGCCGCCTCCCAGGAAGAACTCGGCCATGCGCACCACATCGTCGACGCGCTCCAGACCGGGCGGGAAGCGCAGCACCAGCAGGGGGTCCTCTCTCGCCCCGAAACCGACCACCGCGCAGTGGCGCTTCTTGCGCCAGGCCATCTCGCGCAGGGCCAGCGCAACCGCCTTGGCCCACAACTCCTTCTCGCCGTGCATGGAGTAACTCACGTCGATCAGCACCACCAGGGGGCCGCGCTCGCCGGGGTCGTTATGGCGCAGGTGGTAGCAGAGCAGGCGGCGTTCGTGGTAGCGGCGGAAGAAGTCCTTCTTGAGCAGGGGGTTGGTGAGCATGGAGAGCTCGGCCGGGATGAGGCGGGAGATGTCGTCGCCGCACTCGATCTCGTAGACCTCATCCACCCCGTGGCGCATGCGCTCGTTGTGGGCGCTGATGGCGGCCATGCGGAAGCGCCCGGCCAGCTTGAGCAGTTGTCGCAGGCGTTCGGAGTCCTTCATCTTCAGGGCGAGGTCGAGGCGCTGCCCGGGGTCGAGGCGGGCCGGGGTGCCCGGGTTCTCGCCCCAGTGCGCCATCTCCGAGCTTGACTGGTCGAACTTGCGGGCGGCTTCCTCGAAGGCCCGGTCCATCGCTTCGCTGGTGGAGCGCTCCCGCTGGGGGTCCTCGCCCGGCGGACCCGGGTGGTCCGCCTCCCGTCCGTCCTGGCCGGGGATCTCCAGCGTCTCCTCGCGCGTCTCCTCGCGCAGCTTGCCGGCCTCCTCCTCCAGGCTCTTTCGCAGGTTCTCCAGGCGCTCGCGCTCCTCGGGGTCCTCCGTTTCCTGGAAGAGGTCCTCGATCAGCTCGATGTCGAGTTCCGTCTGGCGCAGCATCTCCTCGGCCCGCTCCATGCCTTCCTTCTCCCTCATCTCCGGCCCGGAAAGCCGGCTCAGGATCTCTTCGGCGGTGATCATGGCCGCCAGCATGGAGAGGTGCTCGTTGAGTACCGTGAAGTCGTGCATCCGGAGATAAGGCTTGCTCATCGTGAACTCGCCCAGCAGGGCCAGGTTCAAGCGGAAAGGCTTGTCGACCTCGGGGTACTGCCGCAGGACGACGTGGTCGCGGAAGAAGGCGGTGAAGAGGTCCTGCAGGAACTGCGGGTAGGGCCGGTAGGTCTCGCGGTGTATAGCCACGGTCTCCTCGATGAAGGAGGACTCCTCCAGGATGGAGGCGTAGGCGGTGCGGTCGAAGAAGTCGCTGATGACGGTCTGGCGGCGGGGGTCCTCGCGCATCTCGTTGCGGTGCGCGCGCAGGAGCAGGGGGCTGGGGGCGTAGGCCACGATCACACCTCGGTTCCCGTCATTGGTCTCACCGTCAGGCTCCGCCGCGGGCCTTTAAAGGGAGCAGGAGCCGCGCTGCAGGCCCTGCTTGTCCAGTTCGCGGTTGAGCTCGCGCTCCAGCCCCAGGCAGTGGTCGAGGATGCGGTTGTGCACCTTCTCGATGCGTCCGCGTATCTCCGTCAACCTGGCGGTGGGGCGCTCCTCTTCCTGGGAACGGAGCACCAGGCGGTGAAGGGCTTCGTTGATCCTCTTCAGCTTGGCGTGGGCCTCCAGGCCGGCGCGGGAACCCTCCTCCTCGTCGGAGAAGTCGCGCATGGCGATGCGGGCGATGTCCTCGGCCTGCTCCAGCAGCATCTCGGCCTGGCGCTCCAAGGGGTTGATGGAGTCGAAGATGATCTCGGCCACGGCGGTGATCTGTTCGGGTTCCTGCCAGAGGATGTGCCGCAGCACGAAGAGATCCTCGTCCTCCACCTCGCGGCGGCCGGCCAGCAGGGCGACGGCGCGCACGATGTCCAGGGACTCACGGAAGCGCCGGTCTGAGGCGAAGATGCCCTCGCGCCGCAGGGCCGTGCGCAGGCGGTAGAGGAGGTCGAGGACGTATTCGGGGACGGCCACGGCCTCCAGCTCGCCGCGCAGGGCGGTCAGTTCGTCAAGGGTGAGGCGCAGGACGGGCTGCGAATCCTCCAGCTTGAGCATGCGCTTGAAGTCCCCCTCCCCCTCGATGTAGTCGACCACGTAACGGAGGAGGAAGCGGTCGTAGAGGGCGGCCAGCTCCTCCTCCTCGGGCAGGTCGTTGGAGGCGCCGATGAGCGAGATGAGCGGCACGTTGACGGCCTCGTCGCCGTTGAAGAAGACGCGCTCGTTGATGAGGGAGAGCAGGGCGTTGAGGATGGCCGAGTTGGCCTTGAAGATCTCGTCCAGGAAGGCGATGTGGGCGTCGGGCAGGCGGCCGGAATAGACGCGCTCGTAACGGTCGTTCTCCAGGCCGCGCAGGCTGATGGGACCGAAGATCTCTTCCGGGGTGGTGAAACGGGTGAGCAGCCACTGGAAGTAGTCGGCGCCCTCGAGGTGGCGGCAGACGCGGTCGGCCAGCATGGATTTGGCGGTGCCGGGAGGGCCCAGCAGCAGCACGTGTTTGCCGGAGATGATGGCATAGAGGATGCCCTCGATGACCTCGGGGCGTTCCAGGAACACGTCCGCGAGCTCTTCCCGCAGGCTACGCAGTTTGTCTAGGGCGGTTTCGATCATGTCCCTCTCCGATCTCTCGCTTCGGGTCCCCTCCCGCCCAACATTATAAGCCCTCGCGACGGTGAAGGGCTTATGATGCTCATCACATTCGAAATTTGGGGTCAGGCCCCAAATTAACAAAAAACGAGAATTGGGGTCAGGAGCCTGTCGCACAAACTTCAGCAGAAATGAGCTTGCCTGGGCATCAGAACGAGAATTGGGGTCAGGCCCCAAATTACAAACGAATGAAACAGCGGCGGTTCGTCGGCCGCTGTTTGTGAAAAAGTGAAAAAAGGGGCCTGCTCTGGAAATGCGACGTTTTCATCCTTCCGTGGTGCCGCGTGGCGCGGCATGAACGACTGACCCCAATTCACCCCAATTCACTTTTTGCTGGTGCGGGGTTAGAGGAGGCCTATGCGGGTGCCCA
>CAZETE010000055.1:0-13584 GCA_964515075.1 uncultured Actinomycetota bacterium | reverse complement strand
TTCAGTGTCCAGCTTGAATAATTCTGGGTGTCCAGCTTCCGTAATTTTCCTCAGGCGTTGTCCTTGGGACAGTAGGGACGGCTGAAGTAGTGTGCGATGAACTGCTCCTCGGCGGCCTGGTCGAAGTGGCACAGAAACTCCGAGCCGTTGCCTGCCTGCAGGGCCAGCATGGAGAAGGGCATGTATGTCTTGAGCTAGTCGATATCAGAGAGATGCATCGTGGAGGACATGTGGCCTAATCTAGGCGTGCCTTTCCTTCTCCTGCTTTCTTCCCAATCCAGCGAATCCCGCCCTCTTTGTTCTCCCCTTCAGTCAAAGCATTCCTCCTTGTTCAGCCGCTCTCCTATGCAAGGGGATGGTTATCTATTGTCCCTCTGGGAGTCCAGACACAGATTGTTGTACGCTACCGAGTCCTTTTGCGGATTAGACCCACGATATCAGCTTGGACAAAATATTGTCGGAAGCAAATAAAACCGGGCACGGGGCCCGGCTTGTATTGTTCTGGTGGGCGTTAGGGGATTTGAACCCATGACCTCTGCCGTGTGAAGGCAGCGCTCTCCCGCTGAGCTAAACGCCCGCACTCTTTCGCTCATCCATGATACCACAACCGCACCGGCGGCAGAACCGTAAGCGGCCGGGCCGTTTCCTGTCATTGATCGGGCGTTTGTTGGTAGAATGTGTACCGTACCCCGACCGCCCTGGACGAGGGAGGCAAGATGGCCGGCGGCCCGGAACGGACCAAGAAGCCCACGCGCGATTACTCCGCGCTGTCCCGCACGCCCTGGACCCTCTGGGATGTCCTCTACGCCCGCCGCTCGGTGCGCAAGTACGAGCCGGCGGAAGCCGACGAGCGGTTCGTGCCGTCCTTCCGGGAGTTCATCGACTTCGCCTGCGAGGCGAGCGGCGCCGAGCCGGGCAGCCTGCGGCTCGTCTCCGACCCGGGACAGGTCGGGGAGCTGCGGGAGCGTTCGGTCAAGGGGGCCTTCAACAAGATCAACCGCTGGCTGGCCAGCGCGCCCCTCCTCGGCTTCCTGGCCCTCAGCTGCCCGCGGGAGGAGCTCGGGGCGGACCGGCCCCTCCGCCTGGCCAGGGCGGCGCTGGCCGCCGAGTACGCGGTGCTCTGGCTGACCGAGCGCGGGATGGGCTCCTGCTGGCTGGGAGCCGTCAACCGCGAAGAAGCGGGTGCCTGCCTCGGACTGCCGCGGGACCGGGTGGTTCCCCTGATGATCTGCGTGGGCAGGCCCAAGCCGAAGGGCGTCCTCTCCGTGGATAACCTCATGTACCAGGCGGTCTCGCGCCGGCGCAAGCCCCTGGAGGCCATCGCCTTCTCCGAGACCGCGAAGACGCCCTACTCCCCGCCGCCGCTGGACGGGGTCGAGGCGAGGGCGGCCGGGAAGCAGGACGTCGAGAGCCTGCTCCGCTTCATCCGGGACGGCGGGCGCGCCGGCCCGGACGCCCCCTTAGACCTGCTCGTCGAGGCCTGCCTGGAGGCGGGGCGCCTCTCCCCCAACTCCACCAACCACCAGGCCTGGCGTTTCGTGGTGGTGCGCGGCGAGGAACGGCTTGAGGGGCTGCGGGCGGCCTGCCGCGCCGGCCGGCCCTGGCGGGCGGCCATCGCCGGGGCGGCGGAGGCCGCGGGCATGGACGCGCTGCTGCTGGACCGCCCCTTCTGGATGATCGACCTGCCCATCGCCTTCGCCCAGATGTCGCTGGCGGCGGCCTCGCTGGACTCCCCGACCGTGCTGTGCATGGACGGCCTGGACGAGGCGGCGGCCAACCGCCTGCTGGAGCTGCCGCGCAAGACGCGCACCGGCGGGGTGCTGGGCATACCCTAAATTCAAGCCCGCAGCAGCTCGGCGGCCTTGGCGACGGCGAACTCCTTGACCCGCCGGCAGATGCCGGCGTCCCGCACGAAGGGCGCGAAGTCGCGGTAGCCGTAGAAGTCCCTGCCGGTGAGGTCCCGGCACTCCAGCGAGCCGAACTCCCCGCGCCAGGCCCGCATGAAGCGGTGGCCCAGGGAGAAGTACTCCTCCCGTTCCCGCCTGCCGTAGACGTTCAGGTGCCCGCGCACGAGCCCCTTGACGTTTGCGAAGATGCCCACGGACTCGGGGTCCAGCCCGTAGCGCCAGGCGATGGGCACCAACCCGGCGGCGGCGGCCCCGCACAGCCCGCCGGAGAGGCCCACCCCGCCGTTCATGGCGATGTAGAGGGTCTCGAGGGACTCGTCCCCCGCCCCGGTGGCCTCGCGCAGGCGGCGCATCACCTCGACCGAGCAGTGCTCGGGCTCGGCCACCTCACCCGGGTCTTCCTCTCCCAGCGGCCGCTCCTCCAGGTAGGCGAGGAAGCGGGCGGCCCGGCCGGCGTGGACGAAGCAGCGCAGCAGGCGCCCTCCGAGGAGGTAGGCGTTCAAGCCGGCCAGGGTATCCAGCTTGCAGCCGGTCCGTTCCCGGCAGACGGCGCTCCCGAAACTCCCCTTGAACCAGTCGGTGTACTCCTTGAGCAGGCCGTGGAAGGCGACCATCTTGCGCGGGTCGCCTCCGTTTAAGTCATCCATGTGGCGCAGGGCCAGCGACTGGCATCCCCCGCTGACCACCCCGCAGGTTGAGCCGGTGCTGAAGCAGCCCCCCTCCAGGTGGCAGTTGACCTTCATCAGCAGGTCGTTCTCGAAGCCCAGGTAGTCGCGCTGCGTCGACAGGGTGCACTGGTTGCAGTTGGCGTAGGTGAGGATGCGCTTCCTCGCCGTGCGTGAGACCTCGGCCCTGCCGATCTTCTTCATGCCTCCCCCTTCCAGGCCAGCGGGTTGCCCACGGCGACCTCCTCGCCGCCCCGGGTGAAGGCGAGCCCGGGCAGCCCGCCCTCCCTCCCCTCGAAGATCTCACCGCAGACCGCGGCGGCGATCCCCTGCGCCCGGAAGAGGCCGGCCAGCCCCGCCGCGCGCGCGGCGGTCGCCGTCAACACGAAGCCGTAGCTGGGAAATCCTTCCAGCCAATCCTCCGGGCCCACCCCCGGCGGACGGGGCACCCGGTCCAGGTCCAGGCGCGCGCTCACCCCGGAGGCGGCAGCCAGCATGGCCAGGGTGCCGGGCAGCCCGGCGTTGCTCACGTCACGGCAGGCCGAGGCCAGCCCGCCCTCGGCGATCTCGGCCAGCAAGGCGTAGTTCTCCAGCACCCGCGCGGGATCGCGCCCGCTGGAGGCATCCCAGACGCGCGCCTCCGCGTCCCACCGCCCTTCCGGGTCGTAGGCGAAGAGGACTTCGTCCCCCGGCGCCGCCTCGAAGGTCTTCAGCAGGCGGGAAGCCCGCCCCAGGGCGGCGACGCTCAAGCCGCGCCGCGAAGCGCCCGCATCCAGGTGGCCCCCCAGCATGGGCAGGCCGAAGAAGTCGCAGCCCTCCCTCAGGCCCTCCGCAACCCCGCGCGCCCACTCCCCGTCCCCGTCGGGCACGTTGAGGGTGTTCACCAGGGCCAGGGGACGGCCGCCGGTGGCGTAGACGTCGCTCACCGCCACGTTGACCGCGCAGAACCCGGCGTAGCGGGGGCGCTCCAGCAGCCCCTCGCGGATGGAGTCGGCGGTCAGCAGGAGCCAGCCCTGCCCGTCCCGCAGATACCCGCAATCGTCGCCCAGGCCGTAAGCCTCCCCCGCGGCCCCGTACCCCAGGGCCTCCAGCACCGGCAGGACGGCGCGTTTCCGCTCCACCTGCCCCGAGGCCGCGAAGCGCTCCGCCCATGCAGAGAGATCCATCACCAAGCCCTCCCTCGACCAGGTCATATCCACAGCTTAAAGCCATTTTTCGCCGTTTCAAGCCCTGTTGTCAACCGGACGCGTAGGTGATATCCTTTTAGCGTCTTACTGAAAGGACGCGGGGCGGCCAGCCTCGCATGGAAGGCCGGGGCCCACCGGTGCCCCGGTTCCGGAAGGTATCGGAAAGGGAGGGAACCAGATGTTTGACGTCATCGCACAAGGAGACGGCCCCCTGTTCACGGACCCCGATCCGGACAAGGCGCGCGCGTTCTTCCTAGAGAAGAACCGCGCCATGGTCAACAAGCGCATGACCGTGAGCGAAGCGGTGGACGAGTTCGTCCACGACGGCGACTACCTGGCCATCGGGGGCTTCGGGGCCAACCGCATCCCCACCGCCGTCTGCCACGAGATCGTGCGCAAGCGCAGGAAGGGCCTGGCCTTCGCCGGCCACACCTCCACCCACGACTTCCAGATCCTGGCGGCCGGGGAGGTCTTCAACCGCTGCGACATAGCCTACATCATCGGCCTGGAGGCCCGCGGCCTCTCCCCCAACGCCCGCCGGTACATGGAGAGCGGCAAGGTGGAGAGCTGCGAGTGGACCAACTACTCCCTGGCCCTGCGCCTCAAGGCCGCGGGCATGGGCGTCTCCTTCGTTCCGGGGCGCAACATCATGGGGACCGACACCTTCAAGCACTCCGGCGCGAAGGTGGTGGAGTGCCCCTTCACCGGCAAGAAGATGGCCCTCTACCCGGCCCTCTGGCCGGACGTGGCCGCCATCCACGTGCACGAGGCCGACGTCTTCGGCAACTGCCGCATCCGCGGCATCTCCATCTCCGACCTGGAACTGGCCCGCGCCGCCAAGCGCCTCATCATCACCTGCGAGCGCCTGGTGCACAACGAGGAGATCCGCTCCGACCCCACCCTCACGGTCATACCCTACTACCTGGTCGACGCGGTCTGCGAGGTGCCCTTCGGGAGCTACCCCGGCAACATGCCCTACGAGTACTTCTCGGACGAGGACCACCTGAAGAAGTGGCTGGAGATGGAGAAGGACGAGGCGGCCTTCGCCAAGTTCATGGACGAGCAGATCTACAACACCAAGGACTTCAACGAGTACCTGGAGCTGAACGGGGGCATCGAGCGCATCAACCAACTGCGCGCCCAGGAACACCTGATCGAGCTGGACTGAGGAGGGATACGGATGGCTGATTACAACACCATGGAACTGATGATCGTAGCGGCCTCCCGGGAGCTCGAGGACGGGGCCACCGTGGGCGTGGGGACCGGGGCCCCCTGCGCCACCGCCATGCTCGCCCAGAAGACCAAGTCCCCCAACCTGGTGATCATGTTCGAGGCGGGGGGCATCTCGCCCATGCTTCCCACCATGCCCATCTCGGTGGGCGATTCGCGCACCTTCCACAAGGCGGTCATGGCCAGCGGCATGTGCGACATCATGGAGACCTGCCAGCGCGGGCTGGTCGACTACACCTTCCTGGGCGGCGCCCAGATCGACATGTACGGCAACCTCAACTCCACCGTCATCGGCGATTGGGCCAAGCCCAAGGTGCGCTTCCCCGGCTCCGGCGGGGCCAACGACTTCGCCTCCCTGTGCTGGAGGATCATGGTCATCACCCCGCAGGACGCCAAGCGCTTCGTGGAGAAGTGCAGCTTCGTGACCACCCCCGGCTACCTCACCGGGGGCAACGCGCGCGAGGAGGCCGGGCTGCCCGCCAATACCGGCCCGCACCGGGTCATCACCAACATGGCGGTCATGGGCTACCATCCCGAGAGCAAGCGGATGCAGGTGGAGTCCATCCACCACGGGTACACCTTCGACGACGTGCAAAAGAACTGCGGCTTCGAGCTGCTCAAGGCGCCCGAGGTGCGCGAGACCCCGCCGCCCACCGACGAGGAGCTGCACATCCTGCGCACCGAAGTGGACCCCCACCGCTACATCATCGGCAGGTAAGCCGCGGCCGGGTTCCGGCGCCGGCGGCAGGGTCGAGGGCGGGGCGCGCTTATCAGCCCTCGGCCCGCTCCTCTCCACGGACGCGGTAAGTGGTCAGCAGGATGCCCGCCGAGGAGAGCAGCACCGGCAGCCACAGCTGCCCCGGTTCCTCCCCCAGCACCGCCCAGGCCAGCAGCACGGCCAGGCAGGGCTTGAGGAAGAAGAGGCTGGAACCGGAGGCGGCGGGCACCCTCTTGAGGCCGCCGAAGTAGCAGAGGTAGGCCACGCCCACGGTGAAGACCCCGATGTAGGCGCAGATCAGCCAGGTGGCGGGGTGGAGGCGGGCGAACCTCCCCAGCTCCCCCCGGACCGCCAGGGTGGCCAGGAAGAGCAGGGCGCCCAGGGCGATGCTCGCAAAGGAGACCGGCGTCTCCCCGTACCTCTCCGAGTACTTCTTGCCCAGGACCGTGTAGAGCGACCAGCTCAGCGCAGCGGCCAGCACCGCCAGCCCGCCCCCCAGCTCGGAGCGGAGGGGGAAGCGGGTGAAGTCCATGCCGACGATGGCCAGGAAGGCGCCGGAGATGCCCAGCACCACCCCCAACCAGACCTGCCAGCGCACCTTCTCGCGCAGCAGGGGATAGGCGAACGCCGCGGTGAACACCGGGTTGACGCAGAAGACCACCGCGGTGGTGGAGGCCCGGGTCTGCTCCAGCCCCCAGTAATAGAGGGTGAAGGTGACGTAGATGCCCAGCACCCCCAGCATGAGCACGGCCGCGGCGTCCCGGCGCAGCATCGCCGGGACCACGCCCAGGCGGCCGCGGGCGGCCAGCACCACCGCCAGGAAGGCAGCGGCGAAGAGGAAGCGCAGGCAGGCCAGCTGCCAGTGGTCCATCTCCCCCGGACCGTAAAGATGCGTTATGTACTTGGCGGCCACCTCCACGGTGGCGAAGAGGAAGATGGCCGCAAGGATGGAGAGGTAGCCCCCGAGCCGCTCGCCTCCCACGACTCAGCGGCGCGCCGTCAGCTGCCGGAGTAATCGCGGCCGATGACCACCACCACCTTGGCGCCCTGGGCGGCGGTGACCGTCTGGTCCACCTTGACCTGCGGGTTCTTCAGGCCCCAGAAGTCCCTGGCCACCTGGCCGGCGATGGAGGAGTAGCCCGGCTCGACGTAGATGACGGTCTGTTCGTAGATGTTGGCGGCATTGCCCGTCGCCGGAGCGTAGCCCCTGCCGCGCAGGACGTCCGCCACCTGTGCGGCGATGCCCTGCCTGCCCGCGCCGTTCAAGATCATCAGGGGCAGTTCCGCCGGGTCCTGCAGGGATACCTGCTCGGAGGAGGCCTCCTCGGCGGGGGGGACGACCGTGCAGTACTTGCTTACGCTGTCCATGATGGCGGCGGTGCCCACCGGGTCGTGGATGAAGTACCAAGCGGCGTTGGACCGGCTGGGGGGCTGGTCGTGGCCGGGTATGGTGATCATCTGGATGTCCTCTATCTTCATGCCCTGCAGGTACTTGGCCAGGGTGAGGAAGTCGCCCCCCGGCACGTCGGTGAGCAGGTAGGGCACGACGGCGTTGAGCACCCGCTGGATGTCGTCGACGTTGCGGGTCTTATTGATGGCCGTCTGGGCCATGGCTTTTAAGAACTTCTGCTGGTTGGCGATGCGGTCGAAGTCCCCGTTGGGCAGGGCGCGGGAGCGGCAGAGCACCAGGGCGTCCCTGCCGTTGAGCATGATGTCGCCGGCCCCCAGGCAGCCGGCCTTGGGGTCGCGGATCTCGTAGTCCATGTGCACCGGCACCCCGCCGATGGCGTCGACGATGCCCTTGAAGGCCTCGAAGTCAACCTCTATGTAGTGGTGGACCTCCTCCACCCCCAGCAGGTTCTTGACCGCGTCTATGGCGCCGGCCGGCCCGTAGAGGGAGTGGGCGGCGTTGATCTTCTCGGTGCCGTACCCGGCGATGGACACCTTGGTGTCGCGGGGGACGCTCACCAGGGCCACGCGCTTGTTCTTGAAGTCGATGGAGACGAACATGAGCACGTCGGAGCGGCACCAGCCGGTCTCTCCCTTGTTGCTGCCCCGGTCGATGCCGATGCATACGAAGTTCAAGGGCTCCTTGGGGCCGTCCCAGATGACCGTGCCTTCCGCGGGGGCCTCCCGGGTGTCGCGCATGGTCCAGGTGGCGTAATGCCACTGGGCCCAGGCGGAGATGCTCTTGAAGCAGACCACCCCGGCCGCCGTCCCGCCCACCAGCAGCACTATCAACGCGTACTGCAGCCAGCGCGCCCTGCGCGACCTCTTGATGCTGCGGTTTCTCTCCAGGCGGCTCATGCCTTCCTCTCCCCCGCCGGTCCTCGTTCAAGCCCCCTCGGCGGGCTGCAATTCTGACGGATCGACCCTGCTCAAGGGTTCCTTGAGGAGATTATAGCAGACCCCTGCGGGGCCCGGCAGCGACGACGGGGGCTCAGGAATCCCCTCCGGAACCCTCCCCCGGGTCCAGTTCCTCGGCGCTGACCCCCTCCTCCAGGGAGCCCAGCAGCTTCTCCACCCTGCTGCGGGACTCGGTGAGCTTCGACTTGCTCGCCTTGAGCAGGCCCACCGCCTCCTCGAAGAGGGCCAGGCTCTCCTCCAGCTCCAGGTCCTCCTTCTCCAGGATGCCGGTGATCTCGTCCAGCCGGTCCAGCATCCCCTTGAACGACATGCCCTCGCCTTCCATCTGTACCTCCCGCTCTCGAGCCGACACCGTCATTCCCTCTCCGGCCAGCCGGGAACCTCCTCGGCGACCTCGAGCCCCCCGGTGAGGACCTCCTTGACCTCACACTTCAACCCGCCCCGCTGCAGCCGCAGCTGCAGCCGCTGGCCCTCCCGCGCGCGGGCGGCGTCGCGCAGGGGGGTACGGGAGCCCTCGGGATAGGCGATGGCGTATCCCCGGGCGAGCACCCGCAGCGGGCTCAGGGCCTCCAGCCGCGCGGCCGTCACGCGCCAGCGCTCGACGCGGCCGTCCTGGCACCTGCGCATGCCCGCAAGGAGCCGCTGCCGCGCCGAACCCGCCTCGCGCTCGTATGCGGCGGCCAGGGCCGCAGCGGAGGCGCGCAGCCTCTCGGCCAGGAAGCGCAGGCGCGCCGGAAGCTCCCGCCGCTCCCGCCCCAGGCCCAGGAGGCGCAGGCGGTGGGCGCGCAGTTCCTGCGCGGCCCGCTCCAGTTCCGCCTCCACGCCGCGGCGCAGGTCCCCGTGCGCCTCCTCCAGCCTCTGGGAAGAGGCGAAGAGCAGCGCGTCCGGGCCGGTGAAATACCGCCCCGCCTCCAGGCGCCGCACTTCCCCCGCGGCCCGCTCCAGCCGCCGGTCCAGGGCCCGGGACAGCCTGGCCTCCCCGGCGACCAGCCCCCCCAGCAGCTCCGAGCAGACCGGCACCACCGCCTGCGCCGCGCCGGTGGGGGTGGAGGCGCGGAGGTCGGCGGCGTAGTCGGCGATGGTGTAGTCGGGTTCGTGGCCGATGCCGGTCACCACCGGGATGCGCGAGGCCCGCAGGGCCCGGGCCACCACCTCGGTGTTGAAGGGCTGGAGGTCCTCGAGGGAGCCTCCCCCCCGGGCCAGGACGATGACCTCCACCGGGAAGTCGGGCCCCAGGGAGTTGAGGAAGCCCAGGGCCGCGGCTATCTCGTTCTCGGCCCCCTCGCCCTGCACGCGCACCCCCCTGACGTAGACGCGGGCCGGGGGGAAGCGCGCGTGTATGTTGGTGACCAGGTCCCGCAGGGCGGCGCCCTCCAGGGAGGTCACCAGGCCGATGTGGAAGGGGGTGGGCGGCAGCGGGCGTTTCAGCCCTTCGGCGAAGAGCCCTTCCTCCGAGAGCCGCTTGAAGAGGCGGGCGAACTCGCGCTTCAGCCGTCCCTCCCCGCTCTCCTCCGCCTCCAGGACGTTCAGCCGGAACTGCCCCCGCTTGGCGTAGACGCCCAGGCTGCCGCGGGCCAGCACCGATACCCCCTCGGCCAGCCGGAAGTCCAGCCGGCGCAGGGCCTCGCCGAAGATGACGCAGGGGAGCACCGCCTGCTCGTCGCGCAGACTGAAGAAGCCGAAGCCCTCGTAGCCCAGGCGCACGTCGCAGGCCTCCCCCTCCACCCACAGCACGGTGCCGCGGAGCAGGGCGTCGGCCAGCTTGTTGGCCTCGTTCACCGAATACACGCGTTCCGGCCCGGAAGAGTCCATGCCCTAGATTATATCCCGCGCCGCCGACCGCGGCGGCGGGCGGGGCGGCATCAGAAATAATATTCGCGGGGCGACAAGATCTTCTCCTTTTTGAGAAGGGGTTTTTCCGTCCAGGTAGAAGTTTTTTATGGTTTGAAAGTTTTTTGAAGATCGGGACACGCCACCGTTTTTTGTCACTGCGGCGTGTTTGAATGCGGCAAAGGGCGGTCGGCGATCCTCAAGGTGTCGTATCCGGGACCGGCGGGATCACTAAGAGGTCTGGTGGTGGAGATTCTGGCCTTCCTTCTACTGGGGTTGATTGCCATGCTGGCCATAGTCCCCCCACTGGTCCGCGGGAGGATAGAGGAGTCGCCCCTCGATTCCACCCGCAACTTCAAGCGGAGCATGCTGGAGATGGCCGCCTCGGTCAACCCCTCCGAATACGGCAGGGGGTCGATGGTGCACCGGCGCAAGGTCTACCTGCCCTCCTTCCTGATGAGTTCCACCCTGGAGCCGGAGGCCCCCCGGCAGGGCCCGCGCCCGACCCGCGCCCCGGGCAGGAGGGCCTCGCAGCGCCGAAACCGCACCTACTTCGTGCTGGGCCTGCTCACCCTGCTCACCGGCATACTCTCCATCATCACCCGCAAGCCCCCGGTCATCGTCATCTTCCTCGTCTCCGCGGCGCTCCTCTTCATCTACTCCTTCCTGGTCTTCATGATGGTCAAGCGGCCATGACTTAAGGCGCGGGGCGGGCCTTCAGCCCACCGCCAGCCAGACCGCCGCACCCGCCGCCACCGGGACGAAAGCCCAGGCCAGAGAGGCTTTCAAGCCGCCGTAGGCCCTCCACCTGATGGCGCAGCAGGTGGCCACGGAGCAGGGGAGGGCCACCGCGCAGAACGCCGGGCGCGGGACGGCGCCCAGGGCGAACAGCAGGGCCAGGGCCGCCTCCCCCAGGAACAGGCAGCGGAAGGGCGGCCGGCTCACCGCGCCGTGCCCGTGAGCAGCAGGGCGCCCACGACGTGCAGGGCGATGAAGGCCGCCAGCATGACGGGGGCCAGCCGCCCGTAACGCCTCCTGAGATAGTAGCGGTAGACCACGGCCAGGAAGCCGGCGATGCAGGCAAGCGCCGCCCCCGCCGCCAGCCAGGCCGCCGCCGGCCATTCCCCCAGCCGGTCCCACCCCGGGTTGGCGCCCGCAAAGATCATGGCCGACGCGATGCCGCACCCGGCGATGAGCACCAGCACCGCCAACTCCCGCCAGCTGATGTCGCTCCCTCCGTCCTCCTGCACGTCCATCACCTCCACGCATCTTACTTGCGGCCGCGCTTCCGCCGGGCTCCCCGGGAGGGGTCACTCGCGCTGCGGCAGCAACTCCCAACCCTCCCCCTCCCCGCCCCGGCGGGAGGCCTTCGCGATCTCCGCGCCGCCCTTGGCCAGCGATCTCTTCACGTAGCTCCGGACGAACTCCGACGCCATGGACCTGTAGGCGCAGGCGGCGCGGGCCAGGACCCGGGCGGGCGATACGGTGGCGGCGGCCAGGCCCACGCCCCCGGCGCAGAACCCGGCGCCGAAGGCGAGCAGTCCCTCCTGGAAGGTGAGCCCGTCCCCGGCGGCCAGGCGGATGGCGAAGTCGGTGAGGAAGGCGGTGCAGCCGCAGAAGGTCATGTAGGTGAGCTTCTCCGCCAGCGCCGCCCCCAGCCGCGCCGCCCCCACCCGCGCCAGGGACTGGAAACCCCCTTCCCGCAGCAGGGCCACGGAGCCGCGCAGGACGTAGAGGCCCTCGCTCCCCGCCCGCCCGGCGGTGAAGGACCCCGCCGCCATGCCCTCGAGCATGCTGCCGCTCAGCCCGGTGACGAAGAGCTTGCCGGCGGCCCCGGCCAGCCCGCCCAGGACGAAGGTGAGCGCGAAGGCCCCGACGGAGAAGGGACGGCCGGCCGCGCCGTTGACGGCCGCGTAGGAGAGGCCGCCGGCCGCCCCGTGCACCAGGAAGGCCTTGCCGCATCCGACCAGCCCCACCTTGCCGTAACCGGCGCTCAAGAGCGACCAGCTCTGGCCGAAGGTGATGACGGCCAGCGCCACGGTCCCGCCCACCGCCAGGCACCCGCTCAGGCAGCGGACGAAACTGAAGGCCTCCCCGGCGTTGGAGGCATAGTAGCCCGCGTAACCCAGGCAGGCCGCCGAGGCCAGGGCGATGGCGGCGTAGATCAGGGTCGTGGAGAGCCCGAAGGTGAAGCCGGCGGCCAGCACGGCCAGGGCGATGAGGGCGGCGGCCAGCAGGGCCGCCGCGAAGGCCTGGACGTAATGGTTGGAGACGACGGCCCGCCCGACGCAGGCCGCCATCTCCAACCAGGGCCCCGCCCAGGGCTCGATGCAGGCGCGGTAGAGGGCCCGGCAGCCCCTGCCCGCCGACCGGGCCGCCGCCGTGGTGCCGTCCCGGACGAAAGCGGCGGCGGCTCCGACGGCGTTGCCGACGGCGTTGCCGACGGCGGATGCGCAGCCCCCCAGAGTATCCTTAAGGCCTCCGCCGGAGCCCGCGGCGCGGGCCAGGGCGGCGACGGCCCGGTGATCCTCCCAGGGCCCCAGGTAGAGGTCGCGGGAGGGGTCGAGCAGCCTTCCCTCAAGGAGCAGGAGGGGATCGACCGCCTCCCCGTTGAGGGTGGCCCCGAAGTGCAGGTGGGGGGAGGAGGTGGAGCGGTCCAGGGCCCCGTCGCTGGAGCCCAGCCTGGTCCCCTGCTCCACCCGCGCCCCCGCGCGCACCTCCGCCGAGGCCAGGGCCACGTAAGTGGTCTTGAGGCCCCCGGCGTGGGCGACGCTGACGCAGAGGCCCACCGGGGTGCTTCCCGCAAAGGTCACCGTGCCCGAGGCGGCGGCCGCGACGGGGGTGCCGCGGGGCACGGCTATGTCGATGCCGGCGTGGCCGCCCTGCCCGTAAGGCCCGCTGGGGGGACGGAAGGGGCCGGTGACGGTGCCGCGGCACGGCCAGGAGAAGGCGGGGGACCCGGTACCGGAAGGCGCGGCCGGCGCCGGGCTGGTCATGAGGGTAAAGAGCAGTATGGCTAGGATGAGGGTTGCCGTCGCGGCAACTGATGCGGGGATGGCGGAGGCCCGGCCCGGCCGTGCGCCGGAGGAGCCGCGCCCGCGTGAGGCGCTTCTAACCCACGTCGAGGGCTCACGCCTCACGGCCACGGCTCCCCGGGCGTGCGGCGTCGAGCCCTTCCGGGCCACCCGGCCCGCGCGGCTCCCACCTGGCGCCGCCCCTTCCGGGCGGCAGGCTCCTGGATGCGAATATCTCGTCGCGAGCCGGTACGCCCAGGCCCGCCGCCTGCGGGTCGAGCGGCCCCGTGCTCACGTAAACCTTTACCTTGCCGCCCTGCCGCATGGGCTCCCCCTTGAGGGGTTCCTGGATGATGACCCTGCCGGCCGGTATCACGTTGGAGGGCTCCGATACCAGCTCGACCTCGAGGCCCATCTCCTGCAGCAGGCGCCGCGCCTCGGCCTGCTCCATCCCGCGCAGGTCGGGCATGACCAGCCGGGGCTCCGGCGCCGCCTCCTCCGCCGGCGGGGCCTGCTGGGCCCGGACCCTCTGCGGGTCGCGGGAGGACGGCCGCATGAGGTGCAGCGCCAGAATGGCCGCCAGCGCCGCCGCCGCCAGCGCCAGGGCCGGCTTGAGCGGGCTCTTCCTCCCCCCGCCGCGCCGCGGCGCCGCCTCCGCCGCCCCGG
>CAZETE010000054.1:0-13645 GCA_964515075.1 uncultured Actinomycetota bacterium | reverse complement strand
CACCTTATGCCGATGCTGCGCGCGACGATGCGGAAAAAGTGAATTTGGGGCCTGACCCCGGATTGCGTTTTGGTCAGCCGCCGCTGAAGAAGCCCTCCCGGATGAGCCGGTCGCGCAGCTCCCGCTTGAGCACCTTCATGGTCATGTTCAGGGGCATCTCGTCGAGGATGACGACCATGCGGGGCGCCTTGTAGGCGGCTATGTGCTCCCGGCACCATTCCTGCAGTTCCTCCGCGGTCAGCTCCGACCCCGCGTTGAGCTGCACGAAGGCCACCGGGACCTCCTTCTTCTCCGGGTGGGGAGCGCCCACCAGGGCGCACTCCAGCACCTGCGGGTGCTCCATGATCTTCTCCTCCACCTCCCGGCTGAAGATGGAGTACCCGCCGCTCTTGATGACGTCCTTCTCCCGGTCCATGAAGTAGATGTGGCCCAGCCGGTCGCGGCGGCCGATGTCGCCGGTGCGCATCCAGCCGTCGACGAAGGTCTGGCGGTTGGCCTCGTCGTTGTTCCAGTACCCCTGCATCACGCTGGCGCCCTTGACGGCGATCTCCCCCGCCTCGCCCCGCTTGACCTTGGAGCCTTCCTCGTCGATGATGCGCACCCGGATGCCGGGCAGAGGTATGCCGATGGAGCCGGCCTTGCGGATGAAGGGAAGGTTGACCGAGATGAGCGAGGCCGTCTCCACCATGCCGTAGCCCTCCAGGAACCGCCCGGAGATCCCCTCGATCTGCTTGATCTGCTCCACCGGCATGGCGTCGGAGCCGCTGATCCACAGGCGCATGGAGGAGAGGTCGTAGTCCTGCATGCCGCAGGCCAGCATGAAGTTGTACATGGCCGGGACCCCGATGAACAGGGTGGCCCGGTGCTTCTCCATGTTCTGCAAGGTCTTCACCGGGTCGAAGAAGCGCATGAAATAGCCGGAAGCCCCGCTGATGATCCCGCCCATCAGCTGGGTCACGAAGCCGAAGATGTGGGCCAGGGGCAGCACCGCCACGCACATGTCCTTGGGACCGATGCGCAGCATGCGCACGGCGCGGCGGATGGGGACGACCAGGCTGCGCCCGGAGAGCATGGCCCCCTTGGGCTTGCCGGTGGTGCCCGAGGTGTAGAAGATGCCGGCGGTGTCCTCCGGGCTCATGCCCTCGGATTCCCGCCTGTCCCCGCAGCCCTCGGTGAGGTCGTCGACGCTGATGAAGCCGTCCGCCACCCGCCCCCGCGGCCCGAGCTGGACCCAACTCTCGATGCCCGGCAGCCTGGCCTTGTCCCGGATGTTCGCCTCGAACAGCTCGCCCTCGGTCACCAGCACCTTGGCCTGGCAGTCCTCGACGGCGTAGGAGAGCTCGTCCGCCTTGAGCATGTAGTTGAAGGGGACGATGACCGCCCCCAGCTTGGCGGCGGCGGCGCAGAAGAAGGCGAACTCGGGGACGTTGGTCAGCACCAGCGCCACCCGGTCCCCCTTGCGCACCCCCAGCTTGTCGTGGAGCCCGTTGGCCAGGGTATCCGCCACGCGGACGCCCTGGTTGAAGGTGATGGAGTCGCCCTCGAACATCCGGTACTCGAGCGGGTCCTCGAAACTGACGAAGACGCGGTCGCCGTGGCGTTCCGCCGCCCGCTGCATCATGTTGGCCAGGTCCAGCCTGCCGTCCATGGGCGCTCGACCCCGCCCCGGCTCTACGCCATGATGTTGGAAAGGGACATGGCGAAGGGCATGTCCCCCTCGATCTTCAGCTTGCCCTGCATGAAGGCCATGGGTCCGGGGACCTCGCCGGTGGAGATCTTGCCCCAGTCCTCCACCGCCGCCTTGAAGGTGCAGGCGGGGGAGGCGGCGCCGTTGAAGCAGACGGAGATGCTCACGGGGTCGCCGGCGGCGTCCAGCTCCAGGTTCATGGTCCCCCGGGCGGACTTGAGGTTGTCGTAGGAGCGGCGGTTGGCCATGTTCCCCATGTCCGTGAACATGTCCATGGCCCCGGCCATCTTGCCGGTGACCGCCCGGCGCCAGACGTCCTCGGTGAGCTTGACGGTGATCATGGGGTCGTCCACCGGGCCGGAGACCACCTCCAGGTCCTTGGCGTCGGTCACCTTGATGCCGTAGACCTGCCCGTCGACGTCGAACTGGACGGTGAAGAGGGTGCCGTCCATGCCGCTGATGGTCTTGCCCGCCATCTGCTCCTTGAACAATTCGGGGACGTTGGTCTCGAAATACTCCTGTACGGTGACGTCGTCCTTCACGTCCATGCTCTTCCCCCTTCCTCTCGGTCCCCCCGTCGGGGACGCCTCCGACCGAACAGCCTGCCAGTATGATAACGGCTTGTTACTGATGAGTCAACTACATGGGCCAGCGCAACCCCCGCGGGCATTGTATTATACTGACATGTCAGTATAATAATGTGCGGGACGGCCGGCGTCAATAGCCGCCCTCGAAAAAGGGGGGGTCGTCCCCGGGACCGCGGGGAGGCACCCCGGCGGCCTCGCCAAGAAGGAGGTGTCTTGGGAGCGAAGCGGACGCGCATGGCGCCTGAGGAGCGCAAAGGGGAGATCATGCGCCGCTCCGCCGAGGTGTTCGCGGAGAAGGGATACCGCCCGTCGTCCATCAACGACATCATCGAGCGGGCGGGCATCGCGCGGGGCACCTTCTACCTGTACTTCCCCTCGAAGCGGGAGGCCTTTCTCGAGCTCATCCAGTCCTACTTCGAGGACGTGGAGGACATCCTCTGGGACAACCACGCCAGGCTGGAGGGCGCCCTCGAGCGCCGGGGGGACTTCCTGGGGGCCTGGCGCGAGAACATCGCCGCCATCCTCGACTACCACTCCCGCAACCCCCACCTCACCTCCATCGTCTACCGCGAGGCGCTGGGGCGGGACGAGGACTTCTCGGAACGGGTGGGCGAGTTGAGCCAGGTGGCCCGCCGTATCTACCTGGAGGAGTTCCGCATGCTGGCCGAGCGCCGGCTCATCCGCCCCTGCGACATCGAGCTGGTCACCTCCACGGTCATCGGGGGCACCGTCTACGCCATCATGGAGCACCTGATGGAGAAGGAGGGGGTGGACGTGGAGGCGCTGGCGGAGAAGATCCTCGGGTACCACGTGCGCGCCCTGGCGCCGTAAGGGGGCGTCCCGGGGACGCCCGAAGCCGGGGAAGCGCGGCCGCCCCCGCCCGGCAGGACTACGCCGCCGCCGCCCTCACCGGCCCCGATTAGCCGGCCCTTTCAAGTGGCCTTGATGCGGGCGGCGATGAACTCCGCCAGCTGCGGCGGGGTAGTGGCGTCTTCCCTTACCCGCAGCAGGATGGCCCCGCCGCCCCCGCAGGCGGGGGTGCAGACCCCGCAGCCGATGCAGCGGTCCGCGTCCACCACGGCGACCTGGTCCTGCACGGCGACGGCGCCCACCGGGCAGCGTTCCTCGCAGGTCCCACAGCCGGTGCAGGCATCCTCCTTAACGAAGGCCACGTAGTTGGAGCGGGAGTAGGTGGCCAGCCCCCGCTCGGCATTGACCCGGAAGAAGGCGCAGCAGCACGGGCAGCAGTTGCAGATGGTGCGGATGGAGCCCTCCAGGTTGTCGCAGACGTGCACCAGGCCCTCCTCGGTGGCCTTGCGCAGGATCTCCAGGGCTTCCTGCTTGTCGATGCGGCGCGCCTTGCCCACGTCCACGATGTAGCGACCCAGCGCCCCGAAGTGCATGCACCGCTCGGTGGGGCGGTCGCAGCCCTCCCCGGTGTAGGAGGCCATCTGCCGGCAGGGGCAGTGCCCCACGGCCATGAAGGAGACCTGGTCCAGCTTCTCGGCCAGGGCGTCGAAGGGCAGCACCTGCGACCGGTCCTCCAGGGACTCGGCGATGGGGACGACCCGGATGAGCGGGACCCCGCGGGCCATCTCGTTCCCGAACTCGTTCTCCAGGTATTCCCTCCACAAGGGGGCCAGCTGCCGCTTGGTCTCGGTGTCCTCGCCGTCCAGGAAGGGCACCTCGCTGATGCCGACCACCGTGGGGAGCAGGCGGTAGCAGGTCTCGCGGCCGGGCTTGCGCTCGGTCATGACCGTGCCGCGGCGGGCCATGTCGTCCAGGATGCCCTCGAGCCGGCCGGCCTTGCCGGGCAGCAGCGCCTCCAACTCGGCCAGGGTCCTGCGCTCGTAGACGCTCAGCTTGAGGGCCACCTCCGGCTCCTCCCCCCGGTAGAGGATCTCGAGGATCTTGAGCAGGGCGGGGGACATGGGAGCCCCGGCGTGCGCCCTGTCCAGGTGCTCCGCCAGCTCGACGTAGACGCTTGAGCTCATCTTCTCCTCCCGGCTCGACGGCGCCTTCACGGGTCAGGCGACGGGCTGGTAGCCGCTCAGGGCGATCATCTGACGGAAGAGGTTGGTGACGTTCTTCTTGTTCTTGCCCCAGTCGTACCACTGCAGCGCGACGACGCCCTCGCTCTTGGCGTGCACGGTCCCGTCCTGGTAGATGGTGATGGACATGTTCTCGCCGTAAGATAGCAGGTTGAAGGGGTACTTGATGATGATCTGGTAGGGCGTGTACGAGGCCACGCGCAGGCCCAAGGCGGAGATGGCCTGGTTGACCGCCGCCGACAGGTAGTCCGGGTGGACGTTGAAACGGTGCGTCTCCTCGTAACTCGCCGGGAACCCGAATGCCATAACGATCACCCCTCTCGTCGTCTGAGCACCTACCGGCAGGCAAGAAAACCTGCCAGTACCATTCTACCCCGCCGCCGGGACGGACTTACAGGGGTCTCCTCCGCTGCCCGGCCGCATCACAGGCCCCAGGCCGCGTCGAAGCCGCCCCTCACGGCGTCGTGGATGCGGCCCGGCTTCAGCGCATCTCCCACGGTGATCACCCGGGGGAAGCGCCCTTTCAACTCCCTCGCCAGGCGGTCGTCGCTCCTGACGCCCACCGACAGCACCACCCGGTCCACCTCGCGCCCGACGCGCCGCCCGGTCCGCGCGTGCTCGAGGACGACCGCGCCCTCCCCTATCTCCACCAGCCGGTGGGAGGTGAGGAACTCGGGGCGGTGGGCCTTCAGCCGGGAGAGCACGTCGTCCCGGTTCTGGGCGAAGGCGCCCGGGGCGACCTCGTCGAGCATCTCCACCACGATGAGGCTGTTGCCCTGCCCGGCCAGCAGTTCCGCCGCCTCCAGGCCGGTCATGCCCGAACCGATGACCGCCACGCGCTCGCCCCGCGGCCGGACCGCGCCTTCCAGCACCTGCTCGACCGTGCAGACGCAGTCGCGGTCCACCCCGGGGATGCCCGGCACCACCGGCCGCCCCCCGGTGGCCACGATGACCGCGCAGGGGCTGAGGGCCTCGAGGTCTTCGGCGCAAGGCGCCGCGCCCAAGCGTATCTCCGCGCCGCTGCGGACGGCGGCGCCCTCCAGGTCTTCCCGGCACCAGTCCATCTTCTCCTTGTGGGGCGGCTTGCCGCCCGGGTTGAGCTGGCCGCCGGTCACGTAAGCGCGCTCGAAGACCACCGTCCTGAAGCCGCGCTCGGCCAGGACCCTGGCCGCCGTCAGCCCCGCCGGTCCCGCCCCGACCACCGCCGCCACGCGCCCGGCCCCGTCGCAGCGGGGCTCCGCCGTAGCCCTCTCGCGGCCCAGCCGGGGATTGACCGCGCACTCGAAGCCCCGGTTCCTCGTGCCGTTGCGCTCCAGGGACTCCATGCACCACAGGCAGGAGATGCAGCGGGTGATCTGGTCCTCCCGCCCTTCCGCCGCCTTGGAGACCCAGGCCGGGTCGGCCAGCAGGGGCCGGCCGAGGGCGACGAAGTCCTGGATGCCGCCGGCCAGCTGCTCCTCGGCCTGCTGCGGCGAACGGATGAGGTTGGCCGCGATGACCGGGACGCCCACGGCTTCCTTCACCGCGCGGGCCAGGTGCTTGCGCCAGCCGGGCTCGAAGGAGATGGGCTCCAGCCACCAGTTCATGGTCTCGTAGTTGGCGGAGGAGACGTCGATGGCATCGGCGCCGGCCCGTTCCAGCCGCCGCGCCATCTCCACGCCCTCCTCCAGCTCGATGCCCCGCCCCGGCTCGCCGATCTCGCGGTAGTACTCGTCGACGGTGAGGCGGACGATGACCGCGAAGTCCCTGCCGTGCTCCCGCCGGATTCCCTCGATGATCTCTTCGGCGAAGCGCAGGCGGTTGTCCAGGCCGCCCCCGTAGAGGTCCCGGCGCCGGTTGGTGTGGGGGCTCAGGAACTGCTGGATGAGGTAGCCGTGGGCGGCGTGCAGCTCCACGCCGTCGCCCCCCGCCCTCTTCACCCGGCCGGCCGCGTCGACGAACTTCCCGATCAGCCGGGTCACCTCCCGCCTGCTCATGGCGCGCGCCCTCTGCCCGTAGTGCCGGCTGGGCACGCCGGACGGGGTGAGCAGTGCGGGCCGGCGCAGGCGCGTCATCAGCCGGCGGGCCAGCGCCTCCACCCTCTCGTCCTCCACCGAGGGCTTCAACAGCAGTCGGTACAGGCCGGGCCAGACCCGCCCCGCCAGCTCCACGCAGGCGGCATTGAGGTCCATCAGGGCCATGCCCTGGCCGCCGGCGTGGTGGAGCTGGCAGAAGACCCGGGTCCCCTGGGCGTGCATGCGTTCCACCAGCGCCGCGAAGGGGGCGATGTTGCGGTCGTGGGCCATGGACAGCTGCCGGGGCAGGACGGTGCCGCTGAAGTTGTCCACCCGGGTGGCCCCGGTGATGAGCAGCCCCAGCCCGTTGCGGGCGCGCTCCTCGTAGAGGTCGGACTGGACCCGGGACGGGGTTCCGTCGTAGTTGGCCCAGCCCGTGACCATGGCCGCCATCACCGTCCGGTTGCGCACCTGTACCTTGCCGATGCTGCCTTCGCTGAAGAGATGCCGGTATTTCATGTGCCGCCTTTCCGCCTCGCCGCGCCCGTCCCTTTCCCGTACCGCCGCCCTTGCCGCACCGGTCAGCCGGTCACGTACTCCTCGCGCACGATGTCCAGGTCCAGGGGCACCGGCTTTTCCGGATCCCGGTAGAGCTTGAGGGCGCCCCGGGAGCAGTGCTCCACGCAGAGCCCGCAGCCCAGGCAGTCGCCCCGGACATAGCCGGTGCGCTTGCCGCCGCTCGATTCCACCGCCCCGAACTGGCAGATCCGCACGCAGGCCCCGCAGTCGTCGCACCTGCCGGCATCGTGCTCGACGGAGTAACCGGACTCCGCGACCAGGCGCAGGCCCGGCCGTTCCCAGCTCTTGAGGATCATGTGCGCGCGCAGGGCCCCGCAGGTCTGCAGGTTGCAGTTGCAGATGACCCCGGTGCTGCCGCCCGTCGCCACCTTGAAGAAGGCCTGGGTGACGTATCCGCGCCGGCGGAAACCCCTGACCATGTCCAGCGCCTCCCCCTGGGTTATCCTGCGGGCGCGATACTTCCCGCCACTGCGGTCGATCCAGAACTCGGCGGTCTTGCGGCCGACGCAGATGCAGGAGTTGAGCAGCTCGGGGTCGCTGACGCCCGAGGCCCTCTTGCAGGGGCAGTCCATCACCGCGATGAACTCCGGGTCCTCGAGCAGTATCTTGTGGGCGTGGTCGAAGGGGACGATGGCGCGGTTCCTTTCGCTCACCGCGCTCAGGTCCTCGTCCAGCTCCAGTATCTTGGCGGCGTTCTCCCCGGAGAGCATCTTGGCGTGGTAGCGGTCGATGACGAACCTGATGGCCGGGGTCAGGAAGGTGAACCTCTCCAGGTGCGGTGAGACCCTGTCGACGAAGAAGGTCAGAACCCGGACGTAAGGCCGGTAGAAAGCGAAGTAGATATAGTTATGTGCGGCCCGGTCGAAGCGCCATCCGTGCTTGACCACCAGGGCCCTGGTCGCCGGCCTCAAGCCCCACCTCCCGTTACCGCTTCCATCCTCGGCGGCGCGGCAATCGCCCGCCCGCCAATCCCGCCGGCCACCATCATACCTCATTTCCGAAAACGACCGGCGTGGCCGGGGGGAGCTACTTGGGGACCGGCACGTCGCAGGTGGGGCACTTCCACCCCCTGCCCCGGCGGCCGTAGCCGGGCGGGACGTCCTCCCCGCAGCGCCCGCAGCGGTAGCGCCCCGAGCCCTCGCGCAGGATGTAGCTGCCCCCCTCGATGTGCAGCGCCTTGCCCCCCACCAGCGCCTCCACCACCTTGGCGCGCGACTCGGTGAGCATGCGCTGCAGGGTCTGGCGGGATACGCCCATCTCCCGCGCCGCCTCCTCCTGGTACATCCCCTCCAGGTCCACCAGGCGCAGGGCCTCCAGTTCGTCCACGGTCAGGGTGACCTCCTCCAGGCCGGCCAGGGGAACGCCCCTGGGCTTGTAATAGTCGGCCTTGGGGGGCTCGCGCACCAACCTGGGTTTGACCGGCCTGGCCAATATGCTCCTCCCGCCTCTTCAGGGCCTTTCCGTCGACGCCGCCTCTCACCGTCCCCGGAACCGCGCCGCCGGGTACCGCACGCCTTCCGCGCGGCCTTCCCGCACCGGCCGCTCAAGGCCTCGCCGCGCTCCGCTCCGCCGCCTTGCGGTCTTCAGGCGGTCCGCCTCAAGCATACCCTTCCCGGACGGCCGACGCCAGTTCGCGCAGGGGCCCCTCCACCTCGGGCGGGACGTTGCCGATGGGGGGGAGGTTCCGCCTGAGCACCTCCACGACCTCGGGGCTGAAGGGTATACGCGCGACCACCGGGACCCCCCGCTCCCCGCAGAGGCGGGCGATGTCCCCGGCGACCTCCTCGTTGAGGTCGCACTTGTTGATGCAGACCATGGCGGGTATGGAGAAGTGCGCGGCGACCTGCAGGATCCTCTCCAGATCGTGCAGGCCGGAAAGGGTGGGCTCGGTGACCACCAGCGCCAGGTCCGCCCCGGTCAGGGAGGCGATGACCGGACAGCCGGTGCCGGGCGAACCGTCGATCAAGGCCAGCTCGAAGCCCCGGTCGACCGCGATGACCTGCGCCTCCATGCGGACCTGCGTGACCACCTTTCCCGAAGCTTCCTCCCCCATGAACAGGCTGCCCTCCACCAGGGGACCGCAGGGGGTCTCCATCCGGGTGACCCTGGCGCCGTCGGTCATCTCGAAGGTCACCGCGCCTTCGGGGCAGACCATCCCGCACACGCCGCAGCCCTCGCAGCTCGTGGGCTCGACCCGGTAGGGCGAGCCCGGCATTATCGCCCCGAAGCGGCAGTGCTCGGCGCACAACCCGCACTCCGTGCACTTCCCGGGGTCTATGGAGGCCTTGCGCGAGACCTTCACGTTGAAGGCGTCCTCCGCCTCCGGCGGGAAGACGATGCGCAGGTTGGGGGCCTCGACGTCGCAGTCCGCCATGACTAACGGGCCCAGCAGCTGGGCCAGGGCCGCGGTCACCGTGGTCTTGCCGGTGCCGCCCTTGCCGCTGATCACCACTATCTGGCGCACGTCACACCACCGCCTCGCTGAGCATGCCCCGCAGGCGCCCGTAGGCCTCGAGGAACCTCTCGCGCCAGGCGGGGTCCTCGTCCACCAGGTTGACGCCCCGGGAGTAGGAGCGGGCTATCTCGCCGCTGAAGGGGATGGACATCACTATCTCCAGGCCGTTTTCCCGGCAGAACGCCCGGAGGTCCCTCTCGCCCGGGATGTCCTTGTTGACGATCACGGCCGAAGGCACCCCCAGCGCGCCGGCCATCTCCACGGCCATGCCCAGGTCGTGCAGGCCGAAGGGGGTGGGCTCGGCGACCATCACGCAGAGGTCGGCGCCCCGCACGGTGGTCATGGCGGCACAGCCGGTGCCCGGGCCGCAGTCCACCACGTTGACGGCCTGCGGGTCCAGATGCTCCTTGAGGCGTTCGATGACCGGGGAGGCCTTGGGCTCCCCTATCTCCAGAAGGCCCCGGACGGTCTCCAGGGACTCCCCGGTGCGGCCGAACTCGAGCACGCCGATCTCCCGGCCCCTCTCGGTGATAGCCCCGCGCGGGCAGGCCAGCGTGCATGCCCCGCAGCCGTGGCACATCTCCTCGAAGGTCATCACCTTGTCGCGCGTCACCGCCAGAGCCCCGAAGGCGCAGGCGCGGGCGCAGTCCCCGCACAGGTCGCAGAGGCCCATGTCGATCACGGGGACCGGCAGGAGGACCCGCTCGCGCCGGTACCACTCGGGCTTGAGGAAGAGGTGGGCGTTGGGCTCCTCCACGTCGGCGTCGAGCAGCCGCGTCCTGATGCCCTCGCGGTGGAGGGAGAGGGCCAGGTTCACCGCCACCATGGTCTTGCCGGTGCCGCCCTTGCCAGCGGCTACCGCGATCACCAAGGCCAGCGCCCCCGGCCGCAGCCGCCGCGGCCCATGCCCCGGCCGCCGCCGCGGCCCATGCCCATGCCCATGCCGCGGCCCATGCCCATGCCCATGCCCATGCCGCGGCCCATGCCCATGCCCATGCCGCCGCCCATGCCCATGCCCATACCCATGCCGCCGCCGGGCATGCCGCCAGGCATAGCGCCGCCCATGCCCATGCCGCCGCCGGGCGCACCGCCGGGCATGCCGCCGCCGCCGGCCATGCCGGAGTGCGGTGCGGCGGTCGGGCCGCCCGTTGCGGTGAGGCTCCCTTCCTCATAGAGCTTGACCGCCGACTCCACGGTGCCGCTGACCCCGGTATAGACCGGGACGCCGCCGCCCGAGAGCACGTTCATGGCGTTGGGGCCTACGTTTCCGGTGATGACCGCCCCGGCCCCCTTGTCGAGCACCATCTGGGCCGTGCGGATGCCCGCGCCGCCCGCCGCGTCGATGTTGGAATTGGCCACCGCCTCCAGGCTGCCGGAATCCGTGTCGTAGAAGACCAGGTAGCGGCAGCGGCCGAACCGCGGATCAACCGCGCTGGACAGGTCGGTCCCGCTCGAAGAAATTGCCAGTATCATATCGATCCCCTCTGTTCCGTTCAGTCTTCCAGCTTGGCGATGCGCTCGCGCAGCTGGCTCAAGGTCTGCTCCATCCGTTCGGCCTGGGCCTTGAGCATCTCCAGCTCACCGGCGGGGGCCGCCTGGGGCGGGATCCACCCGGGATTGCCGACAGCCGCCGGCCACCTGCCGGTCATGAGATACTCGGCGCAGGGCCCCAGTCCGCTGCGGCTCCTCCCGGCCCATCCCGGGCTGTAGCCCAGCCTCATCCAACCGGGCTGCCCGGTCGCGTAATACATGTTCCTGTAGCCGTGTCCCATGGCATTTCACTCCTTCTTTTCTCGAATCGCTCCACCGGCGGTTATCCACCGCCTTCCCGGCGTCAGCAGTTGGCGCCGTGCATCCGGCTCCCGCACTTGGGGCACTTCCTGGTATAACAGGGCACGCCCCTGGTGTGCGGCTCGGTGTGCCCGCAGGAGGGGCACCGGCACTTGAGGGTTCCCGGGGTGCCTTGCCCGCCCCGGGGACGCCCGCCGCGCCCTCTTCCGAAGACCGCCATTCTCCTCACCTCCTCCGACTCTTGTCGTCGCCTTTGCGGTTATAGTGCATATGCTCATTATCATAATAACAACGGTTATTGGCATATGTCAATAACCATCTTGCCCGCACCTCCTCCCACCCTTATCGCCCTTTCTGACCGACTTCGTGCCCGCTTTCATGTTACTTGACATATGCCTATAATCGGTTGTAACGTGGAGTTGAGGAGCGAAGGAGAAGCCGTGCTCAAGAGAAGGACCGTAAGGAAGATACATATATATTCGGGGCTTCTGTCGGCGCTGTTGGGGGCCTATCTCTGGCTCGAGCCCAAGCGGCGCAAGGCGAAGAGGAAGGCGGCGGCTGGTTGAAATGGCCAAGGAGCACGAACACCGGGTGGCCATAGCCACCGACGACGGGAAACGGATAGCCCGGCATTTCCGCAGCGCGCCCTATTTCCTCGTGTACACCGTCAGGCGGGGCCGGCTGCTGTCGGTGGAAACGCGGACCAACGTCCACGCCTCCCTTCCCGAAGCCGGCGAGGGGCACGCGGAGTGCTGGAAGGTCCTGGAGGACCTTTTGGGCGACGTACGCGTGGTGATAGTCTCGGGCATGGGAGAGAACGCCTACGTCGGCATGTTGAGAAGGGACGTGCTGCCCCTCCTCACGAGTGAGGAACGTGTCGAGCGGGCGATGGAGGAATACCTGCGCGGGCGCCTCAAGGAAAGCCCGCAGCTCGTGCACAGAACGGACATGGGAACAGGAAAGGCCAGGTGAGAATGGTGACGTCATGCGGCAGCAACTGCAAGGAGGGATGCTCCCCCGCCGGGAAGGCGGACTCGCCCGATATCAGGAACAAGATCATGGTGCTGAGCGGCAAGGGGGGCGTGGGCAAGAGCTCCGTCGCGGCATGCCTGGCCCTGGGGCTGAGCGCCAGGGGATACCGGACGGGCCTGATGGACGTGGACTTCCACGGGCCCAGCGTCCCGGTCATCTTCGGGCTGCGTGAGGCCAGGGTCACGGGAGACGACGGCGGGATCCATCCCTTGAGCGTCGGGGAGGGCCTCAAGGTCATATCCATCGGGTTCTTCTTGAAGGAACGGGACGACGCGGTGATCTGGAGGGGCCCGCTGAAGATGTCGGCCATCCGGCAGTTCCTGGAGGAGATCCACTGGGGCGAACTCGACTATCTCGTGATCGACTCACCCCCGGGCACCGGGGACGAGCCCTTGAGCGTGGTCCAGCTGATGCCCGGGGCCTTCGGCCTGGTGGTCACCACGCCGCAGGAGATGGCCGTGGCGGACGTGCGCAAGTCCATCAACTTCTGCCGCTCTACGGGCATACGCCTGCTCGGCCTGGTGGAGAACATGAGCGGGTTGACCTGCCCCCACTGCGGGGAGGAGGTCGACCTCTTCGGCCACGGGGGCGCCGAGGCCATCGCCCGGGACATGGGCGTAGAGGTGCTGGCGTCCCTGCCCCTGAGCAAGGACTTCGCGGAATGGGCCGACCGGGGAGGCGGGGGGTCCGGCTCCTACCGCGGCCTGGACATCGCCGGCGCCCTCGATTACCTGGTGGACGGGGTGGTCTCCGGGGTCGAGGAGTCCACCGGCACGGCGGCGAAGACGGCTTCCGGCGCCCGGGAAGGGGCCGCAGCGGGCGGCGTCTACGCGGTCCCCACGGAGAACGGCCTCCTCTGCGCCCACTTCGGGCACTGCGAGGAGTTCACCCTGGTGGAGGTGGGCGCGGACGGCGAGCCTTCGATCAAGGAGGTCTGCGCGGCGCCGCCCCACGAGCCCGGGCTCCTGCCCCCCTGGCTCGCCGAAAAGGGGGCCAGCGTGGTGATCGCGGGGGGCATGGGCTCGCGGGCCCAGCAGATCTTCGCCGAGAACGGGGTGGAGGTCATCTGCGGAGCGCCCCCCGTCGCGCCCCTGGAAGCGGTGAAACGGCACCTGGCCGGCACCCTGGAGCTGGGCGAGAACGTGTGCGACCACTGACGCGGGCGCGGGCCGGCCGCCGGAACGGCACGGGTGAGGGAGTACGGGGAGGTTGCCATATGTACCTGGTGGACGAGGACCTCTGTAACGGCTGTGGGGCCTGCGTCGACCTCTGCGCCGCGCGGGCCATCCGCCTGGAGGGCGGGGTCGCGGTGATCGACCAGGGCAGGTGCAGCGGATGCGGCCGCTGCTTCGACGGGTGCATGTTCAACGCGGTATTCGAGCTGCATCAGCCCGCCGGGGCGCACGAACCCGCGGCGGCTTACCCCGCCCGGCCGGGCGGCCCGGCGGAGAGGCGCCCGCACCCTCCGG
>CAZETE010000053.1:0-13854 GCA_964515075.1 uncultured Actinomycetota bacterium | reverse complement strand
CCGGCCGCCGCGCCCGCTCCCCCCGCCCCGCCGGCCGCCGCCGTCTGCCCCAACTGCGGCGCTGCGGTCCAGGAGGGAGCGGCCTTCTGCTCCGGGTGCGGCGGCCGCCTCTGAGGGGAGGCGCAGGAACGGGGCGGGGCGGGCGCCTGCCCGCCCCCGCATGCCCGCGCCGGGACGGAACCGATTCAGGACATGGGCGGTCAGTGTAGAATAATTGGGTAAGCGAAGGGAGGCACCGTCTTGATCTGCCACAACTGCGGCGCGGAGAACCCGGAGGGCCGGCGGTACTGCGAAGAGTGCAACGAGAAGCTGGCCGCGGCCGAGCACGAGCGCAGGGTCTCGAGCCGCAGGACCCAGCGGGAAGCGGCCAGGATACGCCGGGAGGCCGAGACCCGGGGCCTGGACGCCGAGGTCCTGGAGAGGCGGCGCCGCGGCGCCGCCCGCAAGGCCAAGCCGTGGATGGGGCTGGCGCTCCTGGGGGCGGTGGTCCTGGCGGTGGTCCTGGCGGTCGCGCTGACCTCGTCCTCCTCCGCGAGCGCCCCCGAACGCGTGGTGCAAGACTTCTTCGGCTCCATCAAGAACCGCGACGTCATGGGGTTCCTCAAGAACACCACCGAGGCGGGCACCTACGAGCAGGTCAAGAAGGGCGAGATGCCCCCCCCGGAGCCGTCGGCCTACATCCCCTACGACCGCTACGACCTGCGGGACATCCGGACGGAGCTGGTCTCCGAGGGCGCGGAACAGGCGGAGGTGCGCATAACCGGCGGCTGGTTCCAGGGTTTCTGGAAGGACGACGCCGCCCCCCCCTCCACCGGGGTGGACTTCGCGCAGTACCCGCGCCGGGCCTTCCTGGAGAGGCACGGCGGCGCCTGGGTGATCACCAACTACACCGAAATCATGCTGCCCATGCCCATGCCGGAGAGCATGGGCGGGGAGGATGACGGGTACCCCGAAACGGAGGAAGGGCTTTGAGGGCGCCGGGGCCTTCCCCTATACTTGAGCGGAAGCATGCCCTTACGGAAACGGGGAGGGAGAGGTTGTTGAGACGGAGGCGGTGGACGGCGGCCCTGGCCCTGGCGGCGGCCCTGGCCCTGGCGGCGGCCCTGGCGGGGTGCGCCGGCTATTCCCCGGGCGAGTCCTTCCGCGAGCCGGCCGAAGACCAGTCCACGCCGGAGGCCGCGGTGCAGAAGTGGCTGAAATCCATGGAGTGGAGGGTGAACCCGGAGACGGGGGAGCGCGACCCCGGGATGGGACGGGACTTCCAGGCCTACTTCGAGGTCTCCGCCCCGGCCCTCTTCCCCGGGCAGCTGGCCCCCACCGACGAGGACTGGGAGGAGCTCGAGAAGGAGTGGAACTCGGACTCCTGGGAGATAGAGTTCAAGGACCTGCAGTTCGAAACGGTCTCCAGGGATGAAGCGCGCGCCGTCATCAGAATCGTCGGCGGCCAGGCCCGCTATACCGGCAAGGAGATGTTCGGGACCACCGAGTACAAGGTCGACGACTTCCACGACAAGCCCGGCCAGATCACCCTGCAGAAGATCGGCGACAAGTGGCGGGTGATCAGGGGCCAGGTGCTCGACGGGAGCGACAGCTGGGAGGTCCAGGACCCGGCGGGCCCTCCGGCGGCGGCGCTTCCGGACTGATCACGCCCTGTAGCGGCGGGACTGCTCCACGGTGCGCCGGTACTCCTCCACCTGGCGGCCCCGCTCCTTCTTGCTCCAGCCCAGGCCGGCGGCCATGATGCCCGCCACCTTGTCCAGCACCTCCAGGCCCTGGTCCGGCGCCTCGTAGAAGATGCGGCTGCGGCGAACCATGAAGTCGTTGACGGTCAGGGCCATCTCCCCCTCCACCGCGTGCTCCACCTGGGCGGCGATGTAGGGCACCTTCTCGTCCAGCCGCTCCGCGGAGGAGGGGTCGCGTCGCACCCGTCCCAGCACGTCCACGGCGCCGGTGCCCAGCGCCTGCAGGTTGCCGATGACCTCGTCGTCCAGGCGGAGCTCCCCGGCCAGCCCCTCCAGCCGCCGCGGGAAGCCCTCGCCGTCCTTGCCCATCACCCCCGCGGACCTGGTGGAGCAGCGGGGGATGTCCTCCATCTTGAAGCGCTCGCGCAGGCGCCGGACGGCCAGGTCCACCAGCTCCTGCGCCATGGAGCGGGCGGTGGTGAGCTTGCCGCCGGTGATGGTGATGAGGCCGGAGGGGCTCTCGTAGATGCTGTGCTCGCGCGAGACCTGGGACTCCGACACCCCCGCGCTGCCCTGCTCGCAGATGAGGGGGCGCAGGCCGGCGTAGGTGCTGACGATGTCCTCCGTGGTCAGGCGGGCGCCGGGCAGGGCCGCGTTGGCCGCCTCGATGATGTAGTCGACGTCGTCCCGGTCGGCGTGGACCTCGTCGTAGTCGCCGTGGTAATCGGTGTCGGTGGTCCCGATGAGGGAGAAGCGGCCCCAGGGCACGATGAACAGCAGGCGCTGGTCGGACGGGGACATCACCGGCAGGGCGTTGCGGGTGTGGGCCCGCTCCCGGGGCACGATGATGTGGGCGCCCTTGGTGGGGCGCAGCTTGGCCGAGGCGCGGTCGTCGTCGACCCGGCAGACCAGGTCGGTCCAGGGGCCGCTGGCGTTGACCACCACCCTGGCCTCCGCCTCGAACTCCTCACCGCCGAGCTCGTCGCGGAGGCGGGCGCCGCAGAGCGTGCCGTCGTTGCGGCGCAGGAACTCCACCGCCCTGCAGTAGCTGATGCAGTCGGCCCCCTCCAGGCAGGCGGACTGGACGTGCGCCAGCGTCAGGCGCGCGTCGTCGGTGGCGCAGTCGTAGAACTCCCCGCCGCCCTTCAGCCGCCCGGCGTCCAGCCCGGGCTCCACCTCGAGGATGCGCCGGGGCCCGTGCAGGCGGTGGTTGTGCACGTTGCGGAAGAGGGCCAGGATGTCGTAGAGCCAAAGCCCCGAGCCGATCATGAACATGCCGTTCCGGTCTCCCCGGTAGACCGGGAAGGTGAAGGCCTGGGGCCAGACCAGGTGGGGGGCGTTGAGCAGCAGGCGCCGGCGCTCCCGGCAGGCCTCGAAGACCAGCTTGAAGTCGAAGAGCTCCAGGTAGCGCAGGCCCCCGTGCACCAGCTTGGAAGAACGCGAACTGGTGCCGAAAGCCCAGTCGCTCTTGTCCACCAGCAGCACCCGCAGCCCGCGCCGCGCGGCGTCCCGGGCGATACAGGCCCCGGTGATGCCCCCGCCGACCACCAGGACGTCGTACAGCTTGGCCGGCGCGGCGGCGATGGTCTGCTTGCGCTGTTCGGCCGAGAATCGCATGGGTCGCTCCCTTCTGCCGGGCTTACGGGTTCAGGGCAGGGGGGTCAGCAGGATGCGGTGGTTGAGCAGGCTGATCTCGGACACCTCGGCCTTCAAGGTCATCTCCTCGCCGATGATGCTGGTGAGAAAGACCTCGCCGCCCTCTTCCCGCACCGTGACCACGTCTTCCAGGACGAGCTCCTCTTTTCCGTCCTGCACCAGGAAGGCATGGGATTCGCACATGATGCTTCCTCCTTTTTCAGTTGGTCACGCGAATGCTCTTCAACAGGTGGTGCCACTGGCAGTTCACGCAGACCTCCACGATGTAGCAGGTGAAGTCGGGGTAGCGGTCCTTGAAGCCGTTGAAGATCTGCCGGAGGGGGTAGGCGCGCCCGTTGTTCTCGGCCAGGTCGCGGCCGTAGACGAAGTTGACCCGGCGCAGCTTCTCCTGCCCGCAGATGGGGCAGTCCCGGCGGGTCGCCTCCCCGATGTTGCGGGCGATGCGGCCGATCTCGGGGTGGGCGTCGCAGACCTCGTAGCGGGAGACGGCGCCGCGGCGGTACTCGCGGATAGCCGCCCTCCTCTTCAGCCGGTAGTCGACACTGGATATCCTCAAAGGAAGACTCCTCCTCTCGCGTCCCCCTAATTATATGCCCGCGGCGCGCGTGCGTCCAAGGCGGCGGTCCGCGGGCGGCCGGAACGGCTGCGAAAGGCGCTCGCGCGGCCCGTTTCGGCCGCCCCGCGGCGCAGCGGATACGGCCCCATGACGCCCTCCGCCGGGGCCCCCTCCGGCCCCCATAAATCTTTTGATTTGCAGGGGATTGAATGTATAATATTCGTTAGCCAGCCCTAGACAGTGCGCGTCGAAACCCATTTCGGGAGGTTGATGACTTGGTCACCAGGCGCTTCATCAAGATGATAGAGACCAGGGCGGACAAGGTCGCCAAGGCCTGGCTCAAGGAGGTCCGCCAGTCGCGCCACACCCCCACCTATCACCGCTTCGACGAGGAGGAACTCTTCCTGCGCGCCATGGCCATCTACGAGCGCCTGGGGTACTGGCTCTCGCCGGAGACCCAGACCGAGGAGATACGCTATTTCTACATCAACCTGGGAAAACAGCGTTACCAGGAAGGCTTCGGCTTGGACGAGCTGGTCATGGGGATCATCATGCTCAAGCGCTACCTCTGGCTGGAGGTGCTCTCCGAGGGCCTGACCCAGACCAACCTGGAGCTTTACCAGGCCCTGGAGCTCAACAACCAGGCCGTGCTCTACTTCGACCGGGCCATCTACTACTCGGTCGTGGGCTACATGGAGGCCATGACCGGCAAGACCGCCTACAACTGAAGCCCCGCAGCGCAAAGAAGGGCCCCTCCCGCCGGGAAGGGGCCCTTGCCGTTTAAGCCGGTGCGTCCCGCTCGCGGGCCGTCCCCCCGGCGCCTATACGTCCTTCAGCCCGCCCGAGAGGTACTCGTCGTAGGCGGAGAGGTCCAGCATGCCGTGGCCGGAGTAGTTGAAGAGGATGGTCTCGGCCTTGCCGCTCTCCCGGCAGCGCACCGCCTCGTCGATGACCGCCTTGATGGCGTGGGCGGTCTCCGGCGCGGGGACGTAGCCCTCGCACTGGGCGAAGAGCACCGCGGCGTCGAACACCTCCTGCTGGTGGTAGGCCACCGCCTCCATCAGCCCCTCCTTGACCAGCAGGCTGATGATGGGGGAGGCGCCGTGGTAGCGCAGGCCGCCGGCGTGGGACGCGGGAGGCACGAAGTCGTGGCCCAGGGTGTACATCATCACCTCGGGGGCCATGCCCACGGAGTCGCCGAAGTCGTACTTGTAGATGCCCTCGGTGAGGGTGGGGCAGGAATGGGGCTCCACCGCGATAAGGCGGATGCCCTTGCCCTCCATGCGCTCCTTGAGGAAGGGCAGGGCCACGCCGCCCAGGTTGGAGCCGCCGCCGCAGCAGCCGATGACGATGTCGGGGTAGTCGTCGATGAGCTCGAAGGCGGCCTTGGCCTCCAGGCCGATGACCGTCTGGTGCAGCAGCACGTGGTTGAGCACGCTGCCCAGCGAGTACTTGGCCTCGGGGTCGGCGACGATCTGCGAGACCGCCTCGGAGATGGCCATGCCCAGGCTTCCCGGCGTGTGGGGGTCCTGCTCCAGGATCTTGGTCCCGACCTCGGTGTGCTGGCTGGGGCTGGGGTACACCTCGGCGCCCCAGGTCTCCATGAGGATGCGCCGGTAGGGCTTCTGGTTGAAGCTGGAGCGCACCATGTAGACCTCCAGGGCCAGGTCGAAGAACTTGCAGCCCATGGAGAGGGCGCTGCCCCACTGTCCCGCGCCGGTCTCGGTGGAGATGCGCTTCACGCCCTCCTGCTTGTTGTAGTAGGCCTGGGCCACCGCGGTGTTGCCCTTGTGGCTGCCGGCCGGGCTGACGCCCTCGTTCTTGAAGTAGATCCTGGCCGGGGTGTCGAGGGCCCTCTCCAGGTTGGCCGCCCGCGCCAGGGGAGTGGGCCTCCATATCTTGTAGATCTCCCTGACCTCCGGGGGTATCTCGATGTAGCGCTCCTGGCTCACTTCCTGCATGATCAGGCTCATGGGGAAGAGGGGCGCCAGGTCGTCCGGGCCCACGGGCTCGTGCGTCACCGGGTGCAGGGGCGGATCCAGGGGCCGGGGCAGGTCGGGCTGGACGTTGTACCACGCCTCCGGCAGGTTCTTCTGGTCCAGGTACACGATCTTGTCGTCTTTCTCGGCCATGTTTCCTCCTTATCTCACAGCCCTCTCGTCTTGCTTGCGCGGACAATAGAAAAAGCCGCGGCTTCCGGGTGCCCCGCCGCGGCCGGTGTTTGCGTCTGTCCGCCTACCAGGCGCAGGGAGGACAGCCACCGCCGCGGCGGTTGCGCCACGACCACCAGGTGTTCCTCCGCGTATCGTCCAGGTAAGCGATCATCCTCTGCCGAGCCTCTTTCCTCTTTCTTGCAGGTGACAGTATTATTCATCCGCCGCGCGGGCTTGTCAAGCCGCCCCCTTCCGCTGCCGGCACACTTGAAGAAGGGCAGGTGCGAACCTCGCCGGCCGGGGCGGGAACGCCTCGATGAGCCGGGGCGCCCGGGCGAGGCGCGTTCAAGGGCGGGGTTGTGATAGAATACCGCTGCGGGCAGAAGGGCGGGATCGATGCCGGCCGTCCCCTTCAGCGCGACCCCGGCCGGGATGGCCCCACCAGGAGGGCGGCACCGCAGAAGAGGCTTAAAAGAGGCTTAAAAGAGGCTTAAAAGAGGCTTCATGGAGATCGCGATCATTCCCGGGCCCATCATGGACAGGCTGACCTCCGACGGCGGGAAGCGGGTCCACCTCAACGTCCTGCTGAGCAGCCTGCTGGCGCTGGCATACGCCTGGCTGACCGGCTCTTTTGCCGGCGGAGCGGGCGGGGTGCCGCATATTTGCCTGTTCCGCGGGATGCTCGGCGTCCCCTGTCCGGGATGCGGCGTGACGGCCAGCCTGCGGTCGGCCTTGAAGCTGGACTTCAGGGCAGCGGTGCGGTATAACCCTGCGGGACTGGCGGTCCTGGCGCTCCTTCTCGCGCAGGTGCCCTTAAGGGTGGCGGCGCTGGGAGACGGGGACTTCGGCCCCCCCGCCGCCGCCCTCTCGCGCAAGATGAGCAGACAGGTGACGAGGTGCTTGCTGCTGGTCTGGGCGGCGCGGCTCTGCGGGGGCGGCGCGGGCCGGCGAAGCGGGGCGAGCTTGCCGCTGTAATCATACCGGGTGTACGGAAAGAGGGGGTAGCCATGGAGCCGATGTACGGAATCACCTGTCCGGCCTGCGGAGCCTTGAACAACCAGGGATCGAGGTTCTGCCTCTCCTGCGGAGCCGCGCTCGAGGGCCTCGCGGACCCCGACGCCCAGCAGCAGTACCAGCAGCAGCAATACCCGCAGCAGTACCAGCAGCCGTATTATCCGCAGTACCAGCAGCCCCGGATGGTCGTGCCGTCGGGGGCCTTGAGCTGTCCCCGCTGCGGGGCCTTCGCCAAGCGGGGCGGGTACCAGGCCTGGCAGATAATCATCGCGATCTGCTTCTTCCCCATCGGGCTGATCGCGTTGGCCGCGGACAGGTCGCCCACCGTCTGTCCCCACTGCGGCTTCACCTGGCAGGCCTGACGCGGCCGCCGGCGCCCGCCCCGCCCCGCTAACGGCAAGCCGCGGCCGCGGCTTGAAGGGCGGGCATGCCGCCTTCCCGGTAGGCGGACTTGAGGCGCGCAGTGAGGGCGTGGGCCAGGCGCTGGGGCTCGGGCAGGCGGCGGCCGCGGCCGCTCTCCAGCACCGCCTCGATGCAGCTTTCCAGGTCGGCGAGGTGGCCGACGCTTACGAAGAGGGGCTTCACGCCGTCCCGGGTGCGCAGCGCCGCCCCCACGCGGCGGTCCTCGTAGAGGAGGGGGGTCCAGCTCCCCCGCCGCCGCCCCGGCTCCTCGTAGGAACCGACCAGGCGGGACTTGGCGCACCCCAGGGCGGGGATGCCGAGGACCACGCCCAGGTGGCAGGCGATGCCGAAGGAGCGCGGGTGGGCCAGGCCCTGGCCGTCCGCCATGAGCAGCTGAGGGGGCGCGGAAAGGGCGCGCACGGCGGGCAGCAGGGCCGGCAGTTCGCGGAAGGAGAGCAGGCCCGGCACGTAGGGGAAGTCCACGCGGCTCACGCACACCCGCTCTTCCTCCGGCTCCAGAGACGGCCAGGAGAAGGAGACGGCCACCGCGATGGCCAAGCGGTCCTCGCGGATGTAGCTGATGTCGGTGCCGGCGATGCGGGTGAGCGAATCGAGGCCCAGGGGCGTGTCGGAGACCACCATGCCGGCCCATTCCTCCTGCAGGCGGCGGGCCTCGGCCACGGTCACGCCCGCGCGCTCCACCAGTCCCGGGTCATGCTGCCGCAAATCCTGTTCACCTCCTGGAAGAATGGTATCATGTTGAACCACTGGAGGCCGCCCGCCGGGCGGAGAGAGGAGGAAGGGCCGGAGATGCCGCGGAGAAGGCGGGAAGTGGACGGATTGGACCGCCTGTTCCGGTGGGCCTACGACCTCCTCTCCCCCGTCTACGACCGCCTGTGGGCCCGCGTCCCCCTGCGGGAGAGGCTGGTGGAGATGCTGGCCCTGCAGGAGGGTGACCGGGTGCTGGAGACGGGAGTGGGCTCGGGCATCAACCTGGCTTACCTGGCCGAGCGGGTGGGCCCCACCGGCTTCATCGCGGGCATCGACATCAGTGAGCGGATGCTCAGGCTGGCGCGCGCAAAGGCCGCCCGCCTCGCGGTGCCGGTGGAGTTGCGGGAGGGCAACGCCGCGCGCCTCCCCTACCGGGACGCCGGTTTCGATGCGGTGCTGCATTTCGGGGGGATCAATTTCTTTTCGGACCGCCGCGCCGCCGTCGCGGAGATGGTCAGGGTGGTGCGGCCGGGGGGGCGCATCCTCATCGTGGACGAGACCATCGCCCCGCTGGGCCCGGCGCGCGCCTTGCTGTCCCGCTGGGCCTGCCGGGTGCTGCCCCGCCTCCGCCCACCCCTGGACCTGCTGCCGCCCGGGGCGGGGGAGGCCACGCTGACCTACTCGCCGGGCGGGCTTTTCTACATCATCCTGCTGAAAAGAGGGACGGAGCGGACCGGAGCGTGAGCTCCGTTGCGCGAATGCCGGCCAGGAAGTGAAGAATGAAGGGCTGACCCCAAGTGAAGGTTTTTAGCGGGGTTCGTGGCGGGGGTGCTTGGCGACGGTCTTCATGGCGTTGGTGACCGCCACGGTGATGTCCGTGCGGAACTGGGCGGCCAGCTCGTTGACCTTGGTGTAGACGTAGCCCTTGTCGGTGACCACGTACTTGGGGGGGAGGTGGTTGAGGGCCAGGGCCTTAACGTCTGAGCGGCAGCGCTCGCACCGGCAGGCGTCCTTCCACTCCAGGATCTCGTCCAGCGTCGCTTCCACCGCGTCCTCCATGTAGTTCTTGAAGAGCATCAGCCGGCACCTCCCGCTCCTTCCGCCAACGGCCACCCACCCATTTTATCCTCCCTGCGTCGCTTTAGTCCATCCAGGGCGCTGACGCCGGGGGCGGGGTGATATAATGTTGCGCATGAATTCAGCCGTAGCCCTGATAGACGACCACCTGGGAACGCTGGTCGCCCTGCTGATCATCGCCGTCGCCGTGCTGCTGGTGCTGGTGCTGGTGCTGATGCGCCAGTGGTCCCTGCTCCGCCGGAGCGTCTTCATCCTCAAGAAGGGGGCCGACGGCAAGAACGTGGTGGAGCTGGTGGCCGAGCACGTCGAGGAGGTGCGGGACAACACCGACCGGGTGAACGAGCTGTCCCGCAAGCACGATTACGTGCTGGACGTGCTGGCCGGCGCGGTCCAACGGGTGGCGGTGGTGCGCTTCGACGCCTTCGAGGACATGGGCGGCAAGCTCTCCTACGCGGTGGCCCTCCTCGACGACGAGCGCAACGGGGTCATCTTCACCTCCATCTACGGGCGCAGCGAGAACCGCACCTACGCCAAGGCGGTGGCCGACGGGCGCTCCGCCCACACCCTCTCCCGGGAGGAGGACGAGGCCCTGCGCCGCGCCCTGCGCTCAAAGCCGGAGATAGCCCGCCCGCGCACCCGGGAGGAGCGGCGCATCTTCGACGTCACCGTGGAGGAGGACCTGGAGGAATACGCCTCCCAGCGCGAGGAGGACGGCACGTGGACCATCTGACCCCGGCGGCGAAATGCCGCCGCATCGGCTACCTCGGGCCGGAAGGGACCTTCACCGGCGAGGCGCTCAAGTACCGCCTGGGAGGGCTCTACGAGGAAGCGGTCCCCTTCGCCACCGTGGAGGAGACCGTCCGGGCGGTGGTGGACGGGTCGGCCGACCGCGCCCTGGTGCCGCTGGAGAACTCCATCGAGGGGTCGGTCAACGCCACCCTCGACGCGCTGGCCTTCGACGTGGACCTGTTCATCCAGGCCGAGGTGGTCTACCCGGTCAGCCACGCGCTGCTGGCGCGGAAGGGCATCGCGCTGGACCAGGTGGAGACGGTGGTCTCCCACCCCCACGCCTCCGCCCAGTGCCGCGTCTCCCTGGCCCGGCTGGTGCCGGGGGCGAGGGTCGTGGCGGCCAACTCCACCTCCGAGGCCGCGGCCGGGGCGGCCCGCACCGGCGAGCCCACGGCCGCCCTGGGCAACCGCCTCTCGGCCGAGATCTACGGCCTCGAGGTGCTGGCCGAAGGCCTGGAGGACCACCCCGGCAACCGCACCCGCTTCGCCTTGCTGGGAAAGGAGAGGATGCCCCCCACCGGGCGGGACAAGACCTCGCTGGTCTGCTTCATCCACGCCGACCAGCCGGGCAGCCTGCTGATGATCCTGCAGGAGTTCGCCTACCGCTACATCAACCTCTCCAAGATAGAGTCGCGCCCCACCAAGGCCTCCCTCGGCCAGTACTGCTTCTTCATAGACTGCGACGGGCATGAGGACGACGAGGTGGTGGCTTCCGCCGTGAAGTGCCTCCGCTGCAAGCTGCGAGGGGTGAAGATGCTGGGGTCATACCCGCGCTGGGAAGAGGAAGGGGAGGCGGCAGAAGGGGAGGGGGCGGGATAGTGCTGGACATGAAGTTCATCCGCGAGAACACCGACGCGGTGCGCAAGTCGCTCGCCGACCGCGGCAACCGGCTGGACCTGGAGGAGCTGCTCTCCCTGGACGAGAGGCGCCGGGCCTTGACCGCCGGGGCGGACGAGCTGCGCACCCTGCGCAACCGGGTCTCCAGGGAGATAGGCGAGGCGGCGCGCTCGGGCGGCGACATCGAGGGGCGCCGCGCCGAGATGAAGCAGGTCTCCGACCGCATCGACGCCATGGAGAAGGAGATCAAGGCGGTGGAGGAGGGGCTCGACGCCATGCTGGTCTGGGTGCCCAACGTCCCCCACGAGTCGGTGCCGGTGGGCCCGGACGAGAGTTTCAACCGGGAAGTGCGACGCCGGGGCGAGCCTGGCGAGTTCGGCTTCAAGCCGCTGCCCCACTGGGAGGTGGGCGCGGCGCTGGGCATACTCGACTTCGAGCGGGGCGTGAAGATAGCCGAGTCGCGCTTTACCCTGATGCGGGGCACCGGTGCCCTGCTGGAGCGCGCGCTGGTCAACTTCATGCTCGACCTGCACACGCGGGAGCACGGCTACACCGAGATCTTCCCGCCCATCCTGGTCAACGAGGAGAGCATGCGCACCACCGGCCAGCTGCCCAAGCTGGAGGCGGACATGTACCGGTGCCGCGACGATGACCTCTACCTCATCCCCACGGCCGAGGTGCCGGTGACCAACATCCACCGCGAAGAGACCGTCCCCGAGGCCGACCTCCCCCTGTACTACTGCGCCTACACGCCGTGCTTCCGGCGGGAAGCGGGCTCCTACGGCAAGGACGTGCGCGGGCTCATCCGCCAGCACCAGTTCAACAAGGTGGAGATGGTCAAGTTCGTCCACCCCGACACCTCCTACGACGAGCTGGAGAAGCTCACCGCCGACGCGGAGGAGGTGCTCGAACGGCTGGGCCTGCCCTACCGGGTGGTGGCGCTGTCCACCGGCGACCTCTCCTTCTCCGCCGCCAAGTGCTACGACCTGGAGGTGTGGATGCCCGGGCAGGGCGAGGCGGGCGAATACAAGGAGATCAGCTCCTGCTCCAACTTCACCGACTTCCAGGCGCGGCGCGGCGGCATCCGCTTCAAGCCCAAGGGGGGCAGGAGCCGCCTGCTGCACACCCTCAACGGCTCCGGCGTGGCCATCGGCCGCACGGTGGCCGCCATCCTCGAGAACTATCAGCGCGAGGACGGCTCGGTCTCGGTGCCCCAGGAACTGATCCCCTACATGCACGGCCTCACCCGCATCGTCTGAGGAGATAAGGAAAGGGAGGGTTTGGTGGAACGCGTCGCAGCTCACGTCTTCGTCTCGCCGGCCGGGTCAACCCGCAAGGCTGGGCGCTTCATCTGCTCGCTGCTGGAGGACGAGGGGTACGAGGTCCTGGAGTTCGACCTGGGCCGCCGCCGCGGCCGCGAAGGGGAGGTGGACGAAGGGGTAAGGAAGGCTTCCCTGCTGGTCGCGGGGAGCCCGGTGTACGCCGGTCGGGCCCTGCGCCCGGTGATGGCCTGGCTCAAGGGCATGCCCCGCGGAGAGGGCAAGGATGCCCTGGCCTACGTCAGCTACGGAATGGTCGACAAGGGGAGCTCCCTCCACCGCATGGCCGCGGCCCTGGACGAGAAGGGCTACCGCGTGCAGGGGCTGGCCGAGGTGCTGGCGGAGCACTCCATGATGTTCCGCGCCGGGGACCCCCTGGGCCGGGGGCATCCGGACGGAGGGGACATGGAGACGCTGCGCGGCTGGTTCGGGGAGGTCTCGCCGCGGCTGGGGCGAACGGACGGGGCGGGGATGGACTTTACGTCCGTCAGGCCCGCCGGCGCCCTCGACCGGATCATCGACGCTGCGGTGTTCACCCCGCAGGTCATGAGCCTGTTCTGGCCGCCCATCAGGTTCCGTGAGGACCGCTGCATCGACTGCGGCGCCTGCAAGGAAGCCTGCCCGGTGGGCCGGCTGGACGGGCTGCCGCACGTCGACGAGGGCATCGGGTGCCTCTACTGTTATTCCTGCGTGCGTTCGTGCAAGCAAGGCGCCTTCACCGCGCCCATGTGGACCATCTCTTCCGCCGTGCGCCTCCTGAGCAGGGCAAGGGGCTTGAAGCGGAAGCAGGCCACCCGGGGCTACAGCTGAGCGGCACCGCGCGAGTCCGCTTGAGCGGCGGCCGGGGACGGCCCTGCCGCGGCCCCGCCTCCTTCCGCGTTGCTCCCGGAGACATTTCAATAAAACCGCGCCAAGCTCTTATAATGGAGCGAGGAGGGGTGGCAGAGTGGACGAATGCGGCGGTCTTGAAAACCGTTGGGTGGCAACGCCCCGGGGGTTCGAATCCCTCCCCCTCCGCCACTTTCACCCTTGCAAGCAAATTGAATTATCCGGAACTGTGCTTAAAGTGTGCTTATTTTGAGCAGGGCCCAAAGAACCGATAGTAACCCCTGGGCTGATATTCGAAACAGATGAAGATCAATCAGCACGGCGACTGCGAGGGAGCGGGCTTTGGGTCCGGGTAACGTCCACTCCGCCGACGGCTGGCGGGGCCTGCTGGAGCCGATAGTGGAGAGATGCGAGGACGCAGGCAGGAAACTTTGCTTTCCGGGCAGGCGCCGCCTTCGCCTCGCCGGACACCTGCGACTGCCTTGGGGGAGAGGGCATCCTCTGCGCCATCCGGCTCGCAAGAAGTGTCTTTCCGGCCTCAATCAAGTATCCAACCGAAGCTGGCCCAAATAGGGTCCACTTTGCTGTGCAGGGAAGGGGCATCGGGGTTATGTGAGAAATATCGGGTGATATGGCTGTATAATCCTTCTATCGGCATATGGGTCCTCTCAGAACAGCGAGGTGAGCAAGATGAACGAGCATCGTTCCCCGAACCGGCACCGTCCTTTCGTGCGCTGGGCCCGCAAAGCCGCCGCCCTCTGCGCCTTCGCCCTGGTGCTCGCGATGCTGCCGCCGCCCTGCGCACCCGGGTGGCCTGACCCTGCCCCGGC
>CAZETE010000052.1:0-14740 GCA_964515075.1 uncultured Actinomycetota bacterium | reverse complement strand
GCGCCCTCCGCCAGGTACCAGTCGGCGGCCGGCGCGGTGACGCCGCAGGAGTCGTGGCCCCAGGAGCGGTCTCCCCCGTAGACGGCGCGCTCCGCCACCACCGCCCCGTCGCGGGCGTGCACCAGGGTGCTGACGTCGTAGGTGGAGACGTAGTCGTTCAGGCGGAAGGTGCGGCGGGAGCGCGGGGCGACGGCCTGGTTGCTCAAGCCCTCCGGGCTCACCTCGCCTTCGGAGGTCTGCAGCTTCAGGTCGACGTGGACGGGGTGATCCCCGGGGTTCTGCACCAGCACCCAGGTCTCGAACTCCACCGCCGCCGCCTTTAAGGCGACGCGGTTGGCCCGCCGGCCGGAGCCGGTCCAGCCCGCCCCGCAGGAAGACAACAGCAGCAGGGGCGCCAGCATTGCGCAACAGATACCGGGCGCGCGTTTCCTCCTTGCCGGGTCCATGCGTCCCCCTTCCGCTCGACAGCCACACGGTCTGTTTATCGTCCCGTTCCCTCGACAACATAAACGCCGGAGGGGACATCCCGTCTGCACGAAGAAGTGAAGAATGAAGGGCTGACCCCAAGTGAAGGTTTCAAGAGAGGAAGGAGGTGAGGAGGGCGGCGGTGCCGCGGGGGTCCTGCACCGTGAAGTCGTGGCCCATCCCCTTGAGCACCACCACCCGGGCGCCGGGGATGCGCTCGCCCAGGACGCGGGCGTTGGCGCTGGGCACGATGAGGTCGTACTCCCCGTGCAGGACCAGGGTGGGGGCGCATATGCCGGGGAGCCGCTCCCAGGTGTCGAAGGCGGCGACCGCGCCCGCCTGCAGGCGCACCACCTCCGGCGGCACCGGCCGGACCGCGGCCCGCGCCAGGTAGGCCCGGGTCGCCTCGACGCAGCGCCAGGAGAAGCCGGGGGAGAACACGGTGCGCAGCCACTCGTCGCTGACCTCCGTCCCTCCGCTGCGCGAGGCCAGCAGGCTCGCCACTTCGGGCGGCGGCATCACCACGCGCCTCCCGCCGCAGTGGGTGGCCCCCAGCACCAGCCGGTCCACCCGGGCCGGGTAGTCCAGGGCCAGTTCCTGGGCCACCATGCCCCCCATGGACAGGCCGAAGACGTGGGCCGGCCCGGCGTCGAGGCAGGCCAGCAGGCAGGCGGCGTCGTCCGCCAGGACGCGGATGGTGTAATCGCCCCGCAGGTGCTCGCTCAGGCCGGTGCCGCGGTGGTCGTAGACGATCACCCGGAAGCGCTCGCGCAGGGCCTGGAGGAAGGAGGGCTCCCACCAGCCCGAATGGGAGCCGTAGCCGCGCATCAGCAGCAGGGGCGGGCCCTCTCCTTCCGCTTCGTAGTGGATGACGGCGCCGGGCACCGCGGCAGCGGGCATGCCTTCACCTCCGGCGGGTCAGAACCAGTCCTCCTTCTTGCCGATCCAGATCATCGCCGCCGTGGCCACCACCAGCACCGCCCAGAAGAAGATGTAGCCGTAGCGCCAGGCGAACTCGGGCATGCTCTGGAAGTTCATGCCGTACAGCCCCACCAGGAAGGTGGCGGGCATGAAGAAGGTGGCCACCGCGGTCAGCCGTTTCATGGTCTTGTTGAGCCGGTTGCTCACCGCGCTCATGTGGATGTCCAGGGCGCTGGAGATCTGCTCGGAGTTGTACTCCACCTCCGCCGCCACCTTGGCCATGCGGTCGTAGATGTCGATGAGGTAGACGTCCCACCGGTCGGGGATGAGGTCGATGTCGCGGCGGGAGAGCTTGATGAGCACGTCGCGGTGGGCGTAGACGGCGCGGCGGTAGGCCATGTTGTGGTGCTTCAAGTCCAGGATGACGGAGAGGTCCCCGACGTTGTCGTCGGACACCAGTTCCTCGGCGTACTCGTCGATGCGCTCGGTGAGCGCGTCCACCATGGGGAAGTAGGCGTCCACCGCCGGCTCCAGGATGCCGTAGAGGAGGCCGGCGGGGTGGTCGTAGCGGGCCGGGTTGGATCTGATGCGTTCCGGCAGCCGGCCCAGCTCCTCCAGGCCGCCGCGGTGGGCGGTGAGCAGGTAGTCCCGGCCCAGCACCACGTGCAGGCCCTCCACCTCGAGGCGCTCGCCGTCCGGCCGGTCGCGCAGGAAGCCCCACACGATGTACAGGTACCCGTCGAACTCCTGCATCTTGGGGACGGGCGGAGCCGCCTCGAACTGGGAGAAGACCACCGGGTGGAGGCCGAACTCTGTGCGGGCATCCTCCAGTTCCCGGGAAGAAGGGCCCTCCAGGTCCATCCAGAGCAGCTTGTATTCCCCCGCCTTGCACTCGTCCAGGGAGGCGCACGGGCCCGGCCTGCCCTCGTTATCGATGACCATGATCCCCATGCGGCATCACCTCCCTTGCCGCTGACTTCTTCGCCCGGCCCCCGGTTTTTCCCTTTACGGCCGCCGGCCCGGCCCGTGGCGGTCAGGAGGGATGGGACGCAAGGGTGGTGAGCGCGGACCGCCTCGGCCGGCGGCCAGGCACGGGGCACGGCCAACAGGGCCGGCGGATGGCTCCCCCGCCCGCCGGCGATGTGAAGGCTCCGGGCACCGTCACGAAGATGTGACGGTGCCCGGCGCCGCTTCTCTCAGATGCGCTCGAGGACGGTGGTCGCGCCCTGGCCGCCGCCGCCGCACATGGTGGCCACGCCGTACTTGCCGCCGGTCTCCTCCAGGATGCGGGCCAGGGTGCCGGTGAGGCGGGGGCCCGAGCAGGCCAGGGGGTGCCCGATGGCCACCGCGCCGCCCTTCATGTTGACCTTGTCCGGGTCCATTCCCAGCTTCTCGACGGCGTAGATGGGGACCACGGCGAAGGCCTCGTTGACCTCCCAGACGTCGATGTCCGAGACCTTCATCCCCAGCCGGTTGAGGGCCTTCTCGGTGGCGGGCACCGGGCCGGCCCCCATGATGTTGGGCGCCACGCCGGCCACGCCCATGCCGATGACCTTGGCCTTGGGCTTGATGCCCATGGACTTGGCCTTGTCGGCGCTCATCAGCAGCACGGACACCGCGCCGGCGTTCAAGGGGGAGGAGTTGCCGGCGGTGATCTCGCCGCCCTCGGGCTTGAAGGCCGGCTTCAACCCGGCCAGCCCCTCCAGGGTGGTGTCGGGGCGGATGGACAGGTCGTACTTGTAGACCTTGGTCTCGCCGGTCTCCGGGTCGGTGACCTCGACCGGGATGATCTCGCCGTCGAAGAACCCCTCCTCGATGGCCTTGGCCGCCTTGAGATGGCTGCCCAGCGACCACTTGTCCATGTCCTCGCGGGTGCAGTTGGTGATGGAGAAGAGCTTCTCGGCGGTCTGGCCCATGCTCATGCCGGTCATCAGGTCGTACTTGGCGAACTCCTCCTCGGTGAAGAGGCGGGGGTTGGCCATGGTCAGGTCGTTGTTGAAACGGGGGTCGAGGGCCACGTGGGTCATGTGCTCCATGGCGTTGGCGAAGACCACGTCGGCCTGGTCGGTCATGATCTCCATCGCCCCCTGATGCAGGGCGGACATGCCCGAGCAGCACACCCGCTCGGACGCCTGCCCGGGGACCTCCACCGGCAGTCCGGCCAGCATGTTGACGATGCGGCCGCCCATCATGTAGTGCTCCTTCATCTGCAGGGCGCAGCCGGTGAGCACGTCGCCGATGTCCAGCGGGTTGACGCCGTGCTTCTCGATGAGGGTCTTCATGCACAGCGCGGCCTTTTCGTCCATGCGCAGGGAGTTGTAGGCGTCCCTCTCGGGAGCGTTGGGGCGCGAGCGGGAGAAGGGGATGCGCAGCATGTCCACGAGCACTACTTCGGCCATGTTCTCCTCCTTGTTTCGAGTTCGAGACCGTTCCTGCAAGGTCACCAACAAGTTATCAGAAAGGGCTGCCCGAAACAAGCTGCCCGCGGGCTTCTTTCACTAAGAAGGCGGGGCCTTCAGGAAGGGGAGCCGGGGGTCCAGAGCCCGGAATCTCCGCTCCCGCCGTCCGGCCCGGTATCGGGGCGCACCTCCAGCACCTCCACCTCGAAGCGGAGGGTCTCGCCGGCCAGCGGGTGGTTGAGGTCTATCTCCACGTTCTCGTCGTCGTATCCCAGGATGACGAAGGAAACCAGGCTTCCGCCCTCGGTCACGGCGCGGTAGGAGTTGCCCACCTCCAGCTCGACCTCCGGAGGGAGATGCGCCCGGCAGACCTGCTGGACGAGCTCGGGCTCGCGCGGCCCGTAGCCCTCCTCCGGAGCCACGACGACGTCGGCGGTGGCCCCCGCCTCCAGTCCCGTCAGCCCCTTCTCCAGGCCGGGTATGATCTGCTCCTGCCCGTAGGCGAAGATGAAGGGCTCTCCTTCCCGCGTGGACTCGATGAGCTCGCCCGCCTCGTCGTAGAGGTTGTAGCTTAAGGCCGCCACGGTGCCGGGTCCTATCTTCATCGCGCTCTCCCCTCCTCTGCGCCGGCGCCGCCGGCGCGCGGCCTGTACGCTCCACTCCACCTTAGGGAAGCGCCCCGGCGTTGTCAAACGGGCCGGTCCGGCGCGCCCGTCCCCGCCCCGCCCGGTTCGCCCGCGCCCCCCGCGCGCCCGCTCCGGCCCCTTGCGCTCAATGGACGCCGAGCTCGCGCAGGCGCTCCTCCCCCAGCCCGGCCCGGTGGCCCAGCTCGTGCAAGATCACCTCCCGCACCCGCTCCTTGACCTCCGCCGGGGTGCCGGCCTCGGAGAGGATGGGCAGGCGGTAGAGGTGGACGGTGTCCGGCGGCCCCTGGTAGTGGCCTCTTCCCCACTGCGTGTAAGGAACCCCGGTGTACAGGCCCAGCAGCCGCATGGGGTGGCCGATGCCCAGCTCCGCGGCCAGCTGCGGCGGGGCCACGTCCTCCACGATCACCGCCAGGTTGTCCAGCAGGCGCTGGAACTCCCCGGGGAATTCGTCGAGCACCTCCCCCACCAGCGCCTCGAAGCTCCCGCGGTCCACGCCGCCGTCCGTTCAGGCCTTCTCCAGGTTCCGGTAGAGGCCCCTCAGCAGCAGGGAATAGGCGGCCAGCAGCGCCCCCTTGGCGATGCCGAAGACGCCCACGACGATCACCACCGTGTTCGCCACCTCGTCGGCCCCCCTCTTCTCCGGCCCGACGATGAAGTAGATGCCGAAGCCGATGGAGACGAGGGCGGCCGCCATCATCAGGGCCTTTCCCTTGAAGCCCTTGGGCAGCCGCAGGCCCGCCGCGACCTCGATGAGGCCGGAGCCGACGGCCCAGATCCCCAGGATGACCAGGACGACCCTGAAGGTGGCGGCGGGCCAGGCCAGGGCCATGACCCCGGCGAGCAGCGCCGCCAGCGCGGCCGGGACCGTCAGCCAGTCGGGCTTCCGCTTGCCCTCCTTCGCCTCCCCCTCGCGCCCCCCGCGAGGCTTGGAGCGAAAGGCGCCGCCGAGCTCGAAGGCCGCATACCCCAGGGCGAAGATGCCGAAGGCGTAGCGGACCACCGTCAGGCTGGCGCCGGGCCGGCTCACCAGCAGGATCCCGAAGACCAGGTAGAGGAACGCGCCGAACAGCAGGGTCCAGGGGCTCTCCGGCAGCATGCCGCCCCGGCCCTTCAAACCGGTATTTTCCATGCCGCTCTCCTTTCAACCCGCCCCTGCGCCCCGCCGCGCCGGCGCGTGCCCGCGCGGCTTCTTGCGAGACCGCTATTCCTCCTCCGCCGCCGCCGCGCCGGCGAACTTTCTGAAGAACTTGCGCGCCTCGAAGCTCACCACGATGTCGATCATGCCCATGAGGATGTAATAGACGCCGACGAAGAGGACGATGAGCCTCGCGGTGGGCGCCGTGAAGAGCATCAGGCAGAGCCCGGCGATGATGGAGAGCACGCCCTCCGCCCCCAGCAGCCACCGGAACTTGAACTCCCTGGGCAGGATCAGGGCGATGCCCGTCTCGATGGCCCCCGTCATCAGCAGCCAGATCACGAAGAAGAAGGCGATGATCACCGCGGTCTCGTAGGTCCGCGCCAGGGCCATGATGCCGATGAAGATGCTGATGAGCGCCGCGGCCAGCGACCAGCCCCACTTCTCGCCCCGGGAGATGCCCACGAAGAAGTCGGCGGTGAAGACGGCCCCGAAGAGGAGGGCCAGGATCCCGAAGAGCCTGATGAGCACCCGGAAGGTGATCTCGGGCCAGACGATCAGGACCACGCCGAAGGCCAGCGCGAGCAGGCCCTTCACCAGCATGGTCCCCCAGCTCCGCGTAACCACGTTCCCCTCCATAAGCCGCTCCTTTCCCTTTCCGTTCTTGCGCTCTGCCTACATTATTTCTGCGCCCGGGCGCGCCATCCCTGCCCGGCCCGCCGCGCCCGGCGGAAGCGAGGGGCCCCGGTCTCCCGGGGCCCCGTTTCGTTGCCGCAGCGTCCGCGCCCTACCGGGCGAAGCCGGTGGAGTCGTGGGCCCAGGTGCGGCCCGCTCCGTACATGGCCCGCTCCACCACCACCCCGCCTTCCGCGGTGATCAGGGTGGACACGTTGTAGTCGATGACGTAGTCGCCCAGGTTGAAGGAGATGCGGGAGAGCGCCGGGACCGTGACGCCCTGCGGCCCGGCCACCGGGCCTGAAGAGGTCATGAAGGTGAGGTCCACGGTGGTGGGGGTGGCGTTGGGGTTCTGCACCAGCACCCAGGTCTCGAAGCCCCCGGCGGTGCACCCCTCGGCCAGGAACCACCGGTCGGCCGGCATCACCGCGCCCACCGAGCCGGTGGCGAAGGTGCGCCCGGCGCCGTAGACGGCGCGCTCGGCCACCACGCCCGCGTCCGCGGTCACCAGGGTGGAGACGTCGAAGGTCTGGACGTAGTCTCCCAGGTTGAAAGAGCGGCGGGAGCGGGCGGGCAGCACCACGTCCTGCAGGTCCGCCGGGCTCTGGGGGCCGTTCTCGGTCATCAGGGTGAGGTCGATGGTGACGGGGGCGGCTGACGGGTTCTGCACCAGCACCCAGGTCTCGAAGCCCCCGGCGGTGCAGCCCTCGGCCAGGAACCAGGCCGGGGAGGTGCCTGTCGCCCCGATGGAGGCGGTGGCCCAGGTGCGCTCCGCCCCGTAGGTGGAGCGCTCGCAGACGATGGGGGCCTCCGCGGTGACCAGGGTGGATACGTCGTAGTCGGTGACGAACTCGCCTAAGATGAGGTCGGCGCGGCTCTGGGCCTTGATGATGTAACCCCGGGGGCCCTCCACCACGCCGGATGAGGTCATGAAGGTGATGTCGGCCCGCACCGGGTAGGGGTTGGGGTTCTGCATGAGCAGATAGGTCTCCATGCCCCCGTCGGTGGATCCCTCAGCCAGGTACCAGGTGTCGGACGGGGTGGGGGTGCCGATGGAGTCGGTGCCCCAGGCCCGCGAGTTGCCGTACATGGCCCGTTCGCAGACGATGCCCCCGGTGGCCTCGACCTTGGCCGCCAGGTGGTAGGTGGTGGCGTAGGGGCCGGGGTTGAAGGTGGCGCGGGTGCCGGCCGCAACCGTCACCCCCTGCAGGGCGGCGGGAGAGAGGGGGCCGTTCTCGGTCATCAGGGTGATGTCGACGACCACGTCCTCCTCGCCCGGGTTGGCCACCAGCACCCAGGTCTCGAAGCCGCCGTCGGTGGCCCCTTCGGCCAGGTACCAAGCGGCGGGGAGGGACGGGGCGCAGTTCGCGTACCAGACGCGCTCCACCCCGTCGGTATCGAAGCCGCTCCAAGCCGCGTGGGGGCTGCCGTCCGGGCCCAGGGCCAGGCTGGTCACCCAGTTTATCTCGGAGTTGGTGGAGAGCAGCAGCGGGTCGCTCCAGCCGTCCCCGGGGTCGGTGGCATACCAGGTGTCGAGGCCCGCGCCGCCGGCCCCGTTCCAGGCCGCGTGGGGGGCGCCGTCCGCGTCCACCGCGATCTGGGGATAGGACAGATCCATCAACATGCTCCAGCCAGACGAGGTGAAGAGGAGCACCGGGTCGTCGTACCAGCCGGCCCCGGTGTCGGTGGAGTAGTAGAGGTTGAGCACTTCCTCCTCCTCCGCCTCCACGTAGCCGGCCGCGTACCAGACGGCCTGCGGGTTGCCGTCCGGCCCCACCGCCAGGCGGCAGTAGAAGCTGTCGTCCTCGGGGTTTGAGGAGATGGCCACCGGCTCGGTCCAGCCGCCCCCGGGGTCGGTGGCGTAGAAGACCCGGCAGTAGCCGTAGTCGTCGGGGCCGTACCAGACCAGGTGGGGGACGCCGTCCGGGCCCGTCTTGAGGTCCACGCCGTAGATATCGTCCTCGTCGTTGTCGATGAAGGTCGGCTCCTCCCAGGGCCCGCCGGGGTCGGTGGCGTAGTCGGGGTTGGTGGAGTAGAAGAGGTCGTCCTCCTGGTAATTGTAGTCGTACCGGACCCAGGCCAGGTGGGGCTGGCCGAAAGCGTCGACGGCCAGGGAGTGCTCGTCGTTGCCGTCGTCCGAGGAGACCATTACCGGGTCGGTCCAGCCGCCCCCGGGGTTGGTGGTGTAGAAGATCTCGCAGCCGTCGATGTGCCCGTGGAAGGCCACGTGGGGAGCCCCGTCCGGTCCCAGGGCCAGCCGGGGCTCGTAGTTGCCGTGGGAGGTGGTGGAGAGGGGGATCGGGTCGGCCCACCCCGAGCCGTCGTTCATCGAGTAGAAGATGTCCTCCGCCTCATCGCTGTACGAGGTCCAGACCGCGTGGACGGTGCCGTCCGGGCCCACCGCCACCTGCGGGTAGCTACTGTCCAAGCCGGGGAGGTCGGAGAGGACCAGCGGGTCGGTCCAGCCCGAGCCGGGGTCGGTGGCGTAGTAGACCTGGCCGTGCTCGCCGTCGTAACCTCTCCAGACCGCGTGGGGCTGGTTGCCCGGGCCCACCGCCAGGCAGGGGTACTCGTTTTCGATGGAGCCCTCCGGGGCCGCGGTGTCGGACACGATGACCGGGCCGGTCCAGCCCGTCTCCGTCCCTTCGGCGTAGAAGATGCTCTCCGACCCCGTCTCGTCGTACCCCCACCAGGCCGCGTGGGGGTTTCCGCCCGGGTCCAGGGCCACCCTCGGGCCGTAGCTGTAATAACCGGGGGCGGAGAGGGCCAGCGGCGCGGACCAGGCTCCGCCGTCGTTGGTGGCGTAGTAAGCCTGGTCGTAGGAACCGTCGTGTCCCCGCCAGACTACGTGAGCGGTGCCGCCGGGGCCCAGGGCGATCTGGGGATCGTCGTTGCTGGAAGAGGTGGTGGAGAGGACTGTGGGCGCGGACCAGGACCCCCCGGCGTTGGTGGCGTAGCATGTCTCGTACTCCGAGCCGCTGTATCCGCACCAGACGACGTGGGCGTCCGTGTCGTCGTAGAGCGCGATCTGGGGCTGGCCGACGTTGGAACCGCTGGCCGCGGTCACCGGGGCGGACCAGGCGCCGGCGGTGCCGGTCCTGTAGAACACGTTGCTGTAGTCGCGGTAGGCGACGTGGGCGGCGTTGCTCGAATCTGTCGTTATGCTCACGGGGTCGAAGGGAGCGTTGGCGAGAAGCAGGTCCGGTGTGGACCAGCTGCCGCCGGAGTTGTCGGCATAGTAATAGGAAGAGGTGCCGGAAGCGTGCCCGTGCCAGGTCGCGTGGGCGTAGCCGCCGGAGTCCACGGCCAGCCGGGGGTCGTAGGTCCCCCAGTCCCCCGGTGAGATGTCGACCGGGACGGACCAACCCGAGCCCTGGTCGGTGGAGTAGAAGACCCGGTCGTTCGTGCCGTCATCCCCGCGCCAGAGCGCGTGAGGACGGCCGTCCGGGCCCAGGGCCAGCTGGGGCTCGTCGTTTTCGGTGGTGTTTGTGGAGATGACTCCCGGGGCGGACCAGGACCCTCCGGCGTAGGTGGCATAGAAGACCTGCCGCACCATGCTGTTGTCGTAGCCCGCCCAGACCACGTGGACGCCGTCATCCGGGTCCAGGGCTATCTGCGGGTCGTGGCTGCCAAGGCAGCCGGCCGAGAGGGGCAGCGGGTACGACCAGGCGCCCGAGACGTTGTTGGAGTAATAGACGATGCCCAAGCTGTTCCAGCCGGTCCAGACCACGTGGGAATAGCCGTCGGAGTCCACGGCGATCTTAGGAAAGTAGTTTTCGGCAGTGAAGTTGCCGGGGCTTATGCTCACCGGGGTGGACCACTCCCCCGCCGCGCGGGCCGGCGGCGTGTTGGCCAGCAGCATGGACGCTGCCAGGGCGAGCGCCGCCAGGATGAGCGCGTACCGCTTCAAGGGGGCGGTGTGGGTTGCGGATAGGTTCCTGCCTGTCATCGCGGGACCTCCTTGCCTCTCTTGCCGGGGGATTCCACTTAAGTGGCGGTTTGCGGGCGGCGCGGAACGCGTCGTGCCTCGCCGTGTTGTTCGCCTGCCCGCCGCGTCCTTGCTTCCATGGAATAATCCTATCATGAGTGACGGTAGTTCCGTAACCGTGCTACCGTGGACCGGAACGCCCTTCGATGGTTATGGTCATCCTGGTGCCCGGGCCGGTACGCTGGACCTCCACTACGATCTTGCGGTTCTCCCGACCCGCAAAGGAATAGGTGACGCCGTCGGGTCCCTCGGTCCTCTCCAGGCTCCTGGTCGACGCGAGCTCGCGGTCGTAGAAGCGGATCACCTCGGCCGGGGCGTCCGGGGTCGCCAGGACCCACCTGCCGGAGGCCCGCATACCCGCTTCCGGCCCCGCGGAGGTGTCCGGCTCGGCGCCGCGGTAGATGGCCAGGTCGCCGTGGAGAGCGCGGTTGAGGTCGGAAAGCGCGTCTCGTGACGAGCCGGACCGTGAGCCGGACCGGCCGCCGGAGGACTGGCCGGGCTGCCCCCCCTGCTGTTCCTGCTGCTGTTCCTGCTGCCGGGCCGCCGGCGGGAAGAGGTCGGGGAAGAGCAGCCTCCCCAGCTCGATGAATATGCCCACCGCCTCCTGGGAGGAGTTGGTGGACTTGTTGGCGATGACCACGACGGTGGCGCCCAGTTCGGGGTTATGGAACATCACCGAGTTGAAGCCGTTGATGGCGCCGGTGTGCCCCAGGAAGCCGAAGATCGAGGCGATACCCAGCCCGTATTTCATGGCGTTGTCGGGGATCTGGACCATCCGCAGCCGCTCCTCCTGCATGGCCGGGGTGAGCAGGCTGCCGTCCGCCAGGGCCCGCGCGCAGGCCTTGAGGTCCTCCAGGCTGGAGATCATGGCGCCGCCGGTCCAGGGGGCGGAGGGGTCGATGCGGGTCATCTCCACCAGGGCCTTGCTGGTTTCGTAATCGGCGGCGGGCATGTAGCCGTGGGAGTGGTCGGCGGGCATGTCCGGGCCTGCGGGGAACCAGGTCCGCTTCAGGCCCAGGCGGTCCATGACGCGGCTCCGCACCTCTTCCTCCACCTGGGTCCCGGTGACCTGTTCGGCGATCATGCCCAGCAGGTAGTAATTGGTGTCGGAGTAGTGCCAGCCGGCGCCGGGTTCAAAGTCGGGCTGGTGGCGCAGGACGATGTCCATGATCTCCTGCGTGGTCCATACCTTCAGGGGCTCCGAGTCGAAGACCCGGCCGAACTCCTCGTCCTCCGAGTAGCTGTAGATGCCCGAGGTCATGTCGAGCAGCTGGCGCACGGTGACGCGGTCGCCGTTGGGGATGCCGACGACGTACTTGGTGAGGGGATCGTCCAGCGACAGCCTTCCCTCCCCCGCCAGCTGCAGGACGACCGTGGCGGTGAAGGCCTTGGTGTTGGAGGCGATGCGGGCGGCGAGCCCCGTCCACATGGCTTCCCCGGTGGCGGTGTCGGCCTGGCCGAACGCGCCGGTCCAGGCGCCCCGCCCGTCCACCCAGACCCCGGCGATGACGCCGGGGATCTTTTCAGCCGCCATGGCGTCGGTGATGATCTTCTCCATCCGCTGCTGCGTCGCCTCGTCGAAGGAGGGTGCGGCTGCCTGCCTGCTCCCGCAGGAGAGGGAGGTCATCGCCAGCGCCGCCGCGAGCAGCGCCGCCGCCGCGATGACCGCTCGTCTGACCGTCTTTCCCTTCATGCTCTTTCCCTTTTCTCTCTCATCCTTTAACCAAAATATACACCCGCCACTCGCCCATAACACCCCCTTTCCACAAATCGGGGTCAGGCCCCAAATTCACTTTCTTACGCGGTCGTGTGCATTCCCGAAAAGTGAATTTGGGGCCTGACCCCAATTCCTGTAAACGTTAAGGTGTGGCCCTGGGGCTGAGGGCGTCGGTAGCCGAGGATAAGAGAGGGGCCCCGGTCTCCCGGGGCCCCGTTTCGTTGCCGGCCGGCTCCGCTCTCTATTCCGGGAAGTACAGCGGGTAGCCGGTGGAGCAGGTGGCCCAGCCGCGGTCGGGCCCGTACATGGCCCGCTCGCAGACCACCTGCCGGTTCGCGTAGACCCGGGCGGAGACATCGTAGGTGGTCACGTAGTCGTTGAGGCGGAAACTGGCGCGGGACTTGGGCCCGATGGCCACGCCCTTCAGGGCGCCCGGGCTCACCAGCCCCTGGTCGGTGTCGAGGGTGATGGTGAACTCTGCCGCGACGTCCCAGGGGTTCTGCACCAGCACCCAGGTCTCCATGCCGTCCTGGGTGCACCCCTCGGCGAAGTACCACAGACTGGACGGCCAATGGGCCCCGATGGAGGTGGTGGCCCAGCCCTCGCCGAACATGGAGCGCTCCGCCACCAGGCCGCCCGAGGAGGTCACCCGGGTGGACACTTCCCAGTCCTGCACGTAATCGGCGACGTTGAAGGTCAGGCGGGTGTGCGCGGGGATGGTCCCCAGCGGGCCCTGCACCTCGCCCTGGGAGGGAACCAGGAAATCGACGTCGTATTCCTGCGCGGCGTCCAGGGGGTTCTGCAGCAGGATCCAGGTGGAGAAGCCCTCGCCGGTGCACCCCTCCGCCAGGAACCAGGACGCCGACGGCGCGCCGGCCCCGATGGAAGTGGTGCCCCAGACGCGTTCCGGCCCGTACATGGCCCGCTCGGCTACCACCGGCCCCCCGGTGGAGGTGACCCGGGCGGCCACCGCGTCGGAGACGTGGAAGTTGGCCAGGTTCCAAGAGGCGCGGGTGTGCGCGGGCATGATCAGGTCCTGCATGACCGGGGGGACCACCTGGCCCTGGTCCGTGTCGAGGGAGATGTTTATGCGGACGCTGTTGGGATTGGGGTTCTGCACCAGGATCCAGTTCTCAAACCCGCCGGTGGTGCAGCCCTCCGCCATGTACCAGGCGTCCGAGACGGCGGGGCTGCCCACGGACTCGGTGGCCCACTGGCGGCCGTTGCCGTACATGGCGCGCTCGCATACCACCGGCCCTCCGGTGGAGGTGACCCGGGTGGCCACGTCGTAGGTCTCGATGTGGGGGTTGAGGTTGAAGGAGACCCGGGTGTGGGCGGGGATATCCTTTCCCTGCAGCGCGGGGACGATCCTCTCGCCGGTGTCGGTGTCGAAGGCCAGGGAGGCCTGCACCGGGGCGTTGCCGGGGTTCTCCACCAGGATCCAGGTCTCGAAGTCCCCCTTGGTGCACCCCTCCGGCAGGTACCAGGTGGGGATGGGGGGCGCCAGCACGTTCACCTTGGCGGTGTCGGCGTTGTTGACTTCGGGGTCGGTCTGCGAGGTCGCCTCCAGGGTGACCAGGCCGGCCTGCCCGGGGTCGGCGTCGATGGGCACGATCACCTGCACCGCCACCATGCCGCTCTCGCCCGGGTCCAGGTCGATGGAGGCGGGGGCCGATACCGGCCAGCCGCTGCCGGAGGTGGCCGCCAGGTCGAAGGTGTCGGCGGCGGCCCCGAAGTTCTGCACGTAGAAGGCGAGGTCCAGGGACTGGCCGGGGTACCTGTCGGTGTCGGCGGGGGCGTAGACCTGCACGTCGCCGGCCTCCGTCCACTTCTCGTAGGCGATGACCGTCCAGGTCTGGCCGGGGGCCAGGGTGACCCGGTCCCACTCCAGGGCGTACCCGGCGTCCAGAAAGGCGTGGTCTACGGTGTCGGTCAGGTGGTCGCCGCTCCGGCACCGGTCGCGCACGTTGCTGTAGCGACCCTCCATATAGTGCGTTGAGGGAGTGCTCCTGTCGGCGAAGAAGCCCATGATCCCCGTAAGCCCGGGGTTGCGCAGGAAGACCATCTGCAGGGCGTCGTTCCAGTAGCCCTCGGAATAGTCGTTTCCGCCGAAGTAGGTATCCGCCCCGTGGAAAAAGCGCAAGTCGTTGTAGGTGGTCCCGCCGGTGTTGGCGATGTCCCACTTCACCTGGTAACGGTTGCTGCCGTTGGTATAAGTGACGGTCTCGGTCACCCGCACCCCGGAGCCGCCGGCGTCGTAGACGGTGACGATGGTCCAGGGATTGGGCTGGGTGTGGGAGACGGGGACGAAATCGGGAGGCTGCAGGGTAAAGGAGGAGGAGCCGCCGCCCCACCTGTAGGCGGGGTCGCTGCCGTTCAGCCAGATCATCGAGCCCTTGGCGTAGGGGCCGTAGTGCTGATTGACGCCTTCGTAGAAGACGCCGAAGGTGCTGTCGTCCATGACCGTGATTTGCAGGGGATGTCCGTCGATGGTCAGTTCGTTGTTCTCGTGGGAGAAGGCCGCGCTTCCGTTCAGCAGCGCCAGCATCAGCAGCGCCGCCAGCACGATGACCGCTCGTTTGACCGTTGACCCTTTCATGCCCTTTCCCCTCTCTCTTCTCGCCCGCCGCTGCGGCAAGCTACCCTACTTATCTTAATATACCCCCACCGCTCTCCCAAAATACTACCTTTTCCCACAAATTGGGGTCAGGCCCCAAATTCACTTTCTAACGCGCAAATTGGGGCCTGCTCTGAAAATAACTCCTTTACGCGGCTGCATCCTCCAGCATGACC
>CAZETE010000051.1:0-15411 GCA_964515075.1 uncultured Actinomycetota bacterium | reverse complement strand
CGCCCATTAAAGCGGTACGCGAGCTGGGTTTAGAACGTCGTGAGACAGTTCGGTCACTATCTTCTGCAGGCGTAGGAGAATTGAAGGAAGCTGCCCCTAGTACGAGAGGACCGGGGTGGACAGACCTCTGGTGTGCCAGTTGTCCTGCCAAGGGCATTGCTGGTTGGCTACGTCTGGAAGGGATAACCGCTGAAAGCATCTAAGCGGGAAGCCTGTCCTGAGATTAGTTCTCCCACCGGGTTAACCGGGTAAGGCCCCTTGTAGAACACAAGGTTGATAGGCCGGATGTGGAAGCATGGCAACATGTGGAGCTGACCGGTACTAATTGGCCGAGGGCTTGACACTATACAAGTTTACCTCTGAGAGCACTGTGCAGTTTTGAAGGTATGGCTTCATCGTGAGATCGAAAACCAGGTTTTCGGTGGCCATGGCGGAGGGGATCACCCGTTCCCATTCCGAACACGGAAGTTAAGCCCTCCAGCGCCGATGGTACTGCTCGGGCAGCCGGGTGGGAGAGTAGGACGCCGCCGAAATATCTTCACGGCCCGGCAACCCCGGGCCTTTTTCTTTGCCCGCCGCGGGCCCTTCCCCGCTCTCCGAACGGGGCGGTTCCCCGTGTGCTATCGTAGAGAAGAACGGTTGCCGGGAGAAGGACGGAAATGGTCGTTACCCTGCTCCAGATGTCCTCAAACACCATCGGCAGGCAGGCTGCCCTCTTCGAGCATTCCCTGGTGGTGTGGCTGGGCGCCGCCCTGGAGAAGGTGCTGGGCCTGGACTTCCTCGACCTCTATCCCGCCCCCTCGGACGGCGATGCTCTCACCCTGGCTGGCCCCCTGGACCCGGAGGAGGCGCGGGAGTGCGCGGAGAGAGCCGCGGCGGACTTCTTCATCCTGGGTGACCTCCACTTCCTGCCGGAGGGCGGCCGGGCGCCGGAGGAGGCGCGCATCGAGCTGAGCTTCAACGACACCGCGGACCCCGAGCTGGCCGAGAGGAGGGCGTACCGCTTCGAAGGCTTCACCGCCCCTGCCGCCGGGGATGCCCGGATGGACCTGGAGGCCCTGGAGGAGCTGGTGCGGGAGGTGGTGCTGGACGCGGCGGAGGCGATGGGATTTCCCCAGGCCGAACTGGACCTCTCCCTCATCTCCGAGGGCATGACCTCCGACCCCGCGGCCTGGGAGAGCTTCGTCACCGCCCTGCGCTTCGCCTCGAGCGACGAGTTCAAGCTCAAGTACTACCGTAAAGCCCTCTCCTCCGACCCCCGCTTCGCGCAGGCCTACCTCAACGCGGGGCGGCTGCTCATCGCCGGCGGGGACTGCCGGGCCGCCCTGCGCCTGCTGCTGCGCGGCCACCACCACCTCAAGGGGAGCCGGGAGGCCAACGGGCTGCTCAACCTGGTGGCCCTCTGCTCCATGCGCCTGGGTGACGCGCCCGGCGCCATCGAGCTGTGGAAGCGGGTGGCCGGAGACGAGCCGGAACGGGCGGAGGTCTGGTGCAACCTGGGCACGGCCTGCCACTCGCTGGGCGAGGAGGAAGAAGCTCTCAAGTACTTCCAGGCGGCCCTGGAGGCCGACGGGCTGTTCCCGCTGGCGCGTTTCTCCCTGGGGCGGCTCTATGCGGAGAGGGGGATGTTTCAGGCCGCCGCGCGCGAGCTGCAGGTGTACCTCAAGCTCATCCCCGGCGACCCCTGGGCCTACAGCATCCTGGGGCGCTGCCTGCTGGAGCTGGGGGAGGCGGAGGCGGCGCGCTTCGCCCTGCGCAAGGCGGTGCAGCTGGACCCCTCGGGCGAGGCCGGGCACCTGGCCCGCCTCGACCTCGAATCCCCCTGAGCACCTTCACTTGGGGTCAGCCCTTCATTCTTCACTTTTCAGGCAGGGCTATTCGCCGCGGTAGACCGGCTTGCGCTTCTCCATGAAGGCGGCCACCGCCTCGCGGAAGTCCTGGGAGTTGATGAGTACGGTCTGGGCCAGCGACTCCAGCTGCAGCGCGGTCTCCGCGTCGGCGTCCCAGGCCCGGTCGATGACCCGCTTGGCGAAGCCGATGCCCATGAAGGGCCCCTCGGCCAGGCGCCGGGCCAGGGCGGCGGCCTGCTCCTGGACCTGGTCCCCGGGGACCAGGTGCTCCACCAGGCCGATCTCGTAGGCGCGCGCGGCGTCGATGATGTCGGCGGTGAAGATGAGCTCCTTGGCGTGGCCGGGTCCGATGAGGCGGGCCATGCGCTTGCAGCCGCCCAGGTCGGGGATGATGCCGAAGCGCATCTCCAGCAGGCTGTAGGAGGAGCCCTCGGCCGCGAAGCGGATGTCTGAGGCCAGGATCAACTCGGTGCCGCCGCCCAGGCACAGCCCGTGCACGGCCGCGATGATGGGCTTCTCCATGGTCTCCATGGAGCGGAAGATCCCCTGCAGGCGCTCGAGGTACTGCTTGAACTCCACGGTGGTGCGGCCGGCCAGGTTCTGGAACAGGCTGACGTCCAGGCCGCTGGAGAAGGCCGGCCCCGCCCCGTTGAGCACGATGGCCCGGGTATCCGGGTCGCCGGCCAGGTGAGAAAAGGCCTGGTGCAGGTCGACGAACATCTGGGTGTTGATGGCGTTGAACTTGTCGGGGCGGTTGAGGGTGACGGTGGTCACGCGATCGGCGGTCTCTACTCTCAGCGTCTCGAAGTCCATCTGCTTACCTCCCGGTCTCGGTCCGTTTCGCAAGCCAATGATAGCTTAACCCATCGCGGGGGCGGGGAACAGGCCGGCAGCGGGCCGCGGCGGCTGCGGCCGGCGCGCCTCGCCGCAACGGAGCCGCCCCTGCGGTATAATGGAGCAAAAGGCGACGCAAGGAGTGAGACGGATGCCGGTGTACGAGTACAGGTGCGGAGGGTGCGGGCACCGCTTCGACCTGCTGCAGCCCATGGACGCCGAAAAGACGGCGGCCTGCGAGGAGTGCGGGTGCGAGGCCAAGCGGGTCTTCAGCCCGCGCATCGCCATCAAGTACCAGGGGTGGGGCTTCAACTCCACCGACAAGCTGCTGCCGGAGTCCAGCCGGGCCCAACGGGACTTCAAGCAGATCTCGGAGAAGGCCGAGCAACTGATGTCGGAGGACTGAGCGGGCGGGCGGCAGGACGGCTAGGCGCTGCCCCTGATCATCCGCAGGATGTTGAAGAAGTAGAAGCGCCGGCCGGTCACGGGCCACTTCAACTCCTCCTTGTGCAGGTAGACCTGGGCCAGGAGGCTGTCGGCCTCCTCCTTGATCTTGGCCAGTTCGTACTCGCGCAGCCCCTTCTCGCTCATCTCGCCGGCCTCGTCCAGGTGCTTGAGCAGGGACATGCTGTCGCGCAGGAAGCGGTCCATCTTCTCGGCATAGGCGGGCGAGATGAGCCCGCTCTTCGCCTTGATGGCGTTCAGCTCGAGCAGGGCGGAGTAGGTGGTGTCCACGATGTCCTGGCGGCTCATCCAGTCGGTCTCGTAGCTGAGCATGTCCCGCCAGTGGGGGTTGAGCAGGGCGGTGCGGTAATCCTCCAGGGTGTGGAAGAAGATGCGGTAGCCGAAGCGCTCGGCGTGGGTGTGGGCGATGCTGCCGGGGTCCAGGAAGGGGGCCAGCGGCCCGATGAGCGGGTTGATCAGCGGCCCGTAGGCCTTGATGAGCTCGCCGCAGTACTTAACGGTCCGGCTCACCGACTCCGGGGTCTGGCCGGGGAGGCCCACCATGAAGAAGATGTCCAGCTTCTTGCAGCCCGCCTTCAAGGCCCAGTCGATGTTGTTCTCGAGGTCCTGGTTGGTGTATCTCTTGCCGCCGGCCCAGCGGATCTCCTCGTCGTGGCTCTCGGGGGAGATCTCCAGGTCGAAGTGGGGAAGGCTGGAGGCCAGCCGGTCGAAGAAGGGCTTGGGGGCCGGCTCGAACAGCTCCAGCACGATGTGGTTGTGGGGGGCCAGGTGGCTGACGGCCTCCAGCACCTCCTCGGCGTAGTCGTCGCCGCCCTGGCGGATGTCGCCGATGATGAAGATGGGGGCCGAGGTGAACTTGCCGATGATCTCCACGTCGCGGGCGATGCGCTCCGGGGTGCGGAAGACCGGCTTGCTGCGGCCGAAGCACCTGTCCATGGCCGAGGCCGAGCCGCCGCAGAAGGTGCAGTTGCGGGTGCAGCCCCGCACCGTCAGCACGGCCGTCAGCGGGTAACCCCACCAGCCGCTGAAGGCGCGCAGGGACCAGATGTCCCCGTACTTCCAGGCCGAGCGGAGCATGTAGAGATAGTTGTTGCCCAGGTGGTCGAGGGAGGCCGGCACGTGGCTGCAGGCGGTCTCGCGGACGCTGCCCGAGCCGTCGCGCCAGGAGAGGTTGGGGATGCCCTCCAGGGTGCCGCCTTCGAAGAGCGCCGCCAGCAGCTGCCGCAGGGGCTCCTCGGCGGAGTCGCCCCGCACCACGAAGTCGATCTCGCGGTGCTGCTCCAGCAGGTCCCGGGCGAAGAGGGTGGCGGAGTAGCCGCCCATGATCACCGGTGTCCGGGGGTGGCGGGCCTTGCAGAGGCGCGCAATCTCGATGGCCCCGTGGCAGTGGGGCAGCCAGTGGAAGCCGATGCCGAAGGCGCGCGGCTCGAGCTTGGCGATGAAGGCCTCTACGTCGAAGTCGGGCTTCTCCAGCATGCGGGCGGCCAGGTTGACCACCCGCGTGTTCATCCCCGAGCGTTCCAGGTACTCGCCGATGGAGGAGAAGCCGATGGGGTACATCTCGAAGAAGGGCCCGGAAGGGATGAGGTCGGCGATGGGGCCGGGGATGGTGAGCAGGCGGCGGAAGTCGTAGACGGACGGGGGGTGCAGCAGCACCAGATCCGGTTTGGTGAAGAACATGCGCGAACCTCTGTGGCCTAAAAGAGCGCCAGTCCCGGCGGCGCGCCCTCCCACCCGGGACGCGCCTACGACAAGACAATTCTAAACGGGCGGAGCGGCGGGCGCAATGCGGCGCGGGCGTCGGCGGGCGCGATCCGCCGGGGCGGCCGGGTCAGCTCCGGGCAACCGCGTCGCCCGCGGCCCCGTCGTCGGCCAGCAGGCTCAGGATGAAGGCCTCGCGTTCGCGCTCCAGCTCGAAGCAGCGCCCTTCCAGCTCGGCGGCCAGGTCGCCCAGGGCGATGGCGAAGACGAACTGCCCTTCCCGCAGGGTGTCGATGAGCTCGCCCGAACAGGAGCAGAGCTTGAAGACGGAGGAGCCGTCGGTGACCAGGCGGCACTCGGCCAGGGGGCGGTCCACCCCCAGGCAGCCGGTGAGGTAGTCCAGGGTGCGGCGCACCTTCCGCAGGGAGATGCCGTTCTCCAGCATGCCGCGGACCGTGCGCAGTTCCACCAGGTTGCGGAAGGAGAAGCTCGCGGGGCCGCTGCCGCCCGGGGCGGGTCCGCCGCCGGCCTCGATGAGCCCGGTCTCCACCCAGTAGCGCAGCTGCCGCCGGGAACATCCGGTGAGGCACGCGGCCTGGTCAAGGTTGTAGCGCACGGACACCCTCCCCCTCCAAGAAGAGCCCACCACGGCCGATGGTGGATGGGCACGACGACAAGTTCCTTTTTACCCCAAGCGGGCAACGATTTCAATACGATGCGGGGTAAATAGCGGCCCGATCTTCCGGTTCCTCTGCCCGGCACGGGCATACTTTACGGGATGTAGAATCGGGCAAGCCTCCGTCGCAGGTCAGGGCCCTGGGGGCTCCCAAGAGAGGCGGCGGCAGGCCGCCCCGAGGCGGCGGTGGTCCCCGCCCAGACCGAGGTCCGCGGGTACGTACCAGCCCCGCCGGACGGCGATGGTGAGGGTAAGGGGCCCCCGGCCGGAGCATGACGGGGGGACCGCGAGGGAGCGGGCCGTCCACCCCGGGCGGTCCAGTTCGACGGCGCCCAGGCGCTTCTTCCCCAGCCTCACTTCCACCCGGACCGGCTCTGAGGCGATGCCCGGGCGGAAGGAGGCCAGCTCCAGGAGGAGGGCGGCGCCCGGCGGCGGCGGCGGGAGGAGGGCGCGGGAGCGCGGCCCCGACCAGCGGAAGGGCTCGCTCCCGCCCTCCGGGGGATACCAGCCGGGGCCGTAGAGGGGCAGGCCGGGCGCGGCGGGGCGGCGGAGGGCGCGGGCGCTCAGCCAGCCCGCCGGGTCGCCGGGGGCCGGGCGCATGGGATGGAGGGCGGCAAAGGCGCGGGCCGACTCCGCCAGGCGCCTGGGGGGAGCCAGGCAGGCCAGCTTCAGGTAGCGGAGGTGGGCTTTCAGCCTGGCGGAGCGGGGGAGGCTGCCGCCGCCCCCCCTGGACGCCGCGAGGTGCAGGTCGCCCCAGGCGCCCACCCCCACGGACTCCAGGAGCCACCCGGCGCGCTCCAGGGCCCGCATCCACCGCAGGAGGGTGTGGGAGCCTTCGTGGGCCCCGGCGGCCTCCTCGGCGGTCTTGCGGCGGAAGGGGAGGAGCAGGGGCTCGTTGGCGGCCAGCAACAGCCCCCCGGGCCGGGTCACCCGGGCCAGCTCACGGGCCAGCCCCTCCAGGCCGGGCGAGTGGTGGAGGGTGGCGGTGGCCACCACCGCGTCGAAGGAGGCGTCCTTGAAGGGCAGGCGCTGCATGTCGGCCAGCACCCGCTCGAACCAGACGCCCTCCTCAAGGAAGACCTCCGCCGAGGAGAGCCCCAGGTAGGGCGCGGGGGTGATGTCCAGGGCCACCACCTCCGCCCCCCGGCGGGCCAGTTCGGCCGAGAGCCAGCACCTCCCCGCCCCCGGCTCCAGCACCCGCTTGCCCCGCCACTCCGCCCGGTCCAGCAGGCGGAAGGCCTCCCGCCCGTGCCGGCGCCAGGCCTGAAGATCGGCGGGGGCGCCCTCCTGCCCCGCGAGGAAGGGGAGGGAGCGCAGCCAGGCGCGGCATCGGGAGTGCTCCTCTTCCGTGTAAGAACTGGTGTCCAGCATGGACTCCCAGGCGGCGAGCTCCGCCCGCACCTGTTCGGTGGCGCCGTGCATGAGGTCGAGGATGCCCCCGCGGACGGGGAAGGCCGCGGAGCACGCGGGGCAGGCGGCCTCCCCCTCGCGCACCTCGGTGCCGCTCTCCTCGAGGGGGGTGAGCGCGAGGCCTTCCGCCCCGCAGGCGGGGCAGCGCAGCGTCTCCAGCAGGTTCGGCCTCAATATTCCTCCGTAACCAAGGGGCGGCCGGGCGGTTTTATTATATATCCGTTCGCTCCGTTTCCGGGAGGCGGCTTCACCCTCCAAAAAATACTTATTGACAAAGATAATCATCATGGTTAACTTGAATATGTTCGCGAATGAGGCCTGGGGAAGCCGGAGGGATCCGCGAAGGGGGTTGGGATGGACGGGCGTATCGTCGCCGGGAGATTCATCCAGAAAAGGGCCAAGGGCGTCAACGGGAAGGTCTCGACCCACCTGGCCGAAGACCCGTTGAACGGGGAGCGCGTCGTGGTCAAGGTGTTCTCGGAAGAGGAACCGCTGATCCTGGAGTACGTCAAGGGCATGAACGCGCTGAACGACCACGGCTGCCGGGGGATGGCGCTGCCCCTGGAGGGCGGGATGACGGAAGAGGAGCCCGGCTATTATCAGGCGTACCCGGAGATCCCCGGCCCCACCCTCGATGACTTCTTCGCCCTCAGCCCCTCCGTCGATGCCGCCGAGTTCGAGCGGCTGGTCGGGGAATTGGAGGAGGCCCTGCGCGACCTGCACCGGGCGGGCTTCGTACACCTCTTCCTCTCGCCCCGCAACATCTTCTACAGCCCCGGCCGCCCCGTGATAACCAAGGACCCGGCGCTCACCTACCAGCACTACTCGTTCTTCATGCAGGAGCTTGCGGGGTTCGATTACTCCTTCTTCAGCCCGCGGCTGATGGACGGCGGCGAAGGCCGGCCGGAAGAGGACTTCTACAGCCTGGGAAGGATCGTGCTCCACGCGCTGGACCGGGTGGAACTGGCGGGAGGGGAGCCGTCCAGGCAGGCCCTCCTGGAAAGGGCCGCCGCTTTGATGGGCGGAGAGGGAGCCGGGGCGGGCCGCGGCGAGGCGGAGGCACGCCTCATCCCGGCAGCCGGCCCTTGCGGCGAAGGGGAGGCCTGCGGCGAAGGGGAGGCCTGCGGCGGCCGGCCGGCGGAGACGGCGGCCGGCGGTGCGTGCGCGGCGGAGCGGGAGAGCGCCGGCGGCCTCCCGGAAGCGGGCAGGGCCTTCCGCGAGATAAGCCTGGAGGGATTGCCCGCGGGCGGGTGCCCTGCGGGTGCCGCCGGCCGGGGCGGACGCCGCCGGCCGCGCATGGGCAAGAGGGTGGTCGTGCCGGCGCTGATGAGCGCCTGCGTCCTTGCGGGGCTGGCTTACGGGCTGCAGACCAGGACGGAGGCCAGGACCACCCCGCCGGCGGTGAGCGAAGCGGTTCTGGACGGGGAGGGCCCGCCGCGGGCGGCCGGGGAGGCCCTCGAAGCAGCGGCGCCCGCTGTGCCCGAGTCGGCCGGGGAAGCCGTCATCATCGCCGCCGGGGAGGACGGGCGCGAGGAGCCGCAACCGGCGGCGCCCGCCGAGGCGCCGGGCAGGGCACCCGGCGAGGCGCCGGCGTCGGCGGAGGAGGCCGCTGCCGGAAAGGCGCCCGTCGGGAACCGGCGGCCGGTGGCGTCGTTCTCCGCTTCCCCCTGCGAGGGGTCGTCGCCCCTGCAGGTGCTGCTGGACGCGAGCTCCAGCTACGACCCGGACGGGACCATCGTCTCCTATCAATGGAGCTGCGGCGGCAGCGGCGTAGCGGTCTTCCGGGTGTTCGAGAGCAGCGTCATCCCGTCGCGCGTCAGCGTGACCCTCACCGTGACCGACAGCGGCGGCGCCTCGGCGTCCGCGACGCGGGTGATCACCCTCTATTGACGGAAGAACGAAGGGGAAAGGAGAGGCGGATGGAAGGGAAGATCAGGGGTCTTGCGGGGCGGAGGAGGTCGGCGGGGGCGTGGAGAGCGGCGGCCGGCGGGCTGCTGGCCGGGCTCATCTTCCTGGCGGGGGCGGCCGGGACGCTGCTCCTGACGGGCGCGGTGGGCACGGACGACGCATCGGCTTACGGGAAGCATAACGCCGGCGCCAAGGTCTGGATGTTCGCGGAAGGGTACACCGGGCCCGGTTTCGACGAGTGGATACTGGTCTACAATCCTCCCGTGCCCATGGGCAGCGGCAGCGATATCAAGGTGAGGCTTACCCTGTCCGGTTCATCTGACACCGTTGCGTACTACGACTCTCCCGTAATCGGCACTTCTGAAAGATGGTCTGTAAGGGTCAATGATATCTGCGCGAGCCACGGATACTCTGGAGACGTAGCGATCACCGCCGCCTCCATCCTCGACCCCGACAGGGCCCCGTTCATCTGCGAGCGGGCCATGTACTTCACCTATCAGACCCCCGACGGGCCGGTGACCGGCGGCTCGCAGGTCCTCGGGTATCAGGAAGGCCTCTCGGAGTAGGAAGGGGTGGTGGAGGGTGTCTGCAAGGTTCAGGCTGCTAACGGTGATCATCGTCGCCGCGGCCGCGGCGGCCGCCGCACTGGCGCTGGCGGCGCCGGGCGGCGCCTATCCCGGCGAGGGGTCGGGGGGCGGCGCATATCAGGGCTGGACCGGGGAGTCCGCCATCGCCTGGGCCGACCCGCATCACGCCCAGGCCGCGGCGGCCGGGGGCTGGCTCTACGTGGTGGCCGACGACGGCTCCGACGTCCGCTTCGCGCGGTCGTCCGACGGCGGGGCCACCTTCTCGGGGATGCGGGTGCTCGACCACGATCAGGCCGGCCCCGCGAGGGACGCCTACATCGTGGCGGCGGGCAGCGACGTGGCCGCCTCCTGGAAGGAATTCAGCGGCGGCAAATGGGGCCTAGTGGCGGCCTTCTCCAACGACGGCGGGGCTACCTGGAAGCACTACCGTGACGCCAACCCCGCATGCGACAACTACGAGGCCCACCTGGCCATGGCGGGAGGGAAGGTGCACGGTGCCTACGTCTCCAACGCCAGCGGGCAGAACGAGGTCTACTACCGGCGGTGGTCCACGGGCGGCGCCCTGGAGGTGGACTACCGCCGCGCCTCCGACGAAGGGGGCTGCGCCGACACGCAGCCCTGCATCGAAGCGACGGACAATACGAATATCTCGATATACTACCGCCACGAGGACGCGCCGGAAGCAAGCATCTATCAAAGTTATACCGTCGACGGGGGAGCATCCTGGAACAGGGTATTACGGATATGTTGCCCCAGAGTCGAGTCCTCGTGGCCGGAGTGCGTGAGGTACGGCGGCCGGGTCACCCTGGTCTGCCAGGGCCGGTTCAAGGCGCAGGACTGCTATGCCATGCAGTACACCAGCTATAACGGCTCGGAGTGGGGGGCCCCCAACGCCTACACCGCGGAGACCGGGACGACCGCCCCCTATTACCAGGTGGCGGCGGCGGGCCGCAAGGTGCTGGTCACCTACCGCGACAGCAGCGGTAGCACCGCTCCCGCCCAGCGGGTCTCCGGCTTCTACAATGCCGGCGGCGGCAGCGGTGGCCAGTGGCAGCACGTCAACCAGCTCTTCTACGGGAACACCTCCTACGACAACCCCGGATCCACCGGCGTCTGCTCCGACGGCAGCAGGTTCTACGCCGTCTCGGCGGGCACCGGGCCCTGCAACCGGGTACTGGTGAAACGGGAGGATCAGGCGCCGCCGCTGCTCTCCTTGATCAGCCCGGCCGCCTCGCCCTCCTACCATCAGGGCGACGTGGCCGTGAAGGCCGAGGCCCGCGACGACTGGGACTTCAGCGCCGCCTCCCTCCTCTCACCTTCCCCCGAAGCCTATCAGAGGGGGGTCCTCCACGTGGACTTCTTCTACCGCCTGCAGGGGACGGCGGCGTGGGCCCCGTTCCCCGGCGGCTCCAGGGTCCATGACGCGCCCTGGGAGAAGGCGCTCTCCGTCGGAACAGCGGAGGCCCCCGTACTGGCAGACGGCTTCTACGAGCTCCGGGCCGTGGCCGTGGACACCGCCGAGCACTTAACCGAGGTCGTCTGCCGTGACGTCTGCATAGACCGGGCCGCGCCATGCGCCGCCGGCGCGGTCTCGGGCGGCCTGCGGGAACCCGACTCTGAGTGGTTCCGGGCGGCGCCCAACGTCAGCGGGGAGTTCGCCGACGCGCTCTCGGGCGTGGAGGATTCCTCCAGGCAGTACCGGGAGGACGGCGGCGAGTGGACCGACTACCCCGAGGGCGGATTCGCGGCCTCCGAGGGGGCCCACACCTACTACTTCCGCTGCTGCGACCGGGCCGGCAACGCCTTCGAGGACGCGGCGGGGACCCGGGTGAAGGTGGACAGCGTCCCGCCGGTCCCGTCATCGAGCCTGCCGGAAGCCGACGGGATGAACGGCTGGCGCAGGAGCGACGCCTCCGCCACCGTGACGCTGGCCGCCGCCGACAACGACGGAGGGTCGGGCGTGGCTGAGATCCGCTACGTCTGGGACGGAACGCCCGAAATCACCTACGGCGCCCCGGTGGTCTGCCCCGAAGGGGTCCACTCCATCTATTTCATGGCGCGGGACGTCGCCGGGAACTGGTCGGAGATAGCCCGCCGCGAGGTCTCCAAGGACACCACGCCGCCGACGGTCGCCATCCTGGAGCCCACCGGGGAGAAGTGGATAAGGGGTATGGTCACGGTTAAGGCGGACCCCGCCGACAACTGCCTCACCGGCACCGTCGACTTCTACATGGACGGGGAGCTCTTCGACCACCGGGAAGGCAGCCCCTGGGTGGCCAGCCTGGACACCACCGCCTGGAACAACGATTACCACCGGCTCTCCGTGACGGCCAGTGACGCCGCGGGCAACTCCAGCGCCGCGGGAGGCCGGGCCCAGGTGGAGGTGTTCGTGGGCAACAACATCTCGGAGACCAACAACTTCGCCGAGGGGTGCACCCGGGACGGCTTCGATACCTGGCTCTGCCTGCAGAACCCGGGCGACGAGGCCGCCGGCGTGACCGTCAACTACATGCTGGGGCCGGGACAGGGGGCGGCGGGGGCCCGCAACTACGCGGTGCCCGCCCACTCGCGCATGACCGTCCTGGTGAACAACGACATCGGTCCGGACCGGGACGTGTCCATACAGGTCACCTCGTCCAGGCCCATCGTCTCGGAGCGGCCCATGTACTTCGATTACGCCGGCACGGCCGATCTTGGCTGGAAGGGGAGCCATACCGCCCAGGGCGTCTCGGTCCCCCTGGAGGAGTGGTACCTGGCCGAGGGGTGCACCCGGGACGGCTTCGAGGAGTGGATCTGCATCCAGAACCCCGGGGACGCCCCGGCCGAAGTGACCATCGAGTACATGCTGGGTGACGGAAGGGTGATCACCCGCAGCCACCGGGTCAACAACTGGCAGCGCCACACCATCCTGGTCAACGAGGAAGTGGGAGGCGGCCAGGACGTATCGGCTCGCGTCCGCTCGACCAGGCCCATAGTGGTGGAGAGGCCCATGTACTTCCTCTACCAGGGCATGTGGGACGGGGGCCACAACGTCATGGCCGCCCACCAGCCGGAGACCCGCTGGTACTTCGCCGAGGGGTGTACGCGCCAGGGCTTCAATCAGTGGCTGTGCATACAGAACCCGAACGACAAGCCGGCGGCCGCCAGGATCGATTACATGACCGAGGACGGGGGCCTCATCTCCAAGGAGTACCGGATCGCCGCGCACAGCCGCTGCACCGTCAACGTCAACAACGACGTCGCGCGGCAGCACGACGTCTCGGCCCGCATCGTCTCCGACCTGCCGGTGGTGGCCGAGCGCCCCATGTATTTCCTCTACAACATGACCCTGGACGAAGGCTCCGACGCCATGGGGACGAACAAGCCCTGCTCCAGCTGGTACCTGGCGGAGGGGTGCACGCGCAAGGGCTTCGAGGAATACGTCTGCCTGCAGAACCCGGGGGAGAGGAAGGCGACGGTGCTCCTCCGGTTCATGCTGGAGGACTGCTCGGTGAGGGAGCATACCGTGACGGTCAAGCCCGGCTTCAGGGTGACCCTGAAGGTCAACGACGTCGTGGGCGAAGGGCACGACGTGAGCACGGAGGTCATGAGCGACGAGCCGGTGGTCTGCGAGAGGCCCATGTATGCCGTCTACGGCGGGGGCATCCAGGCGGCCGACACCCTATCGGGTTACACCTTCGACAAGTGATCCGTGCGCGTGTGCATTGAAGGGAAGGGCCGGCCGCGCGCCGGCCCTTCGCCCCTGTCGCGGAGGCCCGCGCGCTCGAAGGAGCGGGAGGGAAGGCCGGGGGGCCGGCCGCGCGATTCCCGGGCAAAGCACCAGGCAACCGTTTGATTTACCCTCATTCCGTGCTATAATCAAGGGCGCAAGGATACGCGAGGTGAAGTAGAAGTGGGCGAGCGCCCACTTTTTGTTTCGATCGACGAGCGAGGCGAACGGATGAGGCCGGAAGAAGTGGAACTGAAGGTGGAGGAGCTCATCGAGCCGCTGGTGGCCGAGGAGGGGCTCAAGCTGGTCTCCATCGAGGTGCAGAGGCGCGGGCGCAAGCTCATCCTCTCGGTCTTCCTGGACCGGGAGGGCGGCATCGACCTGGAGACCTGCTCGCGCATGAACGAGGAGATCGGCCGCTACCTGGACGTGGAGGACATCATCCAGGAGCGCTACGACCTGGAGGTGTGCTCGCCCGGATTGGACCGGGTGCTCAAGAAACCCCGGGAGTACAGGGCCTTCACCGGCCGGAGGATGGAGGTCTGGCTGAAGCAGCCCTTCGAGGGGAAGCGCAAATTCGAAGGCGTGCTCAAGTCCGCCGACGAAGAGGGGATAGCCGTCCTGGTGGACGGGGAGGAGATGGCCTTCGGCTTCGAGGCCATCGCCAAGGGCAAGCTGGTCTTCGACTGGAAGACCGACTTGAGGTCCGATAAGACGACGGGAGATGAGCCTAGGTGAACCAGGAACTGATAGAGGCCCTGCGCCAGATCGAGAGGGAGAAGGGCATCAAGGCCGAGACCCTCTTCGAGGCGCTGGAGACCGCCCTGGCCTCGGCCTATCACCGCAACTACGGCGAGGAGCACGCGGCGCGGGTGGAGATGGACCGCGACACCGGCGAGATCACCGTCTTCAAGCAGGACCTGGACGAGGAGGGCAACGTCGTCTCGGAAGAGGAGGCCACCCCCGAGGACTTCGGGCGCATCGCCGCCCAGACCGCCAAGCACGTCGTCCTGCAGCGCATCAAGGACGCCGAGCGCGACCTGATGTTCGACGAGTACCACGAGAAGGTGGGGGACATCGTCACCGGCATCGTCCAGCAGGGCGACAGCCGCTTCGTCCTGGTGGATCTGGGCAAGGTGGAGGCCCTCCTGCCCAGCTCCGAACAGATGCCCGGCGAACGCTACGAGCACGGGGCGCGGGTCAAGGTGTACATCGTGGAGGTGCGCAAGAGCAGCAAGGGGCCGCAGATCATGGTGTCCCGCGCCCACCCCGGGCTTCTCAAGCGCCTCTTCGAGCTGGAGGTGCCGGAGATCGGCGACGGCTTCGTGGAGATCAAGGCGGTGGCCCGCGAGCCCGGGCACCGCTCCAAGATCGCCGTCCACTCCACTGACCGCAACGTCGACCCGGTGGGGGCCTGCGTGGGTTCCAAGGGCAACCGCGTGCGCATGGTAGTCAACGAGCTGCGGGGCGAGAAGGTGGACATCGTCCCCTGGAGCGACGACCTCGGGGTCTTCGTCTCCAATGCGCTGTCGCCGGCCCGGGTCAAGGAGGTCATCGTCGACGAGGCGGACGAGTCCGCCGTGGTGGTGGTCCCCGACAACCAGCTCTCCCTGGCCATCGGCCGGGAGGGGCAGAACGCCCGCCTGGCCGCCCGCCTGACCTCCCTGCGCATCGACATCAAGAGCGAGGCGCAGCTGCGTAAGGCGCAGGACCAGGACGAAGAGGTGGCGCCGGCGGCGGAGGGCGGCCTGGCGGAGCCCGCGGAGGCGGAGCCGGAGGAGGCCGGGGCGCCGGAGCCCGTGGAAGGGGCGTCAACGGAGACCGGCGGCGCGGAAGTTCGGGAAGAGCCTGGCGAAAACGGCGTTTAGGTTTAAAATGTCTAGAGGAAATCCCTTCGGGAGAGGATGCGGAAAGGTACGCGCATGGCAGGCAAGCGGGTCCACGAGTTAGCCAAGGAGCTGAACTTCTCCAGCAAGGAGTTGCTGTATAAGTTGCGCGACATGGGGCTGGGGGTCTCCAGCACCCTGGCCGTGGTGGATGAGGAGACGGAAGCCAAGCTGAAGGCGGAGGCCGAGGCGGGCGGGGAGGAACCGACTGCGGCGAAGGCTCCGGAGAAGCCCGAGCCGGCCAAGAAGCCCGAGCCGGCCAAGAAGCCCGAAGCAGCCAAGAAGCCCGAAGCAGCCAAGAAGCCCGCGCCGGCCAAGAAGCCCGAAGCAGCCAAGAAGCCCGAAGCAGCCAAGAAGCCCGCGCCGGCCAAGAAGCCCGAAGCAG
>CAZETE010000050.1:9182-15790 GCA_964515075.1 uncultured Actinomycetota bacterium | reverse complement strand
CCGCGGGCAAGGTCCCCACCGCCAACCCCGGCTTCGCGTGGGGCTCCCGCGTCTCCGGCACCTACGCCAACGTCCAGACGAACGACAACACCTTCATGAGAGTGCGCGAGGGCACGTTCTTCTTCTTCTTCAACTTCCTCGATTCGACCTGGGCGGGCTGGCAGGCCTTCACCGAGGCCCCGCGGGAGAAGGTCCTGGACATCCGGGTCGAGCTGACGGGGTACCAGTCGGACGCCTCCGAGAGCTGGTACGCGCAGTTCTACAACTACAACACCTCGGCCTGGGACTCCACCTGGTACTCCCTGGGAAGCCTGCCCACCTCGCCCAAGGGGACCCGCACGGTATCGGTGGGCGACGCCGCCCGTGCCCGCTCCTTCGTCAGCGCGGCCGGGGCCTTCCAGCTCAGGCTGGCCAATTCCGGCACCGCCGCCGGAAGGTGGGATTTCACCAATACCAACCTCTACATCGACCTGCTGCAGGCCCACTTCATCTACGACTTAACGCCGCCCGTCTCCGGCATCACCGCGCCCGCGGACGGAGCGCTCACCAACGCCCACACCTACCTGGTGACGGGCACTTCCGCCGACCCCTCCCCGGACGCCAGCGGGGTCGCCGCGGTCTCCGTCGTCACCGGCATGATGGGCGCGTGGCAGCCGGCCGTCCCGGGGCCGGGAGGGAGCTACGACACCTGGTCTTACAACTGGACCATTCCGGCGGAAGGCACCTACAACATCCGCAGCCGCGCCCGGGACGCGGTGGGCAACGTGGAGGCGCCCGGCCCCGGCGTGAACGTGACCGTGGACTGGACCGCGCCCACGGTCGCGAGCACTTCGCCCGTGGACGGCAAGGCCGACGCGGCCGTGACGACGGGGGTGCGGGCCGTCTTCACCGAGGCTCACGGCATGAAGGCGGCCACTATCAACGCCTCCACCTTCACGCTGAAGAGCGGGGGAACCGGGGTGGCCGGCACCGTCTCCTACGACCCGGCGGCCATGACCGCCTCCTTCGTCCCCGCCGCCGAGCTCTCCTACGGCACCACCTACACCGCCACCCTGACCGCGGGCATCACCGACGAGGCGGGAAACCCCCTGGCGTCGGACTACTCCTGGTCCTTCACCACCGCCCCGCCGCCGCCTTCCTACATCCACGCGTCCGACCCGGGATGGCAGACGGCCGGCACGTGGGTGTTGGAGAGGTACAGCCAGCTGCCTCCCCCCTTTACCGGCCCGGCCGACCTGCTGGTGGCCAACGATGCCGGCGCCACCGCCTCCTTTGCCATCCCCGCGGGATACACCAGGCTGGAGGTGGCCTCCTCCCTGTACTGGACGTGCGGGCTGGTGGAGGTCCTGCTGGACGACACGCCGCTATGCACGGTCGACCTGATCAGGGACGACACCGTCTGGGGGAACGTCATCTACAGCACCGCCGCGCTGAACCCCGACACCGGACACACCCTGACCCTCAGGGCCACAGGAACGGGCGGGCCCGGCATCGTCTACTTCGACGGCGTCCCCTACGACCTCTCCTCCCTGCACTTCGTCAACGTGCAGTGGCTGAGATACCGGTAAGCGCGGCCTAAGGGCGTCAGCCCCGGTTCCCCGGGGCCCGCTACGCGACCCACTCCTCGACCGGCCGCAGCAGGAACTCCTCCAGCCCGATGCCGTCTCCCCCGACCAGCAGGGGCCGCGCCCCGGGGTGGGCATCGATGAAGGCAGCCAGTCCGGACAACCCTTCGCGCCTGCGCCCGCTCTTCACCTCGATGGCGGCCAGGCTTTCCCCGTGCTTCACCACGAAGTCCACCTCGCGGTTGCGCTCGCGCCAGTAGAACAGTTCGAGCGGTCCCGATGCAGCCGCAGGGTCAGCCGAAGAAGCAGCGGCGGCCAGGTGCGCCCCCACCACCGACTCGACCAGGCGGCCCCACAGCTCGCGGTCCTTCCGCATCTCTTGCGGCCGCTTGCCGGCCTGCGCGGTCATCAAGGCGTTGTTGAGCACCTGGAGCTTCGGGCTCGAGCCCCGCCTGCGCACCGCCGCATCCGAGAACTTCTGCAGCCCTGTCAACATGCCGGCGCCCGCGAGCAGTTCAAGATAGTGGGCGAGCGTAGTCGTATTCCCCGCGTCATGCAACTGCCCCAGCATCTTCGTGTAAGAGAGCACCTGCCCCGAATAACGGCACCCCAGTTCGAACAGGCCGCGCAGCAAAGCCGGCTTATCGACCCTGGAGATCAGGAGCACGTCACGGGAGATGGTCGTCTCGATGAGGGAATCGCGCACGTAAGCGGCCCAACGCGCATCATCCGCAACCAGCGGGACCGCCCCGGGATACGCGCCGAAACAGACATAGTCCTCCACCGAGAACCCGAATGCGTCGCGCATCTCCCGGTAAGACCAGTGGGGCAGGCGGATGACCTCGAAGCGGCCCGCCAGGCTCTCGCCGAGGCCCTGCCTGACCAGGAGCGGCGCCGAACCCAGGACCACGACCTTGAGGGGAGTCCCCGAGGCCGTGTCCTGGTCCCACATCCGCTTCACCGCCTCCGACCAGCCCGGTATCTTCTGGATCTCGTCCAACGCCAGGACGAAACCGCCGCGCCCGGCCTCCTTCACGCCCAGGCGGGCCGCCGCCCACTGCGCCTCGACCCAGGCACGGTCCTTCAAGGCCGGCTCGTCAGCGGAAGCATAGCGGGCGTCATCCCCCCACTTCTTAAGCACCTGGAGGACCAGGGTGGTCTTACCGACTTGACGCGGACCCGCCACCACCTGGATGAAGCGGCGCGGTTCACGGAGGCGCTTCTCCAGCGTCCCCGCCTGGGGCCTTACGAAGTCCGATTCCTTTTTACTCATCCTATTGAGTAATTTTACTCAATATCCCGAGTAATGCAATAGCCGGCGGTGCAACGCGTCCATCCAACCGCCTCTTGCGAACCTGCCGACCGGTTCTATCTTGACGCCGCATATGACACTTCAACGCTTCTGATGGAGGCCGGCCCCGATCAGGGGTGGCGGGGATGCGGTATAATCAATACGGCGAACACTTTATGCGAGAAGGGGGCTCGTTCATGAGGTATTCGGGAAAGACCACGCGTTTCCGCCGTTCCGCCGTCCATGCAGTCTTGCGAATAACCCTCGCGCTGCTGCTGGCGCTGCCGGCCGCCGTCCTGCTGCTGCCGGCCAAGAGCACCGGCACGGCCGTGGCCTACGGCGGGGGCGGGGGCGGGGGCTGGGGCGGGGGCGCCGGCGCCGTCTCCGCCTGGGGGGACAATGCCCTCGGCCAATGCAACGTCGCCGCGCCCAACAAGGGATACATCGCAATAGCGGGAGGGTGGAACCACAGCCTGGGCCTGCGCTCGGACGGCGCCGTCTCCGCCTGGGGAGATAACGGCGACGGCCAGTGCGCCGTCCCCGCCCCCAACTCGGGCTTCACCGCGGTAGCGGGCGGCGGGTACCACAGCCTCGGCCTGAAAGCCGACGGCACCGTCGCCGCCTGGGGCTCAAACACCTACAGCCAGTGTACCGTCCCCGCCCCCAACTCGGACTTCACCGCGGTAGCGGGCGGCGGGTACCACAGCCTGGGCTTGAAAGCCGACGGCACCGTCGTGGCCTGGGGGGACAACGGCTTCGGCCAGTGCGCCGTCCCCGCCCCCAACTCGGATTTCACGGCCATCGCCGCCGGCGCTTATCACAGCCTGGGCCTGAAAGCCGACGGCACCATCGTGGCCTGGGGAGACAACGGCGACGGCCAGTGCACCGTCCCCGGCACCAACTCCGGTTTCTCGGCCGTCGCCGCCGGCATGTATCACAGCCTGGGCCTGAAAGCCGACGGCACCGTCGCCGCCTGGGGGGACAACAGCGAAGGCCAGTGCGCCGTCCCCGGCACCAACTCGGGTTTCTCGGCCGCCGCCGCCGGCGCTTATCACAGCCTGGGCCTGAAAGCCGACGGTTCCGTCGTCGCCTGGGGCCAGAGCTATGAAGGTCAGTGCGCCATCCCTGCCCCCAACTCCGGCTACATAGCGGTCTCGGGCGGCGCATACCACAGCCTCGGCCTGAAATCCTCCAGCCCGGTGGACCCCTGGGAATCGAACGATTACGGCCAGGACGTCGTCCCGGCGCTCAACTCCGGCTACAAGCAGGTCTCCGGCGGCACTGACTTCAACCTGGGCCTCAAAAACGACGGCTCCATCACGGGGTGGGGCAGGAACGACTCCGGCGAGTGCACCCCCGCCATCCCCAACTCCGGTTACATCCGGATGGCGGCGGGAGGCTACCACGGCCTGGGCCTGCGCTCGGACGGCTCCATCGCGGGGTGGGGCTGGAACTGGTGGGGACAGACCACCTCGCCCGCCCCCAACTCCGGTTACATCGCTGTGGACGGGGGCTGGACCCACAGCCTGGGCCTGAAATCGGACGGCTCCATCGTAGCCTGGGGGGATAACAGGCACGGGGCGTGCGACGTCCCCGAACCCAACTCCGGCTTCAAGGCGGTGGCCGCGGGCTCGCTGTTCAACCTGGGCCTCAAGGCCGACGGCACCGTCGTGGCCTGGGGGGATAACGTGCACGGCCAGTGCGACGTCCCCGCCCCCAACTCCGGCTTCATCGCCATCACCGCGGGCGATCTCCACGCCGCCGGCCTCAAGGCCGACGGCACCATCGTGGCCTGGGGCTTGAACACCGAAGGCCAGCTCAACGTCCCCGCCCCCAACTCCGGCTTCAAGGCGGTGGCCGCGGGCGGATACAACAGCTGCCTGGGCCTCAAGGCCGACGGGACTATCGTCGGCTGGGGTTCGAACTACAAGGGCCAGCTCAACGTCCCCGCCCCCAACTCCGGCTTTACCGCCATCGCCGCGGGCGCCAACAACGGCCTGGCCATCCGCGACGAGTGGCCCGACCCCACCATCACCGCCATCGACCCCGACTGTGCCCACCGGGGGCAATCCCTCACGGACGTCGAGGTCACCGGCACCTTCTTCCGCGGCCCCGACGCCAACCTCTCGGTCGAACTGCGCCTCGACACGGAGGTCATCGCGGCCACCAACGTCAGGTTCATCAACTCCACCACGGTCCGCTGCGGCCTGGACATACCGGAAGACGCCACCACCGGCAGCTGGGACATCCACGTCGCCCATGCCGACGACGGCAAGACCTGCACCCTCCCCGGCGGCTTCGAGGTGGACTATCCCGATCCCCACCTGGACGGCATCGCCCCCGACGAGGGCAAACAGGGCGACGAGCTGGAGAGCGTGGTCATCATCGGGAAAGACTTCCGCAACCCGCCCGGCGGCATCGTCGCGGGCATCCGGCAGGGCGTCAACGTGGTCAACGGGCGCAACGTCCGCTGGATCAGCCCCACCCGCATCCAGTTCGACCTCGACCTGGCCCCCCTCACCCCCACCGGAGCCTGGGACGTCTTCGTCACCCACTCCGACGACGGCAAGACCGGCACCCTGCCCGGCGCCTTCACCGTCAACCCGCCCACGCCCCCCGCCTCCACCTGGTACCTGGCGGAAGGGTGCACCAGGGGCGGCATGGAGACCTGGGTGCTGGTGCAGAACCCCAACGCCACCGACGTCACCGTGGACCTCACCTTCATGACCTCCGCCGGCCCGCAGAACGGGCCGCAGGGCTACCTCATCCGCGCCGGCTCGCGCCACTCCTTCAACCTGAGCGAGTACGTCATCGACTGGGACCTCTCCACCAGGGTTACCTCCACCGGCGGAGGGGTCATCTGCGAGCGCGCCATGTACGGGAACGAGCGGCAGTGGGCCCACGACTCCGTCGGGGTGAACGAACCCGCCCGCGACTGGTACCTGGCGGAAGGGTGCACCGAGGGCGGCATGGAGACCTTCGTCCTGGTGCAGAACCCCAACGCCACCGACGTCACCGTGGACCTCACCTTCATGACCTCCGCCGGGCCGCTGGACGGCCCCCGGGGATTCCCCATCGAGGCGGGCTCGCGCCATACCTTCAAGGCCAACGACTACGTCACCGACTGGAACGTCTCCACCCGGGTCACCTCCACCGGGGACGTTATCTGCGAGCGCGCCTGCTACGGCAACGAGCGCACCTGGGCCCACGACTCCATCGGCTCCACCTCGGCCGCCCCCACCTGGTACCTGGCGGAAGGGTGCACCGAGGGCGGCATGGAGACCTGGGTGCTGGTGCAGAACCCCAACGCCACCGACGTCACCGTGGACCTCACCTTCATGACCTCCGCCGGGCCGCGGAACGGGCCGCAGGGATTCCGCATCGAGGCGGGATCGCGCCACACCTTCAACCTGAGCGAGTACGTCAAGGACTGGAACCTCTCCACCAGGGTCAGCTCATCCGGGGGGGACGTCATCTGCGAACGCGCCATGTACGGGAACGAGCGGCAGTGGGCCCACGACTCCGTCGGCTACGCCCCTTAGCCCACGGCGCGAGGGAACGCAGCAACCCGGGGCGCAAGATCGCCGGCAGCCGCGTCCCGGCGCGGACACAGCGAAGCGATCCAACATAAGTGGTATGATAGACGGAACGGGAAATGTCGGGGAACGTGTCCGAAGGGGGCTCTCATGAAGAAGATGGCGACGTATATCCTGCTGGCGGTCCTCCTGGCGGCGCTGGCGGCGGCGCTGGTG
>CAZETE010000050.1:0-9082 GCA_964515075.1 uncultured Actinomycetota bacterium | reverse complement strand
GGCGACGTATATCCTGCTGGCGGTCCTCCTGGCGGCGCTGGCGGCGGCGCTGGTGTTCGCCTTCACCCGGGACTCGGGCGAAAAGGAAGAGCCCGCCGCCGTCAAGACCCAGGACGAGCTCAACGAGGACCTGCTCCTCCAGGCGAAGCTGGGAAGCGTCAGCGGCGTGCAGCGGGCCCTCGACCAGGGAGCGACCATCAACGCGCAGGACGAGAGGGGAGGCACCGCGCTGCACTGGGCGGCGAGCGTCAACGACACGCAGATGGCCACCTTCCTTCTGAGCTCCGGCGCCGGCGTGAACTTCCGGAACAAGGCCGGCTGGACCCCCTTGCACGAAGCCGCGCGCCACGACGCCCTGGACAGGGTCAATTACCTCCAGGTGGCGAGGATCCTGCTCGACCGGGGAGCCGACGTGAACGCCCGGACGAACGACGGCATGACCCCCCTGGCCATGGCCTCGTTCTACCAGTACCCGGACATGCGGGCCTTCCTCGAGCAGCGCGGGGGGACCGAGTAGGAAGCTCCGGGCGGAAGCCGCGGGCCCCGGGTAGGCTATAATCTCCTTATGGTCAATACGGAAGCGGCGGAAGCCGCGCGAGCGGCGGGAGCCGGGAAGAAGGCCGCCGGGGCGCTGGACCGGGTGATCACCTGGATCCTCTACGCCCTGATCGCCTGCCTGCCGGCGGTCATCGGCAAGGGCGTCTACGAGGCCACCCTGCCGCCCAAGGTGACGGCGCTGCGGGTGGCCGCGGCCCTGCTGCTGCTGCTGTGGGCGGCCTCCTGCGCCCTTGCCGGCGAGCTCAAGTGGCGCCGCACCCGCCTCGACCTGCCCCTGGCGGGCCTGCTGGCCGCCGTGACGGTGTCCACCGTCTTCTCCATGAACTGGCAGGCCAGCCTGGCCGGCTCCATCCGCCAGGAGGGGCTGTGGATCTACTTCATCTATGCCCTGGTCTTCTACCTCTCCGCCTGGTACCTCGGACGGGACGGGAAGTGGCTGACGGCGCTGCGGCTGACGGCGCTCTCCTCCGCCGTGCCGGCGCTCATGACCGGGCTGCAGCTCTGCGGGGCGGACCTCTCGCGCCTCCTCGACGCCAGGACAACGCCCTACGCGGCCGCCTTCGGCTACAGGCCCTATTACGCCTACTACCTGGTGCTGGTCATCCCCGTCTTCTTCTACCTGGCCTCGAGGGAGCCCTGGAGGAAGGGGAGCCGCTGGAAGCGCGCGGCCTGGGCGGCGGGAGGGGCGGCCAACCTGGCCGTCCTGCCCCTGACCAACAACCGCGCCTCCACCCTGGGCTTCTTCAGCGCGGCCCTGGCCGTGGTCATCCTGCTCGGGCTGCGCAGCCGGCGCAGGCGGCGGGTCATCCTCACCGGCCTGGGGATACTGGCGCTGGCGGCCGTCCTCCTGGCCGGTCTCTCCTGGGACACCACCTACGGCAAGCGCCTGCGCTCGGCCGCCTCCTTCACCTCCGACGGGAACGCCTCCGCCCGCCTCTCCATGTGGCGCTCCTCCCTGCGCATGATGGCCGACCGCCCCGTGCAGGGCTTCGGCCTCGAGAGCTTCTACTACGACTACTACCGCTACATCGAGGACGGCTTCCACGACCGGGTCGCCGCGGTATCCCGGGACTTCGCCTACGACAACCCCCACAACCAGGCCCTCTACGTGGGGGTGTCCACCGGGGTGGGGGGCCTGCTCTGCTACCTCCTCCTCCACGCCCTGCTCTTCACGGGCCTCTACCGCGCCTTCCGGGAGGAGGAGGACCCCTGGTTCTACGGGGCCGTCTTCTGCGCCGCCCTGGCCAACTTCGTAAGCGTGCAGTTCCTCTACGACCTGCCCCCCTACACCTTCTACCTGTGGGTGCTGGCGGGGACGGCCCTGGGGCGCCTGGGCGAGGGCGCCGAAACCGAAGCCGAAGCCGCCGCGGCCGCGCAAGGGCCCTCCCCCGCCCCCGGGACCCCCCGGCGGGCCGGGCTGCGCACGGCGGCCGGCCTCCTGGCCCTGGCCCTGGCGGCGGCGGTCTCCGTGTACAGCGCGGCCTGGGCCGTCCGCTTCCAGGCGGCCGACCGCGTGATGGAAGCGGCCCGCCGGGACGCCGGGACGGGCCGCGCCGCCCTGGCCGACCTCTCCCCGGCCATCGAGAAGGCGCGGCGGGGAGCCTCCCTCGACCCCTTGAGCGTCTCCTTCCGACCCGACATCTACGAGATGCTGCTCTACCAGGCCGGGCTGACCGGCTCCGACGACCCCAACTGGGAGCTGGTGGGCGTGGCCGAGCGGCACCTCCGCTACTTCCCCACCGACCCGAGGAGCTGGACGGTGCTGGGCTGGGCCTACGCCCACTTCTACGAGGCCACGGGGCGGGAGGAGTACCGGGAGGAGGCGGCCGGCTTCCTCGAGCGGGCCCTGCTCCTCCACCCCCGCTACCAGGCCGCAAGAGACATCATCGAGAACCTGTAGAGCAAGACCTGTAGAAAAGGAGACACGTTATGGCCGACCGCATCTACCTCTCGTCGCCCCATATGAGCGAGGACGGCCGCGAGATGCGCTACGTAAAGGAGGCCTTCGACTCCAACTGGATAGCGCCCCTCGGCCCCCAAGTCGACGGGTTCGAGAGGGAGGTGGCGGCGCGGGTGGGGGCGAAGGCCGCGGCGGCCCTCTCCTCGGGCACGGCCGCCATCCACCTGGCCCTCAAGGCCGCCGGCGTGGGCCGCGGCGACACCGTCCTCTGCTCCACCCTCACCTTCTCGGCGGCGGCCAACCCGGTCATCTACCAGGACGCGGTCCCCGTCTTCGTCGGCAGCGACGCCGCCACCTGGAACATGTGCCCCCGCGCCCTCGAGCGGGCCTTCCGGGCGCACCCCGCCGCCAGGGCGGTCATCGTCGTCCACATCTACGGCCTGGCCGCCGACATGGACGCCATCCTCGAGGTCTGCCGGAAACACCGAGCCGCGGTCATCGAGGACGCCGCGGAGGCGCTGGGCACCCTCTACAAGGGCAGGCACGTGGGCACCTTCGGGGACTGCGGGGCCCTCTCCTTCAACGGCAACAAGATCATCACCACCTCGGGCGGGGGCATGCTCGTCTCCGACGACGAGGAACTGGCGGCCAGGGCCAGGTTCTGGGCCACCCAGTCCCGGGACCCCGCCCCCCACTACCAGCACAGCGAGCTGGGGTACAACTACCGCATGAGCAACGTGCTGGCCGCCATCGGGCGGGGGCAGCTCGAGGTGTTGGACGAGCGCCTCGCGCAGAAGAGGCGCATCTTCCAGTTCTACCGGGAAGAGCTGGGCGGGCTGGAGGGACTGGAGTTCATGCCCGTAAACGAGTGGAACGCGCCCAACCACTGGCTGAGCTGCGTGACCCTGGGCGGCAGGGTGAGACCCGCGGAGGTCATCGACGCGCTGGAGCGGGAGAACATCGAGGCGAGGCCGCTCTGGAAGCCCATGCACCTGCAGCCCTTCTTCTCCGGGTGCGAGTACTTCGGCTCGGACACCGCCGAGCGCCTGTTCGAGGACGGGGTCTGCCTGCCCTCCGACACCAAGATGACCCCGCGGGACCTCGACCGCGTGGCGGGGATAATCAGGGGGCTGTGGCGCGGATCCTGAAGCGGGCAGCCCCTCACTCCCCCGCCGCGTCCCGCTTGAGCTCCACGACCTTCGGCGCCTCGCGCGCCGTCTCCTGCGCGGGCGCGTAAGAGGGCACCACTTCCTTCAAGCGCTGGCGCAGCTCCGAGTCGCTGTCCTTTACCGCCGCCATTATCAGGCGCTCCACCCTCTCGTCGAAGCGCTCGCCCAGCTCGAGGTCGGAGATGACCTTGGATATCTTGGGGTGGGCCGTGGGGTGCATCTCCTCCACCGGCAGCACCAGCTCCTCGTGCAGTTTCTCCCCCGGGCGCAGGCCGGTTATCCGGATGTCTATCCTCTTCCTCTTGCCCAGCATGGCGATCATCTTCTCGGCCAGCTCCATGATGCGCATGGGCTCGCCCATGTCCAGGATGAATACCTCTCCCCCTTCGGTGAAGGCGCCCGCCTGGATGACCAGCTGCGCCGCCTCCGGGATGGTCATGAAGTAGCGGGTGGCCTCGGGGTGGGTGATGAGCACCGGCCCCCCCTTCTCTATCTGCGCCTGGAAGGTGGGCACCACGCTCCCCCGCGACCCCAGCACGTTGCCGAAGCGCACCGCCCCGAAGCGGGTCCTGCCGCGGCCGGCCATCTGCTTGACCAGCAGCTCCGCCGCCCGCTTGGAGGCCCCCATCACGTTGGCCGAGCGCACCGCCTTGTCGGTGGAGATGAGGATGAAGCGTTCCACCTCCCGCAGCGCCGAGGCCAGCACCAGGTTGCGCGTGCCCTGCACGTTGGTCTTCACCGCCTCGGAAGGGTGGGCCTCCATCATGGGCACGTGCTTGTGCGCCGCCGAGTGGAAGACCACCTCCGGGCGGTGCCGCTCGAAGACGGCGTTTATGCGGTCGGCGTCGCGCACGTCCGCCACCAGGGCCCGGTACTCGGCCCGGGGTGCCAGCGCGCCCAGCTCCAGCTCCAGGTCGTAGAGGGCCGTCTCGTCGTTGTCCAGCAGCAGCAGCTCGGCGGGCCCCAGCACCAGCAGCTGGCGGCAGAGCTCGCTGCCGATGGACCCCCCCGCCCCGGTGACCATCACCCGCTTGCCGGTGACGTAGGCGGATATGGAGGAGATGTCCGTCTCCACCGGCTCCCGCCCCAGCAGGTCCTCCAGCTCCAAGCCGCGCACCGAGGCCAGCCCCACCGGCTCGCTCAAGGCTTTGAAGATGCCGGGCAGTATCTTTATCTCGGCGCCGGTCTGCTCGCAGATGCCCACTATCTCCCGGATGTCCGCGCCGGAGGCCGAGGGGATGGTGATGAAGATGTCGTCTATCTTCAGGTCCCTGACCAGCCCAGGCACGTCCTTGCGGGTGCCCAGCACCGGCACGCCCTGCACGATGAGGTTGCGCTTCTCCTTCCCGTCGTCCACGAACGCCCTGGGGGTGTAGCCCACTTCCGGATGCCGCTGCATGTCGCGGGCTATCATCTCCCCCGCCTCCCCCGCGCCGATGAGCAGCACCTTCCTGCCCTCCTCGGTCGGCGCCCGCAGCTGCCTCTCGCTCATGAAGCGGAAGGCCAGCCGCACCGACTCCATGGCGAAGAGCGACAGCACGCCGCCCATCACCGTCACCGAAAGGGGGACGAACCTGCGCCCGACGGAGGTCGCCGCCACGACGGCCAGCAGCAGCGCCGTGCTGAAGGCGCAGGATGCGGCGATGTTGACGGCCTCATCGAAGGAGGCGTACTTCCACTTCCCCCGGTAGATGCCCGTGACGCCGTTGGCCGCCAGGAAGAGCGCGACCACCGCCGGGCTCACCATCAGGAAATTGCGCACGAAAACCCAGGGGACCTCAAGCTCGAAGCGGATGGCGAAGGCCAGGAAGAACGATATAAACACGCATACCAGGTCGAGCCCTGCCTTCCAGAACCTCTTCTGCCTCATCCTCTTGAGCATCTCGACCCCCACCCGACCGGTACTCCAGGCGCCCGGCTCACGCCCGGCTACATCACTATATAGGCGGCCGGCAATCGCCGGCAAGGTCATCCGTCACCCCAGACAAGCCAAATATTAGTACTTATTTAGTTCATTGTAAACTATTGATATAATGTGTTCATTATTGAGGTTAAGAAGGAGGCTTGATTTCATTGATCGCCGTTGTTGCCGGGACAAGACCCAACTTCATAAAGGTCGCGCCGATCATTCGAGAGCTCGGCCTCCGAGGAATCCCATTTCGTTTTATCCATACTGGCCAACATTACGACTTTGAAATGAGCGCCACATTTCTTTCTCACTTGGAATTGCCCAATCCTGACTATAACCTGGAGGTTGGCTCTGGCAGCCATGGGCTACAGACGGGCAAAGCATTGATAAGCCTTGAGAAAGTCTTTTCAGAATTGGAGCCTGATCTCGTTGTTGTCGTAGGCGACGTCAATAGTACCTTAGCGGGTGCGTTAGCGGCAGTAAAGCTTAATATCCCTGTGGCGCACGTAGAAGCAGGGTTGAGAAGTTACGACCGAACCATGCCTGAGGAAATAAACCGGGTCGTGACCGACTCGATCTCCACTCTGCTATTTACTACAAGCGAAGACGCCTGCGATAACTTGAAAGCTGAAGGCATCAGTGATGACAGAATTCACTTCGTAGGCAATGTAATGATTGACTCTCTTGTGAAAGCTATTCCTCGTATAGACAATTCAACTATCATGAAAGATATCGGGATTACAGCAGGGAGCTATCTTTATGTAACCCTTCACCGCCCTTCGAATGTAGACTCAAAAGAAATTTTGTTGGCCACTCTGACCGCACTGAGGGAGCTTGGAGCAAAGCAACTTACAATAGTGTTCCCTTTGCATCCACGAACGAAGAAGATGTTACAAAAACTAGGCCTTTTGGAATCAGCAGAAGATATCCTCGATTTAAACATGATTGATCCAGTCGGTTACTTTGACTCTCTTTCTTTGATAAAGAACGCCAAGCTAGTCCTTACAGACTCAGGCGGCATTCAAGAGGAAACGACTTACTTGAAGGTACCATGCCTGACCCTACGACCAAATACAGAACGACCAATAACCATAACAGTGGGAACAAATACCCTTCTCGATAAAGGTGCTGAGATGATTGTGCCTGAGGCAGAGAAGATTCTATCTGGGGATATCAAGGCTGGTAATATCCCAGAACTATGGGACGGCAAAGCATCACAGAGAATTGTTAAACTCATTTTCGATGCTGGATATATCTAGATATCCGGCCTATTGACTCTTGGCCTGACCCCAATAGGTTTGCATGGGATGCCCGTATATATCGTCCACGGTTCACAATCGCTCAATGCAAGGCTGCAACTTCCGAGGACTGTTCCTTCGCCAATTGTCACGCCTGGATGGACAACCGAGTTCGTGCCTATGAAGGCATCTTTCCCGATATGCACAAAAGACCTGATAACATTCCTGTGTTCCTCAGGAAGTGCTGTCGTCATCCTAGCACCGTCTTTGTACGTATCAGTTGCCGTTAATATCCTCACCCCTGCCGCGATATCAGCGTAATCTCCTACCTCCAATCTGCCCCCTCCGATAATGCTCACAAAGGAAGCAATATGCACGTATCTACCAATAGTTATTCCTAGCCCGCCATTAATAAATGTGAAGTCGTCAATCGTCGAATGAGCTCCTATCTCGATAACTTCTGGTTTGACAATCTTTGAAAGAGGATATATTGTCACTCCTTCCCCTAGGCGTCTAAACTCATTCATCTCAACTCCCTTACTACTCACCTTGAGTCTTGACGATTTCGTCATCGAGGTCCTTGGAGCTGAATGCCCCCTCTCCCCTCAATAAAACGAAAGGTGTTTTTAGAATTATCTTCATATCAAGCCACAGACTCCAATTCTCAACATACCAAATGTCCAATTCAATTCTTTCCGGCCAAGTTAGCGAATTACGCCCATTTATCTGTGCCCACCCTGTCAAGCCTGGCTTTACCCTCAACCTCAATTGTTGTCTTTCGTTATATTTATCAACTTGGTATTTGAGTGTGGGTCTGGGCCCAACAATGCTCATAGTGCCCATTATCACATTGAAAAGTTGGGGCACCTCGTCAAGGGCCCACCTTCTCAACAATCTTCCCGATTTTGTCATATGCTGCTCAAAGTCATATATATATTTTCCAAGAGTCTCTTCTTCAGAATAACTCTTCATTGTCCTAAATTTATACATTTTAAAGGCGTTCCCATCCTTACCAATTCTTTCTTGGATAAATAGACCTGCTCCTGGAGATTCACGCTTAATAAAAGCATATATAATTATCAGCAGAGGCGAGAATAGGGCAAGAGCCGATATCGATACGGTAAAGTCAATAATCCTTTTGATTGTTCTTTCTATCAGCCTATCATTCTCTTCCATTGTTCAATGTCTCACGCAAACTATCTTGATTGGGTCCAATACCTATTCAAATCTATTTTATGCCTCGTTCTTCTCCTCCTTTAAGTCTAAACTTGGTTGAAATTTCCGGCAAGAACTCCCTCAACGCCACATTGAGGCCTAATTCTGTAATTGGTCTTGGACATTTCTAGAATAATAGAGTAGATTTCTTAGTGGATGAAACAGAGCAAAATGAGTTTGTATTAATTTACCCAGCAGCTACAAACGTCTATCGAATGCTTCAACAATCTTCTAAAGGACAAGAGAAGCTACAGGCTTAGGGAAGGGTGCTTGAGTTCATGAACGATTACTTAAAATTTCCTCAAGTTGACGCTAGTTTCTATTGGGGAGATTCATATGATAAGAAGGAGCAATTCATCAGCTATTGGCACCAGATTAATGAAGTCTTGACCTTAGAGCCACATAAGTTGCTTGAAGTAGGGGTTGGGCAAGGATTTGTTTCAAGATATCTCATTGAGAAGGGGATTGAGGTAACAACGATTGACATTGATGAAAGGTTGAACCCGGATTATGTTGGTAGCGTCACATGCATGCCTTTTGCAGACAACTACTTTGAAGCAGTCTTGTGTTGCGAGGTACTAGAACATCTTCCCTTTGAGGAACTTAGATCTGCTCTTTCCGAAATCTCAAGAGTAACATCAAAACACGCAATCATTTCCTTGCCAGATTCAAGTTATTATTTCGGAGTCTGCTTGCAGCTATTTTTGTTTGGTGAGTTTAGAAAACTGATATCGCTACCTTGGGGTGGGTTGAGAGATAGAGCCAAGACTCTACTATCAAGAAAACAAAAGAGGGCTGGGTTAGAGGGTGTGCATTATTGGGAGATTGGAAAAGCAGGGCTCTCTTTACATAGACTAATCTGCGTTTTTGATAGCGCAGGGTTCTCTTTGAAAAAGAACTATAGAGTTTTCGAGAACCCTTATCATAGGTTTTTCATTTTGGAGAAATCGGACCTGGGTTTCTATTATTAACAACTGTATAAGTAATGCAATATGATTGATGCCGGGAGATGGTGTCTATCAAGCTGTATTAATCACCTGTATTAGTTAGGAACTCCCCAGACACATTTTAACATCCTCAACAGATAAGCAGT
>CAZETE010000049.1:0-16776 GCA_964515075.1 uncultured Actinomycetota bacterium | reverse complement strand
GACGATGTCGGCGGTGTCGGTGCCGGGGCCGAAGACGCCGTCCGCCCCCATCCGGAGCATGGGCTCCCGGTCCTCGGGCGGGAAGACCCCTCCCACCAGCAGCAGGCAGCCGCCCTTGCCCCCCTCCCGCTCCAGCTCTTCCACGAGCATGCGCGTCCACTCCAAGTGGGAGCCGGAGAGCACCGAGATGCCGATGACGTCCACGTCCTCCTGGATGGCCGTATCCACCACGCCCGCAAGGGCCTTGTGCCCCTCGAAGATGACCTCCATGCCCGCCTCCACCAGGGCGCGGGAGACGGCCATGATGCCGCGCCAGTGGCCGTCCAGGCCCGGTTTGAAGAGGAGCACCCTGATCCTGCGTTCCTTCTCTTTCCCGTTCATCCTGCCCACCTCCCCTACACCGCCACCGGGGCCTGCCAGACGCCCCAGACCTCGCGGTAGACGTCGGCGATCTCTCCCAGGCTGGCCCCCGCCGCGGTCAGCCGCATCACCACCGGCAGCACGTTCTCGCCGCGCTCGCAGACCCCCTTGAGTTCGCCGCGCAGCCGGTCCACCAGGGCGCCGTCCCGCTCGGCCCGCAGCCGGCGCAGCCGTTCCAGCTCTATCCTGCCTGCCTCGGGATTGATGCGGAAGGAGGGGGCGCACTCCCCCGGCTCCCCGGCGGCATAGCAGTTGACGCCCACCACGCGCTCGCGGCCCGACTCCTGGGCGCGGCGGCGCTTGTGGAAGGCCTCGGCCATCTCCGCGTGGATCCAGCCGGAGTCCAGGGCGCGGATGATGCCGCCGTGCGCCTCTATCCTCTCGAAGTATTCCCAGATCATCCCCTCCAGCCGCTCCGTCAGGTGCTCCACGTAATAGGAGCCGGCCAGGGGATCCACCACCGAGGCCACCCCAGTCTCCTCGCGCAGCACCTGCTGGGTGCGGACGGCCAGGGTCACCGCCTCGTCGGAAGGGAGACAGATGGCCTCGTCGTAGGAGTTGGTGTGGAGGCTCTGGCAGCCGCCCAGCATGGCCTCCAGCGCCTGGAAGGAGGTGCGGACCACGTTGACCAGCGGCTGCTGCGCGGTGAGGGAGCTTCCCGCCGTCTGCACGTGGAAGCGGAAGTGGTAGGCGCGGGGGTTCTCCGGCCGGTAGCGCTCCTTGAGCAGCCGCCACCACAGCTTGCGCGCCGCCCGGTACTTGGCGATCTCCTCGAAGAAGTCCCTGTGGGCGGCGAGGTGGAAGGCCAGCCGGTGGACGAAGTCGTCGATCTTCCAGCCCCGGCTGAGCAGCTCCTCGATGTGGGCCACCGCGGCGGCCAGCCCCAGGGCGATCTCCTGCACCGCGTCGATGCCCCCCTCGCGGTAATTGTAGGTGGTGAAGTTGACCGGGTTCCAGCGCGGCACCTCCCGGCGGCAGATGGTGTACTCGATGAGGTCGCAGGTGAGCTTGAGCATGTGCTCCGGCGCCACCGCGCCCCAGGGCATGATGGCCAGGCTGGAGGTGACCAGGTCGCTCTGGGTGGTCCCCTGCAGCGCCTCGCGGGGGATGCCCGCCCGGTCGGCCAGGTTGAGGTAGCAGGCGGTGATGGCCGGGGCGGCCATGGGCGTGACCACCAGGGCCACGCTCATCTCATCTATGGGCAGGCCGTCGATGAGCGCTTCCATCCCCCGGATGGAGTAGACCGGCACCCCCTCCTTGCCCACCTCCGCCTCGATGCCCGGGAAGCGGTCGGGGTCCAGCGCCAGGGTGGTGAGGTTGTCGCAGGCGGCGGAGAAGCCGGTCTCCCCCTCGCGGTAGAGGAGCTTCCAGCGCGCGTTGGTCTCCTCCGGCGTGCCGAAGCCGGAGAAGAGCCGGATGGTCCAGAGCCTTCCCCGGTACATGTTGGGGTGGATGCCCCGGGTGAAGGGGGGCTGCCCGGGAAGGCCCACGTCCTCGAGGTAGTCGCGGTCCTTGACGTCCAGGGGCGTGTAGAGGTCCTTGATCGGGATGCCCGCGTCGGTCACGTATTCCGGCTCGCGCTCCTCAAGGCGGACCCTCTCCCCGGCCCAGGCCCGGTAGGCCTCCTCCAGCTTCAGGTAATCCACTCGCATGCCGCACCGCCCTCCGTTCTTGCCGCCGTCCGTTCTTGCCGCCCTCCGTGCCCTCAGCCCCGGCGGGCGCCTCGTCCCCTCCTCACTTCAGGATCCCCCGCACCAAGAGGTCCATGGTCCCCGTGTAGACCTTCTCCATGTTCAGCCGGTTGCGCTCCAGGAACTCGCGGTCGCCCAGGTAATCGCCGATGCCCTGGAAGAGCCGGGTCAGCAGCACCGGGCTGATGCCCTCACGGAACTCCCCCCGCCGCGCTCCCTCCTCCAGGATGGCCGAGATGTACCGGGTTAGCTGGCGGAAGAAGCCCTGGGAGACCACGTAGAAATCGGGAAAGAGTTCCTCCAGGTCGCGCATGAGGGAGACGTCCAGCTCGGAGAGGTCCCGCACCACCAGGCCACTGGCCAGGTAGAGCTTGTCCCGCGCGCTGGCGTCCGAGGCCAGGACCTCCTTCAGCCGGCGCAGCAGCCGGCTGGCCCGCCGGTTGAGGGCGGCGAAGAAGAGCTCTTCCTTGGAGGGGTAACTGGCGTAGAGGGTCTTCTTGCTCACCCGCAGGCCGCGGGCCAGGTCGTCCAGGTTGAAGCGCCGGTAGCCGCGGCCCACCGCCATCCGCTCCGCCTCGTCCAGGATCATCCCGTCCCTGGGGTCCGATCGCCGCTCCGCCATTGCCCCCTCAGCCGTCCCCTGGAAACTCAAATACTCGTTTCCGTTTTCCTGTTTCCATGATAGCGCCCGGGACGCGGCTGTCAAGGCAGGCCGCCGCGCGGGCGGACGGGACGGTCGAGCGGCCGGTCCGTCGGGGCGGGCGCGGGGAAGAGCTTGATTTGACAAAGCGTGGGCCAAGTCGGAGAGTATAGCCGTACGTGCCGGTGAGAGGTCGGAGGGAAGCGGGATGAGACGCGCGGACGTGGCGGCGGCGGGCGCCCTCCTCCGCCGGGCCCTTCCGGGAGCCCCCGGGGAAGGGAAAGCCCCGGCCGGCAGGGCAGGGGCGGAGCGGCGCCGGCGGAAAGCCGGGGACGCGGGCTCCCGGGCCGGACGCCCGTCCCCTGCTCCGCGCCCCCGCCCGGGAGGCGGCTGAGCGTGCAGTACCCGAGAAAGGTCCTGGTGGAGGTGGCCTGCGCCGTGGCGCCGTTGGCCGCGGTCGTCACCGTCCTCCAGTTCACCCTGCTCAAACTCCCCTTCGAGGCCTACTTCCGCTTCCTCACCGGGGCGTTCATGGTATCGAGCGGCCTGTTCCTCTTCCTGCTGGGAGCCCGGTGGGGGCTGCTCCCCATCGGTGAGCTGATCGGGGCGGCGCTGCCCAGGACGGGAAAGGTCTGGCTGACGGCCCTCTTCGGGTTCCTCCTGGGACTCTTCGCCACCGCGGCCGAGCCCGACGTGCGCGTCCTGGCCACCCACGCCGACATCATCTCCGAGGGGGCCGTGCCCAAGGGGCTGCTCATCGCGGCGGTGGCCGTGGGCGTGGGGCTCTACGTGGTGCTGGGGCTAGTGCGCATCATCAGGGGGTGGCCCCTGCTCTACCTGCTGCTGGGAGGGTACGCGATGATCGCCCTCCTGTCCCTGGTCACCCCGGGGAAGTACCTTCCCTTGGCCCTGGACGCCGGGGGGGTGACCACCGGTCCCGTCACCGTGCCCTTCATCCTCGCGCTGGGCATGGGCATCTCGTCGGTGCTGCGGGGCAGGAGCGCCTCCGGTGAGGGCTTCGGCCTGGTGGCCCTGGCCTCCACCGGTCCCATCCTGGGCGTGATGCTGCTGGGGGTGGTCTACGGATGAGCGGCTTGCCCTCGCTGGAGGGGCTCCGCTGCGTCATGCTGGAGGTGGCCCTGGCCCTCCTGCCCATGGCCATCCTCTTCCTGGCCTCGCAGGCCCTCTTTCTCAAGCTGCCGTGGCGCAAGGTGGCCGGCGTGCTCAAGGGGCTGGCCCTCACCTACGCCGGCCTGGTCCTCTTCCTGCAGGGGGTGTACGCGGGGTTCATGCCGGTGGGGGAGGCCGTCGGGGTCGAGCTGGGGGAAAGCCTGCGCGTCTGGGCCCTGGTCCCCCTCGGTTTCGTGCTGGGCTTCGTGGCCGTCTTCGCCGAGCCGGCCGTGCGCATCATGGTCGAGGAGGTCGAGCGGGCTTCTGCCGGCAACATCCCCCGCCGCCTCCTGCTCTACGTGCTCTCCCTGGGAGTGGCCGTCTCCGTCGCCCTTTCCATGGCGCGCATAATCTACGGATGGCCCCTGGCCTGGTTCGTGGTCCCCGGATACCTGCTGGCTTTCCTGCTGGCCGGCTGGTCCAAGCACAATTTCATCGCCATCGCCTTCGATTCGGGAGGGGTGGCGACCGGCCCCATGACCGTTACCCTCATCCTGGCCGTGGTGATCGGCGTGGCCACGGCCGTCGAGGGCAGGGACCCCCTTACGGAGGGCTTCGGGATGATCGCCATGGTGGCCCTGGCCCCCATCCTGGCCACCCTCTTCCTGGGGCTCCTCTACGCCAGCAGGGAGAGGGCAGAGGGAAAGGAGAGGGGATGATGAAGTACAAGGCGCTGTTCTCCGTCGTCAACCGCGGCGGGGCGAGGAAGCTGGTCAGGTCCACCCTGCGGGCGGGCGCGGAAGGCGGCACCGTCCTCTTCGGCGAAGGCACCGCGGCACGCGACGCCAGGTCGCTGCTGGGGATCCCCCTGGCGCGGGAGAACGAGGTGGTCCTGACTCTGGTGGAAGAGGGGCGGGCGGGCGCGGTGCTCGACTCCGCCCTCGCCAGCTGCGGGATGGAAAAGCCCGGGAAGGGGGTGGCCTTCGTCGCCGGGGTCAAGGGCGTCGAAGGCATAGCCCACCGGGCCGGGAACGCGGGGGAGGGGGAGGAGGCCGGGACCGGGAAGGAGGGAGCCGCCATGGAGGAAGTGCCGGACAGGCCGCACGACCTGATCATCACCATCGTCGACAGGGGGAGGGCGGACCTCGTCGTCGACGCGTCCCTCGGCGCCGGCGCCGAGGGGGGGACCATCCTCTTCGGCCGCGGCAGCGGGGTGCACGAGAAGGCCAGGCTGCTGGGCATACCGGTGGAGCCCGAGAAGGAACTGGTCCTGACCCTGGTGGATAGGAGCAAGGCCGACAAGGTCCTCAAGGCCATCGTGCGGGAGGCCGACCTCGACCGTCCGGGGAAGGGCATCGCCTTCGTCCTGGGGGTGGAGAGGGTGGCCGGGATCTGCCACCTGCCCGCTTGATCTTCGACCGGCCGGACCCGGCGCGGAGCGGGGCCGGCGGCGGGGCTAACCCTCCCGCTGCCGGTCGGCCAGCAGCCGGCCCGCCAGCCCCACGTTCTCCGGCGGGTTCTCCTTGATGATCACCACCATGGCCTCCCCGGGGATCCCGTAGTAACGCGAGGCCGCCTCGGTGATCTCCTTAACCGCCCGGCGTTTGCGGTCCAGGTCGGCGACGGGCGGGCCGTCAAGATAGATGGTGGGCATCTCCTTCTCCTCTCCTTTCCCTTCCTTCGGGCAGAGCCCGCTTGCACACCAGCAGCTTCCGGGAAGGCGAATCCCGGAGGGGCGTTCCCCGCAAGCCTAGTCGTTCCAGGCGTAGGCGCCCTTCAATGCGTATACGTAGTCCGCGAAGACATGTTCGAAGCGGTCGGCGTCCAGCACCGGCTTGCGGATCATCCTCAGGCAGGCATCCATCTGCTCCGGCGTGGAGGAGGCCTTGGAATAGAGCTGCAGGGCGTAGGCGGAGAAGTCGCGCACCATGAAGTCGAAGACCTGGTCGAGCAGGGCGTCCTCGAGGCCCAGGATGGCCCAGTTCTCGATGATCAGCTGCCCGTAGGCCACCAGGGTGAAGAGCTCCCCCAGGGTGAGCAGGAAGTCGATGTCCCGCCGCTGCCCCTCGCCGGGCCCCGCCGTGAGCAGCATCCCTTTGAGCGCCTCGACCTGCTCGCGGAAGACGGCCGTGTTGGGCAGGCTGACGCTGTCGTAAGCCAGATTGAAATCGTGCGCCTGGATGCCCCCCAGCCCCTTGGTGGGGCCCTGCCGGAAGAGGAAGGCGTCGTCCGCAGCGTCGTCCCGCTTGCCGATCACCGGGAAGCGGCCCGGATTGAAGAAGAAGTTGGGCATGAACTTCATGATCAGGGCCATGTTCACGTGCACCGTCCCCTCCAGCTTGGGCAGGGCGCGGATGTCCCGGGCAGCCATCTCGAAGTAGGTGTCGCCCTCGAAGCCCTTGGCCGCGATGACGTCCCACAGCAGGTTGATGACCTCCTCGCCCTGGGTGGTCACCTTCATCTTGACCATGGGGTTATAGAGCAGGTAGCGCCGGTCCTCCGGCGAGGCCGAGCGCATGTAGTCGATGGCGCGCAGGGCGAAGACGCGCATGGCCGCCAGGCGGGTGAAGGCGTCGACGAAGAGCCGGCGGACGTGGGGGAAGTCGGTTACGCGCTTGCCGTAGAGCACCCGGTTGGCGGCGTGGTCGACGGCTTCGTAGAAGGCGTGGGTGCATATTCCGATGGAGGCCCAGCCCAGGTTGAACTTGCCCACGTTCACCGTGTTCAGGGCGGCGTCCCAGGCGTCGCGGCCCCGCTCCAGAATCTCCGCGTCGCTGACGGGGTAGTCGTTGAGGGCGTACTCGGCTACGAAGTTCTGGGTGGCCACGACGTTCTTGACCACCTCGAACCGGGGGTTGCGGTCGCCCACCGCGAAGAAGACGTAGTCCCCGGAGTCGGCGAACTTGCCGAAGGTGGAGACCATGGCGGCCTCGTTGGCGTTGCCGATGTAGTACTTGCGCCCGTTGGCCAGGTACTTCCCCTCCCCCAGCGGCTGCAGGGACATCTCGGTCGAATAGAGGTCGGCCCCGTGTTCCTTCTCCGAGAGGCCGAAGGCGAAGATGCCGCCCTCCTTCAGCAGCTCGGCCGCCCGGCGCTTCACGGGCTCGTTGGGGCTCATCCAGATGGGTCCGAGACCGAGGATGGAGACCTGCCAGGTGTACCAGTAGGCCAGCCCGTAGAAGGAGAGCGCCTCGTTGCAGGCGCAGTTGCGCCAGGTGTCCCAGCGGGAGTCCGGCCCCCCGCAGCCGGCCGGGGTGAGCAGGGTGGCGAAGAGCCCCGCGCCCGCCTGGAAGTCGAGGAAGTCGCGGTACCAGACGCGCTCGTGGTCGTCCTTCTTGGTCCTGCCCCTCCCCTTGCGCTCGAAGAAGGCGACGGTGTCCGAGATCAGCTTGGCGTCCCGGGCGTCGGGGAATTCCCAGTCGGGCTGCTGGGGATTGAAGAGGACCATGACGCTCTCCTTTCCTCGAGCGGACGGGCTTGCGCGTGGCTGCCTTTTCATTGTTTCACAGCCCGCCCGGGTTTTCCACCGCCCCATCCCGCAATCCGGGGTCAGGCCCCAAATTGCGCTCGTCGGAGAAAAAGTGAATTTGGGGCCTGACCCCGGATTGCGGTTGGTCGTATCGGGTACGGGGCCGTGGCGGGATTTTGCCGGTGCAGGCGCGTGATATACTCTGGTTATGCAGAATAAGGCATACCGCATACTGGTCCTCGACTGGGACGGTACGGCGGTGAAGGACCGCGCTGCCGACGCCCGTCCGGTGGCTCGCGCCCTGGAAGAGCTGCTGGAGATGGACGTCTTCGTGGTGGTGGTCACCGGCACCAACTTCGCCAACATCGAGCGCCAGTTCTCCTGCCACATCACCGGCCCCGGCAAGCGCAACCTCTACGTCTGCACCAACCGCGGCTCGGAGGTCTTCGGCTTCGACGCCCGCGCCGAGCTCTTCCTCCTGCATCAGAGGGAAGCCACGGACGAGGAGAACCTGGCCCTGGACAGCACCGCCGAAGCCGTCAAGGCCGAGGTGGAAGGGGCCTCCGGCGTCACCATCGACATCGTCTACAACCGCCTCAACCGCCGCAAGATCGACCTCATCCCGGAATGGCCCGACCCCCCCAAGTCACAGATCTCCAAGCTGCTCAAGGAGACCGAGAGGCGCCTGCGCTCGGGCGGCTACTCAGCGGGCATCCGCGGCGCCTACGAGGCGGCGGAACGCTGCGCGCGCAAGGCGGGCCTGGCCGACCCCCGCATCACCTCGGACGTCAAGCACATCGAAGTGGGCCTGACCGACAAGTCCGACAGCCTCCGCTGGATTCTCAAGGACATCGCCGAACGGCGCAACATCCCCTACTCCCGCGTCCTGGTGCTGGGCGACGAGTTCGGGCCCGTCGCCGGGTTCGAGGGATCCGACTTCCGCATGGTCCTGCCCGGGGCGGAGGGCGTAACCTACGTCTCGGTGGGCAGGGAGCCCAACGGCGTGCCCGGTGAGGTGGAGCACCTGGGGGGCGGCCCGGAGGAGTTCCTGCGCATTGTGAAAAGACAGGCCGAGCTGCACCGGCTCTTCCTGCCCACGCAGGACCCCACCTTCCTCATCGCGGAAGAGGGATTCAACCCCTTGCGGGAGCGCGAGGTGGAATCCATCTTCACCGTGGGCAACGGCTACCTGGGCACGCGGGGCTCCCTGCCCGAGCAGGACGAGGCCTCCACCCCCGCCACCCTGGTGGCCGGGGTCTTCGACCGGCGCAGCCAGCGCTCGCCGGAGGAGATACTGGTCTTCCCGGACTGGCTCTTCACCCGCATCTTCGTGGACGACGAGCGCATGCGCATGAAGCGCAAGAACATCGTGGAACACCGGCGGGTGCTGGACATGCGCAAGGGGCTGCTCTTCCGGGAGCTGACCTACGAGGACATCACCGACCGGGTGACGCGGGTGCTCTACCTCCACTTCGCCTCCCTGGCCGATCCCCACGCCCTGGCCCTGCGGGTCACCGTCATCCCCCGCAACTACCGGGGAGAGCTGCGGGTGGAGACCGGCCTCCGCCTCAACCCGCGCAGCGTCCCTCCCCTGCACAGGGTGGACAAGGTGACCGGCGGCGACGGCGCGGGCGGGCGGGGCGTGCACCTGCGCGCCCAGACCCTCTTCACCCTGGTCGACGCGGCGATGTCCCAGCACAGCCGCGTGACCGAGGGCTTCGTGGAGCCGGAGCACTCCTACCGCATGGACGACCTGACCGTGCTGGAGCGCTGGCGCTGGATCGGCATGATCGCCCAGGAGGTCACGGTGGAGAAACTCGTCTCCATCTTCACCTCCCTGGACGGGGTGGACGCCGTGCAGGCGGCCGCGGCGCACTCCCGAGAGCTGGCGGGGCGCGACTTCGAGGAACTGCTGCTGGAGCACATGGCGGCATGGGAGGAGCGGTGGAAGACGGCGGCGGTGCGCATCACCGGGGACCCTGACGCGCAGCTCTGGGCCAACTTCGCCGCCTACCACCTCATCGCCGCCGGCAACGCCGCGAACGAGCGCGTCTCCATCGGGGCGCGCGCCCTCTCCGGCCCCATCTACAAGGGGCATATCTTCTGGGACTCGGAGATGTTCATCCTGCCCTTCTTCGTCTTCTCCCATCCGCCCACGGCGCGGGCCATGATCATGTACCGCTACCACACCCTGAACGGGGCCCGGGCCAACGCGGCGCGCAACGGCTACGCGGGGGCCCAGTACGCCTGGGAATCCACCGGCGACGGCCTGGAGATGACCCCGCCCGCCGCCCTCTCCCCCACCGGAGAGGTCATCCCCATCCTCTCCGGGCCGCGCGAGCAGCACATCACCGCGGACGTCGCCTACGGGGTATGGGCCTACTGGAACGCCACCCTGGACGAGGACTTCCTGGCGGAGGCGGGCGCGGAGATCCTGGTGGAGACGGCGCGCTTCTGGGCCAGCCGGGTGGAAGAGGGGGAGGACGGGCTCTTCCACATCCTGGGAGTCGAAGGGCCGGACGAGTTCCACGAGGAGGTAGACGACAACCTCTACACCAACCTGATGGCCGCCTACAACCTGCGCCATGCCGCAAAGGCGGTGCGCTACCTGGAGGAGCACCGTCCGGAGGCCCTGGCGTCGCTTGCGGAGAGGATCGAGCTGTCCCCCGAGGAGCCGGAGGCCTGGAGCGGCGTGGCGGGCCGCATGCACGGCTGCGGGCGGGACGGAGGAGGGGTGCTCGAGCAGTTCACCGGTTACTTCGACCTGGAGGACATCGACGTCCGCCGCTACGAGCCGCGCACCGCCGCCCTCGACACCATCCTGGGCAGGGAGCGCACCGCGGCTTCCCGGCTGGTCAAGCAGGCCGACGTGGTCATGGCCCTCTACCTGCTGGAGGACTGCTTCTCGCAGGAGACGGTGCGGAAGAACTTCCTCTATTACGACCTGCGCACCTCCCACGACTCCTCCCTCTCCCCCGCCATCTACGGCCTGGTGGCGGCGCGGCTGGGGATGACCCGCGAGGCCCTGGGATACCTGCGCAAGGCGGGCACCATCGACCTCGCCGACAACATGGGCAACGCCGCCGGGGGAGTGCACGCCGCCGCCCTGGGGGGCCTGTGGCAGCTGCTGGTGATGGGCTTCGCGGGGGTGCGCGCCTGGGAGGCGGGGCTCTTCGTCGACCCGCGCCTGCCCGCGCGCTGGCGCCGGCTGGAGTTCTCGCTGACCTGGCGCGGCGCCTGGCTGGACTTCGACGTCCGCCGCGGCCGCAGCGTAACCCTGACGGTCTCGGGGCCGGAAGGCCTGGCGGTGGAGGTGGGCGTCATGGGCGGGCCGGCGCTCAGGATGCGGACCGGGTCCCGCTACGTGTCGGAGTGGTCCGGCGAGGCCTGGGGGGGCTTCGAGGAAGCGGGTGGCGGCTGATGGAGGCCAAGCCGCGCCCCGCCCTGGTCCTGCCCCTGGACGGCTCGGCCGCCTCCGCCACCGCCTTCGGGGCAGCCCGGGCCCTGGCGCGCATCCTGGACGGGGTGCTGCACGTGGTGCACGTCGCCGACCAGTCCATGCCCGACCACCGCCTCATCCGCCAGCTGCAGATAGCCCCCATGGAGGAGGACTTCGTCCTGCACCAGGTGCGGGGAGAGGTGGCGGGGGCCATCCTCGACCTGGCCGCCTCGGTCGGCGCCCGGATGATCGTCATGTCCGGCCAGGGGCACACCAACGACCCCGCCAAGGTGGCCGGACAGACGGCCCTCGACCTCATGCGCCGCTCGACCTTCCCGGTGATGGTCATCCGCGCCGCCATGCGCGAGCTGCCCGGCCCGGAGTGGCGCCCCTCCAGGGTGCTGGTTCCCCTGGAGGGCTCCCCCCTGGCGGACTGCGTCATCAAGCAGGTCTTCGCGCTGGCCCAGGAGATGCGGGCCGACCTGGACATCCTGCACATCGCCACCGCCCGCAAGAAACCGCCCCTGGAGGTGGGGGCCTTCACCAGCCCCCGCTACCTCGACCACCCCCAGTACGACTGGCCGGCCTGGAGCGAGGAGTTCCTCTACCGCTTCTACACCTACCTCCACCCCGACGCGCAGCTGCGCCTCTTCCACCGGCGGGGCCGGCCGGACGCGGTGGCCCTGCGCTTCGCCATGGAGGAGGGAGAGGACGTCATCGCCTTGAGCTGGCGGGGCTTGCTGCGGGAGAACCTGGCCGAGACGGTCAAGGGGGTGCTCATGCGCGCCGAGGTCCCGGTGCTGCTCATCCGCACCTGACGCCGTCCTCACTTCATGCCAAAGAGGAAGCGCGTGGCGCGGGTGCGGCGCACCAGCACATCGTAGGCGAGCAGGGTGACGCCCAGCGACGCGGTGGTGAGGAAGAGGTACTTCCAGGCCGTCCCGGCCTTCCACTGCACCACCTCGTAGGCGAGGAGCACGATGACCGTCTGGTGCAGGATGTAGAAGGGGTAGGACCCCCGGCTGGCGTACTCCAGCACCCCGTTGGTGAAGTTGAGGAACCTGCGCCCGTAACCCACGATGGCGATGAGCCAGAACCAGGTGGCAAAGGCGCGCAGGGTCGCTATGCACAGGTAGCCGAACCCGTCGTAGTGGGCGGGGATGCTCCCCGACAGGTAGATGGCCGCGTAGGCGCAGGAGAAGGCGGTGGCCATGGCCAGGGCGGTCGCGCGGTACCTGTCTAAGTAGGCCGCCAGGCGCTCGTCGGAATAGAGCGCGAAGCCGTAGACGAAGGGAAAGACGTGGCAGAGCCGGTAGAGCGACTGATCCATGTCCGGCCAGATGTCGTAGGCCACGATGGGCAGGGAGAGGAGGAAGAAAGACCCGCGGTGATGGAAGGAGCGGACCAGGCGGTCCACGGAGCGCCTGCCCTTCTCCCCCTTTAACCACTGAAACAGCGGCAGGCAGGCCATGGAGAAGACGAAGAGGTAGGCGATGAACCAGAGCTGCCCGGTCTCCAGCGTGTAGCCCACGATCTTGGCGCCTTCCACCCGGCCGGCGACCACCTCGGTGAGCCAGGGCGAGGTGAAGTAGAGGTCGAGAAAACTCCAGCAGCCGTGGGGCAGGTCCGGGCCCTGCAGGCAGACCGCCCTGACCTGGGGCGGGATGAGCACCACCATCCCGAAGGCGAGGGGGACCAACAGGCGCAGGGACCGCTCCTTCGCGTACTCCTTCCCGCTCCGCCGGGACAGGGCGAACCAGGTGGCCGCCCCGGCGATGAAGAAGAAGAGCGGCACGAACCAGAGGTCTACGAACGACACGAAGGTGGAGGAGGCCCGGTTGAGGACGGGGTTCTTGACGTAGAAGTCCCAGTCGTCGAAGACGCGGGCCGAGTGGAAGTAGATGAGCAGGAGCACCGCCAGTGCCCTCAGCCAGTCCAGCTCATGCCTGCGCTCCGCCATGCCGCCTCCCCGTCGCCCTTAACCCGGAAAGATCATATGAAATCTCAAGGATTCCTTGCTCATATCGCCTGATGCCTCATCGCTACGAAGTTTATCATCGATCAACCACGCCAAGGAGCGATAAGGCCATGGGTGAGGCGGAAAACGAGGCGAAGGGGCCGGTTTTCGGCGGAAGCATCAGGCTGGGATCCCGGGGCGCCGGGGCGACCGCCGACGCCGGACTGCCGGCGGCAAGAGAGCTGGATGAGGTGCCGGGGCTGGCCGAGGCGGCGGCGGGGCTGCCCGCGGAAGGAAGGGCCGGGAAGCAGCGCCGCGACCCGGCCGGCCTCTTGCGCCGGTCGGTCCATGCCGGCCCGGCGGTGGCGCTTCGCCGAAGGGTGCGCCGGCAAGACGACTGCGGGACAGCGGTCCTGCGCCCCGGCAGCGTCCACTCCTCCAGCGGCTGGCGGGAGCCTTGAGAACCCGTGGCCGAAAGGCATAGGGACTCAGCCAAAAGGCCCCACCATCGAGGCGACGCCGCCTTCGCCTCGCCGGACATCTACGGTTGCCCGGAAGAGAAAGGGAGTCCTCCGGGCCATGCGGCCCGCAAGGGCCCGAAGGCCGGAAGGGCACGTCGAGCATCCGCTCAGCCGACCGGCAGGAAGGCCTCCGAAGAAATCCCCGGGTCTTCTGTCATGACTTCCCCCACCGGGCCGCCTCCTGGGATAGGCCCGGGAGGGTGGCGGCCGGGATGGAGTGGCACCGGCTGGAGCCGCTGCCGAGGGTCGGCTTAATCGTCTCCAACCTGGGCCGCAGTCCCCAGAACGCCTTTGCCATGGTGGACGAGCAGCAGGGCCGAACGGTTGACACGGCACGTACTCATTATGAAAATAGATGTCAGGGATTTTACATTCTACCGGATTTAATTCAGGGTATTGAATTAGCTACCGGGAGGTGCAGATGGGTTGCAGATGCATCTTCGCTGCAATGCATATGGGCAGATGAGTTCATACAGGACCTTTTCGGGACTTTTGTGTGCGGTCTCCCGTCGGCGTATTCGAGGAACAGCTGAAGGAGGATGGAAATGAGAAACACCCCTGGAGCGAAGAACACCTTGCGGCGTGCGGCGGTCCTGATAGCGGCGCTGCTCCCGCTCCTCTTGCTCGCCGCGGGCGTGCCGCTGCCCGGAGGGGGCGGAAGGGAGGCGCTGGCCGCAGACGTCCCGGCCGAGGTCTGGGAGCCCTGCGCTCCGGGCGGCTTCTCCAACCTGACCGTGTGCAAGATAGAGGCGGCAAGCCAGGGCACCGCCTACGCCGTGGTCGACGACGATCCGGGCAAGGTGCTCAAGACCACAGACTACGGGGACAGCTGGACGGTCATCGGCCTGGCTGCCGGTTTCGGCTCGACAACCACGATCTCGCTGGTGAACGATGAGGTCGTCTGGGCGGGCAGCGTGCAGCGTGGCGTGGCCGTCACCGCCGACGGGGGCGAGCACTGGGATTACGCGAGTGCCCCGATCTGGATGTACGCCCTGGAGGCCACGGGCGAAAACAACGCCTGGCAGGGGGGGTTTTACGGCGGAAACGGGCACATCCATTACACGGTGGACAAGGGACTGAATTGGACCGCCCAGATCTACGGGCCCACGATCGAAGATATCTCCCGCAGCGGGCCGACGGTCTGGGCGGCGGGCGGGGGGACGAACGGCAAGATACTCCGCTACAACGGCGCGGGGGGCTGGGTCGATAAGACCCCGTCCGGCACGCTCCCGGCGCTGCATAGCTGCTGCACGGTGGACGAAGACACCGTCTGGGCGGCGGGAGGCGGAGCCGTATTGAGGACCACCGACGGAGGGGAGAGCTGGGAGGTCTCCTCGCCGTCCGCCGCCGGCGGCAAAGAGCTCTTTGCCATCAGCGCCCTGAGCACCACCACGGCCTTCGCGGTGGGGGACTCCGGGGTCATCATCAAGACCAGCGACGGCGGCACGACCTGGGAGCGCATGTACAATCCGTCTACCCAGAAGCTGAAGGGCGTCTGTGCCGTGGACGCCACCCACGCCTGGGCGGTGGGGGAGAAGGGCACCGTGCTGCGCCTGGTGCAGGCGAACACCAGGGTGGGTAGCGGCGTCAGCGTGGACCTGGGGGGCGGCGACACCATCACTTTCGAGAGCGTGACCGCGGCGGGAAACACCGTCAAGTCGTCCGCCACGGCCCCCTCCGGCGGGGAGTTCAGCTACCACAGGCCCGTCAAATGCGTGGACATCTCCACCAGCGCCTCCTTCGCGGGAGAGGCGGAGGCGAGCTTCCCTTATGACGATAGTGGGAGGGACGAGAGGGCGTTCCGCATGTTCCACGATGCAGGCAGCGGATGGGAGGATGTTACACACGATATCGACAGGGATAACAATATCATCACCGGGCGGGTGACCTCGTTATCGACGTTCATGGTCATCTATCCCTATCCGAAGATCGAAACCGTCACCCCCAGCTGGGGCATACGCGGAGGTGACGTAGACGTCGAACTGCGGGGATACGCCTTCTGGGAGGCGGATGGGGACAAGCCGACCATCAAGCTCCAGACGGGAGGGGCGGAGATCACGGCCACCGATGTCGTGGTGCATGACCTCTACCATGCCTCTTGCAGATTCGCCCTCCCGGCGGACGCCTCCCTCGCCAAATGGAATGTGTACATCATGAACTTCGATGGTCGCAATAACACGCTCAACAGCGGGTTCAGGGTCATGGACCCCATGCCGCCGCCCACCGTCACCTCCACCAGCCCCGGCTTCGCCGAGAGGGGCACGCAGGGCGTGCAAGTGGATATCAACGGAAGCGGCTTCTGGGAGGCCCGCCCCGCTTACCCCTCGGCATGGCTGAGCAGGGCCGGTCAGCCCGACATCGAGGGCACGATCACTGGGATTTCCGGCGACACCAGGGTCCGTTACCAGTTCGACCTGCCCGCTGGAGCGGATTCGGGGCCCTGGGACGTGCACGTGAAGAACCCGGACGGACAGGAGGCCACCCTCGCCGGAGGCTTCATGGTGACCGGGGCCCTGCCGGCGCCCACGGCGACCGGCATCACCCCTGATTCCGGGGAGCAGGGGAGCACGGTCGCCGTCACCGACCTGGCGGGGAGCGGTTTCTGGGGCACGCCCACGGTCAAGCTGAAGAAGGCGGGCCAGGCGGACATCACGGCCAGCGGGGTAACGGTGCAGAGCCCGGATAGGATAACCTGCAGCCTGGCCATACGGGCGAGCGCCGCCGTGGGGGCCTGGGACGTGGTGATCACCAACCAGGACACTCAGGGTGCGACCCTCGCCGGGGGATTTGCCGTCACCAGCCCAAACCCGCCTCCCACGGTGACCGGCATCTCCCCTGATTCCGGGGAGCGGGGGAGCACGGTCGCCGTCACCGACCTGGCGGGGAGCGGTTTCTGGGGCACGCCCACGGTCAAGCTGAAGAAGGCGGGCCAGGCGGACATCACGGCCAGCGGGGTAACGGTGGAGAGCCCGGACAGGATAACCTGCAGCCTGGCCATCCCAGCGGGCGCCGCCGTGGGGGCCTGGGACGTGGTGGTCACCAACCAGGACACTCAGGGTGCGACCCTCCCCGCGGGATTTCACGTCACCTCAGGAGGGGGCGGCGGAAACACCCCGCCCGGCACGGAGGTGGAGGTGGACCTCGGCGGCGGCGTGGGAGTGGGCTTTGAAAGCGTGAGCGGCGGGGGCGACACCGCCGCCGCCCTACAGCCTGACCCCAGCGTGGCCAACTTCCACATCCTGGGGGGAAGCTGTTACGACATCACCACCACCGCCACCTATGCCGGGGCCATCCTGGTGACCCTCCCATACGATGAGGGCGCGCTCACCGTGCCCGAGACCAGCCTGAGGATGCTGCACGAGGAGGGCGGGGGCTGGGTGGACGTGACCAAGAGCCTGGACGCCGCCGCCAACACCATCACCGGCGAGGTCTCCTCCCTCTCCCGCTTCGTCATCGGCTGGAGGGCGGCGCCCTCCTGGTACCTGGCCGAAGGGTGCACCGGAGAGGGCTTCGAGACCTGGGTGCTGGT
>CAZETE010000048.1:0-17016 GCA_964515075.1 uncultured Actinomycetota bacterium | reverse complement strand
TGCTGATATTGCCGGGGTTTGTGCGACAGGCTCTCAGGCCCCAAATTCACTTTTTCTCAGCCAGCCTGCCGGTTTGGCGTTAGACGAACGAAAAAGTGAATTTGGGGCCTGCTCTGAAAATGCGACGTTTTCATCCTTCCGTGGTGCCGTGTGGCGCGGCATGAACGACTGACCCCGGATTGCGTTTGACGGGGGGAGGGCGGTGCGATAAGCTTAGACCGACCGGTTGGTCTAGTGGCGAAGGAGCGGTCGGTGGCCAAGTCCCTGGGCATCAGGAACAATCCCGTGAAGGACCTGCGGGAAAGGGAGTTCAAGCGGGCCGCGCTCAAGGTATTCTCCGTCAAGGGCTTTCACAAGGCCACCATGGCCGAGATAGCCATGGCGGCAGGCTACGGCAAGGGCACCCTCTACTGGTACTGGCGGTCCAAGGAGGAGCTGTACTTCTCCCTCATCAGGCAGATGCACGAGGAGACGCTGGCCCTGGTGGAGGAGGCCGCCCGCCGGGAGGGCACGGCGCTGGAGAGGATCGCCTGGATGGGCTCGGAGATGGTGGAGCTCTACCACCGCGAACGCGACTACTGCAAGCTCTCCTGGAAGATGCGGGCCGAGGAGCTGGAGGCCTTCTCCGGCGAGTACGTCGAACTGCTCCACGGCTACGGCGAGCGCGCCAAGGCCCTCCTGGAGAAGATCGTCCGCCAGGGCATCGAGGAGGGGACGCTGCCGCCGGTCGACCCCTACTACCTGGCCTGCATCCTGCTGGGGCTGGTGGAGGGCATGGAGATCCAGTGGCTGGAGGACCCCGGCTCCTTCGACCTGCGCCGGGGGATGGAGATATGCCTGATGTTCCTGCGGGCGTCGAACAAGCAGATGAGGGAAGAGGGGGTAGTATATGGGGGGTAAGTACGTCATCAGCCACGACGTGGGCACGGGGGGTAGCAAGGCCGTCCTCACCGACCTGGAAGGCAGGATAATCTCCTACCGCTTCGAGCCCTACGAGACCGACTACTGCCAGCCGGGATGGGCGGAGCAGGACCCGGAGGACTGGTGGAGGGCGGTGACCGAGTCTACCCGCAAGCTCATGGAGGAGAACGGCACCGACCCCGCGGAGGTACTGGGCATCGGCTATGCCACCCAGATGCTGGGGGTGCTGCCGATGGACGAAGCCGGCCTGCCCCTGCGCCCGGCCATCATCTGGATGGACTCGCGCGCCGGCGAGCAGGCCTGCCGCCTGGTCAGGCGCATGGGCGGGGAGGCCGTGGTGGCCAGGGTGGCCGGGGCGGTGCCCTCGGGCAAGGACGTCATCTGCAAGCACATGTGGCTGCGCGAGGAGGAGCCCCAGGTCTACCAGCGCGCCCGCGTCATCCTGGACGTCAACGGCTACCTGGTCTACCGCTCCACCGGCAACTACATCATCGACCAGAGCAACGCCGCCACCACCGGCCTGTTGGACAACAAGACCCGGGACTGGTCCCCCCTCTTCTCGCGGTTGCTGCGCATCCCCCTGGACAAGCTGCCGCCGGTCAAGAAGTCGGTGGAGGTGGTGGGGGTGCTCAACGAGGATGCGGCCAGGTCGATGGGGCTGCGCCCGGGCCTCCCGGTCATCGGGGGCATGGGGGACGTGCCCGCCGCCGCCACCGGCTCGGGCGCCCTGGGGGAGGGGGACTCCCACGTCAACATCGGCACCTCGGGCTGGCTGTGCATCAGCGTGGCCAAGCCCAAGGGGCTGAGCAGGTACGGCATCGCCCCCATCGCCTCCGCCGACCCCGAATCCTTCCTGATGATCGGGGAGACCGAGACCGCCGGCGCCTGCCTGAAGTGGTTCGCCGAACAGCTGGGCCGCAGGGAGGAATGGGAGCGGGCCGGCGGAGGGATGGAGATCTTCGCCGTGCTCGACGAGGTCGTCGCCGGGGTCCCGGCGGGATCGCGCAAGCTCATCTTCACCCCGTGGATGTTCGGTGAGCGCTCGCCGGTGACCGACACCACCCTGCGGGGCGCCTTCCTCAACGTCAGCCTGGAGCACACCCGCGAGGACATGCTGCGGGCCGTCTACGAGGGGGTGGCCATGAACTGCCGCTGGCTGCTGGAGGCGGTGGGGAGCGCGGGCTTCCCCTGCCCCACCGTGCGGGCCATCGGCGGCGGGGCGCGCTCGGACGCCTGGATGCAGATCTTCGCCGACGTCACCGGCCACACCATCGAGGCGGTGGAGGACGCCCAGGAGGCCGGCGCGGTGGGCTGCGCGCTGGCGGTGGCGGTGGCCCTGGACGTCTACCGGGATTACAAGGAGCTCAAGCAGGTGGTCAAGGTGCGGCGCGCCTTCGAGCCCGACCGGGAGAAACGGCGGGACTACGACGAGCTCTTCGGCGCCTTCAAAAGCTCCTACAAGAAGCTCTCCGGCATCTACAGGAAGTTGAACGAACCGCACTGAGCGGTTGAGCGGATGGGCGATCGAGCGTTTCGAGGACCAAGGAGGTGTGCGAGATGAAGAACTTCGCGGCGGAACCGCGGGCCATCCCCGAAGGCATCGACTACGGGGACCACATCGTGGCCACCTACTACGGGGCCATGCCCCGGGAGATGATGGCCTACTACATCGGGCCCTTCCTGGCGGTGGAGCAGTCCACCGGCACCTGGACCCCGGTGCCGGGGGAGACCCCCGAGGTGCGGGCCAGGCACGTGGCCAAGGTCATCGGCATCTACGAGGTGCCCCAGTACGAGTTCGAGGTGCCCAAGGAGGTGGACGAGCGCTCCTACGTCATCCAGATCGCCTTCCCCTTCCGCAACATCGAGAACCAGATACCCATGCTGCTCACCGCGGTGCTGGGCAACATCTCCATGGGCGGGAAGATCAAGCTGCTGGACCTCTACCTCCCCAAGGTCTTCACCGACGGTTTCCCCGGCCCGAGGTTCGGCATCGAGGGCGTCTACAAGGCGCTGGGGGTGGAGGGGCGGCCGCTGCTCAACAACATGACCAAGCCCTGCACCGGCTACCCCTGCCAGGTCGGCGCCGACCTCTTCTACGAGGCGGCCAGGGGCGGGTGCGACGTGATCAAGGACGACGAGCTCATCGCGGACATGCAGTTCAACCGGGTGGAGGACCGGGTCAAGGCGTACATGGCGCTGGAGAAACGGGCCTACGAGGAGACGGGCGAGCACACCCTGTACACGGTGAACGTCTCCGACAACCTGCCCAAGATGTTCGAGACGGCCCGGCGCGCCGTGGACGCCGGCGCCAACGCCATCATGGTCAACTACCTGGCGGTGGGCCTGCCGGCCATGCAGGCGCTGGCCGAGGACGACCAGGTCAACGTGCCCATCCTCGCCCACATGGACTGCGCCGGCGCCCTCTACGAGTCTCACTACTCGGGCATCTCTTCCCACCTGGTGCTGGGCAAGTTGCCCCGCATCGCCGGCGCGGACGTGGTCGTCTTTCCCGCCCCTTACGGGAAAGCCCCCTTCCTCAAGGACCGCTTCCTCCCCTGCGCCGACGCCATGACCTACCCCATGCACGGCGTCAAGCCGACCATGCCCATGCCCTCGGGCGGCATCACCCCGCTGATGGTGCCCCAGTGCGTGGCCGACCTCGGCCCGGACATCATGATCGGCTCGGGCGGCGGCGTGCACGCCCACCCCATGGGGCCGGCGGCGGGCGCCCGGGGCTTCCGCCAGGCCATCGACGCCACCATGCAGGGCATCCCGCTGGAGCAGTATGCCCAGGACCACCAGGAACTGGCCGTGGCCATGGGCATCTGGACGGGGGCCTTCGAGGAGACCAAGGCCTAGCCCCCGGGCGGCGGCGCCGCGGGTCAGGCTCGCCTGCGGATCTCGGCCGGCGCGGGGCGGCGCCGGCCCTTGTAGCCGCCCGCGGCCTTTCTTGTTACAATTTGTTTATATTACCGGCATATGGCGGGGTGACCCAGGAGGTGCTCGAGACTTGTCCGTGCGCATCGCCATCGACGGCAGCAACGACACGGCCGTCAGGATCTACTGCTACTTCACGGACGCGGGCAGCGGCATCGAAGTCATCGGCTGGGTGGGCCCGGTGCCGGAGGAGTGGCCCGAGGGCTACGGCTTTCCCGCGGTCTACCCGGACCTGGGTACCCTGCTGCGGTACGGGGAACCGGACATCCTCTTCAGCGTCCGCGGGGTGGGCGCGCGGGCCGGCAACGAATACCGCGGCAAGATCATCGACATCGGAGAGGGCAGCCCGGAGAGCGCCCTCTTCTTGAGCCTGGCGGCGGCGCGGGGCGGCGGAGTGGAGCAGCTGCCCGGGATACTCAAGGGCATCGGTGATTTCTACCGGAGCGTCCAAGTGGTCGACGCCTATACCGATCCCCTGCCCAAGCTGAACGAGATGCTGGAGCACACCCTGGAGCTGTGCGACGCCGACCTCGGTTTCGTCCTGCTGCCGGGGGAGGTGACGGGGGAACTGGACCTGGCGGCGGCCCTGGGCGGTCAGGCCTCAAGCCTGCTTAAAAAGACCGTCCGCGTCGAGGGGTCGGTCATGGAGGCGGTCATGGAGATGGGCAGGAGCCTGCTGATGCGGCTGGCCCCCGAGGACCTGGCCTCCGACGATTTCCTGCGCGAAGCCGGGGCCGCCTGGATGATGGCGGTGCCCCTGCAGGCGGGCGGGCGCTCGGCCGGGGTCCTCCTGGTGGCGCGGAACCGGGACGAGGGCTTCCAGGCTTACCATCTGGGCATGCTGACGGTGGCCGCCGCCAACGCCTCCCTGGCCCTGCAGATAGCCGGGCTCTACGGCGAACTGGAGGCCAACACCATGCGGGACGGCGCCAGCGGCCTCTTCAACCAGCACTTCTTCCACTCCCGGCTGGCGGACGAGGTCAACCGGGCCCGCCGTTACAGCCTCAACCTCTGCCTGCTGGCCCTGGAGGTGGACGACCTGGAGGAGTACGCGCGGCGCAACGGGCGCATCATGGCCGACTTCATCGTCGCGGAACTGGGAAAGATCATCCTCAAGAGCACGCGGGAGGTGGACGTGCCCGCCCGTTACGGGGACGACCGCTTCTTCATACTGCTGCCGGAGACGCGCCGCCTGGGGGCCATGCGCCTGGCGGAGCGGCTCGTCCAGACCATCGCGGAGTACCCCTTTCCCTCCCAGGACAAAAAGGAGGTGGAGCAGCTCACCGCGTGCATCGGCGTCTCCTCCTTCCCCGCCAACGCCGACAGCGAGAACGCCCTGCTGCAGCGCTCGCTCCTGGCGCTGGAGGCCGCGCGGGACGCCGGTCCCGGCCGCACCCGGCTCTACTCCGACGACCTCCGCAAGTGACCCGGCGCGCGGGCGGTGCGCCTCAGCGGCCGCGCTCCAGGTAGCCGAGGAGCTTCTCGCGGTCGCGGAGGATGCCCACATACTTTCCCATGGTCACGAAGTCCATGCGGTCGACGGCGCGGCGCGCGCGGCCCAGCGGCGTCCCGCCCCGCGAGGCGAGGGAGTGCATCTCCTCGATGAGCCCGGCCCACCCGGCGGGGATGCCGTCGAGCGGGGGCAGCTCCTCGGGGGGAGCGAAGGAGTCGTCCGCGAAGGCTAGGCAGAGCCGGTTCCATGCCAGGAGGACCTCCGGGGAGAAGGGTTTCAGGAAGGCGAAGGCCTTGCGCCCGGCCTCTCCTTCCAGCAGCGATTCCAGTTCGGCCAGGCGCAGCTCGAACAGGGCGGCGAAGGAGTCCGTGCCCGCGGGCCTCCCGGCGCGGGCGGGGGCGGAAGGCAGCCTCCCCTGTTTCATGCGGGCCGTCTCCCGCCGGACCTCCTCCAGGCTCGCGCCGGAGTTGACCAGGCGGACCAGGGCGCGCTCGTCCGCCCTGGTCACCCGGTAACGGTCCCCTTCCAGCAGGGGGAAGACCAGGCGGAAGGCGGTCAGGCGGGTCACGCGGCCGAAGCGGCGCTTGATGGTGCGCCGGTCCTGGAAGTACCCGCGCACCCTCCAGGAGAAGGTGATCAGGTCGCGGGTGATGTAACTCTCCCGCTGAATCCGCTCGGCCACCGGGTAAGGCTCCTCCACGCCGGCTGCGCGCAGCGCCTCGCCGATGTCCCACATGTAACCCACGGCCTCGAAGGGAGGCCGCCCGGCGCGCACCGCCTCCCGGTAGAGGTTGTTCAGCGGCGATATCTCCTCGATGATCCGGCCCAGCAGCGCGTCGGGGACGGCCCCGGCCTTCCCGCTCAAGCTCACACCCCCTTGAGCTCGTCCAGGTCGGCTCCCACGTACTGCTGCAGGAGGGCTTCCAGGCGGCAGGTGAAACCGAGGAAGTCGTCGAACATGGCGGTGCGGCTGCCCACCAGCCGGCGTATCTCCGGCTGCAGCTTGTACCTGCCGTAGTAAGCGTCCTTGTAGTAGCCGGCCATGATGGCCGCTACGTAGGAAGCCAGTCGCCCGGTCAGCTTGAGCCCGCCGTGCTGGGCCTTGCGGGCCCGCTCGCTGAAGTCGGGGTGGTTGACGTAGATGTTGATGGTGTCGCCGATGAGGCTGGACCGCGGCGTGGCCCCGTCCTCCTGGATGAGGGCGTCCAGGGCCGTATCGTCGAAGCGCACCAGGAAACCGGGGGAACGCCTGCGCCTCCCGGCGGCCTCTCCCGGCCCCGCCGCCTCCTCGACGCCGGCCGGGCCGTCCCCCGGCCCGGCCTCATCGCCCGGCTCCCCGGATGAATCGCCCTCGCCGGCCTTTGCGCCGTCCCCGCCCTCTCCCGTCAAGGCCAGTTCGGGAGCGGCGCCGCTGGCGGAGGGGTCGAGCCCCACGTCCCCTCCCTCGGTGAAGGCCTCGCGCAGGATCATGCGGTCCTCCCGGGCGATCTGCTCCAGCAGGCGCGTTAGCAGGCTGCCCAGGCGGCCCAGGCTCTCGGCGTTGGTGGACTGCGCGATGCGGCTGAGGCTCTGGTAGACCATGCCCTCGATGGCCGCGATCTCTTCGAAGATGGGCTTGCGGTTGCGGGTCCGCTTGAAGTCGGCGCGGTCCAGGGTGGGCTCGAGGTTCCCGTTGACCTCCACGTAACCGATGAGGTGGGGATGGGACCAGACCTTGCCCCGGTGGGGCGAAACGGCCGCGTAGGACCTGGTCTTGCGCACCTCGTCGATGCGCCGTCCCTTGTTGAAGAAGAGGGGGAAGCGGTCGTTCACCGGGGCCTCGCAGACCTTGAGCCTCACCTCCACCGGGCGCAGCAGGGAGACGGTCATGTTGCGGCGGGCGTCACGGAACTGCCCGATGTCGAAGTAGAACTCCTCGCCGCCGAAGGCGCCGATGTCGTAGGGCTTGCAGCTGAACACCCGCTCCCCCTCGGCGACCTGCATGTGCAGGTGCTCGCGGCGCAGCAGGTGGTTGAAGTGCAGTTCGATCTCGTCCTGCAGCTCGGCGGGGTCGATCTCCCTCCACCACCCCGCGTCGAACTTGCGCAGGATGATGATGGTGCCGGACTGGAAGGGAAAGAGGGAGGCGGGGAGCTCCTGCTCGTCCGGTATCTCGTTGGTGTCCCGCTCGATGATCATGCGCCAGGGGCGGCCGCGGCTGGACTTGGTGACGATCTCCAGGCTGGCGCAGCAGGCGCGGAAGGCGTGCACCCCGAAGCCGAACTGCCCGTTGGTCCAGGGCTGCGCCTTCTTGTCGGAGGATCCCACGTACTCCACGATGCGCACCAGCTTGTCGCGGGACATGCCCCGGCAGTTGTCGGTGATGGTCACGGAGCGACGCTCCTGGTCGATGTCCAGGGCGATCTCGATGGGGTAGGGATAGCGCCCCCTGTCCTCGTAGAAGGCTTCCGCGTCGTCCAGGGAATTGTCGATGTACTCCATGATCACCCGGGTGGCGCTCTGGTACATCCCCGCGATGTGGCGGAGCAGCTCCTGCGGGTCGGGTATGTTGATCCTGCGCGTCATGCCCATCCTCCACGGGTATCTCCTCAACCGGGCTTCCGGCCGCCGGGCGCCGCGGGAAGGCCCGGGCGCAGGTCAGCTCCTCAGCAGGTCGCGGTACTTGCGGCGCAGGCCCCAGACCACCGTGAGGCCCTCCCAGAAGATGTTGCCGCTCATCTTGGACTCGCCCTCCACCCGCTCGGTGAAGATGATGGGCACCTCCACGATCTCGAAGCCCAGGGCCTCGGCCGCGAAGGTCATCTCCACCTGGAAGGCGTAGCCGCGCGCGTCGATGCGGTCGAGGGCCATGAGGGCCTCCAGCACCCGCCTGCTGTAACAGCGGAAGCCGGCGGTGGTGTCGGCGGTCTTGGTGCGGGCGACGATCTTGGTGTAGAGGTTGCCGCCGCGGCTGATCATCCAGCGGAACCTGCTCCAGCCCTCGCAGCCGCCGCCCTTGACGTAGCGCGAGCCGATGGCCGCGTCGGCCCTCGAGGCCGCCTCGTAGAGGCGGGGGAGGTCGGCCGGGTTGTGGGAGAAATCGGCGTCGATCTCGAAGAGGTATTCCGCCCCGCGGTCCATGGCGTAACGGAAGCCGGCCAGGTAGGCGGTGCCCAGCCCGCCCTTGCCCTCGCGGTGCATCACCCGGATGCGCGGGTCCGCCGCGGCCATCTCGTCGGCGATGTCCCCGGTGCCGTCGGGAGAACCGTCGTCCACGATGAGCAGGCCCAGGTCCTCCAGGGGCTGGGCGAGGATGGCCTCGCTGATGCGGCGCACGTTCTCCTTCTCGTTGTAGGTGGGCAGAACCACCGTCAGCCGGTGCATGCGGTCCTTCTCTTCCATGGGGCGCTCCTCTCGTTCCGCTGAGTAAGCTCCGACCATTCTATCACCCCGCGCTCAATCCTCGCGGCTGCCGACCACTTTGGCGGGCACTCCCGCGGCTATGCCGTAGGGCGGGAGGTCGCAGTTGACCACCGACCCCGCCGCCACCACCGCGCCCCGGCCGATGGTCACCCCGCGCAGGATGACCGCGTGGGAACAGATCCAGCAGTCCTCCTCGATGACCACGGGGCCGTAGCGGCCGGGCTGGAAGCGCATGCAGCCCGCGCCCATCTCCGTGCCGTGGTCGGCGCAGTTTATATTGACGTAGGGGCCGAGCATGCTGTTGGCCCCGATGGTGCAGTCGTCGAAGGCGTTGATGATGTTGAAGGGCCCCACGGCCACGCCGTCCTCCAGCCTGAGGGTGGCGTCGTTGGCGGCGAAGAGGCGGGACCAGGAGTCGATGGAGCAGCGCTCCCCCACGACGATGCGGCCCCGGTCGTTGCCGCGGATCTGGATGCCGGTGGGGATGAAGGTGTCGTTGCCTATGGAGCAGGACGAACCGGCGCAGAGGGCCACGTCCGGCCGGCCGGATATCCACACGTAGGGGGCGGCGTCCACCCCGCCGCGCCGCAGCAGCCACTGGTAATAGGCTATCCTCGGGCGGCGCACGGCCAGCCTCAGGCGGTCCCCGTAGACGTGCATGGCGTTCATGGCATAACCTCAGGGTCCATTCTCTCACACGGGGGGAGCATAAGGAACCGGGGCCCCGCGACGTGCCGGCGCCGCGGGGCCCCCCGGGGCGGCGGCGGCCCGGCGGTCCGCCTCAGGCGGTCCGTCCCGTCAACCCGGGCTAGTCGTCCACCAGCGCGACGGCGCGGATCCACCCCGCGCTGGCCCCCTTCACCTTGACCGGGAAGCAGAAGAAGGTGAAGCCGCGGGGCGGCAGGGACTCCAGGTTGGTCAGCTTCTCGATGTGGCAGTAGCCCTGCTCGATGCCGGCGAAGTGCCCCTCCCAGATGATGGAGGGGTCGCGCGTCCGCTCGTATTCCTTCGCGATGAGGGGCAGGGGCCGGTCCCAGCTCCAGGCGTCGGTCCCCACCACGCGCACCCCCCGCCCGGTCAGCCAGAGGGTGGCCTCCCTGCCCATGCCGCAGCCCTTGAGCAGGTACTCCGGCTTGCCCCACCAGTCCGAGGCGCCGGTCATCACCAGCACGATGTCGCCCGCCTCCGGCAGGTAGTCCATCCCGGCGAAGGCCTCTTCCAGGTCCGCGGCGGTCACCAGGTAGCCGTCCTCGAAGTGGCGGAAGTCCAGCACCACCCCGTCTCCCATGCACCATTCCAGGGGGACCTGATCGATGGTGAGGGCGGGCGCCCCCCCGTCCATGGTGGGGTGGTAGTGCCAGGGGGCGTCCAGGTGGGTGCCGGAGTGGGTGGAGAGGGTCACGAACTCCACCGCCCAGCCCACGCCGCCGGGCAGGTCCCTTGCGGGCTCGATGCCGGGGAAGAACTCGGTCATGGAGGGAGCCCCGGCCGCGTGGTCGACGTACATGACCTTGGGGATCATCATGGGGGGGTCGGACGGCAGGTCGTTCTCGATGTTGACGCTCAGGTCCACCAATCGTTTGCCCATCTCGCTCGATACCTCCTCCACCGCCTCCGGGGGAAAACGCCGCACACAGACATTCTACCCGATTGCGCCCGCCCCCTGCCCCGCGCCGAAGAAGTGATGGTGCCCGGCATCCTCACTGTGGTATATTGTTGCGGCACAATGACCTTCTGCTCCCGGCGGGACCGGGGGCCGTTCAGACCGGAGGAGGTGAAACATGCGCGACTACGAGCTGATGCTCATCAGCCGGGCCGAACTGGAGGAAGAGCGGCAGCGGGCGCTGCTCGACAGGGTAACGGGCCTCATCGCCGAGTACGGCGGCGTCGTCGGGAAGGTCGACGTCTGGGGCAAACGGCGCCTGGCCTATCCCATCAAGCACCAGGGTGACGGTTATTACACGGTGGTGGAACTACAGGGCGAGAACCCCTGCATCACCGAGTTGGACCGGGTCCTCTCCATCAACGACGAGGTCCTGCGCTTCAAGATCTTCGTCCGGGAGCAGCCCCGGGAGGCGGAAGGGGGCGAGTGAGGGTTTCGGTCACTGCCGGGTGATAACCTGATATCAGAGGTGGTGAACGACAAGGGAGGATGAGATGGCCAGTTATAACCGGGTGACCTTGATGGGCAACCTCGCGCAGGACCCCGAGCTGAAGTACCTGCCGAACGGCACGCCGATGTGCAAGCTGAGGGTGGCGGTCAACCGCGACTTCACCAATCAGCAGGGGGAGCGCGAGACCGACTTCTTCAACGTGGTGGTCTGGAGGAGGCAGGCGGAGACCTCCGCCGAGTACCTCTCCAAGGGGAGGCCGGTCATGGTGGAGGGACGCCTGCAGAACCGCAGCTGGGAGGCACCGGACGGGCAGAAGCGCTCCGCCACCGACATCGTGGCCGACCGGGTCATCTTCCTGGGCAGCCGCGACCGCGGCGGTGACGGAGGGGCCTACAACGGAGGCTTCAGCGCCCCCGGCAGCAGCTACGGCAGCGACTTCGGCGGCGGCAAGCCCGACGACTTCGGCGCGCCGGCGGAGGAGGATAACCTGCCGGAGACCGATGACGACATCGCCTTCTGAGCCCGGTGCAACTGGAAAGAGACGGTATTTCCGAATTGGAGGTTGGTAACGATGCCGGCGGGCTACGTGAAGAAACCGAAACGCAAAGTATGCATTTTCTGTAAGGACAAGATCGATTATCTGGACTACAAGGACCTCGCCACCATCAGGCGCTTTCTATCGGAGAAGGGCAAGATCAAGCCCCGCCGGGTCAGCGGCAACTGTACTCAGCATCAGAAGATAGTGGCCAAGGCGGTCAAGAACGCCCGGGAGATGGCGCTCATACCCTACACCTCCCGTCAGAGCGAGGTGAAATAGGCGGCCCCTCCCGCCCTCACCCGGGGCATCCGGGGGCAGGAGGAAGGTCGGGGGGTGCTATACTGTAGTCTCGATGAAAGCGAGGGCTTATCTTGAAAGTCATTCTGATAACGGACATCAAGGGCCTGGGCAGCCGGGGCCAGATCGTCGAGGTCAAGGACGGCTACGCCAATAATTACCTGATACCTCAGAACCTGGCCCTGCGGGCCACCCGCGGCCGTACCAGGGAGGTCGAGCACACGGCCCGCATGAAGATGGCCAAGGCCGACCGGGAGCTGAACAAGGCGCGCGATGTCTCCTCCCGCATCCGGGAACACAGCTTCGTCATCCAGGCCAGGACGGGAGCGGGCGGCAAGCTCTTCGGCACCATCACTCCGCGAGAGATATCCGAACACATCCGGGAGGAGCTGGGCATCGAGGTCGACCGCAAGAAAGTCCACCTCGAAGAGCACATCAAGCATACCGGATACTACGAAGCCAGGCTGAAGCTGCACCACGAGGAGGAGACCGTCGTCCACATCAAGGTGGTCTCGGAGGACGACCCCGACGGGCTGCTCCTGCCCGAGCCTTCCCCCGGAGAGGAGGCTTCAGCCGGGGCGGAACCCGTATCCGGAGACGCGGCCGAAGAGCCCGGAGCCGAAGGGCCGGAGAGCGAAGAGCCCCAGAGCGAAGGGCCGGAGAGCGAAGAGCCCGCCGCCGGTTCTCCGGCGGAAGAGGGTTGAGGGCGGCAGCCAGCGGGCGGACGGGCACGGGGCCCGATCGGCGCGAGGGTGTCAGGAGGGGTAGAGGCTCGTGGCTGTAACCACGCCACCGTTCAACTTGCCGGACCGCACTCCGCCTTACAGCATCGAAGCGGAGCAGTCGGTCCTGGGGGCCATGATGCTCTCGCGCGACGCGGTGGCGGACGTCACCGAGGTCCTCCGGGCCGAGGACTTCTACAAGGAGGCCCACGCCAAGGTCTTCGAGGTCGCCCGCGTCCTCTACGCCAAGGGGGACCCCGTCGACCCCCTGACCGTCGCCGAGGCCCTGCGCACCCTGGGCGACCTGGAGGCGGTGGGCGACCGGCCGTACCTGCACGCCCTGGTCTCCATGGTCCCCACCACCGCCAACGCCGTCAACTACGCGGAGATCGTGAAGAAATTCGCCGGCCTGCGCCGTCTCATCGAGGCCGGCAACCGCATCATCTCCATCGGTCACACCAACCCGGAAGTCCTCGACGAGGCCCTGGATGAAGCCGAGAACCTGGTCTACCAGATCTCCCACCGGGACCGCGACGAACGGGTCAGGGACTGGAAGACCCTGCTTCAGGACACCTACGGCGAGATGGAGGAGATCGGGACCATGCGCCGGCAGGCCGCCTTCCTCCCCACCGGCTTCAAGGACCTCGACGCAAAGATCCTGGGCCTGCGCCCCTCCGACCTCGTGGTCATCGGGGCGCGGCCGTCCATGGGCAAGACCAGCCTGGCCTTGAACATCGCCGCCAACGTGGCGGTCAACGAGGGAAAGCCGGTGGTCATCTTCAGCCTGGAGATGAGCGATACCCAGCTGGCCCAGCGCATGCTCTGCTCGCAGGCCCGGGTGAGCGGCCAGGACCTCTTGGCCGGCAAGTTCAAGGACTCCGACACGGAATGGCGCAAGCTGGTCACCACCATGAACGCGCTGACCGGGGCCCCCATCATCATCGACGACAACGCGGGCATCAAGATCATGGAGATGCGCTCCAAGCTCAGGCGCCTCAAGGACCGGCACGACCTGGGGCTGGTCATCGTCGACTACATCCAGCTGATGGATTTCGACCGGCGCGCCGAGAACCGCGTGCAGGAGATCGCCGCCATCAGCCGCGCCTTGAAGGCCATCGGCAGGGACTTCAACGTCCCGGTCATCGCCGTCAGCCAGCTCTCCCGCAAGGTGGAGGACCGCCAGAACCGCCGCCCCATCATGAGCGACCTGCGGGAGTCCGGGGCCATCGAGCAGGACGCCGACCTCATCATCTTCATCTACCGGGACGAGGTCTACAATGCCGACAACGACGACGTCAAAGGGGTGGCCGAGCTGATCATCGCCAAGCACCGCCACGGGCCCACCGGGGAGATCAAGCTCACCTTCAACAGCAACTGGACTCGCTTCGACGACATGCCCGGCTCCAGCTACCGCGACTGATCCCCCGCGGCGGCCGCCGCGGGCCGGGCGTCCTTCCCGCTTACCGGGCCCCGTTTTCCCGCGGCCTTAAGCCCCCGGGTGCGCGGCCGCTTGTCGGCCCGGGCCCGTATCCTGTATCCTGATTGATGTTTTCGTCCATGCCCGCAAGGAGCGGTTTCAAACAAGCGATCGGAGAGTGGTTTGCACATGCCTGAAGCGTCGAAGGGCTATCTGGGCGTCGACGTCGGCTCGGTCAGCACCAACCTGGTGGTGATCGACGCGGAAGGGGAGGTGCTGGCCTCCATCTACAACCGCACCCGCGGCAACCCCATCGCCGCGGTGCAGGAAGGGATGAGGCAGCTGGGGGCCGCTCTCCCCTCCGGCATCGAGATCTCCGCGGCCGGCACCACCGGCAGCGCGCGCTACCTGTCCGGCGTGATCGTCGGGGCCGACATCGTCAAGAACGAGATAACCGCCCACGCGATGGCCGCCATCCACCTGGTCCCCGAGGTGCGAACGGTGCTGGAGATCGGCGGGCAGGACTCCAAGATCATCCTGCTGCAGGACGGCGTGGTCGTCGACTTCGCCATGAACACCGTCTGCGCCGCCGGCACCGGCTCTTTCCTCGATCACCAGGCGACGCGGCTGGGAATCCCCATCGAGGAGTTCGGCGACTACTCCCTGCGGGCCGAGAGCGGCGTGCAGATAGCCGGGCGCTGCTCCGTCTTCGCCGAGTCGGACATGATCCACAAGCAGCAGATCGGCCACCCCATGGACAGCATCATCTACGGCCTCTGCCAGGCCCTGGTGCGGAATTACCTGAACAACCTGGCCAAGGGCAAGCGCGTGGAGCCCCCGGTGGTCTTCCAGGGGGGCGTGGCCGCCAACAGCGGCATGAAGCGGGCCTTCGAGGAGGCGCTGGGGGCCGAGATCATCGTACCCGCCCACTTCGACGTGATGGGGGCGGTGGGGGCGGCGCTGCTGGCCCTGGAGGCCGGGGTGTCCGCCACCAGCTTCAAGGGGTTCGAGATGGCGGAGATGGAGTTCAAGACCTCCAGCTTCAACTGCGGGGGGTGTTCCAACTCCTGCGAGGTGGTGCGGATAACCATGGACGGGGAGACCCTGGCCCGCTGGGGCGGGCGCTGCGGCAAATGGGAGATGGAGCCGGCATCGGCGGGTTGACCGGGAGAGGCTCAGTCCTTCCGTTCGGTCAGGAAGATCTCGTGCTCCATCAGGTGGGCCTCCTTGATGCAGGCGCTGACCACCTTCTGCTCGCCGAAGACGTCCACCAGGAGCAGCTTGCCGCCCTCCGGCCTGACTTCCACCACGTCCTCCATAACCCGGTCCCGGCGACCTTCCCTTTCGATGTAGACCACCGCTTCGCACATACCGCCTACCCTCCCTCGCTTTCGGCCTCGCGTTCCCTCTTGACCTGCTTGATGGCCTCCCCGATGAGCTGGGGCAGGGGCGACTCCACCACCCCCATCAACTCGATGCGCGGGTTGGTGAGGGGCAGCAGGACCTTGCGGGCCCCGCTCAGGGCGATGCTCTCGGCCATCGACGGCGTCAGCTCCCCCATCATGGAGTTGGGGATGAGGATGGACAGGCAGCCCATGACCACGTCGGCGCCGCCCACGTTGACCCGGATGGCGTTCTCGCCGGTGCCGCCCCGGTTGGCCCGGGCCTTCATCATGTTCCCGGTGGCGACGGAGTTGGTGCCCAGGGCTACGATCTCCGTCTCCTCGTCGAGCTCGCGCCGCAGCTGGAGGATGATCTGATGGCCGATGGAGCCGCCCATGCCGTCGATGACCGCTATGATCATTCCTGCAGCGCGTCCTTGAGCTCCTCGGCCAGCGCTGCCTTGGGGCGTGAGCCGGTCAGCCGCTTGACCACCGCGCCGCCCTTGAAGAGGATCATGGTGGGGATGGCCTGGACCTCGAAGCTGCCGGCCTTCTCCTTGTGCTCCTCCACGTTGATCTTGCACACCTTGACCTTGCCGTCCCATTCGCCCGCCAGCTCTTCAAGCACCGGGGTCATCGCGCGGCAGGGGCCGCACCAGGGGGCCCAGAAGTCCACCAGCACCGGCAGGTCGCTCTCCATCACCACCTCGTCGAATTGCGCGTCGGTCAGTTCGATGATGCTTCCAGCCATCTCCATACCTCCCGTAGGTTGAGCGTATACTGTCGCTACCCGTCCAATACCCGGATTATACCCGCAAAGGCCGGTCTCAGACGTATGCGGTTCCCTTTACTCCTTCCGCGTGGCGCTGGGCGTGCATCAGGGCGGTGACCCCTTCCCCCACCGCCACCGCCACCTGTTTTACGCTGCCCGAGCGCGCGTCTCCCGCGGCGTAGGCCCCCTCGACGGAGGTGCGCATGGCGGCGTCGGTGACGATGAAGCCGTCCGGGTCCAGCTCCACCAAGCCCTCGAAGGGCGCGGTGTTGGGGATGCTGCCCACGTAGAAGAAGACCCCCGAGACCGGCTGCTCGCTCACCTCCCCGCTGTCCAGGTCCTTCAGCGCCAACGCGGTCACCGCTCCCTCGCCCTTGATCTCCACCGGGACCCTGCGCCACAGCACCTCCACCTTGGAGTGGCCCAGGGCCCGCTCCTGCAGGATGTGGTCGGCGCGCAGGCGGTCGCGCCGGTGCACGATGAAGACGCGGGAGGCGAAGCGGGTGAGGAACAGCGCCTCCTCCACCGCCGAGTTGCCCCCGCCCACCACCGCTACCTCCTTGTCCTTGAAGAAGGCGCCGTCGCAGGTGGCGCAGTAAGAGACCCCCCGCCCCAGCAGTTCCTCCTCGCCGGGTATGCCCAGCTTGGCCGGGCGCATGCCGGTGGCCAGCACCAGGGCCAGGGCATGGACCGTTCCTTCGTCGGTGGAGAGCGCGAAATCGCCGCCGCGCTTCTCCACGCGGTTCACCGGGGCAAAGGTCCGGAACTCGAGCCCGAAGGATGCCGCCTGTTCGCGCATCCTCTCCACCAGGTCGGCCCCGCCGATGCCCCCCGGAAAGCCGGGGTAGTTCTCGATGGTCTCGGTCATCGCGGGCATGCCCCCGGTGAGGTTCTCCTCGAAGAGCACGGCGGACAGGCGGGCCCGGGCCGCGTAGATGCCGGCGGCCAGGCCGGCCGGCCCTCCACCGATGATCGCTACGTCCAGGCGGTCCTCCATCTCCCTTTCCATCCCTCCATTATAGCCGAAGCGCAAGCAAATCAGGGACCCGTCAGGGAACTCC
>CAZETE010000047.1:0-17124 GCA_964515075.1 uncultured Actinomycetota bacterium | reverse complement strand
TTGCCGTCGAAGAGCACCCGGTCCACCATGGTGTCCAGCTTCAGGGTGCCGCCCAACTCCACGAACTTGTTCGCCAGGGGCTCCGAGATGCCGGTCATGCCCCGCCGCGGCACGGCGGCGGCCAGGATGCGGTTGCACTTGGCCATGGCTTCCCTGGCGATGTACAGGCACTCCCCCGCCGACTGGGAGTCCGTGTCGGGGATGGTGGTCATGATCATGCCGGTGTTCTCCCAGATCTCCCGGGGGCCGCCGACGATGTTGTTGTGGTCGAGCCACTGCTTGAGGGAGCGGTTGTCCCAGGCGGCGAAGTCGGGCTCCTCCATCTTGGCAATGCCAAAGAGGGTGTTGACGAAGTGCTCCATGTCGTCCTGGCTGCGCTTGATGATGGCGTCGTCGCTCTCCCACCTGCCGTCCACCCAGAACTCGCCGCCGTCCGTCCATTCCCCCCACTCTATCTCCACGCCCACGCCGGCGGCCATCTCGTGGCAGAACCCCTTCTTGCCCATCTCCACGATGTGCAGGCCGTTCTCGATGAGCCAGCCGTTCTGCGGGTAGGACTGCAGCCGGCCGCCGGGGCGGGGCCAGCGGTCCACCAGGAGGGTCTTCTTGCCCGCCTGCTGCAGCATGGCGGCCTGGCCGAGGCCGGCTATGCCCGCTCCTACCACGATCGCGTCGAAGTCACTCATGCCATCCTCCTTCAAGTGCCGGAACTCTTACTCCCTGCTTCAAGCGCCCTAATGATACCAGAAATCCCGGCGGCAGGCCCCGTGCCGGCGCCGCGCGCGGACAAGGCTTGAGTTATCCGCGAGGCAGGGCCAACATAGAGGCGAGCGGCAGGGAAGAAAGGACCGGAGGCTCAGTTCATGAAGAGGACCAGGCTGGCCGACAGGTTGACGCCGGGCTATTCGCGCGGCGAGGAGCTGGCCAACGTGATCTCCCACGCGGTGGGGGCGGCGCTGGGCCTGGCCGCCCTGATCTGGTGCCTGGCCCTGGCGAACACCGCCACGGAGACCGCCGCCGCCGCCGTCTACGGGTTGAGCATGCTCCTGCTCTACGCGGTCTCCAGCATCTATCACGGGCTCAAGCCCCCCACGGCCAAGAAGGTCTTCCAGGTCCTGGACCACTGCGCCATCTACGTCTACATCGCCGGCACCTACACCATCGTGTTGCTGTGCTCGCTGAGGCCGGAGTACCCGGTGGTGGCCTGGACGCTCTTCGGCGTCGAGTGGGCCGCCGCCGCCGCCGCGGTCACGCTCAACGCCGTCGACTTGAAGAGGTACGAGAAGTTCTCGCTGGCCTGCTACATCATCATGGGATGGTCGGTGGCCTTGGCCATCGTGCCGGTCTTCCGCGCGCTGGGCCCGGGCGGCTCGCTGCTGCTGCTGGCCGGGGGGGTCTCCTACACCGCCGGCTCCGTTCTCTACGTCGTCGGCAAGAAGCGGAAGTACGCCCACTCCGTCTTCCACTTCTTCGTCCTGCTGGGCAGCCTCCTGCAGCTCCTCTGCGTCGCCGTCTACGTGCTCTGAGGCCCGGGCCGGGGACTCAGAGCGGCTCGATGAGGGAGGCGATGCCCATGCCCCCGCCCACGCAGAGCGAGGCTATGCCGCGCTTCGACCCGCGCCGGCGCATCTCGTTGATGAGCGTCACCATGATGCGCGCGCCGGTGCATCCCACCGGGTGGCCCAGGGCCACGCCCGAGCCGTGCACGTTGGTGATCTCGCGGTCCAGGCCCAGCGCCCGCTCGCAGGCGATGTACTGCGCGGCGAAGGCCTCGTTCAGCTCGAAGAGGTCGATGTCGGAAAGCTCGAGCCCGTTCCGCTCCAGCAGCTTGCGGATGGCGGGCACCGGGCCGAAGCCCATGCGGTGGGGCTCCACCCCCGCCACCGCCCAGTCCACCAGGCGGGCGATGGGCCGAAGCCCCCTTTTCTCCGCCCAGTCGGCGCCGGCCACCACCATCAGGGCGGCGGCGTCGTTCATGCCCGAGGCGTTGCCGGCGGTCACCGTGCCGCCCTTCTTGAAGATGGCCGGCAGCTTGGCCAGGGCCTCCAGGCTGGCATCGGCCCGCGGGTGCTCGTCGCGGTCCAGCGTCCTGGGCTCCCCCTTCTTCTGGGGCAGCGTTATGGGCACGATCTCCTGCGCGAAGGTGCCGTCGGAGCGGGCGGCGCTGGCCCTCAGGTTGGAGGTGAGCGCCAGCTCGTCCTGGTCTGATCGGGTTATGCTGAACTCCTCGGCCAGCACCTCGGCGGTCATGCCCATCATCATGTCCGGGATGGGGTCGTAGAGGATCTCCCAGACCGAGTCGGTCATCTCGCCGTGCTGGAGGCGCTGTCCCCAGCGGGCCGCCTTGAGGACGTAAGGCCCGTTGCTCATGCTCTCGGCCCCGCCGGCCAGGGCCACGTCGTACTGGCCGGCCATGATGGCCATCGCGGCCGAGGCCACCGCCTGCATGCCGGAGGCGCACTGCCGGGTGAGGGTGAAGGCGGGGACCTGGAAGGGGATGCCCGCCCTCAGGGCCACGATGCGGGCCAGGTTGGGCTCGTCGCTGCGGGCGATGCAGTTGCCCAGGATGACGTCCCCCAGCTCCGCCTTGTCGACGCCGGCCCGCGCGATGACCTCCTCCGCCACCGGCACCGCCAGCTGGTTGGCCAGCAGGTCGCGGAACATCCCGCCGAACCTGCCGATGGCGGTCCGCGCGCCCGACAGTATGACTATCTCTCTCCGCTTTTCCATGGCATCAAGCACCCTCCTTCGAGCCGTTGGGCCTTCCCGCCGGACCGTCGCGCCGGCGCGTCTCGTCAATGAATGATACCGCGGCCGCGCCGGGGGAGGGAAGCCGGCGCTTAGGTCCGCGCCGGCCGGGATGCCCGTCCCTACCCCGCGCCCCCGCAGCGGCGGGCCAACCTTATCTGGGCGTCGGTGATGGCCCGGCCCACGGCCGGGAGGAGGCGCGCCGACCAGTCGAGCATGCGGACCCGGAAGCCCGGGATGATCATGTACTTCCCCCTGTCGAGGCCCCGCATCACCGCGTCGGCCACCCGCTCGGCGTCGGATACCGGGAAGGTGTGCGCCAGCCGGCGGTTCTCGGGGGTGCGGTCCCGGTTCAGCGCCTCCACCATGGGGGATGCGAACTCGGCGGGGCAGACCGCCTGCACCCGGATCCCTGAGGGCTTGAGCTCGCCGCGCAGGGATTCGGTCAGCCCCAGCACCGCGAACTTCGACGAGGAGTACGCCGTGTAGCCGAAGGCGCCGTGCCGGCCGCCGATGGAGCAGATGTTGACGATCCACCCCTCCCCCCGCCGTTCGAACCAGGGCAGCGCCGCCTTGATGCAATGGAGGGTCCCGTAGTAGTTCGCGTCCATGACCTCGTGGAAGACCTCCAGCGGCACCTCTTCGAAGCGGCCTTCCCGCAGGATACCGGCGGAGTTGACGAGCAGGCCCGGCGGGCCCAGTTGCGATGCGACGGCGGAGAAGGCCTCCTCCACCGCGCCGTAGTCGGCCACGTCGCAGGAGAAGACGAGCACCTCCCGGTCCCGCCCCGCGGCGGCGAGGATCTCCTCGCGCGCCCCCTCCAGCCTGTCCTTATCCCGGGCGACGAGGGCCAGGCGGGCGCCCCGCGCCGCCAGCCGGCGCGCCAGCGCCTTGCCCAGGCCGCTGGAGCCCCCGGTGATCACCGCCACCAGCCCCTCGAACGAAGGCGTCCTCACCTGACCGTCCTTGCCTCCAAGGAAAACCTCCCCTCCGACGGCTGCCCATAAAGAGTATACAACAGGGACGCGGCGCGCACTCAAGAAGGGCGGCGCGGACGGGAGCGGAGGAGGGCCCGGCCTTCAGGCCGGCTCGAGCGCTTCCGCCGCCGCGGCCTTCCTCGCCGCCCGCACCCGGCGGCGGCGCTCCATCAGGGTGATGATGGACGGCAGCACCAGCAGGCTGGCCAGCAGGGAGACCGTCAGGCAGAGGGCGGTGATCAGCCCGAAGCGCCGGATGGGCTGCATCCTGGAGAAGGCGATGACCAGGAAGGCCCCCGCGGTGGAGATGGTGCTGGCCACCAGGGTCCTGCCCATGCGGGTGACGGTCGCCTCCAGGGCTTCGGCCACGCCTGCTCCGCCCGCCCGGTATTCCTCCAGGAAGCGGTGGGTGACGTGGATGCCGTAGTCGATGCCCATGCCGATGATCATGGAGACGATGAGCACGGTCATCATGTCCAGGGTCCAGTTCATCAGGGAGAGGAAGCCCAGCTCCACCGAGATCCCCGCCACCAGCACGGACAGCGTGGCCAGCCCGTACCTGGGGGAGCGGAAGATGAGCGCCAGCACCAGCCCCGAGAGGAGGAGCGCCAGGAGGGAGGTCTTGACCTGGGTGGGGACCAGGTTGCCGAGCATCTCGGTGGTGAGCGGGGTGATCCCCCCTATCTGGTAGGAGAGGGCGGCCTCCCCGAAGGCGTCCGCGGCGGCCGCTTCGAGGGCGCGGCTCTTCTCCTCCAGGACGGCGTTGCTGGAGGCGCCCTCGCTGAAGACGGAGATGAGCGCGGCCCGATGGTCCTCGGAGACCAGCTTTCCCTCCTGCGGGCCGAAGAGCCCCGCGATGGATTCCAGGTCCCGCTCCGCCCCGGCCCGGTCGTCCGGCAGCCCGTCTGCAAACAAGCCTTTCTCCGGGGCCTCGCCGGCCTGCACCCGGTAGTCGTGGATGAGCTCGGCGATGCTGGAGGTGGCGTTGGGGCCGAAGTGGGGGCTCTGCGCCAGATCCTCCTGGAAGGAGTGCATGGCCTCCAGGGCCCCGCGGTCCAGCACGTCCCCGGTGAGCAGGATCACGTCCTGCTGCTGGCCGCCGAAGATCTCCTCCTGCTTGTACTGGGCCTGCAGGGAGGGGATGTCCTGGGGGGCCAGGGCCCGCAGGTCGGGGGTGGTGGTCAGCCGGAAGGTCCCCAGCAGGCAGGCGCAGACCAGCACGGCGTAGATCGTCACCACGGCGCGCGGGTTGTCCTGGGAGATGCCCGCGACCCGCGCCAGCAGGCGGTCGACGCGCCGTTCCCGCCCGCCGGAGAAGATGTTCATGGCCCACGGCGGGCGGGCGGCGCCCCGGCGGGCCCGGCGCTCCTCGCGCAGGCTCATCAGGGCCGGCAGGAAGGTGACGCTGAAGACGAAGCAGATGCCGATGCCGGCGGCCGCCATGTATCCGAAGTCCTGCAGCACGTCCAGGTCGGAGAAGCCGAAGGAGGCAAAGCCGAAGACGGTGGTGATGCAGGCCAGGAAGATGGCCACCCCCACGGTCCGCACGGCCGTGAAGGCGGCCTGGTGGGGCTCCTGCCCCGAGCCGGTCTCCTCGTAGAAGCGGCCCATCATGTGCACCAGGTTGCCCATGCTGATGCCCAGGACCAGCGGGCCGATGATGGCCGAGACCACCGTGAAGGGCAGGCCGGCCCAGCCCATCAGGCCGTAGATCCATACCAGGGTGAGCAGGATCACCGAGAGGGGCAGCAGCACGTCGGTGAGGCGGCGGAAGGTCAGGTAGAGCAGGAGCATCAGCAGGGCCGCGGCCAGCACCGCCATGAGGACGGAGCTGGAGACCACGTAGTCCTCCAGGTCCTTGTCGATGGAGGGATCGCCCGATACGTATACGGCGGCCGGCGCCTCTCCGCCCTCGAAGTAGGAACGGAAGAAGGCCTCGGCGCGCCTCGCGAAGTCCTTGCGCTGCGCGGAGTCCAGGACCGGGTCGACCTTGACGAGGATCTTGGCGTAGCGGCGGTCGCCGGAGAGCAGGGCCGAGCCCTCCTTCCCCACCGTCCACTTGTAGGCCACCGGGTTGTCGAGGTAGAGCTTGACCCCGTCCTCGATGACCCGCTCGAAGGGGACGAGGCGCGAAGGATCCGAGGGGTCCGGCTGCGTGGTGCCCTCCCCGAAGTCGAGGACCGCGGCCACGTCGGCGAGGAACACGGCTGCCTGTTCCGGCGTGAGGCCCTGGGCCACCGCCGCCTGCCGCGCCTGCTCCACCACGTTCTGGCCGTAGGCGCTCAGGTAGTGCTGGGCGTAGACGTAGCTGCCCTCGCCCAGCGCCCCGGCCAGGGCCGCGTCGAAGAGGAGGAAGCGCTTGATCATGGGGTATTCGAGCAGCGCGTCGCTCTCCACCATGGGGTACTCGTTGGTGGTGCCCCCGAAGAGCAGGTCGACCTGCTCCAGGGTGCGGGAGGTCTCGAAGCGCGAGGGGATGAGGTCCTTCTGGCCCGCCCGCAGTTCGAGGAAGGTCATGCCCGCCGCCACCGGCAGGCTGAGCAGAACGCAGACGATCACCACCGCCCGGGCGTGGTCCCGGCATAACCGTGCGAAAAAGGACAAACCTGCCTCCCGTCTCCCTTGCGCGACCCCGTTTACGCGAAGCCGGCGGCATTCCCAGTTTCAACATTCTTCTGGATACGACGTTCCGACTCCTCCCCCCGGCCGGGCCGGTAAGGCCCTCGACGAAGCCTCGAGGCTTTCAAGGAAGGCGCTGCGGTTGTATAAAGGTAATGTGGGGAGCGCGGCCCGGGGGCGCAGCGCCGCCGGGCCTGCTCCCGGGGCCGCGCCGCCCTGCGCGGTCCCGGCGGAAGTACCGGATGGGCCTAGCTGGAGCGGGTGAGATGATGGTGGAAGACGGAAGCGGCATCGAGGCCTGCATGATCCTCTGCGACGCCGCGCAGGTGAACTCCGGCAAGCTGTACATACTCGGGGGTGGCTGGGACAGCTGCAAGCCCGGGATGGTCATGATGGGGGTGGCGGTGATCGTGAGGGTCCCCTGGGGGCTGACCAACAGGAAGTTCCGGTGGGAGATGAGGCTGGTCGACGCGGACGGGAAACAGGTCGCCGCGGGCCCGCCCGACAGCCCGGTGCGGTTCGAGGGCGGCTTCGAGGTGGGGCGCCCTCCCGGCGTGCCCAGGGGGATCGCTTTAGCCGTGCCCATAGCCGTCAACCTGGGCGGGGTCCCCTTGCGGCCGGCCAGCTCCTACAGCTGGGACTTCTACGTTGACGGCGAGAGGATGGGCTCCACCCCCTTCTTCACGCGGGAGTCCTGACCTCAGGCCGCCAGGAAGCTGCGGATGAGCTCCAGGGTCTGGCGGGGCTTCTCCATGGGGATGAGATGCCCCGCCCCCGCCACCGACCTCACTTCGGCCCGGGGCATCAGCGACGCGGCGCGCTCCAGGTCGACGAGGCCCCGGTTCTCGCTGGCCTCCCCCTCCAGCAGCAGCGCCGGGCAGCCGACGCGGTCCAGCAGTTCCCAGGGGTTCTGCGCCTGCCCGCCCATGAACAGCGCCGCTTCCTGTTCGGGGCTGCAGGCCAGTTCCAGCCCGCCGTTTTCCGCCTCGGTCATCCCGTGCTCCAGGTAGAGCTCCAGCGCCTCGGGGTCCCAGTTGGTGAAGAGGCCCTTCTCCCCCAGGTACTTCCTGGCCTCGGCCTCGCTGCCCCACGCGCGGCGCCGGCGGATGGCCCGGGAGGCCATGGGGTGCTGCTCGACGGAGACCTGCATCCCGTAGAAGGGCGGGGGCAGGAATATGGGCTCGATGAGGACCATGCGCGACGCCAGGGGCCCGTGCAGGGCCTCGGCCAGGGAGGAGACGGTGGCGCCCATGGAGTGCCCCACCAGCCGGACCTCTTCCAGCCCCAGGCGCTCGACGAGCGCCGCCAGGTCGGCGGAGAGGGTCAGCCAGCTGAGGCCGCCTTCGTGGGGGTCGGCGGGGCGGTGGCTGCAGAAGCAGGGGGCGACGACGCGGAAGTCCCCCGCCAGCTCCCGGGCGATGGGGTGCCACAGCCAGGGCGGGAAGCCGGTGGCGTGCAGCATCACCAGCGGCGGCCCCGAACCCGCATAGTCGAGGTAGCGCATCTTCGCGTCACCGACGTCCTGGCAGCGCATCTCGGGCATCTGCTCCTCCTCTCCGCCGCTATTCTACCAGCCGTGCGCCTGCGGCCCGGCGGCGCGGGCGCCTTCCTGGTCATACCCGCCCCCGCGCAGGGTTGCTATACTGAATAAGATAGCGCGACGGAAGGAGCGGGAGAACGTGTTGATCGAGGACTACGACATCGCCCTGTCCACGCCGGCCTGCGATCTCTCCTCCCCCCTGTACCTGGCAAGACTCAGCCTGGAGGCGGACATCGGCGAGGCGCTGCCCTACGTCAACGCCACCGTCGAGAAGGGGGAGTTCCTGCCCGGCCTGCCGGTGCTGGTGTGGAGGGAGGGGGGGCGCAAGTACGCGCTGCGCCCCCGCGAGATATCCATCAGCAGCCTCGCGGACCGGGGGGAGGCCGAGGCGGCGGCCCGCGAGATCGTCGACCGGATCAACCGCATCTGGGAGGGGCGGGCGGACCTCGAGCCCAGCTACGCCACCTGGGAGCGCCCCAAGGTACTGGAGATCTTCAAGCTGCTGCCCGGCACCAACTGCGGGGAGTGCGGGGTGCCCGCCTGCATGGCCTTCGCCTCCGACCTCTCCAAGGGGAAGAAGGCGCCGGAGGACTGCCCGCGGCTGCGGGAGGAAGGCTGCGCGGAGGCGCTCGCGGCCCTGCGCGCCATGGGCCTCTGAGCCCGCCGCGGGAGTTCCCTTCACGGGCCGCTCCGGTCCGGCCGGGTTCAGTCGGAGGCGTTGGGCGATGCCGGCGCCGCGCTCTCTGAAAGGATCTCCTTGAGGCGGCCGATGACCGCCCTTTCCCAGTGCCGCATCGAATACCAGCGGAGCAGCGGCACGGCCAGCAGGCGCAGCCATTTCCTGTGAATGCGGACTTGGTAGGTATAATCGATCCGGGTTCCTTCCGCCCGTTCGGACAGCAGCATCTCTTCGTGCCCGGAAGTCCCGAACTGATAGCTGTCGTTATCCGAGACGAAGCCCCTTCCCGGGAGGATACGGGTCTTCATCCTCACCCGGAACCTCTTCCCGAACGACCTCACGGTTGCCTCCATCTCCAGGTCGTTCCCTTCCCGCGCGTCGATCCGTATTGATTCGGCGACCTTCGGGAAACGCTCCGGGAACCTCTGGAAGTCGGTCATTATCCTGAATACGTCGTCGACGGGGGCCTCGACGACCCACTGACCACGGAGGGTTATTCCGTTAAAGGCCTGCGCCTTGCGGATCCGGCTGTCCATCACCAGGTCCACCACCCGGGGGAAGAAGCGCTTCATGTAATAGAGCATCCCGGCGCCGCCGGGGGTTATGTAGAGCTTCCCCCGGCGCATTCCCTTGATCAGCGCCTGCGCCACCTCCTGCGGCTGCATCAGCCCTCCCCCCTCGCTCACCGCCGCCGTCTCCGGCGGCTTGGTGCGGTTCTCCACCGCGAAGCCCGGCGTGTCGGTGTCGGGCGGGCAGACCACCGAGACGCCGATGCCCCAGCGCTTCAGCTCGCTCGCCAGCACCTCGGAGAAGCCGACGATGGCGAACTTGGAGGGGCAGTAGTCGGCGTAGCCGAAGACCCCCAGAAAGCCCAGGACGGAAGCGACGTTGACGATGTAGCCGCCCCGCCGCCTCATGTGGGGCACCAGGGACGAGACGGTGTTCCAGGCCCCGTAGATGTGCACCTTCATGGTCTCGTCGAACTGCTCGTAGGAGATGTTCGGGAAGTAGTCGGGGTAGGCGCGGCCGGCCGAGTTGATGAGGATGTCCGGCGCGCCGAAGGCGGCGACGGCCTCCTCCATCACCCGCGCGACCTCCTCGTGGTCGGAGACGTCCATCTTCCGCCAGGCCAGGCGCTGCCCCGAGCGCCGCCCGGTCCGCTCCCCCGCGGCTTCCATGCGGCGCACCGCCTCCTCCAGGCGCTCCCGCCCCCGGGCGAAGACCACCACGTCCGCGCCCTCCTCGGCCAGGATCTCCGCGGCGCACAGCCCGATGCCGCTGGAGCCGCCGGTGACGAAGGCGAGCCTGCCCTCGAAGCCGCGCATCTTTATCCTCATCTCTCCCCCTTCGTACCCTTCGAGGAGCCGGGCCGCGGCGGGAGGAAGGCCCCGCCGCCATCCTCCATTCTACCAGCGGGCGGGCCGCCTGCAACGAGGGCCGGCCCGCCGGCGCCCCGCGGGGGGAGTGGGCCGTCGGGCGGGAAGCCGGCTCCCGCGCGTGCGGTCATCTCCCCGGTCCGACGGGCTTCGCAAGGCCGGGAGGCCTGCCGCTCCGGCGGGCCAGCTTCTCCAGCTTGGGGGCGATGACCGCCCGGCAGTAGGGCTGGTGGGGGTTGTTGGCGTAGTAGCCGCGGTGGTGCTCCTCGGCCGGCCAGAAGGTCTCCAGCTCCCGGACCTCGGTGACCACGGGGCGGCGGTAACGGGACCGCACCTCCTCCAGGAAGCCCTCCACCTGGGCGCGCTGCTCCTCCGAGGCGTAGAGGATGATGGAGCGGTACTGGGTGCCCACGTCCGCCCCCTGGCGGTTGAGGGTGGTGGGGTCGTGCACGGCGAAGAACACCTCCAGCAGCTCCTCCAGGGTTACCGCGGCGGGGTCGTATTCCACCCTGACCACCTCGGCATGGCCGGTCAGGCCGCCGCAGACCTGATGGTAGGAAGGGTCCGGCGCGGCGCCCCCGGAATAGCCGGGGGTGACGCCGGTCACCCCCTCGACCATCACGAAGGCGGCCTCCAGGCACCAGAAACAGCCGCCCCCCAGGACGATCTCCGCGCGCCCGCCGGGCTCAACCATCTTCCCCGCCCCCTTTGACCAGGCGGATGGAGAGGGAGTTGACGCAGTGGCGCGTGTTCCTGGGGGTGAAGCCCTCGCCTTCGAAGACGTGGCCGAGATGGCCGCCGCAGCGGGCGCAGGTTATCTCGGTGCGCCGCCCGTCGGGGTCGGGGACGCGCCCGACGGCCCCCGGGATCTCGTCGTCGAAGGAGGGCCAGCCGCAGCCGGAGCGGAACTTGTCGGCGGAGCGGTAGAGGGGAGCCGCGCAGCGCCGGCAGACGTAGGTGCCGTCCTCCTCGCAGTCGCAGTACTCGCCGCTGAAGGGAGGCTCGGTCCCCTTGCCGGCGATGATCCGCTCTTCCTCCGGGGTCAGCTCGTTGTATTCCATGCTTCCATGATAGCGCGCCCGCACCGTCCGGCCATGTCCCCGGTCAACCCCGCGGCCCGGGGGGCGGGTGCCCCGGCCGGCGGGTGGGTCGGGGCCGGGAAGCCCCGCGCCGCCCGCGTAAAGAGGTTTGCCCGGCGGCGCGGTCGAATACTGCTGAAGACGTGTTCGAGAGTGCAGGTGTCTCGTGGTAAAGGGGGTGATCCCGTCATGAAAGGTTTCATCGATTTCGTCAGGAAACAAGGCGTGGTGGGCCTGGCCATAGGCTTCATCATCGGCGCGGCGACCGGGGCCGTGGTGGCCTCGCTGGTCTCCAACCTGATCAACCCGCTCATCGCGATGATCTTCGGCAAGCCCGACCTGAGCTCGCTGACCTTCACCATCAACCACGCGGTCTTCCACTACGGCGCGTTCATCAACGCCCTCATCGACTTCATGGTCATCCTGGCCGTGGTCTACGTCCTCTTCAAGGTGCTGGGCCTGGAGAAGCTGGACCTCGAGGAGGAAGAGGAAAAGTAGGGCAAGCCGGGCACGGTTTCCGACCCGCCGGCACAGCCCCGGAGAGCGAGCCTCCATCCCCGCCCGCGGCCCGCTTCGCGCCCGCGGCTTTCGTGCTATGCTCAGAAGTAACGAGTCGGAGCCGGGGAGGCCTCAAGGAAAGGGGAGGAAGATGCGGAAGATGACCTGTATGGTGACGGTGCTCACCCTCGTGCTGGCCGCGGCCGCGGCGCTGGCCCTGGCGGGTTGCGGGAAGAAGGCTCCCGCCCCTCCCACCCTTAGCTCGCTAACGCCCGCCAGCCAGACCGCGGGCGGCAAGATCACCTTGGCCGGCAGCGGCTTCGGCAACACCCAGGGGGAGGGCAAGGTCCGGGTGGGGCTGGAGGCGGCATCCGTAGAGAGCTGGTCGTCCTCGAGCATCGTCATCGTCGTCCCCCCGGGGCTGCAGCCGGGAGCCTACCAGGTCAGCGTGACCACCTCCGGCGGCGCCAGCGGCTCCCTTCCCTTACAGGTGTCCTCGGACCCCGCTCCGCCGCCCCCCCACATCGCATCCCTGCAGCCCGCCAGCGGCCCCCCCGACACCCGGGTGACCATCTTCGGCAGCGGCTTCGGGGCCGCCCAGGGCGGCGGCCGGGTCAACATGGGCACGGCCCAGATGGTTGTATCCTCCTGGTCGGATCACCGGCTCGAGGTGAGCGTGCCCCCCGCCATGGGGGCCGGCCAGTACCAGGTCACCGTGGCCAACCCCAACGGGACCAGCAACGAGATGGCGTTCATGGTCACGGCGCGGGTGGAGGACCGGCAGCTGCAGGAGCAGGCGGTCTCCGAGGACATGAACAGGAACGGCATCAACCCGGGGGAATGGGTCTTCCAGCAGGCCAAGACGAGCGCAGGCGACCCCGCCTGGGCCCTCCTGGACTACCAGAGGTTCGAGGGCATGGCCCACACCCAGTACCTGCTGCACAAGGTCGGCGGGGCCTGGACGGTGGTGGCCAGCGGTGGGGACGACTTCGACCCCCAGGCCCACGGCGCGCCGGCCGACTTGAGGTTCTTCTGAGCGGGACGTCCCGGCCCGGGTGGAATCATGGCGGAAGAGGGCCGGCCCGATCTCCTGAGGATGGTGGACGAATACAGGTCCATCCTCGAGGAGATCGGCCGCTTGAAGATGCGGGGGGCCGGGCTGGGGAGCGAGGCGCGGCACAGGCGGGAGGGCCCCGGCGAGGCCGGGGACGAGCCGGAGGGGATCGAGGGGCTGGAGAGAGAGATAGCCGAGCTGCGGGAGAGGATCGCCGCCAGGCAGCGGGAGATCGAGGGGCTCGGCGGAAGTGGTTGAACGATGGAGGGATGCGCGCCGAGACGGCATTTCATGGAGCACGAGCAGATGGACTTCGAGACCCGGTGCATCCTCGGGGGCTGCGCCTACGGGTCGGGAGAGGCGGGCGAGATCCTCTCCACCGTCGAGCGCATGTTCGACCGGCCGGCCACGGTGATGCCCGCCTGAGAGGTTCCGGCCTACGGTGCCCGGCTCTTCTCCCGCTCATCGCGGCGGCGGGCGGGGGAGCGTGACATGGCGGAAAGGGCGGAAGGGATACGGCCGACGGCGGCATCGCCTCGGGTGGGGATGTTCGCGGCGCTGGGCCACCGCGATTACGCCCTCTTGTGGAGCGGCGCCTTCGTCTCCAACGTGGGCAACTGGGTCCAGACCACCGTCCTCCTCTGGTTCGTCAGGGACTTCACCCGCTCGGACGGCTGGGTGGGGGCGGTGAACCTGGCCAACTACCTCCCGGTGCTGCTCTTCGTGCTCTACGCGGGGTACGTGGCCGACACCCTGGACCGGCGCCGCCTGATCATGGCCACCGAGGGGGTGATGATGCTCTGCGCCCTGGCCCTGGGCGTGGGGATGAGCCTGGGCGCCGCGCGCCTGCCCCTGATCATGACCGCCGCCGCCGCGGCCGGCACTGCCTCTACCTTCGGGTTCCCGTCCATCCAGGCCATCCTGCCCGACCTGGTGCCGCCGGAGGAGATGCTCAACGCCCTGGCCCTCTCCTCCGCCCAGTTCAACCTGGGCCGGGTCATCGGCCCGGCCCTGGGCGCGCTGATCCTGGCCGCGTGGTCGGTGGAGGCCGCCTTCTACCTCAACGCCTTCAGCTTTCTCTTCGTCATCGGGGCGGTCTGGCTGGCCCGCCCCCGCGGAAGGCCGGGCCGGGTGGAGCGCCGCCGCGCGGCGGCCCACATCGCCGAGGGCATCCGCTACGCCTGGAGCCGCAAGTGGATGGTGGCCGTCCTGGCGGCCCTGGGCGTCGCCTCCTTCTTCGGCTTCTCCAGCATGGTGCTCTTCCCCGCCCTGGCTCAGGACGTGCTGGAGAGCGGGGCGGGCGCCTACGGGCTGCTGCTCGCCCTGGCGGGGGTGGGGGCGGCCCTGGGCGCGCCGCTGGTGACCTGGCTCAACCGCCGCCTGGCCGAGAAGGACATCATAAAATGCTGCCTGCTGGGCCTGGCGGCGTGCCTGGCGGGCCTGGCCCTCTCCCGGGCCCTCTGGCTCTCCGGAGCCTGTGCGGCCGGGGTGGGCGGGTTCTTCCTCATGATCAGCGCGGCGGCGAACACGGTGCTGCAGGCCCGTTCCGAGCACGAAATGCGCGGCAGGATGGTGAGCATCTACACCCTGATGTACCTGGGGGTCTTCCCCCTGGGGGGGCAGGTGCTGGGATGGCTGGCGGACTGGCGCTCCACCCCCTTCGCCCTGGGCCTGGGCGCCGCCGCCTGCGCCGCAGCGGCCGCCGCGCTCGCCGTCGCGACCTACCTCAAACGCCAGGCGCCGGGGCCTTGACCCCGACGGCCAGCAGGGTATGCCGGCGGCGGGCCACGCGTACCTCGGTGAACCCGGCCTCGAGGAGCCGGGACTCCACCTCTCCCTCCTCCCGGTAAGGGCCGTGGACGTCATCGTGGCGCCCGGACATGAACAGCCTCACCAGCCGGGTGTCGCGGAAGTCGTTGAAGACCACCCGTCCGCCCGGCTTGAGGAGCCTCATCCACTCCGCGAAGGCCGCCGGCGGATCGGGCAGTTCGTGCACGACGTTGTTGCTGACCACCAGGTCCACGGAGGCCCCTTCGAGTCCCGAGGCGTCCGCCGGCGCTTCGATCGTCTCGATGCGGTCGGACAGCCCGGCCTGGTCCGCGTTCTTCTGAAGGGCGGAGAGCATCTCGCCCGAGAGGTCCAGGCAGTACACCCTGCCGGTATCCGCCATCCGGGCTATGGGGAGGCTCATGAAGCCGGGGCCGCACCCCACGTCGAGGACGACCGCGCCGCTCGGCAGGGTGCCGGATATCTCCTTGAGCACCGAGAAGGGGCCTCCGCCGAAGACCAGTTCCTCCCTCCGCCTGCGCCAGGGGTTCATGAACGAGCTGACCGCTCGTCTCTTCCGGCGTCCGGGCCGGTCCCCCATGCCACCCTTCCTTTCTTAATAACGGGACAACGTCAAGATGATACCCCCTCGGGCCCAAACATCAAAACTAAATCTGGGGTCAGGCCCCAAATTCACTTTTTTCCGAATCACCCGTTGCGGCTTACGAAACGAAATTTGGGGCCTGACCCCGGATTCAGTTTTTGAACGACTGACCCCAGATTCAGTTTTTCGTTTCGAGGCGGTCGTCGACGTGTCCGGCGATGCGGGTGGCCAGGGCCATCACCGTCAGCTGCGGGTTGACTCCCAGCGAGGTGGGCAGGATGCTCGCGTCGCAGACGTAGAGGTCCTCGACCTCCCAGGCCTCGCCGGTGGGCTTCACCACCGACCAGTCGGGGTCGCTCCCCATGCGGCAGGTGCCCATGGGATGGTAGGCGGAGAGGCCGAAGATGTCGGCGGGGCGTATGCGCGCGTGCGCCAGCCGGGAGAGGTCGCGCGGCCCCATCTCCCGGAAGCCGTGGAAGACGGTCTCCACGCGCCGCGCCCCCGCGGCGAACCAGATCTCCGCCGAGAGGACCACTGCCCGTTTGAGGCGCTCGATGTCCTCCTGCCCCATGCGGTAGAAGACCAGGGGACGCGACGGCGCGGCGCCGGGAAGCACCCGTCCGGTCGAGTCGTGTTCGCTGATCATGGCCCCGAAGATGCCGGTGCGCGGGTAGGCCTCCATGGCCCGGGCATGGCGCCGCCCGCCGTAGGGCAGGGAGAAGGAGAAGACGCCGGGGGGGATGGTGGCCCCCTCCAGCATGATGCCATCGGGGGCGAACTCGTCCACGTAGGTGGACTGGGGGATGCCCTTGGGGTTGCCCAGCACCTCGTCCAGGATGCCGGTGGTGCCGGTGCAGGGATGGATGGAGAGGTTGGCGCCCAGCTGCCCGGAGCCCGTGCATAGACGGTTGCGCAGCAGCAGGTTGGGCGACTGGATCGCCCCGCCCGCCAGCACGGTCACCCGCGCCTCCACCTCCACCGAGCCGCGCCGCCCGCCGCCGGCCGGGTCCATGAAGTGGCCGCGCACCCCCGTCGCCCGCCCGCCGCGGGTCAGGATGCGGTCCACCCGGCAGCCAGTGTAGACGTCGGCCCCCGCCGCTACCGCGTCCGGGATGTAGGAGACGTTGACGCTCTGCTTGGCCCCGGACGGGCACCCGAAGACGCAGACCCCGTAGCCCTCGCAGTCCTTGGCGTTGCGGGGGAGATAGCCGCCGGAGTATCCCAGGCGCCGGGCCGTCTCCAGGAAGAGCAGGGCGTTGCGCCCCACCACGTCCCGCTCGGCCCGTTTGACGCAGAGGTATTCCTCCACCGCCGCGTAGAGCAGGTTCAACTCGGTCTCGGCCAGGTCGGTCAGTCCGGACTCCAGGTGCCAGCGCTTGAGGACGTGCCGGGGGATGCGCAGGCAGGTGCCCGAGTTGATGGTGGTGGTGCCGCCGACCGTCTTGCCCTGGGGGAGCAGGGCCACCGGCAGCCCCAGGGTTATGGTCTGGCCCGCCTCGCGGTAGAAGCGCATGAAGGCGCGGGCCGGGCGGAAGTCGAAGTCCTCGCGGGTGTAGTGCTCTCCCTCCTCCAGGACGACCACCGAGCGGCCGGCCTGCGCCAGCTCCTTGGCGGCTACGCCTCCCCCCGCTCCCGAGCCGATGATCACCACGTCGCAGGTGCGCCGCACATCCCCGCCCGGCCCTTCCGGCCGGATTATCACCGCGCCACCTCCCGCTGCGCCGCTTCCTGCCTCAGCGCGTCGACGTCGAAACCCAGCAGGGGCTGGATGTCGTCGCGCCCGTAGTGGGCCATGTAGATGGGCATGCCCAGCAAGGAGGGGACGGCCCGCAGGGCGGCCAGGCGGCTGTCGTAGACCGACTCCAGGAATCCGGAGGCCCGGTCCGGCGCCAGGCGTGCCAGGCGCGCCAGCGACCTGCCGCGGCGCAGCAGGCACAGCCCGTCCAGCGCCAGGATGAGGGCATAGTAGACGGGACGGATCTCCGGCAGCCCCGCGCCCAGGTACTCGTCGACGAAGGAGACCACCTGGCCCGGATCGACGGGGGGAAGGCCCTCCACCGGCTGGATGAACACCGGGACCATGGCCCGCAGCCGCTTCTCGACGAAAGGTATCAAGCCCTCATCCCTCCTGCTTCAAGGACGGCTCGCCGGCAAGTCGATTATATCACCCCCGCCGCCCCGCG
>CAZETE010000046.1:0-19018 GCA_964515075.1 uncultured Actinomycetota bacterium | reverse complement strand
AAGGCCTTCATCGTCCACGCGGCGTCGCTGCGTCAGGCTTTCGCCCATTGCGCAAAATTCCTCACTGCTGCCTCCCGTAGGAGTCTGGGCCGTGTCTCAGTCCCAGTGTGGCCGTACACCCTCTCAGGCCGGCTACCCATCGTAGCCTTGGTGGGCCGTTACCCCACCAACAAGCTAATGGGCCGCGGGCTCATCCCGAAGCGGAAGACGAATCAACCTTTCCTGCCGATGCCTTGTGGGAAAGGCAGGGTATCCGGTATTAGCTCCAGTTTCCCGAAGTTATCCCGGTCTTCGGGGCAGATTACCCACGTGTTACTCACCCGTTCGCCGCTGACCGTTTCCGAAAGCAAGCTTCCGGAAGGGTCCGCTCGACTTGCATGTGTTAGGCACGCCGCCAGCGTTCGTCCTGAGCCAGGATCAAACTCTCCAATTAGAATTGAACCTTTTCAGGTTTCTCGCTCACATGTGGCCATCTGTTAAATGGCCTGACCATTCAAGATGGTCTCTTCTTTCGCTGACCTAATACGCTGTTTAGTTTTCAAGGAACGCGATCCGCTTGATATCGAATCTTCTAACCGCAAGGGATAAAGTTAGCACTTCCGGCATCCGCTGTCAACCTATCCGCTTGCAAAAAAACAACCGCCCGGGAGCGGCATCTTCTGGGCCCCTTGCGGGTGTTCATCGTTCGTCCCGGATGCCGCCTCCTTCTCTTTCCAATGTCCGGCTTCCATGTTAACACCCGGAGCCGGGACTGTCAACGCGAGGCGGCCCGCGGAAGCTCCGGGTCAGGCCTGGATGCGCGCGAAGGCCCGCTTCCCCTTCTGGAGGACGGCCCCGGAAAGCGCGGGCCGGTCCAGCTCCAGGCCCTCGTCGGCCACCTTCTCCCCGTTGAGGCGCAGGCCTCCCTGCCGGATGGAGCGCCGGGCCTCGCTCACCGAGGGGTACAGGCCGGCCAGGACGGCCAGGCGGGCCACCAGTATCCTCCCCTCCCGGAGCATGTCTTCTTCCAGCCGGAACGACGGCATGTCCTCCGGGAGCTCCCGCTCCCGGAAGACCCGGTCGAAGCGCTCCCGGGCCGCCCGGGCCGCCCCTTCCCCCCAGTACAGCTCGACCACCGCGCCGGCCAGCCTGCGCTTGAGCTCGGCAGGGTGGAGCCCGCCGTCCCGCCAGGCCTCCTCCCACTCCTCGATGGTCCGGAGTTCCAGGGCGGTGGTCAGGCGCAGGTATTCCGGCATCATGGAGTCGGAGAGGGACATCAGCCTGCCGAACATCTCCTCCGGGGGGTCGGTGAGGCCCACGTGGTTGCCCAGGCTCTTGCTCATCTTGTGGATGCCGTCCAGGCCCACCAGGATGGGCAGGGTCATCACGCACTGGGGCTCCTGCCCCAGGGAGCGCTGCAGCTCCCGGCCGGCCAGCAGGTTGAACTTCTGGTCGGTGCCCCCGATCTCCAGGTCGGAGGAGAGGGCCACCGAGTCGTAGGCCTGCATCACCGGGTAGAGGAACTCGTGCAGGCAGATGGAGATGTTCCCCTGGTAGCGCCGCTGGAAGTCGTCGCGCTCCAGCAGGCGGGCCACGGTGAAGTGCGAGGTCAGGCGGAGCAGGTCGTCGAAGGTGAGGGGGGCCAGCCAGCGGCTGTTGTAGTCGATGACCGTCCTCTCCGCGTCGAGGATGCGAAAGGCCTGCTCGGTGTAGGTGCGGGCGTTCTCCTCCACCTCTTCCCTGCTCAACTGGGGGCGGGTGACGTCCCGTTCGGAGGGGTCGCCCACGCGGGCGGTGAAGTCGCCGATGAGCAGCACCACGTGGTGGCCCAGGTCCTGGAACTGCCGCAGCTTGCGCAGGGGCACCGCGTGACCCAGGTGGAGGTCGGGGCGGGTGGGGTCCACGCCGAACTTGACCTTCAAGGGCTTTCCCTCCTCGAGGGAACGGCGCAGCTTGCTCTCGAGCTCCCCCTCCGGCAGGAGCTCGCTGGTGCCCGACCTGAGTATCTTCAGCTGGCGCTCTAACTCGTCCCGCACGCCTTCCTCCTTCTCAAGAGGAAAGGATAGCGCAGGCGCGGCTCCGCGTCCACACCGGCCCGGGCCCGCTGTTTCCAGACAGGATTTCTTTCTTCGCCGCCTAATATTAGAATATAATCAGCTGGTAACCGCGTATCGAGGAAGGACCTATGCGAATCCTGCTGCGCCTCGCGTTCGTCTTCGCGCTGTGCGTGATGCTCATGGTGGCCGGCTTCTTCTTCTGGTTCTATGCGGGCATCGGGCTGCCCCGCCTCGAGGACCTGAAGGAGAAACAGCTCGCCCAGACCTCCAAGATCTATGCCGCCGACGGCACCGAGATCGCCGAGCTGCACGGGGAGCAGAACCGCGAGAACATCACCCTGGACCAGGTGGGGGCGGTGCTCAAGGACGCGGTCATCGCCATCGAGGACCAGCGTTTCTGGCAGCATCACGGGGTGGACTGGTACGGCATCGCCCGCGCCTTCTGGACCAACGTGGTCCGGCAGCAAGTGGTGCAGGGCGCCTCCACCATCACCCAGCAGTACGTGAAGAACACCCTCACCGGCCAGGAGCGCACCTACTGGCGCAAGGTGCAGGAGGCCAGCCTGGCCTACCAGATGGAGAACAAGTACACCAAGGACAGGATCCTGGAGATGTACCTGAACGACGTCTACTTCGGCCAGGGCTGCTACGGGGTGAAGACGGCCTGCCAGGTCTTCTTCGGCAAGCCGCCGGCGGAGGTGAGCCTGTCCGAGGCCGCCCTGCTAGCCGGGGTGATCAAGGCCCCCAACCACTACTCGCCCTACTTCTACGGAGAGGCGGCCCGCAAGCGGCGCAACGTCGTCTTGGACAAGATGGTCGAGCTGGGCTACGTGGACCAGGAGCAGGCCGCCGCGGCCAGGATGGAGCCCGTAAGCGTGCTCCCGGTGCAGGAGGGCGCGCCCTCGGCCGTCGCCCCCTACTTCGTGCAGTACGTCATCCAGTACCTCAAGCAGTCGGAGGAGCTCAAGGGCAAGTTCGACAGCTATTCGGCCGAAGACATCGTCTACCGCGGCGGGCTGCGCATCCACACCACCATCGACCTGGCCATGCAGCGCCAGGCGGAGGAGGCCATCAACGGCATCCTCAACCGCGAGGGAGACCCCGCCGCGGCCCTCTGCGCGGTGGATCCCAGGACCGGCGAGATCAAGGCCATGGTGGGCGGGAAGGACTTCGACCAGCAGCAGTACAACATCGCCGCGCAGGGAGGCCGCCAGCCCGGATCGGCCTTCAAGGTCTTCGTGCTCACCGCGGCGCTGTCCAACGGCATACCCTTGAGCAAGACCTACGACTCCAGCCCGGCCACCCTGGAGTTCCCCGACGGCACCAAGTGGAAGGTGACCAACGCCGACGGCGCGGGGCACGGCAGCATGACCTTGCGGGAGGCCACCGTCCGCTCGGTGAACATGGTCTTCGCCCGGCTCATCCGGGACGTGGGGGCCCAGCGCGTGGTGGAGTTCGCGCGGGTCATGGGGATCACCAGCCCCATGGAGCCCAACCCGGCCATCGCCATCGGCGGCATGACCTACGGGGTCAACCCCCTGGAGATGGCCTCGGCCTACGCCACCCTGGCCAACAACGGCATCCACGTCCCCCCCATCTGCGTGACCAAGGTGACCGACTCCAACGGCAAGGTGCTGCTGGAGAACCACCCCGAGGGCAAGCGGGTCATCCGGGAGGACGTGGCCAACCAGGTCAACTCGGTACTGCAGCAGGTGGTCAGCTCGGGCACCGGCCGCAGCGCCAGCATCGGGCGGCCGCAGGCCGGCAAGACCGGCACCACCGACAACTACGCCGACGCCTGGTTCTGCGGTTATACGCCCGACCTCTCCTGCGCGGTGTGGGTGGGATACCCGGAAGGCCTGATCCCCATGACCAGCGTGCACGGCATGACCGTCTTCGGGGGCACCTTTCCCGCCCAGATCTGGAAGGCCTTCATGGGGGCGGCCCTGGCCGACTGCCCCAAGACGCCCTTCGCCGCCGCGGCCGAGAGCGGCTACTCCGACTCCAACCTGGTGACGGTGGAGATATGCTCGGATTCGGGCCTGCTCGCCACCGAGAACTGCCCCAACAAGGTAAAGCGGGTGTTCAACCGGGGCGAGGAGCCCACCGCGCACTGCAACGTCCACACCGGACCCCCGGCGCCGCTGAAGGCGACGGTGCCCAACGTCACGGGCATCTGGGCGCCCTCGGCCGTGGCGGCGCTGGAGGCTGCCGGCTTCCACGCGCAGGAGTCGCACACCTACGGCAGCGCCGCCCCCGGAACGGTGATCAGCCAGAGCCCGGCGGGCGGCTCCCAGGCCGACGTGGGCTCCACGGTGACCATCGTCGTCTGCGACGGGCCCATGCCGGCCAGCGTGGTGCCGGGGGTGGTCGGCATGTCCGAGACGGCCGCGGTCACCGCCATCCAGAACGCCGGGTTCGTCCCCTCGGTCAACTACCACTTCGACCCGGCCCACGTCGGCGTGGTCACGGTGCAGCACCCGGGCAGCGGGAGCACCGCGCCGCCCGGTTCAACCGTCTACGTCCTGGTGGGAAAGGCCTCTCCTTGAGCCGCGCCGGAGCCGCGTACTAGACGGGATCCCCGCCGTAGTCGGCCAGGAGCCGGCGGAAGGAGGGGTCGGCGGCCAGGCCCTTCAGGCAGCCGTCGGAGGAGGCCTCTTCCACCAGGCCGGGGTCCATACCCAGGGCCTTCTCCAGGTAGGCCAGGGCCAGGTCCCTCTCTTCCCGCAGGGCGTAGAGGCAGCCCAGGTTGTAGTAGGCCCAGGGGTAGTCGGCGTCCACCTGCAGGGCCCGCTCGAACAGGCGCTGCGCCTCCTGCAGGTCGCCCTGCTCCATGTAAGCGGCCCCCTTGTTGGAGATGGCGTACTTGTTGTCGGGGTTGACGCGCAGGCACTGGTCGAGCAGGCTCATCTCCATGGCGGTGTCGCCCAGGCAGCCGCAGGCGTAACTCTTCTCCAGCAAAGCGTACTCGCTGTGGGGCTCCACCGCGAGGATGCGGTCCAGGTAGAGGACGGCCTGGTCGAAGACGCCGGTCTCGATGTAGACATTGGCGATGCTGGCCAGGGCCTCGAGGTTGTCCGGCTCCAGCCGGAGGACCTCGCCGTAGACCCGCAGGGCCTCGTCGTCCTCCATCATCTCTTCGTAGGCCGCCGCCAGTTCGAAGAGCACGTCGACGAGCCTCTCCTCGTCCGCCTTGTACAGGCTGACCGACCTCTCCAGCCAGCTCACGGCCTCCCGGAAGCGCCCCTGGTCCATGAGGACGCAGGCCTTGTTGTAGTAGGGATAGCCCAGGTGGGGTTCGAGGGAGATGGCCTTCTCGTACATCTCCAGGGCGTGCGCACCGTCGCCCAGTTCCTGGTAGATGATGCCCATCTCGTTGAAGAGGTCGGCGTTGCCGGGGTCCCGCTCGGTGGCGCGCTGGTAGTACTGGAGGGCGCCGCGGTACTCGCCCCGGTCCATGAGGACCAGGGCCATGCCGTCGTAGCCGCGGGCCTCCTCCGGCTCCAGGTCGATGACCCTCTGGAAACGGAGCCGGGCCTCGTCGTCCAGGCCCTTCTCGAAGAGGGCCATGCCCAGGTGGTAGTGGCCCTCGGGGTCGTCGGGCATGCTGTCGAGATAGCGCCGGAAGCGCTCGATGGCCTCTTCCAGCCGCCGTTCGGCCAGCAGCCGCTCCCCCTGTTCCAGCAGCCTGAAGGCTTCCGCCATCTCTCCTCATCCCTCCACGGTCGGCTTCTACTTCCTGCCCTTCTTGGCGGCAGTCTTCTTGGCGGCAGTCTTCTTGGCGGCGCCGCGGGCGGGCACCCGCGAGACCCGGATGAGCCCGGAGGCCGGGATGATCTCCACCTTCTTCCTCTCCAACTCGTCGAAGATGATGTTGAGGCCGAGGGAGTCGGAGACGACGTGCCCCGCCACCACCACGTTGATGTTGTGCTTGTCGGCCTCCTCGCGGTGCTTCTCGCTGTAGTGCATGCACACCACGGTGCCCACGCCGGCCTGGCTCAGCTTCTCCAGCACCTGGACGGGCCCCTCGGTGCCGCCGGTCATGTCCACCATGATCTTGCCGGCGCGGTTGCCGGGCGACCCCGCGATGAGCAGGGGGCCGCTCTTGTTGAAGGCGGCGGCCCGGTACTCGGGTATGGCGCGCAGCTGGTCGATGACGTCGGAGACCAGGCGCGGCCGCCTGCGCGCGAAGAGGGCGGTCAGGAAGGCGTTGACCTGGTTGTCGGCCGGCGTGTGGATGCACATGAAGGGGATGTCCAGCAGCCGGGCGGCGTCCAGGGCGCGTTCGTGGTTCTGGGGCATGAAGCCGCGCCGGATCTCCGCCATGCGCTTGCCGATCAAGGCGTCGCCGATGTTGATGGGCACCCCGTGCTCGAACCACAGGTCGGCCTGGAGGGACATCACCTCGCTCAAGGCGGCCAGGGCCTTGCCCTCGGGGTGATGGCTGACGATCAGGTCTACGGGCCTGCCGGCGGCGCGCAGGCGGTCGGCCAGCAGGACCTCGCCGACCTCCATGTCGATGCCCGCCAGCACCGCGCGGACCTCGGCCTCCGGGTCCCCGACCAGGACGCGGGTGTCGGCGTAGGGGTTGGTGAGGGTCTCCTGGTCGAAGAACTCCCTCTCCTTGGCCGGCATCTCCTCGTACTTCTCCCGGGCCCGCTTGAGGTCGCGGCGCACCTCCGCGGCGCCGCGCGGGTCTTTCTCGATGCCCATCTTCACCGCCAGAGCGTAGATGTCCTTGATCTTCATGCCTGCGCTTCCTCCTCGCTTACAAGAACGGATTATCTCAGAAAAGGGCGTCCTGGGCCACCGGGCCCTCGTCCTCGGGCGCGAGGACGCGGCGCCCCCGCTCGACGATGGTGTCTATGTCCAGGCCGGTCTCCTCCCGGATGCTGCGGCGCATGATCGGGCCCACCTTCTCCAGGTCGTGCTGGAGGCGCTCCACGAAGTCCTTGAGCGTGGAGACCTCCAGCTCCTGCGAGGAGACCACCAGGTCCTTGAGGATGGCCGCCTCGGTGCGCGAGGCCACCACCGGCTCGGAGCGGCCCTCCACGAAGACGTAGGTGCGGCGCGCCGGGCCCCGGTCCTGCTCGATGGGCTCCAGGCCCACGATCCTGTCGGAGCGGAAATACTTGCCGTATCCCAGCGGCACTATGGCATTGCGTCTTATCTCCATGCTCCCCTCCCTGTCGAAAAGGCCCGCCTCCGGCGGGCGGCCCGGTGCCTCCCGCCCGGCTTCCGCGGCTCCGTTCGAGCCGTCCGCGTTCCTCTCTGCGCCTTCCATGATCTCCTCCCCATCCGTCCAGGATCGAGGTCAGCTATATTATATAGAATACGGAGGCGGCGCGACATCAGCCGGCGCCTTGAGCGAACCACTCCCTCAGCTCCTCGGTGCCCAGGACGTTGAGCACGTCGGCGGGTCCCAGCCAGCCGCGCCGCGCCGTGGCGACGCCGTAGAGCATGTAACACAGGTGCTCCGCGCGGTGGGCGTCGGTGTTCACGGCGATGCGCGCGCCGGCCCGCGCCGCCTGGCGCAGGTGGTGCTCGTTCAAGTCCAGGCGGTCGGGGAAGGCGTTCAGCTCCAGGGCCGTCGAGGTCTCCACGGCCGCCTCGATGATCTCTTCCATGTCCACCTCGTAAGGGGGACGGCTGGAGATGAGGCGGCCGGTGGGGTGGCCGATGACCTTCACCCAGGGGTTGCGCATGGCCTTGACGATGCGCCGGGTCATCTGCCCGCGCGGCTGGCGGAAGCCGCCGTGGACGGAAGCTACGGCGAAGTCCAGCTTCTCGAGGACCTCGTCGGGATAGTCCAGCCCCCCGTCCGAGTCGATGTTCAGCTCGCAGCCGCAGAGCAGGGTCACCGGGGAGTCGCCCGCCGCGTTGAGCCCGGCAACCTCCTCGATGAGGGCCTCGAGGGCGCCCCGGCTCATCCCCCGGGCCACCCTGAGCCCGGCGGCGTGGTTGCAGATGCCCAGCCAGGAATATCCCAGTTCTTCGGCGGCTGCGCGCATCTCCCGCAGGGTGTTTGAGCCGTCGCTGTCCCGCGTGTGCACGTGCAGGTCGCCGCGGACGGACTCCAGGGTGAGCAGGTCGGGCAGGCGTCCTGCCAGTGCCGCCTCGATCTCCCCCCGGTCCTCCCGGATCTCCGGCGGGGGCACGGCCAGGCCCAGGGAGGCGTAGACCTCCTCCTCGGTCTCGCCGGCGACCCTCCTCCCCCCTTCCACCTCGAAGACCCCGTACTCGTTGACCTTCAGCCCCCGGCGCCGGGCCAGTTCCCGCAGGCGGACGTTGTGCTCCTTGGAGCCGGTGAAGTACTGCAGCGCGGCGCCCCACTCCTCGGGGGAGACCACGCGCAGGTCCACCTGGAGCCGGGAGGCGGTGAGGATGGAGGTCTTGGTGCCGCCCTGAGCGATGACCCGGTCGGCGAGGGGCAGCCCGCGGAAGGCCCTCATCACCGCCTCCGGGTCCTCGGCGGCGGCCAGGATGTCGATGTCGCCGATGGTCTCCCGCATGCGCCGCAGGCTGCCGGCGGCGCTCACGCGGAGGCCGGGCAGGCGCCGGCGCAGGGCCTCGATGATCTCGGCGGCCTGGTCGTAGGCCTGGTTGATGAGCATGCGCCCGGAGGTGGCCTGCAGGTTGTCGAGGCCCTCCAGGATGGCCGCCTCGATCCTGGGCCCCAGCCCCTTGAGCCCGGCCAGCCGGTGGTATTCGGCGGCATGCCTCAGGTCTTCCAGGTTGCGCACCCCGAGCTCCTCGTATACCAGCCTGGTCCGCCTGGGCCCGAGGCCGGGCACGTCCAGCAGGGCGAGCAGCTCGGGCGGCACCTCCGACTTCAGGCGTTCCAGGGCGTCGATGGCCCCTTCCTCCCTGAACTGGAGGATCTTCTTCGCGATGCCCTGGCCGATGCCGGGAATCTCCTTCAAGGCGGCTACGCTGTCGCGCCCGAAGACCTCGTCGCCCATCTCCCTGACGGCCTCGGCGGCGCGCCGGTAGGCCGCCACCTTGAAGGGCACTTCCCCCTTGATCTCGGAGAGGTCGGCCAGCTCCTCGAAGGCCCGGACCAGTGCGCCGACGTCCCTTGCGGGCCTCTTTGCGGGTCTCTTTGCGGGCCTTTCGCCTTTTTCTTCAGGCATGATGCAACCCCCGTTCTCCGTGGGGCCCGCGTTTGAGCGGCCGCCTCAAGCCTCCCGCCAGCGCTCCCACTCTTCCTTCAGCCAGGCGCGGGCGTCCTCCAGGGCCCCGGTCACCCGCGGCAGGGCCGTGCCGCCGGGCAGGTCCCGGGCGGCCACCGATGCTTCCGGGGTGATGTGCTCGAGCGCATCGGGCCCGATGGCCGGGTCGATCTCCGCCAGTTCGGCGGCTCCGAGCCCTTCGAGCCCGGTCCCCCTCTTCAGGCAGGCCTGCACCACCCAGCCGACGGTCTCGTGCGCCGCCAGGAAGGGGACTCCCTTGCGGACCAGGTAGTCGGCTAAGTCGGTGGCGGTGAGGAAGCCGCTGCCGGCCTGCTCGGCCATCCTGTCCGCATCGAAGGAGAGGGTGGCGATCATTCCCGCCAGCGCCTTGAAGCCCAGTTTGGCCCCGTCGATGAGCATGAAGGTGGTGGCCTTGTCCTCCTGCAGGTCCCGGTTGTAGGTGAGGGGCAGGCCCTTGAGCATGGTCAGCGACTGGGCCAGCACCCCGATCGACTGGGCCGCCCTGGCCCGCATCAACTCGGCGATGTCGGGGTTCTTCTTCTGCGGCATGAGGGAGGAGCCGGTGGCGAAGGCGTCGTCCAGCTCCACCAGGCCGAACTGGGGGGCGGCCCAGATCACCAGTTCCTCGCAGAGGCGACTGGCGTGGACCACCGCCGCCGCCAGGGCGAAGAGGAACTCCGCCGCGAAGTCCCGGTCGGATACGGCGTCCATGGAGTTGGCGCTGACCTGCGCAAACCCCAGCTCTTCGGCCATGGCCTCCCGGTTGAGGGGGAAGGTCACCCCGGCCAGGGCGCCGCTCCCCAGGGGGCAGACGTCGGCGCGGCGCTGGGCGTCCCGCAGGCGGCCGAGGTCGCGCTTGAACATCTCCACGTAGGCCAGGAGGTGGTGGGAGAGGAGGACCGGCTGGGCCGGCTGGAGGTGGGTGAAGCCGGGCATGATGAGGCCCAGATTGTCCGCCGCCTGGCCGGCCAGGGCCTCACAGAGCTCCAGCAGGAGGCGGCTCAGGGTCCCCGTCTCCTTCTTCAGGTAGAGGCGGAGATCCGCGGCCACCTGGTCGTTGCGGGAGCGCGCGGTGCGCAGCCTGGCGCCGGCCTCACCGGTCCGCTCCACCAGCGCCCGTTCCAGCGCGCTGTGGACGTCCTCGTCGCTCTCGAGGAAGGTGAAATCGCCGGCCTCCAGTTCGGCCTCCATCTCCTCCAGGGCATCGTTGACCGACTCCAGCTCCTCCGGGGAGAGCACGCCGCAGCCGGCCAGGGCCGAGGCGTGGGCGCGGGTGACAGCCAGGTCGAACGGCCACAGCCGGGCGTCGTAATGCAGGGATCGGGTGAAGTCGAGCGTCTCCCCGCTCATCTCCTTGGCAAATCGTCCACCCCACAGTCTCATCCCTCGCCTCGCTCCTTCCCTCGTCTGTGAATTTGGGGTCATGAATTTGGGGTCAGGCCCCAAATTCACTTTTTCCAACCGAATGACCACCGGGGGGCTTTTTGTGAATTTGGGGCCTGACCCCAAATTCACTTTCGGTTGGTTCTGCCCCAGATCTTCATGGGCAGGCCCCACAGCTCGATGAAGCCCTTGCTGGCCTGGTGGTCGAACGCGTCGGCCTTGTCGTAGGTGGCCAGCCCGTAGTCGTACAGCGACCTGGGCGACTTCCTCCCCACCACCGTGGCGGTACCCTTGAAGAGCTTGACCCGCACCGTCCCGGTGACGCTCTCCTGCAGGCTGCCCATGGCCGCCTGCAGGGCCTCGCGCAACGGCTCGTACCACTGGCCGAAGTAGACCATCTGGCTGTACTTGGCCTCCAGGACGGGCTTGAAGTGCAGGGCCTCGCGGGTGAGGGTCAGGGTCTCCAGGGCGCGGTGCGCCTCGATGAGGATGGTGGCCGCCGGGGCCTCGTAGACCTCCCGGGACTTGATGCCCACCAGCCTGTTCTCGATCATGTCGACGCGGCCCACCCCGTACTCGCCGCCCTTCAGGTTGAGCTCCTCCACCATCTTCAGCAGGGGGAGCTTGCGGCCGTCCAGGGCCACCGGGGTGCCCGCCTCGAACTCGATCTCGACGTAGGCGGGCGCGTCGGGGGAGGCCGCCGGGCTCACCGTCCAGGTGTAGGCGTCCTCGGGCGGCTCGTTCCAGGGGTCCTCCAGGACCCCCGCCTCGCAGGAGCGGCCCCACAGGTTCTCGTCCACCGAATAGGGACTCTCCACCGTGGTGGGCACGGGTATGCCGCGCTGCTGGGCGTACTCTATCTCCTCCTCGCGGGACATGTTCATCTCCCCCCTCAGCGGGGCGATGACCTCCAGTTCCGGGGCCAGGGCCATGAAGGTCAGGTCGAAGCGGACCTGGTCGTTGCCCTTGCCGGTGCACCCGTGGGCCACCGCCCTGGCCCCGCGCCTGCGCGCCTCCTCCACCAGCATGCGGGCGATCAGGGGCCGGGCCAGCGCCGTGGCTAGGGGATACCTCCCCTCGTAGAGGCCGTTGGCGTGGAGCAGCGGCAGCACCCAGTCGGAGAGGAACTCCTCCCGGGCGTCCACCGCCACGGAGTCGACCGCCCCGACGCGCAGGGCCTTGTCCCGGATGAAGTCGAGGTCGCCCGGCTGGCCCAGGTCGACGCAGAAGGCCACCACGTCCAGGCCGTGGCGCTCCTTGATCCACTGCACGAGCACGGAGGTGTCCAGACCCCCGGAATAAGCCAGAATGACCAGATCGCTCACTGCAACCCCTCCCTCGCTCCGACGCTCCGTCACTTACCCTTGGCCAGGTCCCGCAGGTGCCGCGCCACCCGGGCCGCCTCGATACCTTCCTTTATAACACAGATTACCGTGTCGTCCCCCGCCACCGTGCCCAGCACCTCCTTGAGCCGCGCCCGGTCCAGGCCCAGGGCCAGGGGCTGGGCGTCGCCCGGGGCGGTGCGCAGCACCATCATGTTCCCGCTGGCCTCGGCCGACAGCAGGTAGGCCCGGAGCACCCGCTCCAGGTCGCCCCGGCGCAGGTGGTCGGCGGGGCTCCCCGGGCGCGCGTAGCGGCTGCCGCCGGCCTCGTCGTGTACGCGGGCCACCTTGAGCTCCAGCAGGTCGCGGGAGACGGTGGCCTGGGTGGCCGTGAACCCCCGCTCGTGCAGCTTGCGCACCAGCTCGGCCTGGGTGGCCGTGCTCCCTTCCTCCAGGATGCGCAGGATCTCGGCCTGTCGCATTTTCTTCATCTCGAGGGCCGCTCCTCCCTTCCGTCCCCCTTTGCTCCCCCTCGTGACCACCCTCGCGGTCTCCCGCCGCCGGCTGGGGCCCCGCGCGGGCTCCCGGCCCGCTCACATGACCAGGTCGAGTAGGCCCATCTGGGCGTACATGCGGTTCTCCGCCTGGTCCCAGACCACCGACTGCTCCCCGTCCATGACCTCGGCGGTTATCTCCTCGCCGCGGTGGGCGGGCAGGCAGTGCATGACCAGCGCCCCCTCCGCCGCATGGGCCAGCAGGTCCGCGTTGAGCTGGTAGGGACGCAGGGCGCGCAAGCGCTCCTCTCCGCCCTCCTGGCCCATGCTCACCCAGACGTCCGTGTAGAGGGCCTGCGCCCCCCGCGCCGCCTTCACCGGGTCGGCGGTGACCTCGACGGCTCCGGAAGCCAGCCGGCGGGCCTTGCGCAGGACGCCCGCGTCGGGCCGGGCAGAGGGCGGGCAGCCGATGGAGACGTCCATGCCGGCCAGGGCGCAGCCCAGCAGGAGGGAGTTGGCCACGTTGTTCCCGTCCCCCAGGTAGGCCAGCTTGCGCCCCCGGAGCCCGCCAAGGCGCTCCCGCAGCGTGAGCAGGTCGGCCAGGACCTGGCAGGGATGCTCCAGGTCGGTGAGGCCGTTGATCACCGGCACCTCCGCCCCCGCCGCCAGCCGCTCCACCTCCCCCTGGTCGAAGGTGCGGATCATGATGGCCTGCAGGTAGCGGGAGAGCGCCCTGCCGGTATCCTCGATGGTCTCCCCCCGCCCCAGCTGCATCTCCCGGGGGTTGAGCACCACGGCGTGGCCCCCCAGCAGCCAGACCCCCATCTCGAAGGAGAGCCGGGTGCGCGTGGAGGGCTTCTGGAAGATGAGGGCCACCCCCTTGCCGAGCAGGGGCCGCCCCAGCCGGCCCGCCCGGTGCTCCTCTTTCAACTCCGCGGCGCGGTCGAGTACGCGCTCGAGCTCCGCGGGGCTCAGGTCGGCCAGGGAGATCAGGTCCCTCCCTTTCAGCCCGGCTCCGCTCATGGCCGCCCTCCCTCCGCCAGAAGCTCCCCGAGGACCTCGAGCAGCGCGTCCACCTCGCCGGCGGTCACCGCCAGGGGGGGCAGGAAGCGCAGCACCGTCGACCCGATCTGGTTGATGACGAAACCGCGCTCCAGGGCGGCCTGGGCGACGGCGGGCGCGCTCTCGCGCTCGAGCTCCACGGCCAGCATCAGCCCCATGCCCCGCACCTCGGCGATGCCGGCGCCCGAGGCGGCCAGGCTCTCCAGCCTCCCCTTGAAGTACGCCCCCACCTCGCCGGCGTTGGCGACGAGCCCCTCGGAGTCCAGCACCTCGAAGGTGGCCAGGGCCGCCGCGCAGGGCACGGGCCCGCCGCCGAAGGTGGTGCCGTGGTCGCCCGGCTTGAAGGCGGAGGCCGCTTCCTCCGTGGCCAGGACCGCGCCGATGGGCAGACCGCTGCCCAGTCCCTTGGAGACGGTCATGACGTCCGGCGCCACCCCGTAGTGCTCGCAGGCGTAGAGGGCGCCGGTGCGCCCCATGCCCGTCTGCACCTCGTCCAGGATCAACAGGATGTCCGCCTCCTCGCAGAGCTCCTTGGCCCCGCGCAGGTAGTCCCGGTCGGCCACGAAGACCCCTCCCTCGCCCTGGATGGGCTCGAGCATCACCGCGCAGGTGCGGTCGGACACCGACTGCCGCAGGGCTTCCAGGTCGTTGTAGGGCACGTGCCGGAACCCCGGCGCCAGCGGCGCGAAGGGCTCCGCCTTCTCCGGCTGACCGGTGGCGGCCAGCGCCCCCATGGTGCGGCCGTGGAAGGAGCGCAGGGCGGTGACGATCTCGGAACGCCCCTCCCGGCCGCTCTCCCTGGCGTACTTGCGGGCCAGCTTGATGGCCCCCTCGCAGGCCTCGGTCCCGCTGTTGCAGAAGAAGGCCCGGTCGGCGAAGGTGCGGGAGGTGAGCACCCCGGCCAGTTCCACCTGCGGCCTGGTGTAATAGAGGTTGGAGACCTGGATGAGCCGGGCCGCCTGCTCCGCCACCGCCCTGGCCACCACGGGGTGGGCGTGGCCGGTGACGCAGGCTCCCAGCCCCGAGACGAAGTCCAGGTACTCGTTGCCCCGGTCGTCCCAGAGGCGCATGCCCTCTCCCCGGACGAAGAGCACCGGCTTGCGTGCATAAGTCTGGAAGATGCGGGCCCCTTCCTCCGCCTTGATCTCCTCAAATCCCATGTCCATGGTCTGCCTCCAGTCGTCTTTCGCCCGCCGCGTCACCTGGTCAGCATAGTACCGATACCCTCCGGGGTATATACCTCCAGGAGCAGGGCGTGTTTCACGGTGCCGTTGATGATGTAGGCCCTCTCCACTCCCGCCTCCAGCGCCTCAACGCAGGAGGAGAGCTTGGGTATCATCCCCGAGGAGAGGGTGCCGCTCTCCACCAGGGCCCGGGCCTCCGCTCCGTCCATCTCGGAGATGAGGGAGGTGGGGTCGGAGAGATCGCGGTAGATGCCGTCCACGTCCGTCAGGTAGATGAGCTTGGACGCCTTCAGCGCCACCGCCAGGGCCCCGGCCACGTGGTCGGCGTTGACGTTGTAGCTGCGGCCCCGGCCGTCGGAGCCGACGCTCGCCACCACCGGGACGAAACCGTCCCGCGTGAGGTTGAAGAGGACCCGCGGGTTGACCGCCTCCACCTCCCCCACGAATCCCAGGTCCACGCCGTCCCGCAGCTTCTTGCGCGTCGTGAGCATGCGCCCGTCCTCGCCGGAGAGCCCCACCGAGAGGTCGCCGTGGCCGTTGATGAGCGAGACGATCTCCTTGTTGACCTTGCCCACCAGCACCATCTTGACCACCTCCATGGCCGCGGCGTCGGTGACGCGCTGGCCGTCGACGAACTCGACGTCGAGGGCCAGCCGGTCCATGTGCTCGGTGATCTGCGGCCCGCCCCCGTGCACGATGACCGGGTTGATGCCCACGTAGCGCAGGAGCACGACGTCGGAGGCGAAGCTCGCCTTGAGCTCCTCGTCCACCATGGCCTTGCCGCCGAACTTGATCACCACCGTGCTGCCGAAGTACTCCTTGATGAAGGGGAGGGCCTCCATGAGCACCTGCGCCTTCTCCATCGCCTTCTCCATTTCCGTCACCTTCCTTCCGGGCCGCTCCGCCGGGGCCCGGCCCTCCGCCGGCGGCTCAGGTCGTGTAATGAGAGTTGATGCGGACGTACTCCGGGGTGAGGTCGCAGGTCCACGCCCTGGCCTCGCCGCTCCCGGCGCCCAGCGCCACCTCCACCAGGATGCGCCCGCCCAGCACCGGGGCCGGCGGCCGCTCCTCCCTCATCCAGGCCGGCGCTCCCCCCTCGAAGAGGGCCTTTCCATCGATGCTGATGCTCACCGCGTCCGGGTCGAAGGAGGCCCCGCAGGAGCCCAGGGCCCCGGCGATGCGCCCCCAGTTGGGATCGCCGCCGTAGAAGGCCGCCTTTAGCAGGGGCGAGTCGGCCACCGCCAGCGCGGCGGTGCGGGCCTGGGCGTCGTCGGCCGCCCCGCTCACCCGGATCTCCACGAAGCGGGAGGCGCCCTCTCCGTCCTCCACGATCATGGTTGCCAGGGAGGCGCAGGCCCGGGTGAGCGCCGCTTCGAGCGCGTCCTCGTCCGGCGCCGTCCCGGAGAGGCCGTTGGCCATCACCAGGACCATGTCGTTGGTGCTGGTGCACCCGTCCACGCTGATGAGGTTGAAGGTGGCGTTGACCGCCTTCCTCAGGCAGCGCTCGAGCGCCCCCGCCTCGACCACGGCGTCGGTGGTGAGGAAGGCCAGCATGGTGGCCATGTCCGGCCTGATCATGCCCGCCCCCTTGGCCATGCCGCCCAGCACGAACCCCTCCCCGGCCAGCTCCACCAGCTTGGGGAAGGTATCGGTGGTCATGATGGCCGCGGCGGCGTCCCGCCACCCCTCCGGCCGCACTTCGCCGGCGGCCCGGCGGATGCCCGCGGCCACCTCGTCCATGGGCATCTTCACCCCGATGACGCCGGTGGAGGCCACCGCCACGTCCGCGGCCTTGACGCCCAGGGCCTGGGCCGCCTCCGAGCCCATGCAGAGGGCGTGGCGCATCCCCTTCTCCCCGGTGCAGGCGTTGGCGTTGCCGCTGTTGCACACCACCGCCTGGAGTATCCCGTTCTCCAGGTGCTTCTCCGTCACCCGCAGCGGCGCGGCCCGGAAGAGGTTGGTGGTGTAGACCGCCGCCGCGCTGGCGGGCACCTCGCTGAAGATGATGGCCAGGTCGGGTGCGCCGCTCTCCTTGATGCCCGCGGCCACGCCGGAAGCCTGGAACCCCTCGGGGGCGGTTACGCCGCCCCTCTTTCCGCCTTCGTCGCCCTCATTCATCATGTCTTACCTTTCGATAGATGTTCTCGGACCGCTCTCTGGCGCCGCCGGTCAGGGGAAGAGGGCCAGGCTCTCCAGCCCCGCCGTCTCCTCGAAGCCCGCCAGCAGGTTGTAACACTGCACCGCCTGGCCGGACGCCCCTTTCACCAGGTTGTCGATGGCCGCCGAGGCCACCGCCCAGCCGGAAACGGGGTCCGCCGCCACGCCCACCTGGCAGTGGTTGGTGCCGCAGACCGCCTTGGTCTGCGGCCACTCGCCCCCGGGCAGCAGGTGGACGAAGGGCTCGGCGGCGTAAGCCTCCTCGTAGCGCTCCCTCAGGCCCTCCGCCTCCCCCGCCCGCAGCGGCGCGTAGGCGCTGGCGAGGATGCCGCGGCTCATGGGGACCAGGTGGGGGGCGAACAGCACCCGCACCTCCTCCCCCGCCGCCCGGCTCATCTCCTGCTCCATCTCGGGTGAATGGCGGTGGCGCATCACCTTGTAGGGCTTGACGCTGGCGTCGCACTGCGGGTAGTGGGTGTCCAGGCTCAGCCCCCGGCCCGCCCCGGAGACGCCGCTCTTGGCATCCACCAGGACCACCCCCCCGGCCAGCCCGCCCGTCCTGAGCAGGGGCGCCGCCGCCAGGATGGAGGCGGTGGGGTAACAGCCGGGCACCGCCACCAGGCGGGCCCGGGCGACGGCCTCCCGGTTGAGTTCGGGCAGCCCGTAGGCGGCTTCGCCGAGCAGAGCGGGGGCGGCATGCTCCACTCCGTACCACTCCTCGTACAAGGGGGCCGAATCCAGGCGGAAGTCCGCCGAGAGGTCCAGCACCCTGGCGCCCCCCTCCAGCAGCCGCGGCACCACCTGCATGGCTTCACCGTGGGGCAGGCAGACGAAGAAGACCCCGGCCTTCTTCAGCGCCTCGGGCGCGTCGAACTCCTCGAAGCGCATCCCGGCGAAGGGCAGCAGGTGCGGGTAGAGCTCCCCGACCTTCCTTCCCGCGTAGGAGTGAGCGGTGAGATAGGACACCTCCGCCCCGGGGTGCAGGTGGAGCAGGCGCAGCAGTTCCGAGCCCGTGTATCCCGAGGCCCCGATGATGCCCACTTCCATCCCGAAGAATTCCTCTCTCTATACGATACTATGCATAATTATACAGGAACGCGCGGGGCCGTCAAGGGGCCTTTCTGAAACCGCGGTCGGCGTCCGGCCTGGCCGGGGGAGCGCCGGGCCCCGCCGTCCCCATCGCGGCGGCGGGGCGGCGGCGGAAGGGCGCGGCGCCCGAACGGACCAGGCCCGTGTTTATTCCCCCCGGGGCATCGGGGTATGCACGGCAACCGGGTTGAGGTATGGTTAATCTAGGAGGTGGTGACGGTGGAAGACGGGGGAAGAAACGCGGCGGCGGCGATAGCACTGTTCGCCCTGCTGGCCCTGCTCCTGGTGCCGCCCTTCACCGCCGGGTGCGGGCAGGGCCGGGTGCTCCTCGAGGACCTGACGGGCATGACCCGCCTGGAGGCTGAGGAGGCCCTGGCGCAGGCCGGCCTGGAGGCGGGTGATACCGTCTCCGAGTTCTCGGACACGGTGGCGGAGGGGGCCGTCGTCTCCACCTCCCCCCCGGGAGGCGAGGAGCTGGCCAGGGGCACCAGGGTCGCCCTGGTGGTCAGCAAGGGGCCGGACCTGGTGGAGGTGCCCGGCCTCCTGGGCCTGCGCCTGGAGGACGCCGTCTCCCTGCTCAAGGACCGGGGCCTCGGTTACGGCGTGGGCGAAGCCTACGACGAGACGGTGGAGGAGGGCCTGGTCTGCGGCCAGGACCCGGACGGCGGCGGCAGGCTCAAGCGGGGCTCCGGGGTGGTCCTCACCGTCAGCCGCGGCTCCGCCTGGACCGCCTGCTCATCCTGCGGGGGCTCGGGCAGGGTGACCCAGTCCTCCCCCTGCCCGGAGTGCGGCGGCTCCGGTCTCTGCTTCACGTGAGGCAGCTACGTGCCGTGCAGTCTGTGCGGCGGGACCGGCAAGATCAGCAGGCAGTCTACCTGCTCCGCCTGCGGCGGCGGCGGAAGGGTGCGCCGCTGAGCGCGCGCCCCACCTGCCCGGGCCGTCTCCTTCAAGGCCTTGCGGCCTCCCCTGAGGTACAATGAAGACGTACGTTCCGGCACGAGGACGCCGGGGTTCCCGGATGAGGTTTCCCGGATGAGGTTTCCCGGATAAGGAGAGAGCGAAATGCACTACGAAGAGATCATGGAACGGATCAAGCGG
>CAZETE010000045.1:0-20931 GCA_964515075.1 uncultured Actinomycetota bacterium | reverse complement strand
CCTGGTCATCGCCGGCAACCTCATGGGCGTCACCGACGCCTACCCCTGGAACTAGGGCTCCCGGGCCCCGGACGCGACGGGGGCGCCCCGCGGGGCGCCCCCTCGCTTAGCGTATAATCTTCCTTATGAGAATAGGCATCACCACCACCGTCCCCATAGAGATCATCTACGCCGCCGGCCACGTGCCGGTGGACCTGAACAACGTCTTCGTGGCCGACCCCGACGCCCCGGGGCTGGTGGAGGCGGCGGAGATGGCCGGATTTCCCCGCAACTTCTGCGCCTGGATCAAGGGCATCTACGGCGCGGTGAAGCGCTCCGACGGCGGTATCGGAGCGGTGGTGGCGGTGACCCAGGGCGACTGCTCCAACACCAAGGCGCTGATGGAGACCCTGGAGGCCGAGGGGGTGGAGGTCATCCCCTTCGCCTACCCCTACGACCGCGACCGCGGCTTCCTCGCGCACGAGATGGACAAGCTGGCCGAGCGCCTGGGGGCGGAGCCCGGCGCCGTGCAGGAGATGGAGCGGAGGCTGGACCGCGTCCGCGCCAAGGTGTGGGAGCTCGACCGCCTGGGCTGGCGGGAGGGGAAGGTCAGCGGCCTGGAGGGGCACGTCTTCCAGGTCTCCTGCAGCGATATGGAGGGCGACCCGGACGCCTTCGAAGCCAAGGTGGATGCCCTGCTCGAGGAGGCGCGGGAGCGGCCCTCGGCCTTTGATCCCGCCGGCGGCCGCCCCCCCGCGCGCCTGGGCTACGCGGGGGTGCCCCCCCTCGCCCCGGAGGTCTTTGGCTTCCTGGAGGAGCGGGGGGGGCGGGTGGTCTTCTGCGAGGTGCAGCGGCAGTTCACCCTGCCCTCGCGGCGGGGCAGCCTCGTCGACAGGTACCTCGACTACACCTACCCCTACACCGTCTTCGAGCGCATCTCGGACATCGAGCGCGAGGTCGCGCGCCGCGGCCTGAGCGGCCTCGTCCACTACGTGCAGAGCTTCTGCTTCCGCCAGGTGGAGGACATCCTGCTCCGCCGGCGGCTGGGCATCCCCGTGCTCACCCTGGAGATGGACAACCTGACCCGCCTGGACGCCCGCACCCGCACCCGCCTGGAGAGCTTCCTGGAGATGCTGCATTGACGGCGGCCGGCCCCGTTAGTGCTACAATATTGCCCATGTACGAGATACGCGTCTCCGCCGCTTTCGACGCCGCCCACTTCCTGCGGGACTACGCGGGCAAGTGCTCGCGTGTGCACGGCCACACCTTCACGGTGGAGGTGGCCCTCCGGGGAGAGGAGCTCGGCCCCGACCACCTGCTGGTGGACTTCCTGGAGGTCAAGTCGGCGCTCTCCCGCCTGCTGGAGGCCTACGACCACGCCTGCCTGAACGAGGTCGAGCCCTTCGACGAGCTCTCCCCGACCTCGGAGAACCTGGCCCGCGTGCTCTACGAGCGCCTGGAGCCGGAGGTGCGCTCCCTGGGCCGGGGCGTCAGCCTGGCCGGCGTGCGCGTCAGCGAGTCGCCGAACGCCTGCGCCGCCTATTTCCCGCACCCATGAAGCAGGTCGTCCTCCTCTCGGCCGGCCTGGACTCCGTGGTCAACCTGTACCTGGCCCGCGAGCGGGGGGAGGTGGCCCTGGCCCTCACCTTCGACTACGGGCAGCGCTCGGCCCGGCGCGAGGTCGAGCAGGCCCGGGAACTCTGCCGGGAGCTGGGGGTGCCCCACCGCGCCGTCGACCTCTGCTGGCTGGGGGAGTGGGCCTGCACCGCGCTGACCGGCGGCAAGAGCCTGCCGCTCCACTCGGAGGAGGAGTGGTGGGGGGGCGGCGTGGACCTGGCGGAGAGCGCCGCCGCGGTGTGGGTGCCCAACCGCAACGGCGTCTTCGTCAACGCCGGGGCGGCGGCGGCGGAGGCCCTGGGGGCGGAGGCCCTGGTGGCCGGGCTCAACGCCGAGGAGGCGGCGGCCTTCCCCGACAACTCCCGCGGCTTCGTCGACGCCGTCAACCGGGCCTTCGGCTACTCCACGCGGGGCAGCGTGCGCCTGGTCAGCTACACCCTGGACTGGGACAAGGCCCGCATCTTTAAGGAAGGGAAGCGCCTGCGGGTGGCGTGGAGGCGCCTCTGGTCGTGCTATAATGATGGCGAGTTCATGTGCGGGAAGTGCGAGTCCTGCGCCCGCCTCTTGCGGGCGGCCCGCGAAGCGGGAGAGGGCGAGGAGCTTTTAGGACCGTTCGGCCGATGACGAGGATCTCTCCCCCGGCGGGGGCTTCAAGGCAAGGGGATTGGCGATGAAGGGCAAGTACATCAAGGGACGCAGGATCGCCTACGACGGCACCCAGCTGCGCTCGCTGTGGGCCTTCACCCAGCACAACGTGCAGGGAGATTCCATCGTCGCCTTCCGCGGGCCGGCCAACGTCTCCGGCGCCAACCTGGTGGACCTGGTCGACGCCAAGGCCGGAAAGGTCATCGAGAGCGACGAGATGATCCACTTCATCTGCGAGCTGTTCGATTCCGACCTGCCCCGCACCATCGCCCTGCGGCGCCTGCTGATCATGATCATCAAGGAGGTCATCGAGGAGATCAAGCCGGAGATCTTCGTGGAGCGCAAGGGCAACGACCTCTTCATCGAGGTCGACGAGGACGGGGTAGACTTCCGCAAGCTGTCCGTCTCCATCGCCACCGCCAGCCCCGTCTCCACCCTCATCCACGTGGGGGTCAACGTCACCAGCGACAACACCCCGGTCCCCACCTTCGGCCTGGACGACCTGGAAGTGCCGGTGGAGGAGCTGGCCTTGAAGGTCATGCAGAAGTTCATCACCGAGGTGAAGGAGATGGAACTGGAGCGGACCAAGGTCAGGGGAGTGCCCTAGGCGGGTGGCGCCCGGCCTGGACGTCTTCGAGGTCTTCGCTTCCTTCCAGGGGGAGGGCATCCATCTGGGCCGGGCCCAGCTCTTCCTGCGCCTGGCCGGGTGCAACCTGGACTGCCGCTGCTGCGATACCCGGCCGGCCCGGCGGGTGCCGGCGGCGGCCCGGGTGGAGTCGGAGCCCTTCGAGCGGTGCTTCACAGAGCTCGCCAACCCCGTGGACCCGGAGCGGCTGGCCGGCCTGCTGCGCGGCCTGTGCCGCCCGGGCTTCCACTCCTTGAGCCTCACCGGGGGGGAGCCGCTCGTCCAGGCCGAGGGACTGGAAGCGCTGCTCGACGCCCTGGCTCCCGCGCCCGTCCCCCTCTACCTGGAGACCAACGGCACCCTCCCGGGCGCCTTCGAGCGCCTGGCCGAGCGGGTCGATATCGTGGCCATGGACGTCAAGCTGGCCAGCGTCACCGGCCAGGAGAGCCGCCTGGCCGAGCACTGCGCCTTCCTGGCCGCCACCCGGCCCGGCCGGGCCTTCCTCAAGGCGGTGGTCTGCGAAGGGGTGGACCTGGACGAGCTGGAGGAGGCGGCCCTGGAGCTGGGGGCCCTGGGCCGGGCCCGCGCCCTGGTGCTCCAGCCCGCCGCCGTGGTGGGGGAGGGCCCGCCGGCGCCCTCCTTCGAGACCCTCTGCCGGGCTTTTGCCGTTGCCGGCCGTTACTTCCGGGACGTGCGGGTCATCCCCCAGACCCACCGCCTCGCCGACATACTCTAGCGGGGCCGGGCGCCCCCGCATTTTCGTCTCTTGACGGGCTCTTGCAAAAGGAAGTAACTTGTAAATATAAGAATAATAAGAAAATACAGATATTTCAAAGAAAGGAGCAATCGATGACCGGAGAAAGGGGCGCGGCGTGTGCCGGTTGCCGTGTGGATTCGCTGGTTTCGGTGGACGAACGGGGGCAGATGGTCCTGCCCAAGGAATTACGGGTCAGGGCAGGCATCCAACCGGGCGACAAGCTCGCGGTGGTCTGTCATGAGAGGGACGGGGAAGTATGCTGTCTGACCCTGTTCAAGGTGGACCAGCTGAACGGCATGGTCCGGGAGATGCTGGGCCCGATGATGAAGGAACTGCTATGATGGAGAGCCTGGATGCTGGGGAGCGCGAGGCCGCCCGCGGCCTTCCTCACGGCGTCGAGCCGCAGGAGCAGAAACCCACCTGTTGAGGCCCCGAGAACCGGGCAGTTGCCTGGGAAGGGGACGAGAGGGAGCTCATGCCGGCTTCCGCCGCCATAAGCGTTGTTGACCGTTTCGACCACCTGCTGGCCCGCATCGGCTGGAGGCGCAACTTCCACCGGGTACGCCCAGGCCTGTACCGCGTCGGCGATCCCGGTCCCGCGTCGCCCGTCTTCGCCAGTGCCAACTACACCCTTAGCTTCGACGCGCTCAGGAGCTCCCTGGCCGGCCTGGACGCCTACATCCTGGTGCTGGAGACCTACGGCATCAACGTCTGGTGCGCGGCCGGCAAGGGCACCTTCTCCACCGACGAGCTGGTGGGACGCATCGCTTCGACCGGCCTGGCCGGGGTGGTCGACCACCGGGAAATCATCGTGCCGCAGCTGGGAGCCACCGGGGTAAAGGGCTATGCGGCGAAGGAGCGCAGCGGGTTCAAGGCGCGTTTCGGGCCCGTGCGGGCCGCGGACATCCCGGCCTTCCTCGATGCGGGTGAGGCGGACGGGGAGATGCGCAAGGTACGGTTCAGCCTGGTCGATCGGGCGGTTCTGGTGCCGGTAGAGGTAATCCACGCCATCCTGCCGGTGGCGCCGTTGGCCGCCGCCGCCCTCTTCCTCTCCGGACTGCTCGGGTGCCTGGCCGTCGTCTCCGCGGCCCTGGCCGGATTGGTGCTCTTTCCCCTACTCCTTCCATGGGTGCCCGGCCACGATTTCAGCGTCAAGGGATTCGTCCTGGGCGTTGCGGTCTCGGCCCCATTTGCCGCGGCCATCTATCTTGCTCCGAGCGACGTCGCCGCTTGGGAGAAGCTGCTGGGCGCCCTTCCCTATGCTCTGGCCCTTCCCGCTCTCACTTCCTTCATAGCCCTGAACTTCACCGGCTGCACCCCCTTCACTTCGCTCACGCGGGTGAAGCGGGAGATGTTCACGTACATCCCCTACATGGCGGCCTTCTTCGCTGCGGGCATAGCTGCTGCCATCGGCTATGCGGCGGTAAGGATCACGGGAGGCTGATATGGCCGGGAAGAAGACGCTCGATACCACGCTTCGTTTCGACGAGAAGAAGTGCACCGGGTGCCGCGCATGCACAGTAGTCTGCCCGCACGCCGTCTTCCGCATGCATGGGAACAAGGCGCGCCTCGAGCTGCCCGAGGACTGCATGGAATGCGGGGCCTGTGCGCTCAACTGCCGCGGGGGAGCCATCCATGTAGAGAACGGGGTAGGGTGCGCCTCGGCTACCATCCTCTCCGCCCTCCGCTTCAGGAAGCATCCCTGCTGCTGAGCGGTGAGCGGTGCCGGGCGCCACGGCCTATTCGCGCCGTGACCAGCCGGAGCTATAATGTATGCAGCGTAAGGAGCCATGAAGAGGCGATGGTGCCCGGCACCGTCGAAAGGAGGGGGCGTGCGGGAGTTCGAGGAGGCGACCCGGCGGGCCCGCGGGGAACTGGCGGGACGGGATCCCGCCATCCTGGCCGGCCGCGCCGCGGCCGCTTACAGCTTTCCCGACCGCGCCTTCACCCTCCCCTGCCTGGGCGGCGCGGCCCGGGTCTCCTTCCCCGGCGGCGAGGTCACCCTGGACGGCGGGCCTGCGGAAGGCGCCCTGCCGCTCATCGTCCTCCACTACCTGCTGGGCGCCCAGGCCCTCGAACCCGCCGGGGAATGGATAGCCTACCGCGATCTCCCCGGCGCCCGCTATCACGAAGGCGCCTTCCGGGCCGAGGTGGAAATGCCCCTGGCCCGGGCGCTTCAGGACCGGGCGGAGGGCATGGAGGCCTGGGTGGGGGAGATGGGCCTGGAGCGGAGCGGGCACGGCGGCATCTCCTTCGTCTGGAGCGTCCTGCCGCGCGTCCCCTTGCTCTTCATCCTCAACCCGGCGGACGAGGAGTTCCCGGCCGAGGCGCGCGTCTTCTACGACGCCACCGCCCCCTCGCAGCTGCCCACCGAGGACCTCGAGGCACTGGCCGGGATCGCCGCGCGGCGCATTACGGAGGCGGCCTGAGCCGTTTGCCCCCCTTTTTCGAGGCATGGTAAACTAGGCCCATGAACAGGGTCCTGGTGCTCAACGCGACCTATCAGCCGCTCAACGTGGTCAGCGTAAGGCGGGCCGTGGTGCTCCTGCTCAAGCAGAAAGCGGAGGTGCTCGAACAGGACGGGGGGAGCCTGCGCTCGGAGAGGATCATCATGCCCATCCCCGCGGTGATCCGCCTGGCGTACTTCGTCAAGGTGCCCTTCCGTGAGCCCGTGCCGCTCACCCGCCGCACCGTCTTCGTCCGCGACGGCCACACCTGCCAGTACTGCGGCGCCCGGGCGGAGAGCATCGACCACGTCATCCCCCGCAGCCGGGGCGGCACGCACACCTGGGATAACGTGGTGGCCGCCTGCCGCCGCTGCAACAGCAGGAAGGAGAACCGGCTCCCGGAGGAGGCCGGCCTGAAGATGCTGCGCCCGCCCGGCGTGCCCCACCGCGACCTGCGCATCATCGGGGCGGCCGCCGAGGTGCACCCCTCGTGGTCCAACTACCTGGACCTCGCCGCCGTCTGAGGGGGACCGGGATGGAGAAGCTGCCCTTCTTCGCGCCGGGGTCTGAGCCCCCCAGGGGCCCTTACTCCCCCGCCCTGGCCTGGGGCGGGCTGGTGTTCGTCTCCGGTCAGCTCCCGTCGCTCCCGGAAGGAGAGCCCGGCCCGCTGCCGGACTGCATCGAGGAGCAGGCCCGCATGGTCCTGCGCAGCCTCGCGAGCCTGCTGGAGGCGGCGGGCTCCTCCCTGGACCGGGTGCTCAAGGTGACCGTCTTCCTCTCCGACCTGGCCGACCTGCCCGCCTTCAACCGGATATACGGAGAGTTCTTCCGCCCGCCCCTGCCGGCGCGCTCCACCGTGCAGGCGGGCATCCCCGCCGGCCTGCGGCTGGAGCTGGACGCCGTGGCGGAGAACGGGTAGTCGCTGATGCCGGCCGGGAGGAGCGGCGCGCGCCGGGGGAGGGCCGGAACCGGCAGGCGGGGAGGAAAAGGGGAGGCGGCCCTCCGCTTCTGGGAGATCGTCACCCTCTTCCCCGACATCTCCGACCCGGAGCTGCAGGACCGCATCGACCGTTTCGTCATGCGCGCCTCGGCGGAGGAGCTGCTGGCCATGTCCCGGGGGCTCTTCGACTTCGCTGCGCCCCTCCTGCTGGAGGACGAGCGGCTCCGCGGGATGATGGCCGCCCTCTCCGGCAAGCGCGTCGCCCTGGTCATCGAGGGGGAATACCACTCCGTGGTCACCCTCTCCGACCGCGGTTTCCGGGTGGAGTTGGGCGCCGACGAGCGCGCCCCGGCCATCTCCGTGGTCGACCGCAGGCACTACCGCGATGCCCTGCTGAAGCGGTCCGACCCCGTGCGCCTCATCCTGGAGCGCAAGATCAGGGTCAAGGGGCTGGCGACCCTGGCGCGCTGGGGCCTTCCCTACCTCGGGCTCCTCCGCGACCGGGGCCTTTACGACAAGTACCTGGGCTATCAGCCGGAGGTGGAGGCCCGGGTGTCGGACATCCTCGCCTCCCTCGGTTACTGACGGTCGGGCACCGGCGCTCATCTCCTTCCGCGCACTCGTCTTGATCGGCCCTGCCGTGGCGTTTATCGGGACTCCCGCTTCACCCACGGGCTTTCTTCCTTGCGGCCCCGCATCACCCCGAAACAACGTCCTGACGCAGTATTAGGCAATGCGAGCCGGGGCCCTCCGAACCCCAAATGGATTATCCGGGTATAATCGACCCATGGAAGACGTACTGGTCCCGCCCAAGCCGCCCAAGGCCAACACCCGGATGCGCGAGCCCTCCCGGTCCTGCGGCGGGCCCGGAAGCCGGCGGAACCCCGTCATCGTCGTGCCCGGACTGGGCCGCAGCGGCATCAGCTCCCGGGCCCTGCGCAACCGCCTCCAGCGCCTGGAGTTCGAGGTCTACTTCCTCCCCCTGCCCTATTACGGCCTGGGCGATCCCGTCAAGACGGCGCATTTCCTCGGGCGCAGGCTGGACGAGTTCAAGGTCCTCCTCTCCGCCGGCCGCCTCGACGTCATCTGCCAGGGGGGGAGCGGGCTGATCATGCGCTACTGCCTGGAGGAACTGGGGCGCAACCGCTACCTGGAGAGGGTCATCTTCCTCGGGACCATGATGCGCGGCACCTACCGGCTCTTCTACCTGCCCCTGTTCAAGGCGCCTCGCCAGGTGATGCCGGTCTCCTCCTTCATGCGGGAGCTGAACGCCGAGGCGCCGCCTCCCCTCGCGGCGGACAGGTACGTCTCCATCTACTCGCGCTACGGGACCTTCTTCGCCCCGGGCGGCAGCGGCTACCTGCCCGGCATCCGCAACGTAAAGGTCGACTGGCTCTGCCCCAACCCCGACCTATCCCGCAGCCGGCGGGTGCTCACCCTCCTCCTCGACGCGCTCGGGGAAGGGGCGGGGACGGGGGAGGGGGCCGCGCCCGGCGGCTGGGGTCGGCGCCCTCCGCGGGAAGCCGCGGCGGCCGACCGCGGGCAGCCGAAGGACCCTGAGGCCCTGGTGGCCCGGGGCCGTTCCCACCTGGAAAAGGGATGCTGGGACCTGGCCATCCACGACCTCAACGCGGCCATCCGCCACAAGCCGGACCTGCCCGAGGCCTACTTTCTGCGGGCCATGGCCCTGCGGCGCAAGGTGCGTTACGACGAGAACCCCATCCACAACCGCTCCATCCTGGACCTCTCCCGGACCATCCGCCTAAAGCCCGGGTACGCCGAGGCCTATTACGAGCGGGGGGTGTGCCACGCCCTGCTCGGCGACTGGGACGAGGCCGTCTCGGACTGGAACCACGCCCTCATCCTCAACCGGGATTACCACGCCGCCTACCTAGCGCGGGGCCTGGCCCGCAGCAAGGCCGGGAACGGCCGGGGAGCCCTGGAGGACTTCAGGGAAGTGCTCCGCCTGCACCCGGACAACCAGGACGCCCTCCGCATGATCTCCGATCTCGAGCCGGGAGATTGAGGGCCCCGCCGAGCCGGATGGGCCGCCCGCAGCGTCTTAACCCGGTAAGGAATAGCCCTGATTGCGTCGAAAAGATCAAGGTAGGCGTCGATGCCCGGCGGGCACGGCGAGGATGAGGACGGGAGGACGGATGGAGACCGGGACGCCCAGGGGAGCCGCACGCGGCCCGGGGTGGGCCGGGCGGCTGGCCGCCGCGGCCTGCGTGCTGGCCGCCTGCTCCGGCCTGCTCCTCTTCCCGCCGCTGGGCCGGCAGGCGGCGCGGGGGCAGCTGGGCTCCCTGGCGGGGTGGAGCTTCATGGTCGACCCGGGCCACGGGGGCACCGAGACGGGGGCGGTGGGCCCCACCGGCCTGCGGGAGTGCGACGTAAACCTCGCGGTGTCCCTCAAGCTGCGGTCGCTGCTGGAGGCGGAGGGGGCCACCGTCCACATGACCCGCACCGACGACAGAAACGTCAGCATCGGCAAGCGCTGGCAGCGGGCCAACGAGCTGGGGGTGGACCGCTTCATCTCCGTCCACCACAACGCGGTGTCGCAGAGCGGCGTCAACTACGCCCTGGCCCTCATCTCCGTCGGCGCCAGTGCGGAGTCCGAGGACCTGGCCACAAAAGCGGTGAAGGAGATCTCCTGGGAACTGGGCCTACCCGCCCACGAGAGGCCGGTCTGGCGGGTGGACTACCGCGGCGTGCTCAACAACACCAACATGCCGGCCATCCTCACCGAGGCCTCCTTCATCTCCAACCCGGCCGAGGAGCAGCGCCTGCGCGACCCCTACTACAACCAGCGGGAGGCCGAGGCCATCTTCCGGGCGGTGCTCCACCACTGCGGCGGCCCCCACCTCTACTTCATCGAGCCCAAGGAGGGGACGCTGATCCATAAGGACGCCGCCGTGAAGGTCTCCGTGCCCGAGCCCGCCGCCGTCGCGCGGGTCGACTTCTACCTCGACGGAGCTTATGCCGGCACGGAGACCGTCCCCCCCTTCACCCGCACCCTGAACACGGGCGCGCTGGACGACGGCGTCTACGAACTGCGGGCCGAGGCGGTGTACGGGGGCGGCCAAGCCATCTCGGTGACCACCAACATAGCCGTCTCCAACGCCGCCCGGGACTGGTACTTCGCCGAGGGCACCACCCGGGAGGGTTTCGAGGAGTGGCTGACCCTCTTCAACCCCAACGAGCTCGACGTCTCGGCGGCGGTCACCTACTGCTTCATGGACGAGGCCCCCATGGTCAGGACGTACTCGCTGCCCTCCACGAGCCGCATGACCGTCAACGTGCGCAGCGAGGCCGGGGACGGCAGGGACGTCTCCCTGCAGGTGAGCGCCTCCGGGCCGGTGGTCGCCGAGCGCCCCATGTACTTCGATTACAACCACAAGTGGCAGGGCGGCCACGTGGTGCTGGGAGCAAACCGGCCGGCCCGGCGGTGGCATTTCGCCGAGGGGTACACCGGCACCGGATTCGAGGAGTGGCTCTGCGTCTACAACCCCAACGACGCCCCGGCGGACGTGGAGGTCGAGTACCAGGGAGAGAACGGCGAGGGCAACCTCTCCGCCAGCTTCCGGGTGGAGGCGAGGTCCCGCTACAGCCAGTACGTGAACGAGGTCGTCGGCCCGGGCCGCAACATCTCCCTCCTCCTCGATTCCAACCGGCCGGTGGTGGCGGAACGCCCCGTCTACTTCGACTACTCGGGCAAGTGGCGGGGGGGCAGCGCGGCCATGGGGGTCAACGCCGCCTCCACCCTGTGGTTCTTCGCCGAGGGCTGCACCAGGAGCGGCTTCGAGGAGTGGCTCTGCGTCCAGAACCCCAACGACCACCCGACCACCGCGTTGATCACCTACATCACCGCCGACGCGCCGCCCTTCGACCGGATGCTGGAGCTGCCGGAGCGCTCGCGCCGCACCGTCTTCGTCAACCAGGAGGCGGGACCGGGGCGGGACGTCTCCATCATGGTCCGCTGCGACGACCCCGTCGTGGCGGAGCGCCCCATCTACTACGACTACCACGGCTGGGCCGCCGGCGGCGACGTGGGCAGCGGGGTCACCGGGGCCTCCTGCGCCTGGTACTTCGCCGAGGGCTACACCGGGGAGGGTTTCGAGGAATGGCTGAGCCTGCTCAACCCCCAGCCCGCCGAAGTCGGAGTGGTGGTCCTCTACTTCATGCCCGACGGCGAGGTGGCCCGGGAGAGGTATTCCATCCCCGCCTCTTCGCGCAGCACCTTCAACGTCAACCAGATCATCTACACCCAGGGCGACGTCTCCTTGTACGTCCTGGCCGACCGCCCCATCGTGGCCGAACGCCCCGTCTACTTCAAGTACTCGAGGAAGTGGTCGGGGGGCAGCGACGGCGCCGGGTTCGCGCCCGGCCTGCGCTGAGCCCTCCCCGCCCGGAACCTTCCCCTGGAGGTGTTGCGGGCTTTTCGATGAATAATGTGATGCGGAAGGGTATAATCAATGGGGGGATAACCGCGGACCGTCCGTAAAGGAGGAGAGAGATGAAGGGCACTTTGAGCAAGGTCTTGATCGTCATCGGCGTCATCCTGATAGCGGCCGCCGTCCTGTGGTGGGCCATAGCCGTCAACCTGCTGGTGAAGTTCCCCTCCGACGTCGACGTCTCCCCCGTCTACGAGGGGGAGGTGTCCGTCTTCCAAGACCTGGAGACCGGCCTGCCGCTCCAGGAGCCCGTGAGCTTCCCCCTCTCCATCGAGCGGCATTACCAGAGCGTAGAAGGCGAGACCGACTCGAACAGGGCGGTGGTGATCGAGACCATCACCCAGACCGTCGAAGGGCCCATCCCCGAACAGAAGGACACCAGCCAGTACGTCATCGACCGCAAGACCATGGAGAACCTCGACGACTCCCGCAGCTGGGCCTTCGAGCCCGGGCTCGCGGTGAACCGGGCCGGCTCCTACTACCTCAACTTCCCCTTCGACCTCGACAAGGACAAGGAGTACCAGGTCTTCGAGAACAAGGTCGCGGCCACCTACCCCATGACCAAGCAGGCCGACGAGGACGAGGAGGACCTGGAGGGCCTCAGGGTCTACCTCTTCCAGGGCAACCTGGAGCCCACCAGGGTCACCGCGGACTACCTCGGCTACCTCAACCGGATCAGCGGCGGGCAGTATAAGCCCACCCTGGACTTCGACGAGCTCAAGGCCATGCTCGCGGCGGACGGCGTCGACGTCGACGGTTACCTGGCCCTGCTCGCCGCCACCCTCACTCCGGAGGAGGCGGCCAGGCTCGAAGAGGCCCTCTCCAAGCCGGTGGAGCTCGCCTACAAGTACTACAACCGCGGCAAGGTGGCCATCGAGCCCAAGACCGGCTCCCTCATCCGCCTCTACGAAGTGGTCGAGGGCCTGACGGTCGAGCCGGAGGCCAGTTCCCTCTTCGGGGCCCTGCAGACGCTGCTGCCGGGATTTGCCTCCGCCCACCCGGAACGGCTCAAGGACGCCACCAACCAGCTCATGGCGCAGCTGGTCCCCTTGATGGAGTCGGAGCCCAACAGGATCTACGAGGCCCGCTATACCCAGACCGACGCGTCGGTCAAGGAGGCGGTGCAGGACGCCAAGGACAGCATCGGCATGATCAACTGGGTCAAGGTCTACGTCCCCTGGATCCTGCTGATCATCGGGGCGGCCGTCCTGGTGGGCGGGCTGTTGATGGGAGGCCCCGCCGCTCCCCTGGAGAGCGGGGAATCTACGGGCGGCGAGGAGCCCGGAGAGGGCTCGGAGGAGTAGGCTCCGGGCCGGAGGTCGCAAAAAGGGGCTCCTCCCGACGGGGGAGTCCCTTTGCGTGGGATGGACCGTCTAACTCGAGAGGCGCGGAGGGTGGCCCGGCGATGGAGATGAAGTGCCCTTTGTGCTCGGTGTCGATGCGGGAGTCGGAGGAGGGCTGCCTGGTCTGCCCGCACTGCCTGACCAGGGCCCGCTTCCGCGGCGAAGAGCTGGAGGCCCTGAACATCCCGGGCTACCGGGCCCGCCTGATGGAGCTGGAGAGGATGAACCTGGAGCTCATCGGAAGGATCGAGGAGGAGGGGGGCAGGGGGGAGGCCCGGGACCGCCGGCTCCTGCAGTCGCTGCACGCCGAGCGCCAGCGGGTCCTCTCGGAGTACGGTTTCCTGGGCTGTTTCTCCGCCTACCAGGACCGGTGGGACTGACCTGGGACTGACCCGGGACATTGATTTCCGCCCGCGGAGAATGTATACAGGGTGAGGCGTGCCCGCGGGGCACGCGGCAGAGGATGAAGGATCGCGATAAATGGCCCCGAAACGAGCGAGGAAGCTGTCCAACTGGGAGAAGGTCAAGTCGATGCTCTGGCCCCGGACCAAGGCCAGGAGGGTCGCCTTCATCGCCCTCGCCGCCCTGGTGGCCCTGATCATCATAGCCTCCTCGCTGATGGTCTACGCCGACTCCACCCACCGCGGCCAGATGTTCCCCAACACCGTGGTGCTGGGGGTGGACGTGAGCGGCATCGACAAGGAGGTCGCCAAGCTGCGGGTGGCCGAGGAGGCGGTGGCCCCCCTGATGCAGCCCATCACCCTGGTCTTCAAGGAGAGGAGCTGGACCGTCGACCCGGCCGCGCTGGGGCTGGAGGTGGACGTGGACGGCCTGGTGGAGATGGCCTACCGCGACGCCTGGGGCCGCTCCTCCCTCGAGCGGGCCTGGAGGCGCGTCTTCAACCGGCCCCTGGACATCCGGGTGGGCCTCTCCTATTCCATGGAGCCCGAGGCCCTGCGGGCCCGGCTGGAGGAGATAGCCGGGGAGGTCCGCCAGCAGCCCCGGTCGGCCGCCCTCAACTTCGACAGCAGCACCGGCAAGCTCTCCTACCGCCACTCCGTGGAGGGGCGGGTCATGGACGTGGAGGCCAGCATGGCCGCGGTGGAGGAGGCTATGCTCGATCACGGGGACAAGAAGGCCGAGCTGGTGGTCGAGGTCACCCAGCCCGCCCTCTCCGACGAGAACGTCAACGCGGTGCTGGTGGTGGACATCATGGGGAACAGCCTGAAGCTCTACAACAAGGACACGCTGATCAACACCTACAGCGTCGCCACCGGGACGCCCAAGTACCCCACCCCCCTGGGGAAGTTCTACATCGAGCGCAAGGAGCACGACCCGGTATGGGTCAACCCCGGCTCGGAGTGGGCCAAGGACATGCCGCCCACCATCCCCGCCGGCCCCAACAGCCCCCTGGGGGTGCGGGCCCTGGCCACCTCCGCGGGCGGGGGGATGGTCTTGATCCACGGGCACGACCCCCTGACCCCCGGGCTCTACTCGCACGGCTGCATCCGCATGTCCAACTGGGCCGTGGCGGACCTCTTCGACAAGGTGGAGGTGGGGACGCCCATCTTCATCTGGACCTCCAGGCCGGTGCCCCCGCCGCCCGCGGAGGTCCCCGATGAGGTGCCCGAGGATCCCATCCTGCAGTAGGCCGGGGGCCCCATCCCCGCGGAGTGATATGCTGATCGGCGTTGGAGCGGCGAAGGAGGGAGCATGCGCATACTTATAGCGGGGTGCGGAGCGGTGGGGGGCGTGCTGGCCTCCGCCCTGAACCGGGCCGGGGCCCCCTTCGTGATGACCGACGACGACCCCGCCGTGCTCGAGGCGGTGCGGGACGGCGGCCTCAAGCTGAAGGAAGGCGCGGGCGAGGAGCGGCTGGAGGTGGACCTGCTGCCCCCCCGGGAACTGGAGGGCCCCTTCGACGCGGTCTTTTTAGCGGTCAAGGGGCCGCGCCTGGGCGAGGCCATGCGCGCCGTCTCGCCGCGCATGCACCGCGACACCTTCTTCCTCCCCCTGCAGGCCGGCTGGCCCGTCGCGGCGGTGGCCGGCATGGTCGAGCCCCAGCGCGTGGCGGGAGGCCTGGTGGGGTTCCACGCGGCCGCGGCGGGCCCCGGGGTGGTCGAGCTGCTCTCTCCGGGCGCCCTGGTCCTGGGCGAGCCGGGCGGCTCCCCCTCCCCCCGCCTGCGCGAGCTCGAGGAGATCTTCGAGGGAGGCCGGGAAGGCTTCGTCGAGCTCACCGGGGACATCGTCGGCCGCCTGTGGTCGGCCCTGCGCCTCAGTGCCTGCCTGGGCAGCCTGGGGGCCCTGGCCGGATCGCGCCTGCAGGGAGGGGCGGCGGCGGAGGAGGTGTGGGAAGAGAGCCTCCCCCTGTGGGAGGAGGTCGTCGACCTGGCCGGCCGGGAGGGGGTGAGCCTGGGGGGGGAGGCGCCCGGCCCGGACCCCGCGGCCCTGCTGCGGGCCGCCCGCCCCTACGCCTCCTCCGTCCTCGACGACCTGGAGCGGGGACTGCGCACCGAGGACGAGTTCACCAACGGCTTCCTGGCCGGCAGGGCGCAGGCGCACGGCGTCCGCGCCCCCGTCAACTCCGCCCTCCGCTCGCTGATCAAGGAGATGGAGAAGGGGCTGCGCGCCCCCGGCCCGGCCAACCTCCAGGAGCTGCGCCGGCGCGTCCGCGAGGAGCGCGGCATGGGGCTCATGTGAGCCGCGGCGCCGCCCTGCGGGGCCGCGGCACGGTAAAGGGCGGGCCCGCCCGGGCCCGCCCCGTTCCGCTCGCCGGATAGGCCTACAGCCCGGAGTCGCACTCCTTGAGGGCCTTGAGGACCTCCTGCAGGTTCTTCTTGCGCTTCTCCAGGTCGGCGATCCTCGCTTCGGTGTCCTCCATCTCCGGGTCGAACACGCAGGCCCCGAAGTTGCAGTCGACGCCCATGAGCTCCTGCAGCCTGTAGGCGACCCCCTTCAACTGCTCCTCGTAAGCCTCGATCTCCTCGTTGAGCATCTTCTCCCTCTCGTCCGCCATAGATTTTCCTCCTTTATCCCGCTGGAATCCGCCTCAATTATAATTAAATCCGGGGGATCCAACAACCCTGCGGGTGCCCGCCCGGCCCCTACTTGACCTCGAAGAACTTCTCCGCCGGGGCCGAACAGACGGGGCAGCTGTCGGGCAGGTGGGTGTCGGCCACGTAGCCGCAGACGCTGCAGACGAAGTAGTCCGGGACCTCGTCGGTCACCAGGTGCTGCAGGGCCATCTCGTAGAGCTTGGCGTGGCGGTCCTCCACGTCCCGGGCGTAGGCGAACATGGTGGCCGCGGCCCCCTTGCCCTCCTCCTCGGCCTGGGCGATGAAGGAGGCGTAGCCGACCTCGGCGATCTTCTGTTCGGACGCCAGGGCCTCCTGCAGGTTGGTCTCGGTGTCCTTGATCTCCTTGAGCAGCCTCAGGTTGTTGTAGGCGTGCACCGACTCCGACGCGGAGACGGCCCGGAACAGCTTGGCGATCCCCTCGTACTCCTCTTCCTCCGCCTTGCGGGCGAAGGCGGTGAGGCGCACCGCCGCCTTGGCCTCGCCCGTGAACGCGGCGTGCAGGTTGTTCTCAGTGCTCATGCATACCTCCTCTTTTCCCGGCGGCCGCGCGCCGCGCCTCCCGGGACCGGTCCGGCCCCGGCTCCGCTCAGGCTTACCCGGCCTTCCTCACGTACACTCTGATCTCGTCCCCGTCCTCCTCCAGGCCCAGGAACTCGTTGCCGGTCTTCTCCGCCCAGGCGGGCATGTCGCTCCTGATGCCCTGGTCGTCCGCGACCACCTCGAGCACCTCGCCCGGCTGCATCTCCTTGATCTCCTGAGACGTCTTGACGATGGGCATGGGGCAGTAGAGCCCCACGCAGTCCAGCGTCCGGTCGGCCTTCATGGTCATCACATCCTCGCTCTCTCCGGTGCTTATGAAAAAAGGTCAGATGAACAGGTTGACGTCGGAGTCCAGGGCGTTGCTCACGTAGGTCGCCGCCCCCACGAACCCCTTCACCTGGGGGATGAAGTCCTGCTCGTCGAGGCCCATCAGGGCCATGGAGGTGGTGCAGGCGAGCATGCGCACCCCGAGCTGGCCGGCTAGGTCGATCATCTCGCTCAAGGGGGGCATCCGGTCCTCGGCCATCAGCCTCTTCATCATCGCCGTCCCCAGGCCCCCCATGTTCATCCTGGACAGCTTGAGGCGCCCGGCCCCGCCCCGGTCGATCAGGTTCATCATCCGCTTCATCCAGTTGCCGGAGCCCACCCTGCCCTTCTCCTTCTTGATGACCCCCAGCCCCCAGAAGGTGAAGAACATGGTCACCGGCAGCTCCATGGCGGCGGCGGTGTTGGCGATGTTGAAGGCCGCCAGGGCCCGGTCCAACTCGCCGCTGAAGACCACGATGGTCACGCCGCGCTTGCTCTCCTCGCCCACGGCTCCCTCCCGCCCTAGGCGGTCTTCCTGCCGCAGGCCGGGCAGGTCTCCAGGCCCTCGCGCATGTCCGCGCCGCAGTGGGCGCAGGTGACGAAGACGATGCTGCAGGGCGCGCAGAGCGGGTCGGACCGGTCCAGTTCGCCGTCGCAGTAGGGGCAGCGGCACTTATCCTTCCCGGCTTTGTCCTCTCCCATCCTCACTCTCCCCCTTTCCCGTCGCCTTGCCTGGACAGGTAGTCCTCGATCGCCTTGTGCAGCGCGTCCGAACCCAGGTTGGAGCAGTGCAGCTTCTGCTTGGGAAGGCCGCCCAGCTCCTGCGCCACGTCGTCGCGGCCGATCTTCAGCGCCTCCTCGATGGTCTTGCCCTTGGCAAGCTCGCTGACCATGCTGGAGACGGCGATGGCCGCCCCGCACCCGAAGGTCTTGTACTTCACGTCGGAGAGCCTCCCGTCCTCCACCTTGATGTAGAAGGTCATCATGTCGCCGCAGGTGGGGTTGCCGACCTCGCCCACGCCGTCGGCGTCCTCGATCTCCCCGACGTTGCGCGGGTTGGTGAAGTGGTCCATGACCACGTCCGAGTACATTGCCATCCTATGCTCCTCCTTCCTTCATGAACTTGGCGTAGAGAGGCGACATCTCCCTCAAGCGCTCCACGATGGGGGGCAGCGCCTCGACCGCGCGGTCCACGTCCTCCCGCCGGCTGTCGAGGCCCAGGCTGAAGAGGATGGACCCCTGCGCCGACTCCACCGGGACGCCGCAGGCGTCGAGCACGTGCGAGCGCTTGAGGGCGCGCGAGGTGCAGGCGGACCCGCTGGATACCGCGATGCCCCGTTGGTCCAGGTGGAGCAGCATGGCCTCGCCCTCGATGAAGTCCACCACGAAGCTGGCGTTCCAGGGCAGGCGCAGGGTGGGGTGCCCGGTCAGGCGGGCGTGGGGGACGGCTGCGAGCAGCCGCTCGATGAGATCGTCCCGCAGGGCCGCGAGCCTCTCCCGGCGCGCGTCCCGTTCCTTCATGGCCAGCTCGGCCGCCACGCCCATGCCCACGATGGCCGGCACGTTCTCGGTACCGCCGCGGCGGCCGCCCTCCTGTACCCCTCCCTCCAGCTGGGGCAGCAGGCGGGCGCCCTTGCGCACGTAGAGGGCCCCCGCCCCCTTGGGCCCGTAGAGGAGGTCGGAGGAGAGGGAGAGCGCGGTCGCCCCCAGCTCCTTGACGTCGATGGGCACGTAGGCCGCGGCGGCCACGGCGTCGGTGTGGAAGGCGATGCCCTTCTCCCGGGCCGCGGCGGCGATCTCGGCCAGCGGCTCGACGGTGCCGACCTCGCCGTTGGCGGCCATCACCGAGACCAGCACGGTGTCGTCCCGCAGGCTCCCCCGCAGGGCCTCCAGGTCCAGGATGCCCGAGCCGTCCACGGGCACCAGGGTCACCTCGAACCCCGACTTCTCCATGGTGCGCGCCGCGTTGAGCACCGAGAAGTGCTCGACGGCCGAGACCACGATGTGCCCGCCCTTCTTCTTCAGGGCCCCCGCCAGCCCCTTGACGGCCAGGTTGTTGGACTCGGTGCCGCACGAGGTGAAGACGATCTCCTCGTCGTCCGCCCCGATGAGGGCGGCCACCTTCTCCCGCGCCTCCATCAGCGCTTCGCGCGCCCGGTCCCCCCGCGAGTGGAGGGAGGAGGGGTTGCCGAACTCCGGGCCCAGGAAGGGCAGCATGGCCTCCCTCGCCTCGGGGACGATGGGCGTCGCCGCGTAATGGTCCAGGTACGCCTGGGTCATCCTACCTCTCCTTCCGCAGCCCCGCGTTGACCGCCAGGGCCGCCGCCAGTTCCCCGGAGTCCCCGGTGGCCGGGCCGCAGGTGTTCCCCTGGCAGACCGAGGCCGCCGCCCGCCGGGCCCCTCCGGGCATGCTTGCTCTACCATCCGTCCCATGATTATTCCCCCGCGGCTGCAGGAGCAAACGCGGCAGGGGGGAGAGGAGGGCGGCCTCCCTCAACCCCTCGTACCCCGGGTCTTGCGGGCTCCCGAACAGGCTGACCACCTTCGGGCGGGAGAGCAGCAGGTCCACCGCCCGGGCGTAGGACGCGGCGTGGAAGGAGTACCGGGGGTAGGCGCCGGCGTAGGCCTCGAGGATGCCGCGGGCCGTCTCCTCGAAGCCCGGCCGCGAGGCCAGTTCGGCCAGGAGGGAGAGCCCCCGGGCCGCCTCCGCCGCCGCGCCTATCTCCGCCGGCCGGGGGGAGATGGGCGCGGCGGCGCGCGCGCGCGCGTCGATGTCGGCAAGCGTGCGGCTCTCCCCGTCCCAGTAGTGCCTCTCGAGCAGCTCCCCCAGCGCGACGGACTTCTCCAGCAGGGCCGGCTCGCCCGACAGCTGGTAGCCGCGCTCCAGGGCGAGGAGGGCCGACACCTGGTCTTCGAGCAGGCCCCGGTGCCGGAAGGCCCGGCCTTCCCGGAAGTGGGGGATGCCCCACTCGCCGCTGACCTCCCCGGCTAGGAGCATAAGCCCGGAGCGGCCCGCTTTAAGGAAACGGGGCTCGTCCAGCAGCTCGCCCGCTTCCAGGAAGGCCTCCACCGCCAGCGCCTGGCTGTCCGTGTAGACGGTGGGGTCGACGAAGGGCGCCTCAAGGCTCCGCCGGCCCTCGAGGTCGCGGGCGTAGTACTCCTCGTCCGCGTCCTGGCTGCCGTAGAAGCCCCCCCGGCCGTCGCTCAGCGTCCCGTCGACGTACCGCAGTATCTCGGCCGCGGCTTCCGGGTAGGCCGGGTTGCCCGTGAGCTTCCAGGCCCGCAGCAGCAGGACGGCCAGGCGGGCGTTGTCGGCCAGCATCTTCTCGAAGTGGGGGACCGACCAGTCGCGGGTGGTCGAATAGCGGAAGAGGCCGCCCTCCGCGTGGTCGTAGGTCCCCCCGGTGAGCAGGTTGTCCAGGGTCAGGGTCAGCCAGGCCAGGGCGGCGGGGTTGCGGTGGTCGAGGTGGATGTCCAGGGCCAGCTCCATCACCTCGAACATGGGGAACTTGGGGGCATCGCCCAGGCCGCCGTAGGTGTGGTCGAGCTCGCGCACCGCCGCCCGCCAGACCTCGTCGCGGATGCCGGGGTGCAGGGACGCGGGGGGGCCGGGGGCGGCCGGGGCCTCCTGGACGCTGCAGGCTATCTCCTCGCGCTTCTCCCGCCACAGCGCGACGAAGCGCCGCAGGGCCTCGCGCATGCCCGCCGGCGGGATGTAGGTCGTGCCCGCCAGGAGGCCCCCCCGCGGCTCCAGGAAAGCGGTGGTGGGCCAGCCCCCCTGGTTGTAGCGGCGGTTGATCTCCGGGTGCCGGTCGTTGTCCACCCTGACCGGGATGAAGTTCTCGTTGATCAGGTCGATGACCTCGGGGTCGGAATAGGTGGTCTCGTCCATCACGTGGCACCAGTGGCACCAGACCGCGGAGATGGACAGGAGCACCATCTTCCCCTGGCGCGCCGCCTCCGCGAAGGCCTCCTCGCCCCACTCCCGCCAGTCGATGCTCCCCGCCTGGTTGGCCCGCGGCGAAAACCTAAATCTGGGGTCAGGCCCCTTTTTCACTTTCTCTCCCCCTCCGTCACAGAATCTGGGGTCAGTCGTTCATGCCGCGCCACGCGGCACCACGGAAGGATGAAAACGTCGCATTTTCAGAGCAGGCCCCTTTTTTCACCTTCTCTTCCGCTACCCCGACTTCCGCGTTGAGTTTAA
>CAZETE010000044.1:0-21001 GCA_964515075.1 uncultured Actinomycetota bacterium | reverse complement strand
ACCCCAATTCACTTTTTGCTGGTGCGGGGTTAGAGGAGGCCTATGCGGGTGCCCAGTTTCATCAGCGGCGTCAGCACCCTGTTTAGGGTGGCCGGCTTCATCCAGAAGGCCTTCTCGGTCTCCACCATCTCGATGCAGTTGCCCTCCGGGTCGAGGACGTAAGCGACGCTGCCCGCCGAGCCGGTTCCCATGTCCACGCGGGTGGGCGCGAGGTAAGGCTTGGCGCCCTTGCCGATGGCCTCGTTCATGGTGCCCGCCAGGTCGTACACGTCGAAGGCCAGCTCCATCATGCCGGGGTCGCCCCAGCGTCGGTCGGCGAAGATGGGGTGCCCCCGGTACTTGGTCGTGTGGACCAGGGTCAGCCGCCCGCTGTCCAGCATGGGAAGGGAGCCCTCGGGATTGTCGCCCGGGCGCCTGAGCATGACCATCTCGAACTCCTCCCCCCCGGTGACCTCGTCCAGTTCGGGCAGGCGCCCCTTGAATTCGTGGTCCACCTCCGTATAACCGAAAGCCTCCGCGTAGAAACGGCGCATGGTCTCGATATCCTTCACCCCCAGGCCGACGTGGCGGACGCCTCCCGCCCGCGGCCGCCGGGCGTCCTGCTCCTCCTCCACCAGCTGGATCAGTAGGCCGTCGGGGTCCTTGAGATAGGCGTAGCGCATTGCCCCTCCGCCGGTCAGCTCCATGGTGCGCACCGGGGTGAGGAAGTCCACGCCCTGGTTCTTCAGGTTGAGGAACAAGGCGTTGAGGCCGTAGGTCTTGATGCCCAACTCGAAGAAGCCGAGATCTCCCCAACGCGTCGGCTGCGCGAGGTCCAGGGGCTTGGTGGAAGTGTGCTCGCACAGCTCGATGACCCCGCCGCCCATGGCGTTGGCGGCCATGAGGATGCGCATCTCCACCACCGCGCCGATGACCGGCTCCATCTCGCCGCGGTAGCAGGTGTCGTCGTTGGCCTTGATCTTAAAGCCCAGCTTATTGCGGTAGAAATCGTAGGTGGTATTGATGTCGTGCACGCCGATGCCCGCGTGCTGGCAGGCGTTGATCATCTTCCTGGGCCCCTTTCTCCCGACGCGGCGCCGACAAGGCCATTATACCCCCGACCTCCACATGGGGTCAGCCCTTCATTCTTCACTTTCATGACGTGAACAGCCATTTTGCGCGAATAAGTGAAGAATGAAGGGCTGACCCCATGTGGAGGTGGCTTCATGTAAAGGGGTGGTAATATATGGGAGGGGCGTCGAGAGAAGAGAGGGGATGATCGCATGCGTAAGCTCGAGCCGACTCCGGAGAGACTGGTGGGGGGCGACGGCGAGGTCCGCTACGGCACCTTCCGCCTGCCCTTCCGCGACCTGAACATCCTGGACGCCCCGCTGTCCTCGCGGGGTTCCGTCCCCCTGCCGCTGCGCCGCTTCCGCCTGAAGGAGTGGCAGCACTACGGCATCATCACCCCGGAGAAGTACTTCGGCATGGTCATCTTCGACGCCAAGCTGATGAGCGTCTCCTTCGTCTACTGCTACGACCGGGTCAGTAAAGAGTTCCAGGAGCACTCGCGCCGCGGCGGCGGCCGCACCGCCAAGGTGGCGCCGCAGCTCTACGACGGGCTGTGCGAGTTCAAGCAGAAGGGCTACTCCGTGGCCTTCGGGAACCACCTGGACCGGGGCTATCACCTGCTCACCTTCGACGCGGCGGAGCGCAAGGGCGTCCCGGCCATGCGCGGGGAGATCCGCCTGGACGAAGACCTCGACCGCGTGGAGCCGCTGGTGCAGGTGAGCCCGGTCAGGGCCCGGCGCCCCTTCTACACCCACAAGGCGGCCCTGCCCGCCGGCGGCTGGGTGGAGGTGGGCGGCGAGCGCCTGGAGCTCGACCCGGCGCGGGACATCGCGCTGATGGACGAGCAGAAGACCTACTACCCCTACTTCAGCTTCTGGAAATGGTCCACGGGCGCCGGGTTCGACGCCGCCGGGAGGATGCTCGCCTTCAACCTCTGCCAGAACATGATCAAGGACGACGAAGTAGCCAACGAGAACTGCCTGTGGGTGGACGGCAAGCTCTCCCTGCTCGCGGCGGCCCGCTTCGACTTCGACCCCGCCGACACGCAGCAGGAGTGGAGGATGCGCACCACCGACGGGCGCGTCCGGCTGGCCTTCGACCCCGCGGGCGAGCGGGCGGAGAAGATCAACCTGGGCCTGATCAGGTCCGACTTCCGCCAGCCCTTCGGCCTTTATAAAGGGACGGTCATCGACGACGCGGGCGTGAGCCACCCGGTGGAGGAGATGTTCGGCCTGGCCGAGCATCACCTGACGCGCTACTGAGGCGCGGGAGGCGCATCACCGACGCGCATCACCCGGCGCCGGCTGGTATAATCCGCGTTAGGGAGCCGACAAGGCACAAGGCGCAAGGCAAAAGGCGCAAGGCGCCAAGGCAGCGGAGGTGGTTTCGTGGAACGGATCATCTGCCCGGTCATGTCCATCGACGACAAGTACCGCACCATGTACTCCTCGATGATGAGCATCTTCAACAACATCGCCGTTTACGCCAAGGAGGCGGGCCTGCCCCCCGAGCAGCTCCAGGGCCTCATCGACGCGGCCATGAGGGGGGTGGGGCAGGGGGCCGGCAAGCGGCTGGTCAAGGTGTACAAGCTCAAGCCCACGGTGGAGGACGCCGTCAAGCTCCTGCTCCTTTTGAACAACGAGACCCTGGCCTATCTGCCCAAGCTCAAGTCCATCTACGGGGAGATGGAGGGGGACGCCGGCTACCTGGTGGTGCGCCGCGATCCCTGGTACGACTGGTACTTCAAGGACATCGACATCGACTGCGAGCGCGCCTGCGCCCAGAACGAGTTCCTCGGGCTGGTGAGCGAGCTGGGCGGGAGCTTCGAGATCGAGGTGCTGGAGAGCCGGCCGCGCGGCTCCGACCAGTGCCGCTTCAGGATAACCAAGAGGAAATAGGGCGGCGGGCGCTGAGGGGCGGGCCATGCTGGTAGACATGCACGTGCACACCAACACCTCCTCTCCCTGCGCCTTCATGGACCCGGCCTCCATGATCGAGTGGGCGGCGAGCATGGGCCTGGACGCCGTCTGCGTCACCGAGCACGACGAGGTGGAGGGGGCGCAGGCGGCTTACGAGATGGGCCTGCGCCGGGGCTTCCGCGTCTTCCGCGGGGTGGAGATCTACACCGACCTGGGGGACATGCTGGTCTTCGGCCACCTTGCAGACGCCCGCTCCCTGCAGGTGCCCTACCGCGAGCTGCTGGCGGAGGCGCACGCGGCGGGCGGCATCGTCATCCCCGCCCACCCCTGCCGGGGCCTGCGCGACCTCCACGCCATCCTGGGGGAGGAGGAGGCGGAGGAGCTCCTCACCACCTGCGACGCCCTGGAGGTGTTCAACGGGGGGACGGCGCGGGAGAACAACGCCATCGCCCTGGCCGCCGCGGTGCGCTACGGGCTGCCGGGGGTCGGGGGGAGCGACGCCCATCACCTGGTGCAGATCGGGCGCTGCCTCACCGAGTTCGAGCGGGACCTCGAGGACGAGGACGACCTGGTCGCGGAGGTGAAGGCGGGACGCTGCCGCGCCCTCTACGCGGAGGAGGCGCCGTCGCTGCGGTGGCCGGGCTCGCGCGGCCTTTGACCGGACCCGGGCTGCGCGCTCAGGTGACCAGGCCGCTGCGCAGGGCCGACGCTACCGCTTCGGTGCGATCCTTCACCCCCAGCTTCTCGAAGATGTGCGCGATGTGCGTCTTCACCGTCTGGGTGCTGATGAACAGCCTTTCGGCGATGTCCTTGTTGGTGTTGCCGTCCGCCAGAAGCTGCAGCACCTCCAGCTCACGGTCGCTCAGGCCGAAGGTCTCGCGGTTCTTCCTGGCCATCAAGGCGTACTCCTTGATCAGGTGGGCCTGGGCCTGGGGATGCAGGGATGCTTCGCCCTTGACGACGGCGCGGATGGCCCGGGTGAGCTCGTTCAAGCCGACGTTCTTCAGCAGGTAACCGGTGGCTCCCGCCTTGATGGCTTCGTAGACGTAGGTCTCCTGGTCCATCATGGTCAACATGACCACCTTGACGTGCGGATCGCGCTCTTTGATCATGCGCGTGGCCACGATACCGTTCATCCCCGGCATACTGATGTCCATGAGGATGAGGTCGGGCTTCAAGGCCTTGCTACGGGACACCGCCTCCTCCCCGCTGGAGGCCTGCCCCACCACCTCGATGTCACGCTGGAGGGACAGCATATTCGCCAGTCCCTCCCGCACCAGCTTGTGATCGTCCACCACCATGACGTTGACCGGCTTCATGCGCCATCCCTCCTGATGCTCCGGAGCGGCAGCCTCACCCGGATGGAGGTTCCCCGCCCCGGCTCCGAATCTATGGATAGTTCACCCTTCAGGTACTCCACCCTCTCCCTCATTCCCAGGAGCCCGTAAGACCCCTCGGGGCGCGATGTCCCGCCGGAGTCAAAGCCCCTTCCGTCATCCTTGATCGTCAGCACCAGCCATTCCCGTGCCTTCCGCATACTGACGCAGCCGCGACGGCAGCGGGAGTGCTTGGCCATGTTGTTCAGGCATTCCTGGAAGATGCGGTAGATGGCGCTTTCCGCCTCGGAGTCGAAAAGGGGGAGGTCTTCTTCCAGGTCGAGATAGAGGTCGAACCCCGCCGCCTCACTCGCGGAGACGGCGTATCTCTCCATCGCCTTGGCCAGTCCGAGGTCGTCGAGGAGGGGAGGCCGCAGCCCGCCGATGAGGCGGCGCATCTCCGTGATGGAGTCGTCGATGACCCCCCGCGCTTCTTCCAGGCAGCGCCGGGACTCGCCGGGCGAGTCCTCCAGCCGCGCGAGGGCGCACTGCTGGCTATAGAGCGCGCCGACCAGTTCCTGGATGATGCCGTCGTGCAACTCCGCCGCCAGGCGCCTGCGCTCCACCTCCTGGGCGGAGATGGCGCGATGCAGCAGTTCGCGCTGGACCTCCTCGTTCCTGCGCGCATCCTCGTAGAGGCGGGAGTTCTCTATGGCCGTGGCCGCCTGGTTGCAGATGGCATAGAGCAAGTCCACTTCGCCCTGCCCCAGGAGGAGCGGGCCGTCCCGGGCCAGGGTCAGCGCCCCGATCAACTGCTCCTTGACCTTCAAGGGAAAGACGTAGACCGATTCCAGCGAATCGAGCAGCGAAGACGGCTTCGGCAACTCCGCAGGGGAGTTCTCCAGCCTGACGCACCTGCCGGCGCTTCTCAGCTCGTCAATGGTCTCGACCCCCAGGCCTTCCAGCACGACCTGCAGCAAGGCCATGTCCCTGGGAAGGATGGGGGAGATGCTCTTCGCGGCGGCGAACCGCAGCCGGTCCCCGCCGCGGGCGATGAGGGTGACTCCGCAGAGCGACAGGTCGAAGAGGCCCAACAGGCGGTCGACGATGGTGTCCAGGACCTCCCGGAGGTCCAGGGTGGAGACCAGGGCGCCGGTGATCTCGTGGATGGTGGCCAGCTGGAGCTGCCGCAGCGTCTCCGCCCGGTGCAGGTTTTCTTCCCCGCGTTCGTCCGGCCGCAAGACCCGCTCGATGATGTGCGTCAGGTCGAGGGGGTTGAAGGGCTTGGTCACGTATTCCCGGGCGCCCCCCCCGTAACCTTTGATCTTATCGAGGTCGGAAGTGCGGGCGGTCACGATGACCACGGGGATATCCATGGTGGACGGATTCTCGCTCAGGCGGCGGAGCACCTCCCAGCCGTCCATCACCGGCATCATGATGTCCAAAAGGATGCAGTCCGGCCTCGTCTCCCGCACCAGCCTGAGCGCCTCGGCGCCGTCGTAAGCCTTGAGCACGGCGTAGCCGTCCAGCTCAAGGTTGAGCGATATGACCTGCACCAGGTCGGGGTCGTCGTCCACCACCAAGACGTGCGTCCTGCGCTGCCGATCGCCCATCAGGGACCTCCGTCGGATCCGCCCGAACCGGCACGAACTAATTCCTTATCCCCCTCTTATCATATCAAACGGCGGGAGGCCAAGGCATTTCATGCCCGCTCATACCAATGGGCCCCGCCAATCACCCTTGCGGGCTATGACCCCGCGCCGCACGGGCCCCGATAGATAAATACGAGCGAAAGGGGAAGGCCGTGGAGAAGAAGAAGATCCTCGTGGTGGACGACGACGAAAACATCGTCAAGATCCTCTCCATCAACCTGCAGATCGAGGGGTTCGAAGTGGTCTCCGCCTTCGACGGGAGCACCGCGGTCGCGCAGGCTCACCGCCATCAACCGGACCTGATCCTTCTGGACGTCATGATGCCTGCGGGAAACGGCTTCAGCGTCGTGGAGAAGCTGAGGGAATCCCCGTGTACTTTCCACATCCCGGTCGCCTTCATCAGCGCCCTACCCCAGGATGAGCTGGAGTCCAGGACGGCGGAAGCCGGCGTATGCCGCTGTTTCCCCAAGCCCTTCGACATCGACGCCATCTTGCATTTCTTGAGGAGCGAACTGCGCCTGGACGACACCCGCGCCCGCATGACCGGTTAACAGCGCGCACCGCCCGCGGCCGGTCAGAGACATAGGCGGGCCCGACCCTTGGAAGAAGGGGGCGAGGCCCGCCTTGCCTCGCCCCGTTGCCCTCTTCCGCGGCAGCCGCTTCTCCTAAAGCCTCCTAAGGTCAGGGTTCCCCGATGGTCAGGGGAGGGTGAAGAAGAAGGTCGACCCTCTGCCGGAATGGCTCTTCGCCCAGACCCGGCCGCCCCAACTCTCTACCGCGCGCTTGACGATGGCCAGGCCCAATCCGTGGCCGGCGACGTTGCGGGCGGCATCGAGACGGGCCAAGGGCTCGAAGATGCGGTCGAGATACTCCGGCGGGATGCCCGGCCCGTTGTCCTTGACGTAGACGACGTCATGCCCGCCGCGCCGCAGGCAGCCCACCTCCACCGCCGCTTCCGGCCTGCCGGCGGTGAACTTGGCTGCGTTGGAGATGAGGTTGAGGAGCACCTGATAGATCTTGAGGGAATCCCCCGTCGCCACCGGGAGGTCTCCGGCGATGGAGAGGTCCACTCCGTCCAGCATGCCGCCGTCCCGCAGCTCTCCGGCGATGCCTTCCACGATCAGGCCCACCACGGCTTCCTCCTCCTCCCGCCCGCCGCGGCGCCCGGCCCGGGTATACTCCAGCATCCCCTCGATGATCCCGTTGATCCGCTCCAGCGAACCCACCAAGACGTCCAGCCCCTCCCGCCCCGTTTCGTCCAGGCGGTCCGAGTAGAGGCGGCGCAGGGTGGCGGCGTACCCCAGGGCGCTGCCCAGAGGCGTCTTGAGGTCGTGGGAGAGGGTGGAGGCGAAGGCCCGCAGCTCCACGTTCAGCTCCTGCAGTTCCTTCTCCCGCCGCCGGCTTTCGCTGACGTCGCGCACATAGCCGATGATCACCTCTTCCCCGCGCAGCCTGATCACCCGGGAAACGATTTCCACCCGGGCCTCCTCACCGTCCTTCCGCACGGTCGAGGTCTCCACGGAGGCGGCGCCGAGGGCGGCGATGTAGCCGGCGAGGTCGGGGTTCTCCAGCAGGGCTTCCGCCTTGATGAAATCGCTGACGGGCCGGCCCACGAGCTCCTCCCGCTCGTAGCCGGACATGTCCAGGCTGCGCCGGTTACAGTCCAGGATGGTCCCGTTGAGCGAGACGATGAAGATGCCGTCGCTCGAGGATTCGAAGAGGGTGCGGTACTTCTCCTCGCTCTCCCGGAGTTCCTCCACCGCTCGGCATCTCTCGGTGATGTCGCTGCCGATGGAGATCAGCCCCGTAACGCGTCCGTCCTCGCGGACCTCGCTGGTGCGCCAGTTGATGAAGCGTTCTTCGCCGGAGGCGGTGAGGACGGGGGAGGCGTACGGTTCGCGCAGCGACCCGGAGCCCTCCCCGAACCGGACGAACTCGTGCCAGGCTTCCGGATAGCGCTCCCGGGGAACGATGACCTCGAACCAGTCGCATCCCATGACCTCCTCCCGCCGGTAGCCGGTGACTTCCTCGGCGGCACGGTTGAACATCCGGATGCCGCCCCGGAGGTCGCGCATGACCATCATGGCGTCGGCTGTCTCGATGATGCTCTCCGTGAAGTCCTTGGCCCTTTGCAGCTCGGCTTGCGCGGTGTGGCGCTCCACCGTCAGCGCGTAGCTGCGGCCCAAGCTCTCCGTCAGGGCCAGGTCCGTCTTCGTGTACTCGCGTCCGGAGCCGGCCAGGGCGATGACGCCCACGCGGGAGTCCCCGGTTGCGATGGGGACCACGAGTAAGGGCCCGGCAGCCTCGTTGGCCATCAGCGGCGCCCCCTCTTCGAGTGCCCGCTGACAGGCGGCGCCGACCCTGGAACGCCAGCCGTCCTCGTCGGAAGCGCCGCCGTCCGTCCCCCTCGGAGGCAGTTCGACCCCCGCCGCCACCTTCCGGGTCTCAGGATCGATCAAACCCAAGAACCCGGAGCGGCTGCCGGTGAGATCGCAGGCGTAGCCCAACAGCCTGTCGGAGACCTCGTCGAGAGACGCCTCCGACACCAGCAGCCGCGATACTTCCACCATGGCCGTCCTGATCTCCACCTCCCGCTGCAGCTCTCCCTTCGCGCGGTTGATTTCCGTGACATCGAGGATCATGCAGAGGGTCCCGGCCGGGGCTCCGCGGGCGTCGTTGAACGGGGTCCGCATGAGGATGACGTCTCGGGCGCTTCCGTCGTCGCACGCCAAGACGGTCTCGGCCGACGACGGTTGGAGCTCGCCGGGACCCCTGGCGGCGCCCCCTTTCCAGGTCCCGTGGCCCCCGCATTCCTCGAAGGCCCGGTTGGCGGTCACCGGGCGCCCCTCGGGATCCGACAGGAAGACGGGATGCGGGATGGCGTCGAGGAGGTTCTTCAACGTGGTGGCCGCGGGGCCCGCGTATGCGTCCCCGCTCCCGGGCCCTTCGACGTATTGCCGTAGAGGCTTCGCGCGCAACTCTGTGCAACCTCCTTTCCGGGACGTTCCCTCGGCTAACCGGCCCGCGCCGGCTCGGCGGTCATCAAGGAGGAATCCCGGCGCGGTCCACGCAACCTCCTTTCGATGCTGCGGGACAGCAGGAACAGGGGGAAGAGCAGGACGGGGGCCACTACGGTCATCAGAAAGCCGTAGGGGGTGCGGACGAAATCGTAGAAGACGCCGAATCCGGGGATGCGGGCGGCAACCTTTCCACGCACGTCGCCGGGGAGGATGAGGAAGGGATCGGCCTCGGGATTATTGTCCCCCTTGGTCCGCAGATAGATGCTGCCCCCTTTTTCCTCCAAGGCCACGATGCGGTGGACCACTAATTGCGAAGAGGCCTCGGGGTCGTTGAAGACCACCACGTCTCCAACGCGCAGCTCTCCGGGCTCGGGCGAGCTGAGGATCAGGCCGTCCCGCGGCGCGATGCCGGGCGCCATGGAGCTGCCCGCCACCACGTGAACGGGGGCGACGGCGCCCTGCACGATGATGAGGGCGTTCACGCCCACGGCAAAGAAGAACAGTATTGTGACCAGCGTTTGCGCGAGGAAACAGCATCTTGACTCCCGGCCGTTCATCTCCTGCTCCTTTCCGCAAAACCGTGTTTTATCGTTGATATCGCCCGCTGCCTTCGTCTCCGGCATCCGCCGGCGGATTGAATGGGCCGGGTAGATGGGGGATGCCCGGGCCTCCCCGCAACGAGCAACGTCAGACTGCCGCCGGGCCAAGTAACCCCTGTGGGGGATACGGGGGGACGGCGGGTCTTTCGATACGCATGGTGAAGGGCCGGAACGGCGAGGATGGAGGGGGGATGATACGAAATGAAAGCGGATGGCGCAACCGCCGGTAAGGCCGCACAGCGAATCGATTCCCAGGCGGGTTCCAAGCGGATCAGGGACGTGGAGAGACAGCGGAGCCAGCTGCTCTACTTCGCCATGGTCATGATGCTCGTCCTGGGCATCGGCGTGGTTGTCTACGCCTTCAGCTTCGAGGTGCTGGGAACCCTGTTCTCGAGCGACTACTTCAATAACGTGGTCAGGTTCAGCTTCGCCCTGCTGCTGGTGATGACGGTGGCCTATCTCGTATTGAAGGAGAGGGACTATACCTCCAGCTTCGACTCGATGGTAGGGGAGCTGGAGTCGAACATGGAGGAGCTCAAGGACAGCCTGGAGGACGTCAGCACTCGCTTGGAGGTTTCGCGCATGGTGGCCATCTCGGAGGACCTGCATGAGAAGCTGGAGAAGCGCTTTCCAGGCATGAAGAACCACTGGAAGAGGACGGCCTATTACGCCGCGGAGACGGCCCGCAGGATGGAACTGGACGAACACTACGTGCGCCAGATCGAAAAAGCGGGCGAGCTCATGGATATCGGCATGCTCAGGTTCGGCGAGGATTTCCGCATCGAGGCCGTCGAGCTCAACCCCTGGGAGAAGGAGATGGTGCGCCGCCACCCCCTGTACAGCGTGGAGGTCCTCTCGTCGGTCCGTCCCGACTGGGAGATACTTCCGCTGGTTCGCCACCACCACGAGTGGTGGAACGGCATGGGCTACCCGGACGGCTTGAAGGGAGAGGCCATCCCCCTGGGGGCGCGTATCCTGCAGCTGGCGGATGCCTTCGTGGCCATGACTTCCTACCGCGCTTACAAGGGAACCCGCGAGGCGCGAGAGGCGTTGGCGGAGATCGAGGATTATTCCGGCGTCCAGTTCGACCCCCGGGTGGTGAAGGCCTTCACGGCCTTCATGGCGCCGCGCGTCTTCCTGGAAGTCGACTGCGACCCTTCCACCCGGCCCGGGGACGGCAGGCCGACCATGCCCTTGACGGGCAAGCGTGACGAGGGCCGCAAGGACGTCTCTCCCGGCGCAAACGGGACGTGCGTGATGGACGCGCTGGAGGTGGAGGACCTGTTCCGGGACATCTCCCTGTAGGCCCCGGTACGACGACATGACGGGACGGCACGATGGTTGAAGAAGGCGTCTCGTGGGAACAAGGGGTAGGTCGACCGGATACGGGGGACGATGAGAGAGGGTGGCGGTAAGATGAAGAGGATACTGGTGGTGGACGACGACCCCCTGGTCACCAAGCTGGTCAAGATCAACCTCGAGTTGAGCGGCTTCGCAGTGGAGGAAGCCTGGGACGGGGACGGCGCCGTCAAGGCCTTGGAGAGCGACCCCCCGGACCTCCTGGTGCTCGACCTGATGATGCCGCGCATGGACGGCTGGGAACTGCTGCGCCTGGTGAGGGAGCGTGAGGACCTGAAGGAGCTCCCGGTGATACTGCTCACCGCCAAGGTGCACGACGAAAACCTCATCCGCGGCTGGGAGATGGGAGCGGACGGCTATATCACCAAGCCGTTCAATCCCATCCGGCTGTCGGACCACGTCGCCGGCGTGCTCCGGAGCACCCCGGAGGAGCGGTTGGAGAGGCGGCGCCGGGAGCTGGTGAAGCTGACCGGGGTGAGCCGGCCCGAGAGGCCGGAGGACAGCTGAGGGGCGGCCAGAATAGCCCGTTTACGCGGACCGCTGATTTATAACGAGCGGCTCCCCGGGTGGCGATCGGAGGCGTTGAGCGAGACCATGAGGACATCCGAAGGATACGACGGGCGGGACAGGGATTACGGGCGCGTCTATTCCCACTTGAGCCTGGTCAACGAGATCAACGTGGCCCTCGACATGGCCTTCGAGACCCGGTCCTCCCTGCGGGAGGCGGTGGCCCGGCTGGTGGAGCACTTCGGGGGGGACTCGGCGGCCCTGCTGGCCATGCACGAGGGCGCACCCGCGCTGGAGCCGGTTCTCCGCGTGGGAGAATGCGAGGTCAGGGAAGCGGGCCTGCCCGGACTCACCGCTTTCTTTCTCGAGGCGGCTTCGGTCATAGACCTGCTGCCGGCGGGGCTGGTGGAGGCCTTGGGCTACGGGGAGGCCCTGGGATCCTGCGGACTGGCGCCGCCGCCCGACCCGCACTACGTCGCGGTAACCATCAAGAGCCGCCGGCGACCCGTGGGCCTGCTCCACGTCAACCTGCCGGCAGGGCGCGTCCTGCACGAGGACGAGGGGCTCCTCCTCTCCATCCTGGGTTCGCAGCTGGGAGCGGTCCTGGAGAACGCCTGGCTCTTCGAGGAGGTCGACCGGGGGCGCCGTGAGTGGCAGGCCACCTTCGACTCCCTCGACGACGTCGTCATCCTCACCGACGGAGAGGGGAAGCTCAAGCTGGCCAACGCGTCTTACTTCCGTTACCTCGACGCTTCGCGGCCGGACGGCGACCTCGCCGCCGCCGGGGTTTCATTCTTCCGGGAGGTCCTCGCCCGCACCTCACTCTATCCTCCCTCACGGGCCGCGGGAAGGGGGTGGGAGGAGGTGGAGGAGAAGGACGGCGGCCGCGTCTGGCGCGTCTTCTCCTTCTCTGCCGAGGAAGGCGGCGGGGCTTACGTGGTCAGGGACGTGACCGTCGAGCGGCGCATGGAAGAGGTGCAGGAGATGAACCGGCAGCTGGTGGAGGTGAACCGGCTGAGGAGCGGGATCATGGCCCGCATCAGCCACGACCTGCACACGCCTCTCAACGCCATCCTCGGCTTCTCGGACGTGCTGCTGCAGGGCGACTACGGCGCCCTGACGGACAGGCAGGAAAAATACCTGCGGAACATCCACTCGAGCGGGAAGCACCTGCTCGACCTCATCAACGACGTGTTGGACCTGACGAGGATGGAGGTGGGGAAGCTGGAACTGCATCCGGCCGAGTTGAACCCGGCCCAGGTGGTCGAGAGCGGCCTGGCTCTCTTCGAGGAGGAGGCGCGGCGCCGGGGCATTACCCTGAGTTTCGAGAAGAACGGCTCGCCCGCCGCGGTGGAGGCCGACGAGAAACGGGTCAAGCAGATCCTGCACAACCTCCTCTCCAACGCGGTCAAGTTCACTCCCGACGGCGGCAGCGTCGGCGTCCGGCTGGGAGGGGACGACGGCCGGCTGCTGGTGGAGGTGTGGGACACGGGCGCGGGCATACCTTACGCAAAACACCGCATGATCTTCGAGGAGTACGCCCACCTGGGAGGCGACGGCGAGAAGGGCAACGGGCTGGGCCTGGCCATCGCCAAGCAACTGGTGGAACTGCACGGGGGGAGGATCTGGGTGGAGAGCGCCGCGGGCCAAGGGTCCAGGTTCTACTTTTCCGTCCCGGCTGCGCCGGCGGCGGGCCGGGCATCCGGGGACGCGGAGGGAACCGGGGCGCCGCGAAGGGAAAGGTCGTGAGTCGATGGAGGGTAAGTGGCGAGAGGCGGATATCCGGGGGTCGCGCATACTGGCCGTCGACGACGAGGAGAAGAACCTGGAGTTGATGGAAGCCCTGCTGGAGCCGGAGGGGTTCGAGGTGGTCACGGCGGCCGGCGGCGAGGAGGCCCTGGCCCGCGCGGCCGAAGCCCTGCCCGCGCTGGTGGTGCTGGACGTGATGATGCCGGACATGGACGGGTTCGAGGCGTGCCGCAGGCTGAAGGAAGCGGCCGGCGGCGCTTACCTGCCGGTGGTCCTGGTGACCGCGCTGGACTCCGTGGAGGACCGCGTCCGGGGAATCGAGAGCGGCGCCGACGATTTCATCAATAAGCCCTTCCACCGCGCCGAGCTGCTGGCCCGCGCCCGCTTCCTGCTGAGACTGAGGAAGATGCGGGAGGGGCTGGACCAAGCCTGGCGCGCCATGAACGCCGTCAACGAGGCCAGCCGGGCCCTCCTGAAGGGCTTCTCTGGCGAGGAATGCGAGACGGACGCGGCCATAGCCGGCCTGGCGCGTTCCATCCTGGGAGCGGACGGGAGGCCGGGGCCGCAATGGCTCATCATGGGGACCGGCGAGGGGTCGCGGCACGGAACGCTTTTCTGCCGGGACGATGCCGGGAGCGGCGTTGAGGTGGAGTGGCCCCCGGGGGCGTTCGAGGAAGGCGGCAAGCGGCTGCTGGCGCCCGACGAGGCCGCGGCCCTGGCCGGACGCATCTCCCTTGCGGAGCGGGGAGAGGCATCTCGCTGCCGCGGCGGTGCGGCGATGCTCTACGACGGGGAAGCGTTCCTGCTGGCGGGCGGCTACGGCTCCCCGGCTACCCCTTTCGAGCTGGACGTCCTGGAGCACTTGTGCCTCAATTATACTTATCACCGCCGCATCGCCGGCTTCATCCGGGAAGCCGAGGAGGCCTTCCGCTACACCATCTCGGCCCTGGCGCGGGCAGCCGAGGCCAACGACGAGGGCACCGGGCAGCACATCTTGCGGGTCAACGAGTACGCGGCCATCCTCGCGGCGGACCTGGGGCTTCCGCCCAAGGAGGTGGAGGAGATCGCCTTCTCGGCCCAGATGCACGATGTGGGCAAGGTGCATGTCCACCCCGACATCCTGCGCAAGCCGGGCAAGCTCAATCCCGACGAGTGGGAGGTCATGAAGGCCCACTGCGAAGCGGGGGCCCGTATCCTGGGGGACCACCCCCGCCTGAAAAAGGCGGCTGAGATAGCCTTGACCCACCATGAGAAGTGGGACGGGAGCGGGTACCCGCGCATGCTCAAGGGGGAGGAGATACCCGTCGCCGGGCGTATCTGCATGATGGCCGACGTCTACGATGCCCTGCGCAGCGCGCGCAGCTACAAGCCCGCCTTCGGCCACGAAGAAGCGTCGGGCATCATCCTCGCAGGAGACGGGAGGACCGTCCCCGGTAACTTCGACCCCGCCGTGCTCGAGGCCTTCCGCCGCCGCCGCCGCGATTTCGAGGAGGTCTATGCCTCCATGAGCGGCTGAGCCCCGCGGGGCGGCTCGCTTTCCCTTGCGCCCATGAGCCGCCTGTTCCTACGCCGTCGCGAAGGCATATCGGGCGAGGGTCCGGACGGCCCGGCTTCGGCGGTTTCCTTTCCGTGGCCGAATGGTGCTAATATAAAAACAGTGGCTATGATTCGTCTGAACGCAGCAAAGCGGGGGAAGGTTTGGCTTCGCCGTCCCGGAGGGCAGAGCATTGGAACGCTGCTTCACCGTCCAAGGCGTCGCCGGGCTAGGCCCGGGCGAGCATCTCTGTTGTCTCTTCGCGTCGGAAGAAGAGGAACGTTCCCTGCTGGCGGCCTACTTGCGGCACGGGATGGAGGCGGGGGGCAAGGCCCTCTTCGTCACGGACCGCTGCGGGCCGGACGAGGTGCCGGAGTGGCTGGAGGCCGGGGGGCTTGAAGCCGGGGAGGCCCTGGCCCGGGGCTGCCTGTGCCTGGCGGAGGCGGAGACGGTCTACTTCGAGAACGGCACCTATGACCCGGCGGTGGTCGAGGCCTTCCTCCGGGCGGAGACGGACCGGGCCCGGGAAGAGGGGTACGCCGGCCTCTACGTGGCCGTCGAGATGTCCTGGGCCCTGCGGGGGGTGACCGGCCCGGAGCGGCTCGCCGGGTATGAGGCGGAGGTGAACCGCTTCCTCGAGGAGAACCCGGCCACGGCCGTCTGCCTCTACGACAGGCGCCTCTTCTCCCGGGAACTGCTGACGGAGATCCTCTCCGCCCACCCCCGGGTGGCGACGGGGGACGGAGCCTTCGACGACCTCCTCTTGCCCGGCGGCGGGCCGCCGGCCGGTGACGAGGCTTCCATGCGGACGCTGCTTGAGGCCATGCAGGAATCGGCGATGCTGCTGGGGCCGGACGGAAGGGTGGAATTCGCCAACCGGGCCGCGGCGGCCCGGTTGGGCCGGACGCCGGAGGAGATGGGCGGAAGGCGCATCTACGACTTCCTCCCCCCCGGCCCGGCGGCCGTCCACCGGAGCCGGATGGACGAGGTTCTCCGCTCCGGCCGGCCGGGCGTCTTTGAGGACGAACGCGACGGACTGGTCTTCGAGAACACCCTCTGCCCGGTGGTCGACGGGGAGGTGCGGGTCGCCGGGGTGGCCGCATTCTCCCGGGACGTCGGCGAGCAGTTGCGGGAGAAGGAGGCCCTGCGGGCAAACGAGGAGCGGGCCCGGCGCTGCATGGACCTGGCCGGGGTGATCCTTTTGGTCCTGGACACGGAGGGGAGGGTGGCGCTGGTCAACCGGAAGGGCAGCGAGGTCCTCGGCCTGCCCGAGGAGGAGATCCTGGGGAAGGACTGGTTCGAGGATTTCCTGCCGGAGCGCGTGAGGGGGCCGGTAGAAGAGGTCTTCAGGTCGGTGTTGAAGGGGGAGAGGGAGGCGCCTGAGCGCTACGAAAACCCGGTGCTCGACAGCTCGGGAGAGGAGCGCCTCATCGCCTGGCGCATCGTTATCCTGCCCGGCTTGCAGGGCGTGGGCACGGCCATCCTGAGCGCCGGAGAGGACGTCACCGAACTGCGCGGCGCCCAAGCCGCCCTGCGCGAGAGCGAGGAACGCTACCGCCTGCTGACGGAGAACGTCGGGATGAGCATCGGCCTCTGGGATCCGGAGGGGCGGCTGCTCCACTTCAACCGGAAGGCCCTCGAACACATGGGCAGCGACCGGCCGGAGCGCTTCCTCGGCAGGACTTGCCGCGAACTCTTCGGCAAAGAGCAAGGCGCCGTCATGGAGGCCCGTTTCAAGGAGGCGCTGCTCTCGGGGAAGTGCCGGGATTACGAGGACCTGGTCGACCTGCCCACGGGCAGGAAATGGTTGCTGTCCAACTACGCCAGGACGGTCGGGGAAGGCGGTGAGGTCACCGGCGTCCTGGTCATCTCCAGCGAGATAACCGGGCTCAGGCGGGCGGAAGAGAAGTCCCGGCGGCTCGCTGCGATTGTCCGGCGCTCCGCCGAACTGGTCAACCTGGCCGACATGGAGGGCCGGATGGTCTTCCTCAACGAGGCGGGCGGGCGGATGCTGGGCCTGGACCCCGGCCGCTTGGAAGGGACCCACATCCTCGACGCTATCCCCGAGCACCTGCGCGAGCTGGTGCGCCGCGAAGTGATACCCGCCCTGCAGGCGGGCGGAGCCTGGGAGGGGGAGCTGCAGTACCGCAACGCCGTCACCGGAGAGCTGGTGGACGTCCAGGCCAGTGCCTTCGCCATCAGCGACCCCGCGAACGGCAAAGTGATGTACTACGCCAACGTGTCCCGGGACGTCACCGAGGCCAAGCGGGTCGGGAGAGCCCTCGAGGAGAGCGAGGAGAGGCTGCGCCGCGTCACCGACAACATGCTGGACATGGTGGGGGAGGCCGACAGCGCCGGGGTCTTGAGCTACGTCAGCCCCTCCTGCCAGCGGATCCTCGGCTACCGGCCCGAGGAGATGCTGGGGCACTCCATCTTCGAGTCGGTCCACCCCGAGGACCGGGAGCGGTTGGTCGGAGCCTTTGCGGAGATATTGAAGGGGCCCCGGGCCGAACCGGTCCTTTCCCGCCACCGCAACGCGGAAGGCCGCTACGTCTGGCTGGAAGCCAACGGCAGACCGGTCTTCGACACGGGGGGGGCGACGGCTGGGATTATCCTCAGCGCCCGCGAGGTGACCGAACGGGTGGAGTCCCAACGGAAGCTGGAACGGAGTTGGGCCCTGGTGACGGCCGTCTTCGAGACGCTGCCGGCGACCATCTGCCTGCAAGCCCCTGACTACACCATCCGCTACGCCAACCGCGAGTTCAGAGAGGCCTACGGGGACCCCGAGGGCAGGATGTGCTACGAGATACTGCACGGGCGCCTGGGTCCCTGTGAGGACTGCATTCCCTTAAGGGTGCATGAGAGCGGCAGGGGAGGGGCGAGGGAGATCGTCGACGTCAACGGCCGCCACTTCAACGTCCACTACGTGCCCCTCACGGACGAGGACGGCGAGAGCCTGGTCCTGGAGATGGGCATCGAGATCAGCGAACGGGTCCGCACCATGGAGAGGCTGAAGAGGCTGAACCGCTGCTTCCTGGAGCTGGGGACCGACCCTTCCGCCAACATGGAGATGATCGTGGACGCGGGGCGCGAGGCCCTCGACGCGACGCTGCTGAAGTACTGCGGCCTGGGGCGGGGATTACGCTGCATGAGCGCCGCGGGCACTCTGGCCACGGAGCCGCTCACTCCGTCCGTCGCGTCCTGCCCGGTCAAGGCGGGGGGCCGCTGCCAGGGGCCGCTGCCGATGGACGATCTTTCGTGCCTGCCGGGAGAGGAATTGGCCTCCTTCCCGGCGTGGTACGGGTTGAGCTACTGCCTGGCGGTGCCGGTCAATGCCGGCGGCCGCCAGGTAGGATCCCTGTGCCTCTTTTCCGTCGAAGGGGAGAAGCCCGGCGAAGAGGAGGAGGAACTGATGAGCATGCTGGCCCGCGCCTTGGGCATCGAGGAGGAGCGCTACCACTACCAGGAGAGCCTGCGCGACTTCATCGACGTGGCTTCGCACGAGCTGCGACACCCCATTACCATCATGAAGGGGTACGCGGGCATACTGCGAAACCGCAACGAGTCCATCGACGACGTCACCCGGGAGATCATGCTGGACATCATCGATCACGGGGCGGACCGCCTCAACCGCCTGGTGGGGGGGCTGCTGGACATCTCCCGCATCGAGCGCGGCCGTTTCGAGGCGCACCGCGAGGAGCAGCCCCTGCTGCCCCTGGTGGCGCTGGCCCTGACGGAGATGCGTCAGCGCGGCTTTTCCAACGACTTCCGCTTGGAGGTGAGCGGCGAGCCGGGGTTGCTGGAACTGGACGGGGAGAAGATCGTCCAACTGATGGTGATCCTGCTGGAGAACGCGGTCAAGTACTCTCCCTCCGGCAAACCGGTGACGGTGTCGATAGAGGGCGGCCGGGAACCGTTGATGGTGTCCGTGGAGGATTGCGGCATCGGGGTGGAGGAAGAAGACGCCCAACGCATCTTCGAGCGCTTCTTCCAGGTGGAGGAGGTGCTCCACCACTCCACTCCGGGCATGGGCATGGGCCTGTACATCGCCCGGGAGATCGTGGGGGCGCACGGCGGGCGCATCTGGCACGAGCCGCGGGGAGGGGGAGGAAGCGCTTTCCGCTTCGAACTGCCCCGGCACGCGTGAGGAGAGCCGGCGCACGTGGAGGGGGCCGGCGCGGAGCGCACGGTGCGGGGCGTTGATAGCGGGAGGGAGGGAGGGCGGTTTCCGGCGGCAGCGTCGGAAGCAGGGGCACTTCGGGGACCCGCACTACGGCGGCGGAGTTGGTCCCGACCGGGGCCGCCGATCCGCCTCCGCTGCGCGTCTAAATGAGCGGGGCATGAGGAAAAACCCCCGCCCGCATGGAATAATCCCTTGAGGCAAGGGAGCGCGAGGAAAGGCGAGGTGATGAGGGTGTTGAAGAGGAAACATGGCCGCGAGAGGATGTTTGCCGCCCTGAGCCTGTGCCTGGTGACGGCGCTGGTCGTGCTGGCGGCGGCCGCGGCGGGGTGCAGCGAGTCCGGGAAGTCGGGCGGCGCCGACGCTGCCGGTGCGCAGGAGGGACGGGACCAGGCGGAGCGGGACGGCGGAGGGGCCGGGGACGACGGCGGGGCGCCGGGCGGCCCGGTCACCCTGACCCTCTACTTCATGGACGATAGCGGCGACGACTTCTTCCTGCGGGCCGAGAAACGCACCATCCCCCATACCGCGGGAGTGGCGCGGGCGGCCGCCGAGGAGCTCTTCAAGGGGCCGGCGGCGGGCAGCGCGCTCAAGGCCTTGTTCCCCCCCACGGTCAGGGTGCTCGGCGTGAGCGTCGAGGACGGGGTCTGTACGCTTGACGTGAGCGTGGAGATAATCTCGGACAAGTCGGCGCAGGGCGGCGCCGGCGCCCAGGTGGAGGGGCTGGCCCTCGTTTCCATCGCCAACACCCTCACCGAGTTCCCCACCATCCGGAAGGTCAGGCTGCTCATCGAGGGCAGGCAGAGCGGCGTGGTGGACGGCTTCTACGTCGAGGACTTCTGGGGCCACGTGGGCCTGCCGGAGTACCTGGAACGCAACATGAGCCACGTAAAGTGAAATTGGGGTCATGAAATTGGGGTCAGGCCCCAAATTCACAAAACCCGCCTTCGTGGATCATTAACCGGGCTACGATTAACCGGAATATGCAGAAAAAGTGAATTTGGGGCCTGACCCCAATTTCACGTTTGCTAGAATGTAAGGCGGCCGGGCGAGGCGCGGCGGGCGGCGACGAGACGAGGGACTGAGAGATGATCTACACGGTTACCCTGAATCCTACGCTGGACATCACCTACGAATTGGAGGAAATCCGCTTCGGAGAGCCGGTCAAGGCGACCAGGGTGATCAATACTCCCGGGGGGAAGGGCATCAACGTCTCCCGGGCCCTGCGCAGCATGGGAGTGGACTCCGTGGCCATGGGGATACTGGGCGGCTACCGGGGAGAGGAAGTGCTGGACCTTCTGCAGAAAGAAGGGATAATATTACAAGTTGTAAAAATGAAGAACGAGACCCGCACCAACATCATCATCCTGGGGAAAGAGGACGGCCGGGAGCTGTCCATACGCTCAGCGGGGCCGCGGGTGGAGGAGGAGGAGAGCGATCTGCTGACGGGGATGATCCTGGAGAAGGCCCAAGCCCCGGAGGCGCTGGTCCTCTCGGGCTCGCTGCCCATGGGGGTCGACGACGGCATCTACTTCAACATTATCGTCGGGGCGAAGAAACGGGGCATCCCGGTAATCCTCGACAGCGATGACGAGCCCATGCGCATGGGCATCGAAGCGGGCCCGTACCTGATCAAGCCAAACCGGGTGGAACTGGAGAAGCTGGCCGGGAGCGCGCTGACGAGCGATGACGACATCATCGCCTTTGGCCGCGAACTCGTGAAAAAAGGCATAAGCGTGGTGGTGGGCTCACTGGGCAGCCAGGGCGCGATCATGGTGACCGCCGACGGTGCCTGGAAGGGCATGGTGCCCGTCATCAGTTGTGAGGATACCGTGGGAGCGGGGGATTCCACCGTTGCCGGCCTGGTCATGGGGATGACCCGTGGGGAGCCGGTGGAGGCGATGCTGAGACGCGGGCTTGCCTGCGGCCTCTCCGCGGTGATGAACCCGGGGCCCGACCTGTGCAGTGCCGAAACGTACGTGCAGGCGGTGGCGTCCGTCATCGTCGAGCGCGTCGCGTGAAGCGAATCTTGGGTATCTGCAACCTGGGGTCATGCAACCTGGGGTCAGGAGCCTGTCGCACAAACTTCAGCAGAAATGAACTTGCCTGGGCATCA
>CAZETE010000043.1:20621-21158 GCA_964515075.1 uncultured Actinomycetota bacterium | reverse complement strand
CGGGCCCCGACGACGTCGTGGCCGCCGGTCCACGCGCCGCGGTAGTTGAAGTAGATGGGGCGCTCGGCCACGATGGGGGCGGTGGAGGCGACCCGGACCGAGACGTTGCGGTCCGCCCCGGCCTCGGCGTTGACGTAGAGGGTGCGGCGGGAGCCGGCCCGCAGGGTGAAGGGCTCCTTCTCCAGCGGGGCGGCGTCCTCGTAGTAGTAGGTCACGGTGACGGAGGCGTCGGCGCTTCCGAAGTTGGCCAGGCACAGCCACTCCTCAAAGCCCGCCCCGGTGTAGCCCTCGGCGAAGTACCACTCCTCCCCCTGGGGATCGGGGCCGCCCAGCACGTCGAAGTAGGCGCTCGACCCGGTCGCGCCCGAAGATGCGGCATCGATGCGGTCGTCCTTCCACGGCTCCCCTACGCTGACCCAGCCGGTCCAGCTGCCGGAGACGAAGGCCGCGGTGGAAGCCGGGCTCAAGCTGCCCGAGAGATCGGCGAGGGAGACCGTGCCGCAGAATCCCTCCACCAGGTTGCCGCAGGCGTCCCGG
>CAZETE010000043.1:0-20521 GCA_964515075.1 uncultured Actinomycetota bacterium | reverse complement strand
TCTCCCAGGGGCGCGAAGTCGAAGTGGTCCAGGGGGCCGGGGACGACCGCGAAGGCGGCGGAGGTGCCGCTCTTCCCCCCGCCGGAGGCGGTGAGGCGGACGGAGGGGGCCGCCCCGGTCAGGGTGAGGTCGCCGGTCCAGGAGCCCGCGGTGAAGGGGCCGCTTGCGTCCGGGGCCACCGGGCCCCCGTCCGAGGCGAGGGAGACCGTGCCGCAGAATCCCTCCACCAGGTTGCCGCAGGCGTCCCGGGCGCTCAAGGTCACGCTGAAGGGCACGCCGGCCTGCTGGTCTCCCAGGGGCGCGAAGTCGAAGTGGTCCAGGGGGCCGGGGACGACCGCGAAGGGCACGCCGGCCGATTCGCCGCACATGGTGGTCACCGTCACCGGCCCGCTCCCGCACCCGGGCGGCACCCGCACCGTGATGCTCGCATCGCTCCAGCTGACGCAGTCCGCCGCCGCGCAGCCGTTGAAGTCCACGCGGCTGCTGCCCTTCTCGGCCCCGAAGCCGGAGCCGTTCAAGGTCACCTCCATGCCGCACCATCCCTCGCCGTCGCTCAGGGAGACGACGACCGGAGCGTCACCCCCCGGCATCCATTCCAGGGCCCAGCCGGTCAGCTCCGGCGTCACCCGCGGATCGGCGGTGGAGAGGGCGGCACGCAGGCGCAGGGCCGGGTATGCCGCGGGGTCGATGCCGGAGATGTCCTCTCCGTCCGCCGCGGCTGCCATCACCGTGTCCGACGCCGTGTCCAGCAGGTCCACCTGCAGCGCGGTGAGGGCGGGGGTTGACGCCTCGTAATGCACCGAGTCCCAGTCGAAGAAATACCCCGGCTCGTATTCCAGCAGATAGCCGTAGAGATTGGTGCCCGCGTAGATGCGCCCGTTCTCCCCCAGGGCCAGGGCGGAGATCCTCCGCTCCCATCCCCCGATGCAGGGAAGCCGGCGGTAGCTGCCGTCCTCGCGGCGCACCAGCAGTTCGTGGTCGATGCTGTAGTCGTTGGCGCTGGTGGTCCCCAGGTAGACCTTGCCGTCGCTGCCCGGGCAGGCGGAATGGATGCCCTTGCCCGCCCCGGGGTCCTCCATCGTCAGGCCCCCTCCCTCCGGGTCGAAAACGTAGACGCGGCCGTTGGGGGACGTCCCCGCGTAGACGCGCCCGTCCGCCCCGCAGGCCAGGCCGGCGGCGAAGCTCTCGCTGCCCAGGGAGCCCAGCTGGCGGGGATTGTCCGCAGGGCCCGTCCCGGGATTCCAGGCCCCGTGGGGATCGTACGAGAAGAGCGCCGCCCCCACCCCGGCCGTGCCGTAGAGCAGGCCGTCCCGCCCCACCGTCAGCGCCGTCACCTCGCTGCGCGCATGCACCGGCATGCCCAGCACCACCGTCTCCCCGGTGTCCAGGTCGTAGTAGAAGAGGCGGCATCCCGGGTAGGTGCCCCCGTAGACCCGCCGGCCCAGGCGCACCAGCGAGGTGATGGTCTTCTCGCCCGGAAGCGGCTGCCCCAGGTCCTCGTAAGTCCCCGCAAGGGGCGCATAGCGGACCAGGTGGGCCGTGGGGAAGGTGCCTATGTAGACGGCGCCATCTGCCCCGCAGGCCAGGCTGGTGAGCCCGTACTCGCCCGGAAGCGGCTGCCCCAGGTCGGTCAGGCTGCCCTGCCCCAGGGCGCCCGGGCGGTAGCGGAAGAGGAAGCCTCCCGTCAGGGTGGAGATATCCGGCTCGTTGGGCCAGTCCACGAAGGTCCCCGCGTAGACGTCCCCCCCCTCGGCCGCCGCGACCGCCGCCACGCGCTGGCTGGCGTTGCCGGTGTTGGGCGGGATGGTCAGCTGGCCCAACACCGGCGCCTGCGGGTAGACGGCGGTGGTTACCGCCGTGCCCGCGGCGTCGTAACGCCAGGCGCCGGTGAAGCGGAAGAAGACGTTGTTCAAGCCAGCGCCGTAGACCACGGTGTCCGGACCGTCCGAGAAGGCGCAGAGACGGTTCACCCAGGGATAATCGGCTTCCGGAGGGCCCAGGTTCTCCAGGGCGTCGGTGGCCGGGTCGTAGGCCAGGAGGGAGCCGTCGAACCACCCCCCGCGGCTGTGCCCGTATGTCCCCAGGTAGATCAAGCCGTCCGGGCCCGCCGCCAGGGCGGAGAGCTCCCGCTGGTTCTCGAGGACCGTGCCCTTGTCCTGTATGCCCGCCTCGGGACGGGCCGGGTCGTAGACGGCCAGGCGGCAGGTGGGGTAGGAGCCCAGGTAGATGCGGGAATCCGGGCCGACGATGAGGTCGGCGAAGCTCGTTTCGCTCCCCAGGCGCCCCAGGTCGCAGAAGGAAGCCCCGTCCGCGTCGTAGGAGAAGAGGCGGGCCTCGTTTCCGGTGCACACGTAGACGACGTTCCGCCCGGCGTCGGGGTGGGCCGCCACCCCCCAGGCCTCGTCGATGCCCGCGGCGGCCTTGCCCAGGTCCTGGATGACGGGGGCCTCGTCCCATACCGTCGCGGGGTCCAGGCGGAAGAGCCTTCCCCCGCTCTCCGGCGGCGCGGGAGCGGAGGGGGGGGAGTCGGCGAAGGTGCCGCCGTAGACCCACCCGTCGTTGCCCATGCACAGGGAGTTGACGGCGTTCTCCCCCGCCACGGCCTGTCCCAGGTCGCGAGGGTTGGCGCCGGCGCCGGCGCCGGGTTCCCAGGGGCGCGAGGGGTCGTAGGCGAAGACCCGCCCGCCCTTCTGCCGGCACTCCTCGGCGTAGGCGGTCTCCCAGTAGTAGATGCACCCGTAGATGATGCCGTCCGGCCCTTCCAGCAGGTCGCGAACGTTCATCTCGGTGCCCGGCCGCCAGTCGTCGATCACCGGCACCCCCAACACCCGGGGGTTGCAGCCCGCTTCCTCGCCGGGGTTCCAGGCGGGGCCCGAGGGATCGTAGACGTAGAGGTTGCCGGGCATGGCGGTGCCCCCGTAGATGGTGCCGTCCGCGGCGCGGATGAGCGCGCTGGTGTAGAGGGAAGCCGTGCTGACCCTCCCCAGTTCCACCAGTTCGCCCCGGAGCCGGACGCCGCCTCCCGAGACGACGGTCCGCTCTCCCGCGCAGATCAGGTGGTTATCCCGGAAATCGTCAGACCAGCGACCGGCGGCATATTCCGTCCGGGCCGCGGGGAGTCCGGCCGCCAGCAGCAGGCAGCACGCCAGGCACGCCAGGAGGGTGCGCGCGCACCCCCCCCGGCCCAAGGATTCAAGCGCGGTCCCGTTGCCCACCGCCTGCCAACCCGGTCCTTACGGGAAGGGCGGCTCGGCGGGCGGGACGTAGACGGCGGCCTGCTTGATCTTGATGGTCAGGCCGGCCGGCAGGCCCAGGGAGGTCCTGTAGGCGTAGGCCCGCACCCACAGGCTGCCGGTGAAGCCGCTCTGGCTGGCGTTGATGAGGTTGGCCACGGTGTAGGGGTTGAGGTAGGCGATGAGGTTGGCCACGTTCTGCCGCCCCGCCGGGCCGACGGCGTTGAGGGCCTGGGCCACGTAGGTCCCGTTCAGCGAGTTGAGCAGCTCCAGCAGGAAGTTGTAGCCGTAGTTGCTCAAGGTATCGGCCAGGGTCGCGCCGTTCATGTGGGGGAGCAGCCGCTCGATGAAGCTCGAGCCCGGGTGCATGGCGTATTCCTGGTTGACGGCGTTGGCCACCACCGAGCCGGAGAGGTTGGAGAGGAGGCCGGAAACGAAGGCGGTGTTGTTGTTCAGGGCGTTGGCCAGCATGGTCACGTTGAGATTCTTGATGATGGTGTCGGCCATGCCGGGGTTGTTGTTCATGGCCCGCGCCATGACCGCGGCGGTGTTCGCGTTGAGCTGGGCCAGCGCCGTCTGCAGCATCTGCTGGGAGGCGGTGTTGGCGTTGAGGCCGGACGCCAGCACGACGGCGGTGGAGGGGGTCAGGCCGTTGATGACGCTTGAGATCAGGGCGGTGTTGTTGTTGATGCCGGCGGCCGAGGCGTAGGCCACGCTGGTGGACAGGTTGGCCAGCAGCTTCTGGAGGAATCCCTTGCCGGCAGCGCAGTTGGCGTTGACGGCCTGGGCCAGGGTGACGGCGGCATCGGGGGAGATGTTCTCGATGAGCACCCGCACGAAGTCGGGGTTGGCGTTGACGCCCACGGCCATGCGCGCCCCGGCGCCCGCGCCCATGTTCGCCAGCAGCCCGATGAGCAGGTTGCTGTCGGGATAAGCCGCCACGTTGGCGTTGATGCCGGCCGCCAGGGCCTGCACCGTTCCCACGCTCAGGTTGGCCAGCACCACCGAGAGCAGGTCCTGTCCCGGGGGCTGGTTGTCCACGTTGGCGTTGATGCCGTCGGCCAGGGCCGCGGCGGTGGCCGCGGAGGCGTTCGCCAGCAGGCCGGTGAGGAAGGGTCCGTTGGCGTTGACGGCACCGGCCACCACCCCCGCATCCAGCCTGGAGATGAGCCTGGAGATGAACATGCGCCCGTTGAGGTAGTTGTCGGCCAGGCCCTCGGCGGCCGCCTGGCCGGTCGCGCCGTCCAGGTTGGCCACCAGGTCGCGCACGAAGGCGGGGTCGGAGTTGACGGCCTGGGCCACCACCGAGCCGGAGAGGTTGTCGAGCATGCCCAGGAGGAAGTCGCGGGTGGCCCCGGCGCCCACCGCCGCGCCGATGGCCGGCGGCAGGTGGGTGAGGAGCGACTGGACCCAGGCGGCGTTGGCGTTGACGGCCCCGGCCACCACCGCGGGATCGAGGTTCTCCATCATGGCCTCGGTGAAGTCCGGCCGGGCGTTCATGGCCGTCACCGCCTCGGTCACCACCGGCGCCCCGATGTTGAGGACCAGGTTATAGAGGAAGGGGCCGTTGGCGTTGACGGCACCGGCCACCACCGCGGGGTTGAGGGCCCCCATCAGGGCGTCCAGGAAGGCCGGGTTCCGGTTGGATCCGGCGGCCATGGCCGCCGCCACGTCGCGGCTCAGGCCGGCGGCCAGGTCGGTGACCAGCCCCAGGTTCCCCCGCAGCGAGTTGACCACGATGCCCGCGTTGAGGTTGGCGAGCATGGCCGCCAGGAAGGAGCCGTTGGCGTTGAGGCCCGCCGCCACGGCGGACCCGGCCTCGGGGGAGAGGTTGCGGGAGAGGATGCCGGCCATGGCCGGGTTGGCGTTGAGGGCGCCGGCGAGGATATCCGGATCGAGGTGGCTGAGCATGGCCACCACCAGGTCGGGGTTGTTGCCCACGCCCACGGCCAGGCCGGCGGCGGCCAGCGGGCTCAGTTCAAGCATCATCGCGTGGGTCAGGCTCATGGCCTCGGAGGAGTTGAGGACCAGGGCCAGCACGGACGCGTCGGGGTCGTTGTCCAGGGCCCCGATGATGCGCGAGAGCATGGACTGGTTGCTGATGAGGTCGGCGGTGAAGCGGGGGTCCAGCCGGCCGGCCACGTCGGCGGCCATGTCGATGGTGGAATTGATGACGCCGGAGATCATGTCCGGGTCGAGGGCGGCGATGAGCGAGTTGACGAAGGCGGTGGAGGTGGCCAGGGCGGCGGCCACCGGCGCCGGGTTCATGTAATCCATGGCGGCCCCGATCAGCGTGGAGCCGTTGACGATGTCGGCCACGAAGCCGGGCTCGATGATGGCGGCGATCATGGCCGCCGTGTCCGCGTTGGCGTTCAAGGCCCCGGCCAGCACCGCCGGGTCCAGGGCGCCCATGAGGGACGCCAGGAAGGGCCCGTTGGCGTTGACCGCCGAAGCGATGACCTGGGGGTCGATGAAACTCATGGAGCGGGTAAGGAAGGCCCCGTTGGCGTTGACCACGGAGGCGATGACCTGGGGGTTGAGGAACCCCACCAGGGAGGTGAGGAAGGCCCCGTTGGCGTTGACCGCGGAGGCGGTCGCGGCCACGTCCAGCTTGCCCATGATCTCGGTGAGGAAGGGCCCGTTGGCGTTGACCGCGGAGGCGATGACCTGGGGGTCCAGATAAGAGATGAGTCCGGAGAGGAAGGGCGCGTTGTCGTTGACGCCGACGGCCATGGCCGAGGCGTCCAGGTAGCCGATGAGGTCGGAGACGAACTTGCCGTTACGGTTGACCACGGAGGCGATGAGCTCGGGCCGGAGCGCCCTGATGAAGTCGATGGCGAAATCGGCCGAGCCGTTGATCACGGAGGCGATGGGGGCGGGGTCCAGGTAGCCGGTCATCTCCACCAGGAACTCGGGGTTCTCGTTGACCACCTGGGCGATGACCGACGCGGTGCCCTTCTCCACCATGGCCCCCATCACGTCCCCGATGAACGTGGGGTTGTCGTTGAGCGCGGCCGCCACCGCCTGCGGGCTGGTGTTGGCCAGGATGGCGCCCAGCAGGTCGGGGTCGGAGGCGACCCTTCCCAGTACGGTCCCCAGGACGCCCTGCGCCGGCACCATCACCATCAGGCCCAGGGCCATGAAGGCGAAGACCAGCACCACCACTATGATGTTCACCGCCATCTGGAAGTTCTTGTTCAACAACATCTCACATCACCTCTCAGGGCAGGGCCCCGGAACCCAGTTCGGTAACGTACCCCATGCCCTGCAGGCGCATCTCGAAGATGAAGCGCGCCTTCAGGTTGATGCCGATGCCGAAGTGGTGGAAGAGCCCGTTGGGGTAGTTGGCGATGGCCGCGTTCACGGCGGTGGCCACCCGGGCGGCGTTCAGGTTGTTCATCAGCTCCAGGGTCATGGCGTAGCCGTTGGTGTTGACCGACGCGGCCACCGTCTTGCCGTTCAGCCCGTTGACCAGCGTGGGCAGCAGGCCGACGAGGCCCGCGCCGGAGTTGTAGTTGAGGGCCTGCCCCACCAGGGTCCCGCTCAGGCGGGTGGGCCCGCCGATGAGCTGGTTTATGAGGTTCTGGCCCGCGGCGCTGTTGGTGATGCGCCCCATCATCTCCGCGTCCATGTAAGCCAGGTTGTTGCGGAGCATGTACATGGGGGCGCCGTCGATGCCCGCGTTGACCGCCGCCCCCAGGGCGGCCGGGTCCAGGGCGCCGATGAGGGTGCTCAGGATGTTGTTGGGGTTGGCGTTGAGGGCGTCGGCGATCACCTTGGCCGTGTGCGACTGGATGCCGGTCATGGTGATGTACAGCGGCGAGGGCGAGCCCACGGCCATGCCGTTGATGCCGCGCCCCAGGGCGCGCCCGGCGTCCGAGTTGAGGTTGCCGAGGAGGCTGGTGAGGAAGCCGGGGTTCTGGGCCGCGTTCTGGTTGAGCCCCTGGGCCAGCGCCTGGGCGGTGGCCGGGGAGAGGTTCTGGATGAGCAGGCGCATGAAGTCGGGGTTGGTGGTGGCGGCCTGGTTGGCCGCCTGGGCCATGGAGATGCCCGCGTTGCCGTCCAGGCCGGTGACGACGTTGGTGAGCAGCCCCGTGTTGAGGTCCAGGGCCCCGGCGATCACCGCGGCCAGGGCCGGATCGAGGTTGGCCAGCAGCGCCGGCATCAGGTCGTTGTTCAGGTTCATGCCCTGGGCCATGGCCGCGCCGGTGGCGTCGGTGAGCCGGGAGACGAGGGCCTGCAGGAAACCGGGGTTGGCGTTGAGGGCGGCGGCGGCCGCCTGGGCCACGCCGGCGTTGAGGTCGGCTATCAGGTCGCGGGTGAGGTCGGGGTTGACGTCTAAGGCCGCAGCGATCACCGCCGGGTCGAGGTAGGAGATGAGCGAGGTCAGGAAGGCCTGGGCGTTGTTGACGCCCTGCGCGATGGAGTCGGCCAGCCCCTGGCGGGCCGGGTCGGTGGTGCCCAGGAGTGCGGTGAGGGCGCGGGTCATGGCGGGGTGGTCGTTCACCGCCGCGGCCAGCACCGCCGGGTCCAGGCCGCCGATGACCGCGTTGAGCAGGGCCTGGTTGGCGTTGAGCCCCAGGGCCATCTGGGCGGCGGAAGCCCCGTTGACCCCCGCGATGAGCGGCTGGATCTTGGTGAACGCGAAGGGCTCGATGCCCGCCGCGATGACCTGCGTGTTCAGGGCGCCGATGAGGTTGACCAGCAGCTGCTGGTTGGCGTTTATGCCCTCCGCCGCGGCGGCCGCCAGGCCGGTGCTCAGGTGGGGCATGAGGTCTCCGGCCAGTTCCGGGTGGTCGTTGATCACGCCCACCAGCATGGCCGGGCTCAGGTCCTGGATGATCCGGGCCAGGAAGAGCCCGTTGGCGTTGAGGCCGGCGGCGGCGGCGGCAGCCGTGCCCGGGGTGAGGTTGGCGGTGAGCTCGGTGACGAAGGCCGTGGTCTGGTTCATGATGTCCAGGATGACCGCCGAGTCCAGGCCGGCCACCATGGCGTCCAGGAAGGGCTGGTTGGCGTTGACCCCGGCCGCGGCGGCTTGCGCCGTCTCCGGGCGCAGGGCGGCCAGGATGGCGGTGAAGAAGGCGGTGGACTGGTTCAAGGCCCCGGCCAGCACCACCGGGTCGGAGGCCGCCACCATGGCCTCGATGAAGGCGGCGTTGTGGTTGAGGCCCTCGGCCGCCGCCGCCCCGACGTTCGCCGGGATCCGGCTGACCAGCGCGGTCAGGAAGGCCGCGTTGGCATTGGTGGCCCCGGAGATGACCGAGGGGTCGAGCAGGCCCATCACGCCGGTCATAAAGCTCACGTTGAGCGCCAGGTGTTTTATGTAGTCTATGTTCAGGTACTCGACCACGCGGGAGACCGAATCGCCGTTGCCGTTCATGATGTCGGCCACCGACTGCGGATCCGTGTGGTTTACCAGGGTGATGATGAAGGACTGGTTGGCGTTGAGGGCCTGCGCCAGGGGCGCCGGCTCCATCAGCCCCAGCATGCGGGTCAAGATGGCCTCGTCGCTGGCGATCACCGCCACCGAACGGGGGTCGAGCCTGTTGACCACTTCGGTCACGAACCCCAGGTTGGCGTTTAAGGTGTCCACGATGATCCGGGGCTCCACCGCCCCCATCATCCCCGCCAGGAAGGCCCCGTTGGCGTTGACCGCCTGCGCCAGCACCCTGGCGTCAAGGGAGCCGATGAGGCCGGAGAGGAAGTGGGGGTTCCCGTTGACGACCTGGGCCGAGGAGGCCGGGTCGAGCAGGCCCAGCAGGCCGCTGAGCCAGGGTCCGTTGGCGTTGACCGCCTGCGCCAGCACGGACGGGTCGAGCTGGCCGAGGAGGAGCGAGGTGAACTCGGGGTGGGCGTTCATGGCCGCCGCCAGGACGTCGGGGTCCAGCTCGGCCAGCAGGCCGGTGAGGAAGGCGCCGTTGCGGTTGACGATATCCGCTATGACCTGGGGGTCCAGGAAGCCTATGAGATCGGAGGCGAACCGGGAGGAGGCGTTGAGGACGGAGGCCAGCGCCCGGGCGTCGAGGTACTTGAGCAGGTCGACCACGAAGTTGACGTTGCCCTCGATGGCCGGGGCCAGGGCCCGGGGGTCGAGGAAGCCGACCAGCTGGGTCAGGAAGATGGGCCGGGTGTTCACCACCAGGGCCAGGTTGCGCATGCTCTCCTCGCTCGCCCCCAGTTCCCGGATGAGGCCGTTCAAGAACTCGGGGTTGTCGTTGATGGCCTGGGCCAGGGCGGCCGGGTCCAGGCCGGAGATGATGCCCGAGAGCATCTGGTTGCGGCCGGACATCCTGCCCATCAGCGCGCCGACGGAGCTCTTGGCGGGCGTGACCATCACCAGGCCCATGAGGACGAAGACCGCCACCAGGACCATGACCGTCAAGTTCACCGCGAGCTGAACGGGCTTTCTCAGCAGCATCTAAAACTCATCCATCCTTCTTCCTACCAACTCGTATACTCGGCCGTGGGGTAACCCGCGAACTCCCCGTGTCGGATGATCCTGCACCACACGTCGAGGAAGAGGAGTCCGTATCCCGCCACGAAGACGTGGGAGGCGGCGAAGGTCCACAGGCAGTCGATGAGGTTGTAGTTGGGGATCGGGGTGTCCGGCTGATGCACCGCCGCGGCCCGATTGAGCACGTCCACCAGGAAGTTGGCGTCCAGGTTGCCCATGAGCGTGGTGATCAGGTTGCCGTTGGAGTTGTTGATCGCCTGGGCCACCACCCGCCCCAGGTGGTTGGTGCCTCCCCGGGCCAGCAGGGCGTTCATCAGCGCCGGGTTGGCGTTCATGGCGTTGGCGACGATGTTGCCGTTGAGGTTGGCCAGCAGGCTGGAGATGAAGGCCTTGCCCCCGTCGGTGGCCAGCGCCCCGTTGAGGGCGGTGGCCAGGGCGGCCGGGCTGATCTGGGAGATGAGGCTCTGCAGGAAGGCCTCGTTGTTGTTCATGGTGACGGCCAGGACCTGTCCGTCCAGGTTGCGCAGGAGGTTCTCCACCAGGGTGGGCGCCCCGTTGACGGCCTGGGCGATGGCGGTGGCCGCGCTGCCGTTGAGGTTCACCAGCAGCTGGTACATGAAGCCGTCGAAGTTGTAGGGAGGGGTGTTGATGGCGTTCACGATGGCCGTGGAGACGTCGGCGGACATCGCCTTGAGCGCCACTTCCAGGAAGTACTCCCCCGACCAGAGGGTCTGGGAGTTCTCGTTCAAGCCCGCCGCCACCGCCGCGCCGGTGGCCCCGTTGAGCGCGGGCAGCAGCGAGGTGATGAGCGCGGTGTTGGCGTTCAGGCCGGCGGCGATGGCCGCGGCCACCCCGCCGTCCAGGCCCCCCATCATGGAAGCCATGAAGTCGGGAGCGGCCTGGTTAAGCCCCTTGGCGATGGCCGTGCCCACCTCGGGGGAGAGGCCCTGCAGCAGGGGCTCGATGATGTCCGCCCGGTCGTTGAGGGCCGCCGCTATGGCCTCTCCCACGTCCGCGTCCAGGCGCGCGGACACCGCGGTGGCGGTGGCCGGGTTGGCGTTCATGCCGGCGGCGATGGCCTGGGCCGCGGCGGCGTTGAGGTTGCGCAGCAGCCCGCCCACGAAGGCGGGGTTGTTGTTGACGGCCGCCGCGATGACCGTGGGGTCGGTGTGGAGCAGGGTGGACTTGAGGAAGGAGTCGGCGACGACGGGCTTGGCCGCGTCGGCGTTGAGGCCCTGGGCGGCGGCCTGGGCCACCCCGGCGGAGAGCAGGGGCAGCAGGGTGCTGACCAGGTTGCCGTTGCAGTCGTTGAGGACGCCGGCCAGCAACGCGGGATCGGAGGCCCCCATCACCGCGTCGAGCAGGGCGGGGTTGGCGTTGATGCCCGCGGCGGCGGCCGAGCCCACGCCGGCGTTCAGGTTCTGGATGAGCCGGCGGGTGACCTCCGCGGTGTTATTGAGCACCCCCGCCATGACCAGCGGGTCGATGGCCCCCAGCGCCGACTCCAGGATGCTGTCGGGGGTGAAGGTGACGGCGTTCACGTTGATGGCGTTGGCCAGCACCGTCCCCAGGGCGGGGTCCAGGGCGCTCAAGAGCCCGGTCACGAAGCCGCCGTTGTCGTTGAGCACCCCCGCCAGCACCTGCGGGTCGACGGCGGTGAGCATCTCGTCGATGAAGGCCGCGTTGGCGTTCAGGCCGGCGGCGGCGGCGGAGGCGATGTCCGGGGTCAGCGCGGCGATGAGCGCGGTCATGAAGCTGGACCCGGCATCCAGGGCCGCGGCCAGGGCCGCGGGGTCCAGGGCATTGACCAGGGCCATCATGAAATCGGGGTTGTCGTTCATGCCCGCGGCGGAGGCGGAGGCCACCGCCGGATCCAGGCCGGCCAGCAGGCCGCTGACGAAGCCGGAGACCTGGCTCAAGGCGTCGGCCAGGCCCACGGCGGGCAGGTTGTTGAGCAGGCCCACCAGGAAGGCGGGGTTGTGGTTGAGGGCGTCGGCGGAGGCGGCGGCGACGGCCGGGCTCAGAAGGGGGAGGAGGCGGGAGACGAGGGTGGGGTGCTCGCCCAGGGCCCCGGCGATGGCGGCCGCGTCGATGTAGCGCATCACGTCGGTCATCATCTGCTGGTTGTTGGCGATGGTGGCCACCAACTCCGGCGAGAGCTTGTCCAGCACCTGGAAGACGAGGGAGGGGTTGGCGTTGGCGATGCCCGCCACCCAGGCCGGGTCGAGGGCCCCCACCAGCCCGTTGGCGAAGGAGGTGTGGGCGTTCATCTGGGCGGCCAGCCAGAGCGGGTCCAGCAGGCCCACCAGGGCGGAGACCCAGGCGGTGTCGTTGGCGGTCTCGGCCAGTACCCCGATCAGCAGCGGGTCGGAGAGGTTGTTGGTCAGGGACACGGCCATGTTCGCGTTGGCGTTGACCGCGGAGGCGATCACCCCGGGGTCCAGGTAGCCCAGCAGGCGGGAGAGGAAAGTGGGGTTGGCGTTGGCCCCGGCCGCGAGCACCCGGGGGTCGAGCACGGAGATGAGGGAGGTGAGGAAGGCCCCGTTGGCGTTGACCACCCCCGCCACCACCCCGGTGTCCAGGAAGCCCACCAGCTCCGCGGCCACCTGGGGATTGGCGTTGAGGGCGCCGGCCAGCACCGCCGGGTCCAGCAGGCCCACGAGCGAGGCCACGAAGGGGCCGTTGGCGTTGATGCCGAAGGCCAGCGTCGCCGGGTCCATGGCCCCCATGGAGTCCGAGAGGAAGGCCCCGTTGGCGTTGACGGCCGCCGCGATGACCTCGGGCCTCAGGTATCCCAGCAGGGAGGTGAACCAGGGGCCGTTCTTGTTGACCACCCCCGCAAGCACCCGGGGGTCCAGGTACTTCATCAGGTCGATGGTGAAGTCGGTGGAGCCGGACACCACCCCGGCGATGACCTGCGGGTCGAGGTGGGCGATGAGCTGGGAGACGAACATGGGGTTGTCGTTGACGGCTTGGGCGATCATCCTGGCGCCGTCCGGGCCCAGCTCGTCGACTATCCGCACCGCCATGTCGGGGCTCTCGTTGAGGGCTTCGGCCAGCGCGGCGGGGTCGAGGTTGTCCAGCATGGCCGAGAGGTTGCCGTTGGCGCTGATGATCCTGCCCAGCAGGTTCCCCATGGGGTTGCGGGACGGCACCAGCATGACCCCTCCCAGCACCGCGGTCCCTAAGACCAAGACGATGACGATGATATTGACCACCGTCTGGAAGGGCGCTCTTAAAAGCATCTCCTTCGCCTTCCCTTTCTCGTCTCCGACAGGCTACGGAGGGTGGGCCATGTTAGTGCGAATGGTGTTGCTTCTGTTGGCAGTGTCCTCTTCTGTTAATATTGTGCGATATGATTATACTACCAGCCGTCAAGGCCCGCAACCGCTCTACGTCCCCATTCTACCCCACGAGGCGACGGGGCCGGTCACCCGCCAACCCCCCGCGGCCATTTGTAACAAAATATTTACATGTTGGTAACACTCCCGTCACACAGGAGCCGCTGAGCGGGCTTTCCGCGGCGCCCAACGGCAATCATTCCGGGTTGACCGCGTCCGTCGGAGGGCGGACGGGCGGACGCTAGGGACGCATTGCGCCGATGGAGCAGGTCCCCCCGGACCGCCCCCCCCAGTACATGGCGCGTTCGGCCACCACCGGGCTCCCGCCGCTGTAGACCGCCACGGACACGTCGCAGGAGTCGACCAGGCCGGCGACGTCCACCGAGACACGGCTGAAGGGCGGAAGGTAGTAGGACTCCTCCACGCCTCCCCCGCCCGGAAGCATGCAGGCCAGGGTGGCATGGACCCCGGTGTCCGTGGGGTTGGAGATGAGCACCCATTCCTCGAAACCCCAGGCGGTGGTGCCCTCGGCCAGGTACCAGGCGGGGGCGGGGGCGGGGCTGCCGATGCTGGCATGTCCCTCCGTCCGGCCGTTCCAGTACATGGCGCGCTCGGCCACCACCGGGGTCTCCGCATATATGACCGCCGAGACGTCCTCCGCCCCCACCACGTCGGCCACGTTCAGGGTATAGCGCGCGTTTCCGGGCAGGGGCGCCTCGAAGTCGACGACCCGCCCCCGGCCGTTGAGGAAGGAGAAGGTTACGGTGGTGGCGGCTGCGGACGGGTTCTGCACCAGCACGAACTCCTCGAAGCCCCAGGCGGTGGTGCCCTCGGCCAGGTACCAGGTGCGGGAAGGGGCGGCGGCCCCGATGGAGCCGTGCCCGCCGGAGCGGCCGTTCCAGTACATGGCGCGCTCGACCACCACCGGCAGGTCGCTGGTGACACGGACGCTCACGTCGCCGGCGGGGACCACCTGGTTCAAGGAGACGGTGCGGCGGCTGGCGGGGGCCACCTCCACCACGTGGGGGACGGCGGGCGAACCGTCCGGCCGCATGAAGTCCAAGGTGACGCGGGCGGTCTCCCCCTCCCCGCCATTGGGGTTCTGCACCAGCACGAACTCCTCGAAGCCCCAGGCGGTGGTGCCCTCGGCCAGGTACCAGGCGGTGGAGGGCGCGTTCACCCCGATGGAATCGTGGCCGGCCCGCCGACCGTTCCAGTACATGGACCTCTCCACGACCACCTCGCCTTCAGGGGACGCTATCATGGTGGAAACGTCTCCGGGCGGCACCTCGGCATTGAGGTGTATGGTGGTGCGGGAGCCCCCGGGCAGTTCCAAAGGCGGCCGCTCCTGGGGGCCGGCGGGCTTCATGTAGGTGACGTATGCGGTGACCGGGTGCGGGTTGGGGTTCTGGATGAGCACCCAGGTATCGAAGCCCCAGGCGGTGGTGCCCTCGGCCAGGTACCAGGCGGTGGCGGGGCGCGGCTGGGAGCCGCCGGTATAATAATAGGCCCTTCCGCGGCCGCCGGCGCCGCCGGTGTCCAGGGCCCTGACCTCCACCCGGTGCCCGCCTTCCCCGCCGAGCGAGGAGAGATCGTAGCCGCTGAAGGTATGGGTGAGAGGGGAGCGGGGGAACGGCACGTCGCAGAAGTCCTCCAGGGTGCCGTCGACGTAGAGCTCCAGGCGCCGTATGCCCGTTGAGCGCAGGCTCCTGGCGCGGGCGGTGACGCGCCCGGCGGGATCGAAGGCGTAAGGGGCGGGGCTCTCCACGGTCACCTCCACGCGGCCCAGGGCCTCCATGACGTCCAGCCGGCCGAAGCCGTAATACTCGTCCCACCCTCCGGCGCCCAGGTCCCGGGCGCCGTCCCGCAGCGCCTGCCACACCTGCCCGGCGGTGAGGGCGGGGTCGTCCGACCATACCAGCAGGGCCGCCCCGGCCACGTGGGCGGCGGCCAAGGAAGTCCCGGTGGCATAGGCGAAGCGGTCCCCGGGCAGGACCACGGGGATGCCGCCGTCCCCACCCCGTTCCCCCGGAGCCACCAGGTCCACGCTGGAGTTGTGGTTGGAGAACCCGGAGTGGTGGTCGTAGAAGTCCACCGACCCCACCCCGATGACGTCGGGATAGGCCGCCGGGTAGTCGAGCTGGGTGGCGCTGCCCTCGTTGCCCACCGCCGCCACCAGCAGGCAGCCGGAACTCACCGCGAAGCTGACGGCCGAGCGCACGCCGGGGTCGTCCCCGCTGGAGGTGAAGCTCATGTTGACGACGTCGGCCCCGTGGGTGGCGGCGTAATAGATGCTCTGGGCCACGGAGCTCGTATTGCCCTTGCCGTCGGAACCGAGCGCCTTCAGCGGCATGATCTTGCCGTACCAGGCCATCCCCGCCACCAGCTCGCCGTTGTTGGTGGCCGCGGCGGCCACGCTGGCCACCGCGGTCCCGTGGCCGTCGTCGTCGTAGGGATCCGTATCGTTGTTGAAGAAATCGTGGCCCTCCACGCAGCGGGAGGCGAACTCGGCCCCGTCGTAATCCAGGCCGGTATCGATGACCGCCAGGGTAAAGGCGTCGGAGCCCCGTTCCGTGTCCCAGGCCTCGTTGGCCCGCACCCGGCGCAGGTTCCACTGCTGGCCGTAACGGGGGTCGTCCGGCACGGTTTCCTGGGCGCGGTAGACGAAGTTGGGCTGGGCCGCCTCGACCATGGGCAGGCGCGACAGCAGCGCACAGGCCTCCTCAACGCCCAGGCCCTCCCGCAGGGTCAGCCGGACCAGGGAAGGAGCGGGGAGGGTTTCCTGCAGCCGTTCAAGGCCCGCCGGGTCCAGGTCGCCCAGGATGCCCGTCGACCTCTCCAGCAGCAGCCCCAGCGCCGCCCGCCATTCCCCGGCGAGCTTCACCACCACCTCTCCCGGAACGAAGCTCGCGGCTTCCGCGGCCGGGAGGGCCGCGGCGCGCTCCGGCAGCACAGCCGGGACGGCGGTGACCGCGAGCGCCAGCAGCGCCGCGGCGGCCAGTAACGCGACCCTCCTCATGTCTCCCTCTTCCATTACTCCTCGGACACTTCCAGGGTCGGGGCCGGTCCTCAGCCGACGGCCTCCCTGACGATATCGGCGCCCAGGGCGGAGAGCTTCCCCTCCAGGTCCTCGTAACCCCGGTCGACGTGGTGGATGTCTCCCACCACCGTCTTCCCTTCGGCGGCCAGTCCCGCCAGCACCAGCGCGGCCCCGGCCCGCAGGTCGGAGGCGTAGACCTCCGCCCCGCTGAGCCCGCCGCCCCCGCGGATGATGGCGTGGTGGCCCTCGATGTCGATGTTGCAGCCCATGCGCTTGAGCTCGTCCGTGAAGATGAAGCGGCTCTCGAAGACGTTCTCGGTGAGCACGCTGGTGCCGCCGGCCAGGCTCAGGAGCACCATCATGGGGGGCTGCAGGTCGGTGGGGAACCCCGGGTAGGGCATGGTGGCGATGTCGGCGGGGCGCAGTTCCGGGCCCGGCCGCACCTTGAAGGAGTCCCGGCCCTCCTCCACCTCCACCCCGATCTCCCGCAGCTTGTTGAGGAACACCTGGAGGAAGAGGGGGTCGATGCCCGCCACCTCCACCTCCCCTCCGGCCGCCGCCGCGGCCGCCGCCATGGTGCCGGCCTCGATTCTGTCGCCCACCACGGCGTACTCGGTCCCTCCCAAGGGGTGCCCACCCTCTATTTCCAAGGTGGGGGTGCCCGCCCCCTCGATGCGGGCCCCCATGCTCACCAGGAAAGCCGCCAGGTCCTGTACCTCCGGCTCCCGCGCCGCGTTGTCGATGCGGGTGGCCCCTTCGGCCCCCACCGCCGCCATCATCAGGTTCTCGGTGGCGCCTACGCTGGGGAAGCCGAGGGTGATGTTGGCCCCCCGCAGGCGCGGGGCCCGCGCCTCGATGTAGCCGTGGCTGAGCTCGATCTCCACCCCCATCTCCACCAGCCCCTTGAGGTGCAGGTCGATCTTGCGCGAGCCGATGTTGCAGCCGCCCGGCAGCGCCACCTCCGCCCGGCCGTGCCGCACCAGCAGAGGGCCCAGGACGATGATGGAGGCGCGCATCCGGCGCACCAGGGAATAGGGGGCCTGATGGGTGGAGAGGCCGCCCGCTTCAAGTTCGAGGACGCCGCCGGAAAAGGAGGCGCGCGCGCCCAGGTGGCGCAACACCTCCATCATGATCCGGACGTCTCCGATGTCGGGGACGTTGGACACCCGGCACGGACGGTCGGTGAGGAGGCTGGCGGCCATCAGCTTCAAGGCGGAGTTCTTGGCCCCGCTGACCCTCACCGTCCCGCTCAGGGGCCTGCCCCCGTTGATGACGAACCTGTCGACCAAATGCTCCTCCGTTCTTCCGCCGCCGTATCGGGCCTCATCAGGCTCCATTTTACACGTTAGACGTCGCCGGCGGGGGCAACAATCCGGGGTCAGGCCCTGACGATAATTGACAAAATCTCGGCTGCGGCCACCGTAGACTGCGGCATTTTGTCAATTATCGTCAGGGCCTGACCCCGGATTGGCGGGGGTGGGGAAGTGGACGAGGGGTGGTAGGGAGTGGTCGGTGGCGGGCGGGATGATCAGCGGGGAGGAAGAGCGATTGGCGGGGGCGGGGTGTAGATGCGGGGGGTGGAGAAGGGGGCGGCCGGGGCGAGGGTTCAGCCGGTGAGCCTGCGGAGGCGCTCGGCCTCCTTGCGCTCCAGGGCCTTCTTGACCTTCTTCAGCCGGAAGATGTCCTCGCGGGCGCGCTCCTCCAGGCTCATGTTGATGAACTTGATCTGCTCGTTGTACTCGGGGATGACGATGTTCTCCAGGGCGTTGACCCGGCGGTTGGTCTTGCGCAGCTCCTCCCCCAGCCGCTTCAGGCGGGTCTCGATGTCCGCGCTCTCGATGATGACGTCTATGATCTCCTCGAACTTGTCGGCCACCCCGTCGACGCGGCTGCTGACCCCGGTGATGGCATAACCGCGCTTGGTCAGGGAGCGCATGGAACTGGAGCCCTTGCGGATGACCGGGATGGGCACGCCCATGACGTGGGTGCCGGTGATGTCCACCAAGGCCTCCCCCGAGGAGGCGTAGGACGCGGAGCGGATGACCGGGCCGCCCTCCTTGGCCTTGGCCATGGACAGCTCGTACTGGGCCTCCATGGCCACCCGCTCCAGGCGCAGGGAGAGGCGCATGGTCTCGTCGATGATGGGCATGAACTCCCGCAGCAGGGCGTCGCGCTTGCGCTTGAGCAGGTTCATGCCCTGGTCGGCCAGGAGCCGGCTGTCCTTGCGCTTCAAGAGTTCGCTGCGGGTGGGGTGGACCTGCTCCATCTCTCCCCCTAGAAGACCTTGTCGGGGTTGTAGTACTTCTCCACGTACTCGGCCTTGACGCGCTTGACCGTCTCCTTGGGCATCATGCTGATGAGCCTCCAGCCGATGTCCAGGGTCTGCTCCAGGTCGCGGTTCTCCTCCTTCTGGTCCAGGTAGTTCTGCTCGAAGGCGTCGGCGAACTTGAGCGTCAGGCGGTCGACGTCGGTTAAGGCCTCCTCGCCCACGATGGCCACCAGCCTGCGCAGGTCCATGCCCTCGGCGAAGTAGGCGTAGAGCTGGTCGGCCACGCCGCGGTGATCCACCCGGGTCCGTCCCTCCCCGATGCCCAGGTTCATCAGGCGGGAGAGGCACGGCAGCACGTCGATGCAGGGAAAGATGCCCTTGCGGTGCAGCTGGCGCGAGAGCACGATCTGCCCCTCGGTGATGTACCCGGTGAGGTCGGGGATGGGGTGGGTGATGTCGTCGTCGGGCATGGAGAGGATGGGCAGCTGGGTGACGGAGCCCTTCTTCCCCTTGATCCTGCCGGCGCGCTCGTAGATGCTGGCGAGGTCGGTGTACATGTACCCGGGGTAGCCGCGCCGCCCAGGCACCTCCTCGCGCGCCGTGGAGATCTCGCGCAGGGCCTCGCAGTAGTTGGTCATGTCGGTCAGGATCACCAGCACCTGCATATCCTGCTCGAAGGCCAGGTACTCGGCCACGGTCAGGGCGCAGCGCGGGGTCTGCAGGCGCTCGACGGTGGGGTCGTCGGCCAGGTTCATGAAGAAGACCACCCGCTCCAGGGCGCCCGAACGGGCGAAGCTCTCCTGGAAGAAGGAGGCCTCGCGCCGGGTGATGCCCATGGCCGCGAAGACGATGGCGAACTCCTCGCCCCCGAGGATCTTGGCGTTCTTGACGATGAGGGCGGCCAGCTCGTTGCCGGGCAGGCCGGAGCCGGAGAAGATGGGCAGCTTCTGCCCGCGCACCAGGGTGTTGAGGCCGTCGATGGCGCAGATGCCGGTCTGGATGAAGTCGCGGGGCTCGTCCCGGCTCCAGGGGTTGATGGGGGCGCCGATGATCTCCCGTTCCTCCTCGGCGAAGACATCCGGGCCGCCGTCCCGCGGCTGGCCCAGGCCGTTGAGCACGCGGCCCAGCAGGTTGATGCTGCAGGGCATCTTGGCCACCTCGCCGGTGAAGCGCACGCTGGTCTGCTTGGTGTCCAGCCCCGCCGTGGGGCCGAAGACCTGAACCACCGCCAGCTCCCCGGAGATCTCGATGACCTTGCCGTACTTGATGCTCCCGTCCACGGAATGGACCTCCACCATCTCGTCGTAGGAGGCCCCCTTGACCTTGCTGACGAACAGCAGGGGCCCGGCCACCTCCCCGATGGTCTGGTAGTCCGTTGTCGCCAGGGTCACGGATTCTTGCGCCATGTTCATCTCTCCCGTCGTCTTCCTACCATTCGCTCAAGGAGCGCAGCTCCGTCTGGACGCGCTCGATGAGGTCGGTCAGCTTCTCCTCCGCCTGATCGGAGGGGATCTCCTTCATGCGGGCGATCTCGTTCTTGATGGGGTGCTCGGTGACCTGCCGCAGGGAGACCCCGTGCACCAGCGACTCCTCCAGGCCCGCATAATAGGTGAGGATGACCTTGAGCATCAGGTACTGCTTGCGCAGGGAGCAGAAGGCGTCGGTGTCGGAGAAGGCGAACTGCTGGAGGAAGTCCTCCCGCAGCAGGCGCGTGGTCTCCAGCACCGCCTTGGCGAAGTCGGGCAGGGCGTCCGGCCCCACCAGCTGCACGATCTCCTGCAGCTCCACTTCCTTCTGCAGCAGGCTCATGGCCTGGTCCCTGAGCTCCTTCCAGTCCTCGGCCACGTTCTTCGAGTACCACTCCTTGATCTGCTCCATGTACAGGGTGTAGCTCTTGAGCCAGCTGATGGCCGGGAAGTGGCGGCGGTGGGCCAGCGAGGTGTCCAGGGCCCAGAAGGCGCCGGTTATGCGCAGCGAGTTCTGGGTCATGGGCTCGGAGAAGTCGCCGCCGGGCGGGGAGACCGCCCCGATGGCGGTGATGGAGCCCACCCGGTCGTCGCTCCCCAGGCAGACCGCGCGGCCGCAGCGCTCGTAGAAGTCGGCCAGGCGGGTGGCCAGGTAAGCGGGGTAGCCCTCCTCGCCGGGCATCTCCTCGAGGCGCCCGGAGACCTCGCGCAGGGCCTC
>CAZETE010000042.1:0-21787 GCA_964515075.1 uncultured Actinomycetota bacterium | reverse complement strand
GCCTCTTCGCCCGCGCCGCCGGCATGTGACGGTGCCAGGTGAATCCGGGGTCAGGCCCCAAATTCACTTTTTTCAGAAGGGGATGCGCTTGGGCCGATAAAAGTGAATTTGGGGCCTGACCCCAAATTTACTCTGGGGCGGAGTTGAGCGGAGGGATGAGAATGGAGCGGCGGGAATTGATGCTGGCGGCCGTGGAGGAGGCCAAGCTGGCCCTGGAGCACGACGACGTGCCGGTGGGCTGCGTGATAGCCAGGGACGGCGCAATCGTCGCCCTCGGCCACAACCGCCGCGAGGAGACCGGCGACCCCCTGGCCCACGCCGAGATGCTGGCCCTGCGCGCCGCGGCGCAAGCGCTTGGCGGCTGGCGCATGGAAGGCTGCGAGGCCTACGTCACCCTCGAGCCCTGCCCCATGTGCGCCGGGGCCCTGGCCCAGGCGCGCCTGTGCCGCCTGGTCTACGGGGTGCGCGACTTTCGCGCCGGCGCCGCCGGCACCGTCTTCGACCTGGTGCGCGACCCCCGCCTGCCCCACCGCCTGGAGGTGGTGGACGGCATCTGCGAGGAGGAGTGCCGCGCCCTGCTCTCGGGCTTCTTCGGCGAAAGAAGGCAGGGGGCGGACGGGCGCGCCGACTAGCTTAAGGCCCGCGGCACCACTATAATTATCGGCGGAGAGGTGCCAGAGCGGCCGAATGGGGCGGTCTCGAAAACCGTTGGGCCTTCGGGTCCCGAGGGTTCAAATCCCTCCCTCTCCGCCACCATATACTCGCGGCACCGCCGCATTGGCGCGATGCCCTCCGGGTCCTCCCGCAAGGCGACGAAAAGAAGAGAGTGGAGACCGCGATCTCCACTCATTTCCCGCTACCGGCCTCCCGGGCCCTCGTGGACCCCGGGACACCAGGCTCTAGTAGCGGTACGAACTCCGCGACTCGGTTCTGGGCCGGGCTTCGCTGACGTTCAGGGCGCGTCCGTCCATCTCCTTGCCGTTCAAGCCGGCGATGGCGGCCCTGGCCTCCTGCTCGTCGGCCAGTTCCGTGAACCCGAAACCCTTGGACCGGTTGGTGCTGCGATCCATTATGACCTCTGCCGAATCAACCGTACCGTATTCTTCGAACGCCGCCCGCAGATCCTCGGAAGTGACCGAGTAACTCAGGTTTCCCACGTATATCCTCACTATTTCCTCACCTCCCTTCCAAAAAAATCCCGGGGGTTTTGGTCCCCCCGGGTGGATTTCGATCCTTTGGAACAAACCAATTCCAAGACACTATAGCGTGGAAAGGAGGAAAAAGATACCCCTGTGCCGGCCGTGCCAGAGGCCTAGGCCAGCGCGTACTCCTCCGCGCAGTAGCCGAAGGCCAGCAGCCCCGGGCCGGTGTGGGTGCCGATGACCGGCCCGGTCTCGTTGACGAAGAACTTGTCCTGGTCGCAGCGGAGCGCCTCTGCCGCCCGGCTCCTCAGCTTGCTGCACCCCTCGGGGTTGCGGATGTGGGATACCCCCAGAATGGCGGCCTTGCCCTTGAGGTCGTTGACGACCATCTCCAGAACCCGGGCTATGGCCTTGTGGGTGCCCCGGACCCTCTCCAGCGCATCGATGGTGCCGTCCAGGGTGAGGATGGGCTTCACCTTGAGCATGCTGCCGAGGAAGGCCTGCGCTCCCCCGATGCGCCCCCCCTTGCGCAGGTACTCGAGGGTGTCCACGATGAAGTAGATCTTGAGGTGCTCGATGATCCTGCCCAGCTGCCCGAGCAGGTCCTCCAGGACCTTTCCGGCCTTGATGCCCCTGTTCATGATGTCGATCATGATGCCCACGGCCAGGGAGACGAAGCGCGAGTCCACCACCTCGATGCGGCAGCCCTCCACCTGGGCGGCGGCGGCGCGGGCCATGTCCACCGTGCCGCTGATGCCGGCGGAGATGTGGATGGAGATGAGCTCGTCGTACTTCTCGGCCATCTCCTCGTAGGCCTTTTTGAACTCGCCCAGCGACGGCGAGGAGGTGGTGGGGAGGGTGGGGGATTCCTCCATCCGGCGGAAGAACTCCTCGCAGCTGATGTCGACGCCCTCGTCGTAGGATTCGTTGCCGAAGATGACCTTGAGCGGCACGACCTTGATGTCGTTCTCCCTGGCGTAGCCCTCATCGAGATAAGCGGTGCTGTCAGTGACGATACCGATCTTTCCCAAGCCAGACACTCCCTCCGGGTTGATATATATGCATCCTCGAATACAGTATACATACAACCGCAAGAGAAGATGCAAGCATCTCGGCGGATATTTTTTTAGCCCGGAGAAAGGGGAAGCTCCGGGGGCGGGGAAGGCGCCGGCCGGGAGGCCGGTCCCTATTCCGCTTCCCGGACCCGCGCCACCCACCTGCGCAGGGCCCTGCCCAGGCTAACGGTGCCCCCGCCCTGGCAGACGACGTCCCAGGCGCGGGGCGCGTCGGCCACGGACGACCCGGCCAGCAGGGTGACGCCGGTGCCGGAGAAGGCCCCGGGGCAGCAGGGCGTGCTGGGGCCGAGCACCACTATCTCACGCGCCGGGCCCACCGCGGACAGGAGGTCGTCGATGGTGTGGTTGATGATGCTCGTGGCGGTGATCAGCGCTACGTCGCAGCGGCGCAGGGGCTCCGGGGGATCGCCGGGCTCGATGACCTCCAGCCGGACCCGGCGCTCCAGCAGCGCCGGCTCCAGAGGCCGGAACCTGCCCACCGTGACCACGCGCTCCCCCGGCCTCAAGTCCAAGGCCTCGAGGAGGGCGGGCTCCGTGGGGGGGGAGGGCGGCGCCAGCACGGCGTTGGCGGCGGCCAGCCCCAGGGCGGAAGCCGGAGGGCCGGCGTTCACCATCCACGGCAGGAGCTCCTCCAGCCTGCTGCCGGCCAGCCCGCCGGCCCGGAGGAAGTTCTCGCAGCCCCGCTCGAGCTCCTCGCGTAAGGTGTAGGCCAGTCCGCAGGCCCCTCCCTCCAGGCAGACCATGGTGAAACCCAGGCCGATTACGGCCCGCTCCACCCGCGCCTTACCGCCCGCCCGCGCGGCGGCCGCCGCGATACTCTCAACGATGCCCGAAGCCGTGCCGGTCACTCCTTTCCAGGTCGCGCTACGGTCAGGATACCACTACCTCCACATGGGGTCAGCCCTTGAATCTTCACTCTTTTCCGTCAATCCCGCCCGGGGCGGGGCCTTGTATCTTTGCCCCGCGCGTATCACGATGGCATTGCGGAGTATCGTCGGAAAGACAGGGGGTGAGCCGTGAGGGGGCTGGTCGTCTACCACACCAAGTTCGGCAACTGCAAGAGGATAGCGGAGAGCCTTGCCGGCGGGCTGGAAGAAGCGGGGCTGGAGGTGGAGGTCATCCCCTCCGAGAAGCGCAAGGCCGGGAGCGATTACGACTTCATCGCGGTGGGGTCGGGGACCCGCATGGGCCGTATGACCGGCGGCATCAGGCGCTTCATAAACCGCGAGATCGAGCAGGACGCCTGGGCCGGCAGACCCTTCCTGGCCTTCGGGACCGGGGGCAAGCCCAAGGAAGACGGCAGCAAGCACGACGACTGGAACTGCGCGGGGGCCGTGCGGATCCACGAGGCCCTCGAGGCCAGGGGGTTGAAGCCCGTCGCCGGTGCCGCCAAGTTCTTCATCTCGGAGGAGGGCTTAAAGGGTCCGCTGCGGGAGGGGGAGGAAGAGCGGGCCCGCGCGTTCGGCCTGGAGGCGGGCCGGCTCCTCCTGGGCCTTGAGGGTGGTGGCCGGCCGTGAGGACATGAGGGCATGTGGGCATGGAGAAAGGCCCGGCTTGACCTCGAGCGCCGGGCCGCGCGTCCCCCGCCCCCGCCTTCGCGCCCGCCCCGTTGGGCGACAAGAGGGCGGCCCTGAACGTTCTGCTAGAATGTATTGAGTACCGTACCCCGGGTCGTTCTGGAGTGAAGATGCAAGACGCGGCGGCGCAGGACCAAGGCTACGACGGCCTCAACGGGCTCACCTCCGGGGAGGTCGCGGAGCGCGTGCGCGCAGGGAAGGTCAACGCCGATCCCCAGAAGACCAGCCGCTCGCTCCGGCACATCGTCCGGGCCAACGTCTTCAACCGCTTCAACGCCATCCTGGGCACGCTCTTCGTGGCCCTGGCGCTCTCCGGCGCCAAGCCGCGAGACGGCCTCTTCGGAATGGTCCTGGTGTTCAACTCGGTCATAGGCATCGCCCAGGAATTGAGGGCCAAGCGGACCCTGGACCGCCTCTCCCTCCTCTCGGCGCCCCGTACCCGGGTGGTCCGGGACGGGCGGGTCTCCGAGGTCCTCCAGGAGGAGGTGGTCCTGGACGACCTGATGGACCTGCGCGCCGGCGACCAGGTGGTGGCGGACGGGGAGGTCCTCTTCGCAGAGGGCCTGGAGGTGGACGAGTCCATGCTCACCGGCGAGTCGGTTCCGGTGGTCAAGAGGAAGGGCGACGAGGTCCTCTCGGGCAGCTTCGCAGTGGCCGGGGCGGGGCGCTGCCGGGCGGTCCGGGTGGGGGCGGACGCCTATGCACGCAGGCTGGCCGCGGAGGCCAGGCGGTTCAAGCTGGTCTCCTCCGACCTGCGGGACGGCATCAACATGATCCTGCGCTACATCACCTTCCTGATGGTCCCCGCGGGCCTGCTCCTCCTCTACAGCCAGCTCAAGGCGGCCGGCACCCTCGACGAACCGACGCTGGCCAACCTGAAGGAAGCGGTCCCCGGGGTGGTGGCGGGGCTGGTGGGCATGGTCCCCGAAGGGCTGGTGCTCCTGACCAGCATGGCCTTCGCGGTGGCCGCCGTCACCCTGGCGGGGCGCAAGGTGCTGGTGCAGGAACTGCCCGCGGTGGAGGGGCTGGCACGGGTGGACACCGTCTGCGTGGACAAGACCGGCACCCTCACCGAGGGCTCGCTGATCTTCGGCCGCATGGAGCCGCTGGATGTGGGGGAGGAAGAACTGGCCGCCGCCCTGGGGTCGTTCGGGACGGAGACGCCGGTGCGCAACGATACCCTGGAGGCCATCGCCGCCGCCTTCCCGCCGCCGCCCGGCGGCGCCTGGAGATTGACGGCCTCGGTGCCCTTTTCCTCCGCCCGCAAGTGGAGTTCGGACAGCTTCGAGGGACGGGGCACCTGGCTCCTGGGGGCGCCGGAGATCATCCTGGGCGGGGAGGTGGGACACCGGCAGGTGATGGAGCGGGCGGGCGTTCTGGCCGCGGGCGGCGAGCGCGTGCTGCTGCTGGCGCAGGCGCCGGGCGTCCTCAGCGAGCAGGAGCTGCCCGCCGGCATCGAGCCGCGGGCCCTGCTCACCCTGGAGGAGAAGGTGCGCGACGACGCCGCCGAGACCATGCGTTACTTCGCCGGGCAGGACGTGACCGTCAAGGTCATCTCGGGCGACAACCCCGCCACCGTGGCGGCGGTGGCGGAGCGGGCCGGCGTGGCCGCGGCCGGGCTGCCGGTGGACGCGCGCAACCTGCCCGAGGACCGGGAGGGGCTGGCGGATGCCCTCGGCGCGCACACCGTCTTCGGGCGGGTGGTGCCCCAGCAGAAACGGGACATGGTCAAGGCCCTGCAGTCGGAGGGCCACACCGTGGCCATGACCGGCGACGGCGTCAACGACGTGCTGGCCTTGAAGGACGCGGACATAGGCATCGCCATGGGCTCGGGGGCACCCGCCACCAAGTCGGTGGCCCAGCTGGTGCTGCTGGACGGGAAGTTCTCCCGCATGCCGGGGGTGGTGGCGGAGGGGCGCAGGGTCATCGCCAACATGGAGCGGGTGGCCCGGCTCTTCCTCAACAAGACCGTCTACGCCACCCTGCTGGCGCTGTGCATAGGCATCCTCGGCTGGAAGTATCCCTTCCTGCCGCGCCACCTCACCCTGGTATCCAGCTTCACCATCGGCGTCCCGGCCTTCGTGCTCTCCTTCAGCCCCTCCAAGGAACGGTATCGCCCCGGCTTCGTCAAACGGGTGCTCTGGTTTGCGGTGCCCTCCGGCATCGTCACCGCCTGCGTCATCATGATTTCCTATGCCCTGGCCCGGGTGGAATACCCGCCCTTCGCGGGGGACGTCCCGCCGCAAGCCAAGACCGCGGCGACCCTGGCCGTCTCGGTCATGAGCCTCTACGTGCTGGCGGCCCTGGCCCGCCCCTTGAAGTCCTGGCGCGGCTGGCTGGTGCTGGCCATGGCCGTCTGTACCGCCCTGGCCCTGGCCGTCCCCTTCACCCGCGACTTCTTCGCCCTCGACCTGCCCTGCCCGCTCATCTTCCTGCTGTCGGTGGGGGTGGCCGTCGACGGCGTCCTCGTGCTGGAATACGCTTGGCGCGTTATAACCCGGCGCCAGCGGCAGAAAAATCCGGGGTCAGGCCCTGACGATAATTGACAAAATACCGATGCCCTCCATAGCCTTAGCCCGATTTGTCAATTATCGTCAGGGCCTGCTCTGAAAATGCGAAGTTTTCATCCTTCCGTGGTGCCGCGTGGCGCGGCATGAACGACTGACCCCGGATTTCGCCGGATTCCGGGCCGGGGCGGGCGTGAAAAAAGGGCGGGCGCCGGGGCCCGCCCTTCTACGCAAGCGGCCTCAGTCCGGGTCCGGCGCCAGCAGCGCCTGCAGCCTGAGCATCTGGGGAGCGTTGAAGACGACCCCCTTCACCTTGAAGCGCCCCTCCTTGAAGGCCTTGAGCAGGTTCTTGCCCTCCTCGGTGCCCAGCCATTTGAGCATGGCCAACCCCTGGCCGGCGCCGGTGAGCGAGAGGAGCAGGGCCAGTTCGGTGCCGATGTAGATGTCGGCGTCGGGAGCCACGCCGTTGGATACGGTGATGTCCGAGCCCTTGAAGGTGAGGGTGGTGGCGATGTCCGGGGCGGTCAGGTCCTGGATGGCGATGCTCACGTTCATCTTGTCGGCCACCGCCTTCTTGGGAGGCTCCGACATGTACACCTCCATCAACTGGCCCATCATGGCCGAGATGCCGTTGGGCTCCTCGTCGCGCAGCACCACGCTGCCCGACCCGGACGTGCTCCCCTCCTTCAGGAGCACCATGGCCACCACCGCGCCTCCCCCGGCCACGGCCGCGCCCGCCACCCCCAGCTTCAACCCCAGGCGCACGAGCCTTCTCGCTCCCGACTCCTTCTCGGCCTTGTGGGCCGCCATCACTGCCTTGCGGGCCGCCTTGGCGGCCTTCACCTTCTTGCCCACGTCCCTCTCCTTTCGCTCACTCGGTCCCGGGTCCCCTCGACATGGCTCTCACCGGCTCGCAGGCCGGAGGTGGATGCTGGCGGAAGGGGTGGGATTCGAACCCACGGTGCGGGGTTAGCGCACAATCGCTTAGCAGGCGATCACCTTCGGCCGACTCGGTCACCCTTCCGCGGCTCGCGCACGAGCAGAATCTATTATAACACCGGGAAGCCTGCCGGGAAGCGGGGCGCTATCAGTTGAGGGAGTCGAGCATCTCCCGGATCATCTTGCGCAACTCGATGACGTCGAAGGGCTTGGCCACGAAATCGCTCGCCCCCAACTCCAGGATGCGGGAACGGGTGGCGGGATCCACCTTGCCGGTTACGATGATGACCGGGATGTCCCGGGTGGCCTCGGACTCCTTGAGCTGGCGCATGACCTCCCACCCGTCCATGCGCGGCATCATCAGGTCGAGGAGGATGAGGTCGGGGGCCTGTTCCGAGGCGATGCGCAGGGCGGTGGGCCCGTCCAGGGCCATCAACACCCGGCAGCCCACCTTGTTCAGGTTGATCTCCAGCAGCCTCAGGAGCAGCTGGTCGTCGTCGACGATCAGAACTGACTGGTCCATCCGGTGAGCACCTCCTGCCTACCTCTATACCCCTCCCCTCACCGCTTAAACGCCGCCAGCCGCCGTCCGTCGGATCCTGCGGGAAGGAACGGCCCGGAGGGACGGGCGTTCCGGGGGGTGGTTGACAGGCTTTGCATTAAGTCCTAAGATTATGACTGACTAGACAGTCATAATCTAAAGAAGTGTCGGAATCCGCTTTTTCGACAGGTTTTTGGGCAACCGGACCGAGGAAAAGGCCACCGTGAAGGGGCTACCGTGAAGGCAGACGCATCAAGGGACGGGAACCTGCCCGGAGAACGGGTGTTCAACGGGTTGGAGGAGCTCCGGCGCGCTTTCGAGCGGGAGACGGGCAGCGAAATCCTCGCCTCCAAGGTCTCCCGGTATCACAAGAGCAGGCTGCTGCCCCCGCCCGAGCAGGGGGTAGAGGGCGACGTTTACACCCCGCTCCACCTCGAGCGCCTGAAGATGATCGAGCACCTCCGCAGCAAGTACGGGATGCCCCTGAAGGACATCGCCGGCATCATCGGAGTGGTGGAGTCCACGCCCGGGCAGGAGCCGGTGGTGGAGCCGGAGGTCGCCGAGCGCGAGGTGTCCCGGCGCGAGCAGATCATCCGCAACGCGTCCCTCATCTTCGAGGCCAAGGGCTTCAACGGCACCACCATCGACGACATCGTCCAGGCCACCGGCATCGCCAAGGGCACCTTCTACATCTACTTCCACAACAAGGAGGAGCTGCTGCTAGAGGTCGTCCGCAAGCTGGTGGACGAGGTAAGCGAGCGGCTGGAGCTGAAGCTGCAGGACGAGACCGATTTCTTCAAGCGCCTGTTCATCCGGGGCACGGAGTTCGCCGGGCTCTACTTCGAGAAGAACGACCTCCTCAACGTGCTCATCGGGCAGACCGTGGGCAATCCCGTCCTGGCCCAGCAGCTGCGCGACATCTACAGGTTGATGGCCGACCCGGTCAAGGAGGACCTGAGGACCGGCATGCAGAAGGGCCAGCTGTTCGAGATGGACGACGTGGAGACGGTGGCTTATTCCCTCATCGGCATGGCCCAGATGGTGGCCTTCGGGATGGCGCTGGACGATGGCTTCAGCCCCGAACGGGCCACCGCCACCCTGTTCAACCTGGTCGAGCGCTCCCTGCTCCGCCAGCCGGGCGACCCGTAGGAGGATTACCCGCCGGCGACCGCCGGGCCGCCTCTGGGTTATGATGTTCTATGAGGGCGAGGAGGAAGATGAAGCGGGACCAAGCCTTGGGGTGCTTTCGGGACCTGGGGGAGCGGCTGCCCTCCGCCGGCGCGGCCGTGCCGGGCCTCGAGGACCCTTCCTCCGCCGCCATCCTGGAGATATCCGGGCGGGACTCCATCGCCGCCGCCCTGGCCTGGGCGGGGCCGGCGACCGTGCTCCCCACCGTCGTCTACACCGGCACCGAGTACGGCGACCCGGCGGTGCTGCTCGACAACCTGGAACTGCTGCGAAGGGGGCTGGCGGGGCGGGCGCGCCTCCTCGATCCGGTGGTGCTGGGGTCGCCGCGCTGGTGGGCGGAGGTCAACGGCCGGCCCCTGACCCGCCTGCAGCGGGCCTTCGGGAACTCCTTCGTCTGCGTGGGCTGCCACATGTACCTGCACGCGGTGCGGGTGCTCCTGGCCCTGCGGCTCGGGGTACCTGCCGTGGTCACCGGCGAGCGCGAACTGCACCGGGGGCGGGTCAAGTACAACCAGGTGCCGGCGGCGCTGGACGCCTACGCGGAGATGGCCGGCCGCTACGGGGTGGAACTGGTCCAGCCCCTGCGCTTCCTGGACGACGAGGAGGAACTGGCCCGCCTCACCGGTGCGTGGCCGGAAGGGGAACGCCAGAGGGGATGCGTCCTCTCCGGCAACGAAGGCCCCGCCGGCCGGGAGGAGCCCGAGGGCCTCCGCGGCTACCTCCACGACTACCTGCTGCCGGCCACCCACTGCTTGATCGGCGGGCATCTGGACGGCGGGGGATTCGACGTCCGCGACGCGGTGGAAGGCCTCCTGGCCGTGGCGGGGGTCGCGGGATGAGAGGGCGGGCGCTGCTGGTGGTCCTGGACGGGCTGGGGGACCGCTCCTGCGAGGCTCTGGAGTGGCGCACGCCCCTGCAGGCGGCCCGGACCCCCGCCCTGGACCAGCTGGCGCGGGAGGGGATGTGCGGCCAGCACTACCCCCTCTACCCGGGGGCCTGCACCGGGAGCGACCTGGCGCAGTGGAGCCTGCTGGGCTACGGGGAGAAGGAGTATCCCGGCCGGGCGCTCATGCACGCGCTGGCGTCGGACCTGGAACCGCCGCGCGGAATGGTCACGCTCATGGGCAACATAGTCCCGGTGAAGGAATCCGCCGGCGCCCTGCACGCGGTGCGGGACGTGAAGTACGGGGGCGAACAGTGCGAGGCCTGGACCGACGGGCTGCAGGGCATACGCTGCGAAGGCATCCTCTTCGAACTGCATCACCTGCGCAACGAGGAGGTGCTGGCCATCCTGCGGGGCAAGGCTTCCAGGGACATCACCGACTCCGACCCCTTCTTCGCCCACCTCCCCATCCTGGAGGTGTCGGCGCTGGACGAGGCGGAAGACCCGCCTGCCGCCCGCCGCACCGCCACGGCGGTCAACGGCTTCCTGCGGGAAGCCCGGACGCGCCTGCTGCGCACGGGAGAGGACGCGGCTTTCGTCACCAAGTGGGCCTCCTCCCACCGGGAGGTGGAGCCCTTTGAGCGGCGCTGGGGGCTGCGGGCGGCCGTGGTCGCTTCGGGGCCGCTCTCCGCGGGCATGGCCCTGGCCCTGGGCATGGAGGGCCGCACCGTGCAGTGCCAGTCCGGCCGGGAGGACCTGCGGGAGAAGCTGAAGGAGGCCTGGCAGCTGCTGGTGGACGGCTGCGACCTGGTGGTGGTGCACACCAAGGAGCCGGACGAGGCGGCCCACACCGGAGACCCCTGGCGCAAGATGCGCGTGCTGGAGGAGCTGGACCAGGCCCTCATCGAGGTGCCCGAGCTGATGAACGACCCCGGCACCCTCAAGGTCGTCACCGGCGACCATTCCACCGCCAGCGAGGGGGACCCCTTCGTCATCCACACCGGCGAGCCGGTGCCCGCGCTCTTCAACGGGGCCACCGTCCGCCGGGATGCGGTCACCGGCTTCGACGAGGTGCAGTGCGCCGCGGGGGCCCTGGGCCTGTTCCCCGGCTCCAGCCTGGTCCCCCTGATGCTCAATTATCTCAACCGCGCCTCCTTCCTCAGCTCCCGGCAGAGCGCGCGGCGCCTCCCCTTCTTGCCCATGTGGGGCAAACCACTCTTCCCCGCCTGACCGCGCCGCCGCGAGCGCGGGGGAGCAGTCCTCGCCAGGCCCCTTCACCGCGCACGCCCCGTCGCGGCCGGGGCCCTTGACTATCCGCGCCGATGAGATATCATAGATATATAACATATATAAATAATACGATCAAGGAGGTGGAAGATGGAGCGGAGGAGGCCCTTAAGGGAACGCCTCGTGTCTCAGGCCGGGCAGTCCACGGCGGAGTTAGCCCTGGTCTTCCCCTTTCTCCTGGTCCTCTTCCTCCTGCTGGCCCAGGGCGTGATGGTGCTCAGGGCCCAGATCATCGTCACCGGGGCCGCCCGGGAAGCGGCCCGCAAGGGGGTGGAGACCTCCAGCGAGGCCCTGATCACCGGGGCGGCCTTGAGCGCGGCCGAGGGGATGGACCCGGAGCGCATGCAGGTGGCGGTGGACTGCCCGGCCCGCAAGCGGGGGCAGCCCGTCACCGTGCAGGTCTCCTACCGGGTGCCCCTCTACCTGCCCATCCTTTCGAGGTTCTTCCCGCAGGAGGTCACCGTGCGGGGCAGGTCCACCATGCGCGTGGAGAACGACAGGCCGGGCTGAGATGGGAGGGGGAAACGCGCGCCCTTCCCGCCGGGGGGAGGAGGGCTCGGTGGCCGTGGTGGTGGCGGTGCTGGCGGTGTTGGCGCTGACGCTGGGGCTGGTCCTGGTCGACATGATGGTCTTCCTGCGGGCGCGGGGGGAGGCGCAGACGGCGGCGGACGCCGCGGCCAAGGCGGCCGGGATGGAGCTCTCGCCCCTCTTCGGGGTGGGCCTCGATCCCGCGGGAGCGGCCGCGCGCTACGCGGGGCTGAACGGGGCCGAGCTGGCCGGATGCGTGGTGGCCCCGGTGGCCGGCCGGCTCACCGTCACCGTCACCGTGCGCCGGCGTGCCGCAACCCACTTCGTGCCGCTGGGGAGGAACGGATTCTGCGTCACCGCCACCGCCCGCTGCTACCTGGACCCCCGGGCCGTTTCCCCGGGAGGGTCCGGCGCCCGCTAGCGCCCGCGCGTCCGCCCGCCGAGCGGCCGCTCCGCCAGGTGGGCGGCGGCCACCTCGGAGAGGCCGTCCAGCCGGTTCACCTTGACCATGGCGTCGGAGACGGTGTAGAGGCAGTCCCCGATGTACAGGCTCCGTTTCACCGAGCCGCCGTTCCCGTAGCCGCAGCCCCGCCCGAGCTCGGACGGGTCCGCCAGGTGGGTGACGCGCCCCGCGAGCTCGAACCCGCCCTCCAGGGAGAGGCCGTAGACGTAGGCGCCCTGGTAGACGTAGGCGCCGCAGTCGAAGGCCCTGGCGTCGTCCGAGGCCTTCTGCTCCGCGGTGAGCTCGGCCAGCAGCACCGGCAGCACCAGCAGGCCCCTCTCCCGGTCGAAGAGGAAGGCCCGGTGGTCGCGGAGGGCGTAGGAGTCGGTGCCCCGGTCGCCGATCTCCACCTTGTACATCTCCCGGGGACGGGAGACGTCGCTGACGTCGAAGAGGGCCATCTTCAACCCCTGGTACCAGGCGAAGTCGCCCTCGCGCGGGTCCGCCTCCACGGTGTTCTTGCCCACGCCGATGACGTGGTCCCCGTCGTAGGGGTGGAGGTAGTCGGAGTATCCCGGTATCTTCAGGGCCCCCAGCACCCGGGGCTCGGAAGGGTCGGAGAGGTCCAGCACGAAGAAGGGGTCGATCTTCTTGAAGGTGACCAGGTAGGCCCGCTCGCCCGCAAAGCGGGCCGAGTAGATGGTCTCGCCCGGGGCCAGCCCCTCCAGGCTCCCGACCATGGAGAGGTCGGGGCCGAGGACGTAGACGTTGTTGGCGGTCGAGGACCCCGACCGGCTGACGTGCCCCATGGTGGTGGCGATGCGGAAACTGCCGTCGTACTCGTCCATGGAGAACTGGTTGAGGACGGTGCCGGGTACCTCGGCCGAGGCCTCGAAGACGGCGCGCGGGCCCTCCAGCCCGAACCTGTAGATCACCGTCCGCTCCGCGCGGCCGCGCCGGGGCGCCGGGCCCTCGCCGTACCGGTACATGGGGTACTCGGTGCCGGCCACGTAGAGGTTCCCCCGTGAGGCGTAGACGTTCTCCGAGTTGCCCGCGATGACCTGCCTCTCGAGCCCCTCCGCTCCCCCCTTAAAGGAGAGGGAGAGGATGGAGAGGAAGGAGGTGAAGGCGTCGGGGTCGGTGTAGGCTATCTCGTCGTAGGGGCAGGCCGGGACGAAGCGGGACGGCTTCCGCCCGCCCGGGGTGTCGCGGTACCTGGGGATGATGTCGTCGGGCACCAGTTCCCCGCCCCCCTCCTCGCAGGGATAACAGCAGGGATGGGAGGCCAGCACCACGTGGACGTCCTCGCCGATCATGCGGGCGGTGTTGTAGGCTCCCTCGTATTCGATGGACCGCAGCAGCTCCGGGTCGGCGCGGTCGGAGACGTCGTAGACGTCGAGGCAGGTCAGGTCCGGGCAGGGCATGATGCCGCCGTGCTCCCCGAGCCCGCCCCCCCGGTCGCCGTAACGCGAGCCGATGACCGCCAGGCGGTCGCCGGAGAGGAACAGCTCGGCCGGCCGGGATTCGCCGTCATAGCCGATGCGCGAGACCACCGCGGTCTCCTCGGGGGGCCAGGCCCGCAGGATGACCACCGCGTCCCCCGAGACCGTATAGATGTACTCGCCGTCGTTCTTGACCAGGTCGGCCTCGTCCACCCCCTCCACCTGCACGTTGGTGGAGGAGTGCTCCGGGGCCTTGCCCGATTCCCCGCCGGCGGACGCCTGCGGCACGACGGAGTCGTAGAGGCGCATGCCGCTGGTCGGGCCGCCCATTCTCACCCCGTTCTTGAATGCCCCGACGAAGTCCGAGGCGGACTTGAAGGTGGGCAGGCCGCCCGCGGCCGGGCCGCCGCCCCCGTCACGGCACCCCGGCAGGAAGCCCGGCGTCAGCAACGCGATGAGCACGGCCAGCGCCAGCGCCTGCGCCTTGCGATATCCCCTCATGATCGACCCCCCGTCCTCTGAAGCGCGCGTCCCGGTACTCAACCATTAAGACGCGGCAAAGGGAAAAAGGGGTTGCGCGGCGCCCGGGCTCAGTAGATGAAGAAGGGAAAGACGTCCACCTTCCAGGTACGGCCGTCGCGCACCAGGGAGACCAGGGAGGTCTCGCTCTCCAGGTTGCCGCGGCTGCCGAAGTCGATGGTCACGTCCACCTGGGCGCGGTCGCCGCCGGCCATCGCTATACGGTCCTTGGCGAAGTCGTAGCCGCGCGCCGTGCCGAAGATGCCGGCGAACTCCGGGGCGGTCCAGGGCTTGGTAAGGCGGTATCTCGCCTTGTAGCCGTCGCTCAGGTGCTTGAAGACGTACTCGGTGTCTCCGCCCATGCAGGCATCGACGAACCCCCGCAGGGCCCTCTCCACGCCGTCCGAGGGGCTTTCGTCCTTCGCCGTCTCCTCCGCCGGCCGCGGCTTGCTCCAGTCCATGGCGGTGAAGCCGTCCACCAGCCAGTCGTCTCCCTCCCGCTTGAGCACCAGCGTCTCCTCGCGGGAGCCGAAGGTTCCGTAGTCCACGAGCACGGTGACCAGGGCCCTCCCGTCCTCCACCACGATGCCGGCGACCGCGTCGAAGCTGTAGGAGAGAAAGGTCCCCACGGACTGCCGCAGGACGGCCGCGCTCAAGGAGTCCCCCAGGCCGTTGGCCTCCCGGTAGGCCGGGCTGAGCAGGGAGAGGACGGTCTCGGGGTCCCGGTTGCCGCAGGCGTCGAGGAACCGCACGGCCGCCTCCTCCACCCGCGCCCGCTTCTCCTCGGGGGAAGAGCCGCCGCAGCCGGCCAGCCCCGCCAACAGGCAGGCGCAGAGCGGCAGGGCCACCGCCGCTGCCAACAACCCGCGCCCGCCGTACTTACCGGCCAAGCCTCACCTCCGTTCCCCCGCCGCCGGGCTAATCCTTCTTCCACCCCGGCCGGCGTTTTCCCTTCCGCCGCCGGGCCTTGGCGGCGGGCATCCTTGGCGGCGCCGCCAGTCCCCGACCGGCATATGTCAATTTTCAAGGGCTGACCCCATGTGTAGGGCGGCGTTTGACTTAGACGCGAAGGGAGGTCTAGTATTATCTCGCATGGGAGGAAGTCGTTAAGGAGGGATACGGAGAGATGACTGCGCTTTTTCAGAGCCTCGGCCTGCCGGAACTGGGGATAATCCTGCTCATCGCCCTGATCATCTTCGGGCCGGCCCAGCTGCCCAAGATCGGGCGCTCCATGGGCAAGGCCCTGCGCGAGTTCCGTGAGGGCAGCGCGGAGATGACCAAGGCCATCCGGGAAGGCGTCGAGGCCAGCGAGAAGGAAGAGGGCAAGAAGAAGGAAGAGGACTGAAGCCCCGCCCTCCCGCCGCCCCGCCGGCGTTTGCCGCACCCGTCATGCCCTGAAGGGGGTTGAGGTTGGCCGATAAGAAGATGACCCTCTTCGACCACCTGGAGGAACTGCGCAGGCGCATCATCGCCGCCGTCCTCTCCCTGACCGTCGCCGTCGCCGTCTGCTACGTCTTCTCCTGGCAGATCCTGGACATCCTGAAGGAGCCGGCGGAACGCGCCTCCATCCCCCTGGAGCTGCACTACCTGAGCGTGCTGGACCCCTTCATGGTCCGCTTCAAGATCGCCGTCTACGCCGGCCTGGTCCTGGCCCTGCCGGTGATGGTGTTCGAGCTCCTCGCCTTCGTGGCCCCCGCCCTGCGCAAGAAGGAGAAGAGGATCATGTACGCCTCGCTGGCCGCCATCGTCGTCTTCTTCCTGGGGGGCACCGCCTTCTGCTATTACTACATACTGCCGGCCGGGTTGAGCTGGCTGGTGGGACAGGCGGGCGGCCACATCCAGCCCGTGCTCACCGCCATGGACTACATCGGCCTGGTCTCCCTGCTGCTGCTGGCCCTGGGGGTGGTCTTCCAGACCCCGCTCCTGGTCTGGCTGGCGGTGCGCCTGGGCATCGTCACGCCGCGGAAGCTCCACAAGAACTGGCGCGTCGCCGTCATCGTCACCCTGGTCTTCGCCGCCTTCATCACCCCGGACTGGAATCCCGTCACCATGCTCATGGTGGCGGCGCCGATGTTCGTCCTCTACGAAGGGTCCATCCTCTTCGCCATGCTGGGCCGGCGGAGGAGGAGGGAGGCGGCGCGGGCGCTCGGATCGGACTGAGAACGGAGGTGGATAGCCATAGGAGACTTCAAACTTGAGCAGCCCGAGATAACCAAGGCGTTGATCAACCGGCACATCAAGGAGTACGAGGCCTTGAGCGACCGGGTCTCGGAGGCCATGAGGCTCTACCGGGAGGTGTTCGGGGTGCAGAAGAAGCACCTGCCGGGCCTCGTCGTCCGTTCGCCGGAACTCGACGAGGTGAGCATAAGGGCCCGCCTGGGAGAGGGCCTGTCCCTGCTGGAGCCGGAGCGCGTGGAGGTGGACTACCGCTCCTTCGAGCCGCTCTTCCGGGAGATCAAGGGCGTGGTGGCCCGCATGAGCCGCTCCGCCGCGGACCGGGACGGGGATTTCCTCGAGCACCGCGACTTGAGCCTGGAAGAGGTGGAGGGACTGGGAAGGGCCTGGATGGAAGGGGGAGAGGGCCTCCTGGAGGCCCGCGCCGCGGAGCTGGAGGTGGATTACGGCGTGCTCAGCCTGCTGCTCTACGCCTCCTTCGCGGCGGTCTTCCGCAAGCTGGCCCTGGAGCTCCACCCCCGCGCCGACCTGGACCAGTTCCCCCGCGGCGCCTGCCCGGTATGCGGCGCGCCGCCGGTGATGGGCTTCAACCGGGAAGAGGACGGCCTGCGGGTGCTGGAGTGCTCCCTGTGCGGCAGCCGCTGGGGCACGCCGCGCATGCTCTGCCTGTTCTGCGGAACCATGCAGCAGGAGAAGCTCAAGTACATCTTCGCCGGGGAGGACCGCAGGAGGCGCGCCTACGTCTGCGACGGCTGCAAGCGCTACGTCAAGGTGCTCGACTGCAAGGGCCGCCCCGGCGAGGTGGTCCTGCCCCTGGAGGACCTGTTCACCGCCTACCTGGACGAAGCCGCGCAGCGGGAAGGCTACGAACGGGCCTGCCGGACCGTTTTCTCGTGAGGCGCGGGTTGCACGCCGGCCTTGCCTAACCGTGGATGCGGATATTATAATTGACGGAAGATTGGGTCCCGACATAAGGGTTCACCAGCGAGCGTACCTTGATAACCGAAGGAGATGGGCCTTGGACTGACGGCGGGAAACGCGGGGTTTCCCGACTTAAACGGGCGACTATTTCCGGCCGGACCCCGGCCGGGTTGACAATAGTGACGAAGCGACGTTTAGTGGCGCAGTCAAAAGGTATGAGGGAAACTGAGAAAAGTGGGAGGAAAGCATGGAGATTACACGAAGGGGTTTCCTGAAGTTCTCTGGTGCGGGGATAGGCACCGCCGCCCTGGTCAGCCTGGGCTTTGAGACCTCGGCTGTCGCCGCGGGCGAGGCTCTCCGCATAAGCAGCGCGACCGAGACCACCACGGTGTGCCCCTACTGCGGCGTAGGATGCTCGGCCATCGTGAGCGTCGAGAACGGCAAGGTGGTGGCCATGGAGGGCCTCGCCGACAGCCCGATCAACCGGGGGTCGCTCTGCTCCAAGGGCCAGGCCATACTCCAGACGTCCACCAGCGAGTGGCGCCTGAAGAAGGTGCGCGTGCGCGAGCCTTACGGGACGGAGTGGAAGGAGACCACCTGGGAGGCGGCCCTGGACGACATCGCCAAGCTCATCAAGGAGACCAGGGACGCCAATTTCACGACGGTCGACAAGGACGGGATAACCGTCAACCGCTGCACGGGCATCGCCAACCTGGGCGGCGCCGCGTTGGACAACGAGGAGCTGGCCCTGGTGACCAAGCTGGTCCGATCGCTCGGCATCGTCTACGTCGAGCACCAGGCCCGAATATGACACTCCGCCACGGTCTCCAGTCTGGGGGCCACGTACGGGCGGGGCGCCATGACCAACCACTGGTCCGATCTGCGTAACGCCGACGCTTTCATGGTCTGCGGCTGCAACTGCGCCGAGAACCACCCCATCTCCTGGAAGTGGATCCAGAACGCCCGCGACAAGCGGGGGGCCAAGCTGGTGGTGGTCGACCCGCGCTTCACCCGCTCCGCGTCCAAGGCCGACGTCTTCTCCTTCATCCGTCCCGGCACCGACATCGTCTTCTTCGGCGGGCTCATCAATTACGCCATCGAGCACAACTACATCCAGTGGGAATACGTGCAGAACTACACCAACGGCCCCTGCCTGGTCGTGGACGGCTACGGCTTCGATCCCGTGAGCGGCCTGTTCAGCGGACGCCAGGAGGGCAAGACCATGGGTGCCGCCTACGACAAGGGCACCTGGATGATCCAGTACAAGGACCAGGAGAAGAAGACCGGTGCCCTGCGCATGCCCCTCATCGACGTCGAGGACATGGTCGGCTTCCGGGGCAGGCCCGTGGGCCTGGGCAAGGCGAAGCACCCGCGCACGGGGGAAGAGGTCGACGACCCCAGCGCCTGCGTGGTCAACCGCGACCACCCGCTCTACTCCCAGAGCTGCTTCGCCAAGCTGGAGGAGCACTACTCCCGCTACACCCCGGAAATGGTGGAGAAGGTCTGCGGCATCCCCCGGGCCAAGTTCGCAGAGCTGGCCGAGGCCTACGTCAAGCGGACCTACCTGCCGTGCATGTCGGGCAACCTCATGTACGCCATGGGCCTGACCCAGCACACCATCGGGGTGCAGAACATCCGCACCTTCGCCGTGCTCCAGCTGCTGCTGGGCAACACCGGCCTGCCGGGAGGCGGCATCAACGCCCTGCGCGGCGAGTCCAACGTGCAGGGCTCCACCGACGCCGCCCTGCTCTACCACATCATCCCCGGCTACATGCCCAGCCCCACCTCCAAGGAGAAGGACCTGGAGACCTACAACGGCGCCTCCTCGCCGGAGAAGATCGGCGGGTGGTGGGTGAACCGGCCCAAGTTCATGAACAGCCTGCTCAAGTGCTGGTGGCCGCGGGTGGCCGCGGAGAAGGGGCTGCCGGCCGCCTACGACCTGCTGCCCAAGCGCGACGGGGCCAAGGACTACTCCCACATCCCCCTGTTCGAGGACATGTACCAGGGCATCATCAAGGGCTGCATCAGCTGGGGGCAGAACCCGCCGGTGGCCGGGCCCAACGCCAACCTGGAGTGCGCCGCCCTGGACAAGCTGGAGTGGCTGGCGGCCATCGACCTCTGGGACACCGAGATGATGAACTTCTGGCAGCGCCCCGGGGCCGACCCCAAGAGCATCCCCACCAAGGTCTATTCCCTGCCGGCCGCCTCCTCCATCGAGAAGGAGGGCTCGGTCTCCAACTCCGGCCGCGTGGCCCAGTACCGTTACAAGGCGGTGGAGCCCCCGGGGGACGCCGAGAGCGATCTGTGGATATGCGATCAGCTGGCCCAGCGCCTGAAGGCCCTCTACGAGGACGACGAGAAGGCCCCGGCGCGAGAGGCCATAACCGGCCTCTTCTGGGACTACCGGCGGGACGGGCACGGCGAGGTCGTGGTGGAGGACATCGACCTGGAGCTGAACGGGTTCACCTACCCCGCGGACGTAAAAGGCACCGATGACTTCTGGGAAAAGGCCAAAAAGAACACCCTGCTCTCCTTTGCCACGCTGAAGGACGACGGGACCACCGCCTGCTGCAACTGGGTCTACTCCGGCCTCTACGTCAAGGAGGGGGACGCCCTGCTGGAGACCGTGGCCAAGGCGGCGGGCGTCGATAAGGCCACCGTCACCCGCAACAAGCTGAAGTGGCAGTACCAGGCCGACCCCAACAAGATCTTCCCGGACCAGCCGGGCCTGCAGGTGTATCCCTACTGGGCCTGGTGCTGGCCGGTCAACCGGCGCGTCATCTATAATCGCTGCTCGGCCGACTACAACGGGGAGCCCTGGGCCATGGACAAGGCCCTGGTGAGCTGGGACGGCGCCAAGTGGGTCAGCAACGACGTGCCCGACTTCATCGTGGGTACCGCCGAAGCGCCCAACACGCCCCAGGCCACCGCTTCGGGCGTGGACAAGGGCCCCTTCATCATGATGGACTGGAAGGAGAGCCAGCTGGGGCTGCTCTTCACCAACAAGACCAACGAGGGGCCCTTCCCCGAGCACTACGAGCCGGCCGAGAGCCCGGTGCACAACGCCCTCAGCAAGCAGCAGAACAACCCGGCCGTGGTGCTGAAGTACTCCTCCAGCGACCCCGAGAAGGGCGGCGACCCCGAGAAGTACGGGCTGGCGGAGATCGGCTCCAAGGAATACCCCTACATCGGCACCACCTACCGCGTCACCGAGCACTGGCAGGCCGGGCAGATGACCCGCAGCCTCTCCTGGCTGGGCGAGGCCATGCCGGAGATGTTCGTGGAGATCTCCCAGGCCCTGGCCGACGAGAAGGGCATCCGCAAGGGCGACCTGGTGGAGGTCTCCAGCTTGCGCGGCAAGGTACAGGGAGTGGCGGTGGTGACGCCCCGCCTGCAGCCCATAACCGTCGCCGACGGCAACGGCGGCAGCAAGGAAGTGCACGTGGTGGGGATGGTCTGGCACTTCGGCTTCACCGGCATGTTCCCCGGCGGGCGGGAGAAGGGCGAGTTCGGCAAGGCGGCCAAGCGGAGTTACGCGGCCAACCAGGTCACCCCGCACGTGGGCGACGCCAACACCACCATCCCGGAATACAAGGCGTTCCTGGTCGACGTAAGGAAGGTGAGCTGAGATGGCCAAGGCGATCATGTTCGACGCCAGCAAGTGCACCGGCTGCCGGGCCTGCCAGGTCGCCTGCAAGAGCTGGAACCAGCGCGAGTATACCGAGACCCACAACAACGGCACCTACGAGAACCCCCTGGAGCTCACCTCCGAGTGCTGGATGCGCATCCTCTTCAACGAGCCGGAGAGGGCGTCCGGCGTGGACGACCTGTGGTGGCATTTCACCAAGTACCAGTGCATGCACTGCACCGACGCCACCTGCGTCAAGGTCTGCCCCTCCGGGGCCACCAAGAAGTACAAGGTCAGCGACGGCGACGAGGAAGCCTACGTGGTCATGACCGACCCCGACAAGTGCATCGGCTGCAACTACTGCGTGGCCACCTGCCCCTTCTCGGCCTGCCGCTACGGCGAGAAGGAGAAGGGCATCTTCCGCTGCCGCCTCTGCTTCGACCGCATCTCCAACTCCCCGGAGGCCTTCCAGGAGGGCGAGGGCATGCGCAAGCCCCTGCCCGACTTCCAGAAGCTGCTTAAGGATAACGAGGCCTGGCAGCGCAACAAGCCGGCCTGCGTCTCCACCTGCACCTCGGGCGCCCTCCACTTCGGCGAGCGGGAGGCCATGATCGAACTGGCCAGGGCGCGGGTGAACGAGCTCAAGACCCGCTACGGCGCGAGCGGCGCCCGGATCTACGGGGAGGAAGAGCTCTCCGGCCTGCACTACATCTACGTGCTGGAGGACTCGCCGGAGACCTACGGGCTGCCGGCGAAGCCGACGGTGCCGGCGGGCGTCACCGCCTTCGAGTACCTGGTCAAGCCCGGCGCCGCCTGGGGCGGCGTGGCCCTGGTGGGCCTGGCCGCGGCGGCCGGGGTCAGCTACGTCATCAACAAACGCAACGAGCGGATGGAAAGAAAGGAGGGATGAGCGATGTCGGAACGCGGTAGCGGCCTGAAGACCTTCACGGGCGGCATCCATCCCCCCTACAACAAGGAGCTGGCGGCGGGCA
>CAZETE010000041.1:0-22813 GCA_964515075.1 uncultured Actinomycetota bacterium | reverse complement strand
CCCCGCCCCCCCCGTCCCCGACCCCGGCGGCTCCCCCGCCCGCTCCGCCGCAGGTGACCGTATACGTGCCCGCCCCGGCCGCCTCCCGGCCCGCGGCCGCCTCCCGGCCCGCAGGGAGCGGCCCGCGGGGCTTCGGCCCGGCCGACGTGCTGGCCATCCTGTCCATCCTGTCCATCGGCGCCGCCGTCAGCCCCCTCTTCAAGTGGGCGGAGGGCAGCGACCTCTCCGCCTTCGGCTTCCAGGGCACGAACGCGCCGGGGGGCCCCGGCCTGCTGCCCTACTCCGGCACGGAATGGCTGACGGTGGGGCTGGCGGCATCCCTGGCCCTGGCCCTGGCCCTGGTCTTCCTGATCGTGCGGGCGGGGCGGGGACCCATGTTCATGCTGGCGGGATGGCTGGCCCTGGCCCCCTTCGTCTACCTGGCCGTCCAGGGCCTGCTGCCCCTGAGGTCCCAGGGGCTCGAGATTGAGGGCGCACCCGGGTTCGGCGCCATCTTCTTCGGCGGGGGGGCCGCCCAGCAGCCGGCCCTCACCCCGGCCGTCTGGCTCATCACGGGAGCGGGGGCGCTGCTCCTGCTGGCGGGCTTCCTGGCCCCGCCGCGCGGCTGGGGCAGGCTGCTGAGCTTCTTCCTCTTCGGCCTGGCCGTGGCCGGGCTGGCCTTCTTCTGCGCCGCCGCCTACAGCTGGAACCTGTTCATCCCGGAACAGGTCCCCCGGATGCCGCCGCCATAAGCCGCGGGCGGCGTTGACGCCCTTCCCGGGCGTGCGGTAGAATGCTTGGCGGCACAAAAGGTTAATCATACGAAGCAACATCTCCCGACCCTGCGGGCAGGAGCGGACATGGACAGAGACGCGGCCACGGCCTACGCGGAACGGATCGAAGGCATCCTGCCGGGGCTCATCCGCATGGCCAAGAGCCAGGAGACCAGGCGGCTCGCCCCGTACTCGCTCACCCTCCCCCAGTTCTTCGTGCTCTCCACCCTGAAGCGGCGCGGTTCCTGCATGATGAGGGAGATGGGGGAGGAGCTGGGGCTGGCGCTGGGGACCCTCACCGGGATCGTCGACCGGCTGGCCCGGGAGGGCCTGGTGGAGCGCCATGCGGACGCCAGCGACCGCCGCGTGGTGCTGGTCAGGCTCACGGGGAAGGGGAACCGGCTGTTCGAGAAGATTCGCCGCGACAGGATCGAGTTCCTGTCCGGCCGCCTGCTGGACCTGGACCGCAAGGACGTCGACGACTTCGCGCGGCTCCTGGAGGAAATGGGCGAACGGCTGGCCGGCAATGCTACCTAGGAGGGACTTCATGCTCAGGAAAAAGGCCTCGATCATCATCCTTGCGATCATCTCCCTGCCGCTGACGGCCGGCTTGAACGTCGCCGGCTGCGCCGGCAAGGGGATTCCCGGCGTCGAGGTGGGGGAATCCGTCAAGGGGGAGGTATCTGCGCGGGTGTCCGCAACGGGCAAGCTGGAGGCCTCGGAGGCGGTGGACGTGCTGCCGGTCTCGAGCGGCGCCATCGGGCAGCTGCTGGTCTCGGACGGGGACGAGGTGGAGGCGGGCGAGGTCTTGGCCGTCCTGGAGCAGGGCAGCCTGGAGGCCCAGAGGGAGCAGGCCCGCTCCAACTACCTGACCACGGCCTCCACGGGGGACATGATGTCCGGCATGTGGGGCAACTCCGTCCTCTCCTACCAGACCATGGCCTCCTCCATGCTGAGCCTGGAAGCCATGCAGACCGAGACGAACAGTTTCATCATGGCCTTTCTGGAGCTGGCGCCCGTGTTCGCCAGCTTTCTCCCTCCCGAGCAGCAGCAGCAGGCGCAGGAGGTGATCAAGAGGCAGAAGGCCGAATACGAGGAGGCCGTGAGGAACCGGGAGCCCATCACCGTGTTGCCGGCCTCGGGCTATCCCTCCTCGGCCGCCGCCGCGGACGCCGCCCGCACCGCCCTGGCCGACAAGGAATACCGGCGGGCTCAGGCGGGCGCGAACGACCCCACCCTCAAGGCGCCCATCTCCGGCGCGGTGGTCTTCGTCCCTCCCCCCTCCCTTGTCCCCCAGGGCTTCATCGACGACCTCAACTCAAGCCTGGGCGGCCTGGCCTCGAGCCTCGGCGCGTTCGGGGGGGGCTCGAGCCTCGGCGGCGGTCTGGGCGGCATGCTCTCCGCCCTCTCCCCCTCCGCCGAGATAAGGGAGGGCACGCAGGTGCAGGCGGGCCAGCCCGTCTTCCAGGTCATCGACCTGCAGAACATGCGGGTCAAGGCGGAGGTGGAGGAGTCCGATATCCCCCGGGTCAAGAAGGGGCAGCCGGTCACGATAATGCTGGACGCCTATCCCGAGAAGAGGTTTACGGGCAGGGTGGTGCAGGTGGGGGCCAAGGGCCAGAGCGGATCGTCCGGCACCACGGTGTTCCCGGTGACCATCCAGATGGACCGCAGCGACATCCCCCTGCGCATCGGCTACAACGCCCTGGTCGACATCGAGGTGAACAAGGCGGAGGGCGTGGTCGTCGTCCCCGCCGCCGCCCTCGTCAGGTACGGCAGCGACTCCTTCGTCTACGTCGTGGTGAACGGGGTGGCCGAACGGCGCGAGGTGGTCCCCGGCCTGGAGAACGAGGAGCTGGTGGAGGTGCGCGAGGGCCTGGAGGAGGGCGAACGGGTGGTGGTGGAGGGGACCAGCAAGGTGAAGCCGGGATCGCGGCTCTGACCGCGCCGCCCGGCTGAGGGCGGGGAAAGGCGGAACGGGTGGAGGAGAAGGACAGCAGGCGCGCCGGCCGGCCGGCCGGGAGCCGCGCGGTCATCAGCATCAGGGACGTCAAGAAGGTCTACCGCATGGACGGCGTGGAGGTCGCCGCCTTGAAGGGGGTCTCGCTGGACGTCCTCGAGGGAGAGTTCGTCTCCATCATGGGCGCCTCGGGCTCGGGCAAGTCCACCCTCATGCACATCACCGGATGCCTGGACCGCCCCTCCGAGGGCGCCGTCTACCTGGACGGGGCGGACGTGAGCGAGCTGCGCGACAACAGCCTGGCCGAGATCCGCAACCGCAAGGTGGGCTTTATCTTCCAGTCGTTCAACCTGCTGGCGCGCACCGCCGCCGTCACCAACGTGGAGCTGCCCCTGCTCTACGCCGGCGTCCCCCGCTCCGAGCGGAGGAAGCGGGCCCGAGAGGCGCTGGAACGGGTGGGGCTGGGGCACCGCCTCGACCACTTCCCCTCCCAGCTCTCCGGAGGGGAGCAGCAGCGGGTGGCCATCGCCCGGGCCCTCATCAACCGGCCCTCCCTGGTGCTGGCGGACGAGCCCACCGGCAACCTCGACTCGCGTTCGGGAGCCGAGGTCATGCGTATCCTGGCCGAGCTGCACGGCCGGGGCATAACCCTGGTCGTGGTCACCCACGACCGCAGCGTGGCGGAACACGCCGACCGCATCGTCCACATCAGGGACGGCCTCATCGTGGGAGACGAGCGGGTGGGCGCAGAGGCCGCCGGCCTGGAGCCCGAGGAGGGCGCGCGCCCGCCCCTTGCGGCGGAACAGGCGGACGGGGAGGGGGAAGGAGAGGGGGCCCCGGCTTGAACGTCTGGGAGAGCCTGCGCATGGCCCTGGTGTCGCTGCGCGCCAACAAGATGCGCTCCTTTCTGACCATGCTGGGGGTGATCATCGGGGTGGGCGCCGTGATCATGATGGTCTCGCTGGGCCTGGGCGCCAAGAACGAGATCGGCTCCTCCATCGAGGCCATCGGCTCCAACCTGGTCATCGTGGTGCCGGGCAAGATCGACCTCTCCGGCATCATGGGCAAGGACCCCTCGCAGATCCGGGGGGGGTTCGGCCAGCAGGCCAACCGCCTGCGCCCGGAACTGGCCGGGTACCTGCAGGAGAACATCCCCCCGGGGCATTACGCCGCGCCCATCGTGATCGACACCCGCAGGATGAGCCACGGGCCGCGCGAGCACTTCGCCCAGGTCATCGGGACCAACGAGAACTACCCCCGGGTCAGGGGCTACACCGTGGCCGAGGGCCGCTTCTTCAGCCGCTTGGACGCCAATCACGACGTCTGCGTGATCGGGCCCGGCGTGTCCCAGGCCCTCTTCGGGGAGGGGGACCCGCTGGAGAGGCAGATCACCATCGGCAGCCGCCGCTTCACGGTCATCGGGGTGACCGAGCCCAAGGGGAGCACCTTCTTCATCAACAACGACGACCTGGTCTGGATACCCTACGGCAAGATGTCCGCCTACTTCGGCAAGGGCCTGGTCGACAACCTCCTGGTCCAGGCGCCCGACAAGCAGGGCGTGGAAGAGGTGGTGCCGCTCATCGAGGACCTGATGGACGCGCGGGGGTTCTCCGAGTTCGAGTACACGGTCATAACCCAGGACGACCTGGTGGCCTTCGCCGACTCCATCCTGCGCATCCTCACCTACCTGCTGGGGGCCATCGCCGGCATCTCCCTGCTGGTGGGAGGGATCGGCATCATGAACATCATGCTGGTATCGGTGACCGAGAGGACCAGGGAGATCGGCATCCGCAAGGCCATCGGGGCCAAGACCCGGGACGTGATGTTCCAGTTTCTCCTGGAGAGCGTCTCCATCAGCATCGTGGGGGGCATCATCGGCATCATCCTGGCCTGGACCGGCGCCACCGTCATCAGCCGCATCGTCGACCTCCCCAACCAGATGACCCTGTGGGCCGTCAGCCTGGCCTTCTTCTTCTCGGCGGGGGTGGGGGTCTTCTTCGGGGTCTACCCCGCCACCAAGGCCGCGGGCCTCGACCCCATCTCCTCCCTCCGCCACGAGTGAGGGCGGGGCCGGGAGGGCACGGCGGCCCCGGCAGCGAATCATAATACGTGGCGGCGTCGGATCCGGAGGGAGGGCTTGAGCATGCACACTGCCAAGGAGAAGATGCGGGTAGAGATATTCACGGGGAACCAGCGGATACTGGCGGACATATTCGTCTTTCCCGGAGCCCGCCTCACCGACATCATGACCGCGCGCGAGGGCCAGTCGTTCATCGCCCTCACCGGCGTGGAGGCCTACGATCTCGGCGACGGGAAGCACCTCTTCCGCACCGACTTCGCCAACATCAACAAGAACCACATCGTGCTCATCCACCCGGCGGAGGCGCCCGACGGGCGCAAGGAAGCGTCCCCGCTCTGACCCCCGCCTCCCCGGCGCGGGTCCGGATCACGCGGCGGGAGGGCCGCCCCGCTCCCGCCCCCCGAAGGGGATGCGGCGGAGGGCGGTGCGCTTGAGAGCCTGCAGTTCCCCCACCCGCAGGGCGGACGCCGTGAAGAGGTAGACGGCCGTGCCCAGCAGTGCCGGCAGGGCCACGGCCAGGACGTCGGCAGCCAGCCCGCCGTCGCCGAAGCCCGCCTCCACCAGGCGCAGGGAGGCGTGCGCCACCAGGGCCATCGCCCCCGCCGCCACCGCCGTCTTGGCCAGCGTCGCGAGGATGGCCCGCCCGCCGATGCGCCGCAGCCGGCGCCGCAGCACCAGGCCGTCGAGGAGCATGGAGAAGAGGTAGGCGACGCTGAAGCCCAGGGCCAGGCCCTTCACCCCCACGGCCCTGAAGAGCAGGTAGTTGGCGAGCATGTTCACGGCCACCACGAAGCAGTTGATGATCAGCGGAGTGCGGGTGTCCTGCATGGAGTAGAAGGTCTTGGTGAGCAGCATGTCCAGGGAGTAGGGCACCAACCCCAGGGCGAAACAGAAGAGCACGCCGGCCAGCAGGTCGGTATCTCCCGACCGGAAGAAGCCGTGCTCCAGCAGGAGGGTGATGACCTGGCGGTTGAGCATCAGGTAGAGGACGGCGCAGGGGATGACGGCCACCAGGGTGGCGCGCACCCCCATGGCCAGGTCCCCCCGGAAGCCCTCCCACTTCTTGCGGGCGGCCCGCTCGCTCATGGAGGGGAAGATGGCGGTGATGATGGAGACGGCGAAGATGCCGTAGGGGAGCATGAAGAAGAGTTGGGCATACTGGTAGGAGGGGACCCCCCCGTCCTCCTGGATGGCCAGGGCGAACATGAACCAGGTGCCCACCTGCCAGAGGAAGACGTAGCCGATGAGGGGCAGGGCGAGCCTCCCGATCCTGCGGATGGCCGGGTGGCGCAGGTCGAAGGCGGGGCTCCAGCGGATGCCCAGCCTGTGCATGGTGGGGATCTGCACCAGCGCCTGCGCCGCCACCCCCAGGGTGGTCCCGACGGCCAGCACCACCAGGTGCAGCGCGTTGTCCCGCGCTCCGGGGAGGAGGGCGAAGACCACCACCGTCGCGATGACCGTCAGGTTGTTGAGGACCGGGGCGAAGGCGGGCACGGTGAAGTGACGGTGGGAGTTGAGCAGGCCCGAGAAGATGGCCGAGAGCCCGTAGAAGATGATCTGGGGCATGAAGAAGCAGAGGAAGAAGGACGCCTGCGAGCGCACCGCTTCCGTGCTCACCCCGGAGGCGGAGTAGGAGCCGAAGACGGTCATCAGGCGGATGACCAGGGGGCTGGCGAAGATGCCGACGACGGTGACCAGGGTCAGGAGCACCAGGGCGATGTTGGTGGCCGACGAGGCCACGTGATAGGCCTCCTCCCGGGAGCGGGTGGACAGGTACTCCACGAAGACCGGGATGAAGAGGGAGGCCATGACGCCCCCGACCACCAGGTCGTAGATCATGTTGGGGATGGAGTTGGCCAGGTTGTAGGTGGAGGGCAGGTTGGTCTGTCCGTACCGCAGGGTCAGGCCGAGCACGTAGGCGAGGGCGGCGTAGCGCAGGAAGCCGCTGAGGCGGGAGAGCGCGGTGCCGGCCGCCATCACCGCGGCGTTGCGCGCGTGCGTCATGGGGTCGGCCTCCTGGGTCACCCCCGATGCCGGGGGCGGGCCCTCAGCAGCGCTCATGCTTCCCCCGCCTTCCCCAGTGGCGCATCTTGCGCAGGAGCAGGGCCAGGAGCAGGATACCCAGCAGGCCGGCCAGGAAGGTCAGGGCGAGGGTGTTGAGGCTGGAGGTCTTGAGGTTCACGGTGGAGGAGGAGATGACCAGGTCGCCCTCGCCGGCGAGCCGGATGTCCAAAAGGAAGCTGCCCTTGCGGCTGGTCTCCACGGCGAACTTGAAGCGGTTGTCCTGCGGGTTCACCACCACCTCGCGCCGGTTGCCCTCGGGGAAGCTGACGGAGGTGTCCGAGAGGCTGAGCTGGGCCTTGATGGGATAGGGGTTGAGGTTGCTCACCACCACCGTGAGCTCGCCCCGGGTGCTGGCGAGGGTGACGCTGCCGTGCTCCTGCAGCCGTATGCCGGCCATCTCCTCCCTGATGCGCCCGGAAAGGCCCTCGAGGACCTGCCTTCCCGGGGGCGTGGCGGACCCTTCCAGGTAGAGGTCGGCGCCCTCCGCCAGGAGCAGGCCGGCCAGGAGGGCTTCCCCCAGGGGGTTCTCCTGGAAGAGGACCTCCCGGTAGGAGAGGGTCAGCCCGCGGACCTCCTCCAGTTCCCCGTAGGGGTCGGGAAGCGTCGCCTGCCCGGGCAGCAGGGGGACCGGGCGGGGGTCCCGCGGGGGAACGTCGTCCAGGGCCGCGTCGGGGAAGGCCGTCTCCACCCAGGGGGCCGCCGCCAGGGCGTCGTAGAGCTGTCCGAGCAGCTCGCCCGGGGGCCGGAAGCTCTCCGGGAAGGCGAGCAGGTATGCCCGCTTCTCGGCCGCCCGCTCCGCCTGCATCAGGAAGGCCTCGGCCAGCAGGTTCTCCACCACCTCCTGGCCGGAGGCGCCGTCCCCGATGCCGGCCAGGTAGGCGTAGACCTGTTCGTCCGCCACCCACGCCCCCAGGCCGGCGGACTCGTTCGCCTGGAGCCTGACCGGGAAGCCGGCCCGCGCCGCGGAGACCGCCGCCGCGCCCTGCGGGGTGCCCGCCAGGCACTGCTCCGAGGCCACGGTGAACCCCAACCCCTCCTCCTCCAGCAGGGCCAGGGACTCGGGGCCGAGGTTGAAGCCGGGGGGGAAGAATCCGGCGGGCCGTCCCTTCGGCGCCAGGTCCCGCAGGCCCGCCTGCCCCCGGGCCAGCTGCTGGCGGGCGTCCTCCCGCCAGCCCCGGCGCGCCAGCAGGTCCAGGTAGGCGTAGGAGTAGGTGGCCTGCATGAGGTAGAGGCGCCCTTCTTCCACCGAGCCGCGCAGCGAGGTGGCCGCCTCCTTGACGCCGGGCCTGTCGGCCCCGTCCAGCAGGGACTGCAGCGACTGGGAGGAACAGGCCAGGGTGGTCTTCAGGCCGGGGTGGCGCTCCAGGGTGGAGAGGAGGGCGCGGAGGAATCCCCCGCCCCCCTCCTCGCCGCCGCAGGCCGCGTAGAGCCCGGAATCCACGGGGCGCCCGAGGGCGTCCTCCTGCGGCGCGTAGTGCATCTCCCATAAGGGGATGAGGGTGATGGGCTGGCCGTGCAGCGCCTGCTGGACGAGGAGGAAGCCCCTCCACCGCGCCAGCTGGACCCCGCGGCGCGAGGCCTCCACCGCGTAGGGCCAGGCGCCCTCCTGCAGGCCCAGCGCGGAAAGGTCGACGGAATACGAGAGGCGCCGGGCTCCCGGGTCCAGCTTGATGCCGGATTCCAGGGTCAGGGCCTCCCTGGCCCCGCGGGTCTTGCCGGCGCGGAACTCGGCCAGCTCCGTCCGCTTGGCGCAGGGGGGGTAGACGCGCAGGACCAGGCTCACCCCGTCCAGCTGCTGCGGCTCGGGGTTCTCCAGGATCACCTCCAGCTGCGCCCGCTCCTCCCCCGTGTACCAGAGGGCGTCCCGGGAGACGCGCATGCGCAGGCCGCCCCCCTCTCCGGCGCCCGGCGCGGGTGCCGGGGGGAGGGCGGCCAGGCACAGGCACAGGGCGAGCAGGAACGCGGCGGCGCGCCCGCCCGTGCCGCCCGCCCTCTTCCTCCGTTCAGTCTCCATCGCGTTCATACCTGTAGATGTAGCGCCGCGCGACGCTCCGGTCGAAGCCGGCCTTCCGGTACAGCCGTTGGGCCGTGACGTTCTCCTCTTGAGTGTTCACCAGGAGCGCCCGCGCTCCCTTTCCGCGCGCCCAGGCCGCCTGCCGCCGCAGCAGGTCCGTTCCCAGGCCGCGGCCCTGCCGCTCCGGCCGCACCGCCAGCCTTTGGATGAACCCGCTTAAGCGGTTGGTTCCGGCGATGCAGTAGCCCTCGAGGCCCTCCTCTCCCTCCGCCACCAGGAAGTTGTTGAGGTCGCAGTAGCGGGAGATGCTCCGCAGGTTCCAGGCGTCCAGCTTCCAGAACGGGTCGAAGGCGGCCCCGTCCACCCGCAGCACCTCCTCCAGGTCCGGGGGGCGGTAGCGCCGCACCCGGAAACCGTGCCCGGCCCGGCGCGGGGCGGCGGCGGAGCGGGCGTCCCCCTCCAGCAGGAGGATGGTCTTGTACGGCGTGAAGCCGGCGCCGGCGAAGAAGGGCGCGGCCTCCGGGGCGAGCATCCGGGTGACCAGGGGCTCGCGCGGGGGCAGGTAGTCCTCGAGGGCCGCGTCCAGCAGGGCCCGGCCGGCCTCCGGGCCGGCCGCGACGGCCCAGAGCGAATGGAGCCTGCTTCCCGCCCGCCACCTCCCGATGACCAGGTACCCTAGAAGAGAGGGCCCTTGGGCGGTATAGACGCTCCCCCCCAGCTGCTCGAAGAAGTCGCGGTAGAGCTTCCGGCTGGGGAAGAGGTTGGTCCGGGAGACCTCCCGCCACAGCCTCTGGGTCTCGCTCGCGCCGGCCCGGTGGATCTCGATCTTTCCCCCTCCCGCCATGTCTGCGATGTTGGCTACAGTACGATCTGGGCCTCCTTGACGATGAACATTATACCCGTCAGGGCCAGGAAGGCGGAGAAGGCCAGGAGCACCCGCCGCGCCCGCGCCCGCAGGGTGAAGCGGGAGCCCAGCCAGGAGCCGGGGACCACCCCCAGGGCCATGGCCGCGGCCAGGGCCCAGTCGATATGGCCCAGCGCGGAGTGGACCAGGGTGCCGGGCAGGGCGATGAAGGCGATGGAGACCAGGGAGGTGCCCAGGGCCTCCTTGACCTCCATGTCCGCCCACAACCGGAAGCCCGGGACCATGACGATGCCGCCCCCCAGGCCCAGCAGGCCGCTGAAGAGGCCGGCCGCCGCGCCGATGGCCGCGCATCTCGCGAAGGGGAAACGGCCGCGGCCGCGGCCCCGTACGGCCAGCCCGCTGGCGTCTGCGCTCACCCGCAGGGCGTCGCGCAGGGTCCGCGCGGAGAGGTACATGATCAGGAAGGCCGTGGCCACCATCAGCCATTCGAGGTCCAGCCGGCGGGTGAGCAGGGCGCCCCCGGCGGAGGCGGCGGCGCCCAGGGGGGCCGCCGCGGCCAGCGCGCGCCGGTTTACCTGCCCCTTCCTCCAGTAGTTGTAACCGCCGGCGGCGGCCGAGGGGACGACCAGAGGCAGGGAGGTGCCCAGGGCGATGCCGGAAGGCTCCAGCAGTATGAGGCGGATGGCCGGGGTGGAGACGGAGCCCCCCCCGATGCCGAAGGCGCCGGAGAAGAACCCCGCGGCCAGGCCCAGCAGGGACGCCAGGAGGAGGCGGGAGGCCTCGACCATGGGCTACTTGACGATGTCCACGACCTCCGCGTCCGCCGCGCGGACCAGGTCGTAGGAGCGTATCTTGAGGATGGTGTGGGCCTCCCCGCCGCCGGCGTAGACGACGTCCTCCCGCAGGGCCTGGAGGTCTATGTAGGCGGGGAGCTCCCCCGGCCAGGCCACCGGGGGCGTGTAGCCGAGCAGGTAGCCGGTGAGCTCGCGCGTCTCCTCGGGGCTGGCCAGCCGGAGGGAAGAGGCCCCGGCGGCCTGCTTGAGCTTGCCGTAGTCGACCTTGCGGTCTCCCGGGATCAATGCCGCCAGGGGTTTGCCGTCGGCGAAGAAGACGATGACCTTGATGATCTGGTGGGCCTCCAGCCCCAGCTGGGCGGCGATCTGCTCGGCGCTGCGCGCTGCCGCGGGCAACTTGCTCAGTTCGTGGGGTATGTCGAGGGTCTGCAGGTGGTTATGGACATCCACACTCGTGCGCAAATCGGCTCCTTCCCGCGCGGAAGGCCCGGATCCGGAAAACCCGGGCACGCTGCCCGCGGCAGCATTATACCACGGCGGGAAGCCGCTACTTCAGCCCCCCCTTGCGCCCGATGTTCTGGTAGAACTCGATGCCGTACCGTTCCTTGGTGGTGTTGCCGCCCTTCTTGCCGCCCTTCTTGCCGATCTTCTGGTAGAACTCGGAGCCGTACCTCTTCATGGTGGTCTGCCCGCCTCGCCTGCCCGCCTCGCTCCTGGTCATCTTCTTGGCCGCCATCTCCTCCCCTCCTCCCGGCCCGCCGCTGGGGGCCGATTCGAGAACCGTCCGCTTGTTCGCCTTACTTCTAAGGATAATCATTCCCTCCGCGCCCCGTTTTAAACGGGGGGAGCCGCTACCACCGGGGTAGTAGCGGCGGCAGGAATTACTACCAGGGATGAATGGTCACTAACCGGGCGGGGGTTTATCCTAGACATCAGAAAGGCGGACCTTGACAACGGATCGGAGCCCGAACGGGCGCCGGGACGCACAGAGAAGAAGCACCGTAGAACGAGAAAAACACGTCGCGGACGCGAAGCAGCAACGTTCAGCACCCCTGAAGAACAGCCCTAACAGCATTCCCCATGCATCATTCGGAGCCGACAAGCCGAGATAGCCATCTACCCCAACGGCCCAAAAGCAGCCCCCTTTGGAGCAACATTCGCAGCACCCGTCCGCGGCGTTACCTTTACGGCATACGCGGCAGCAAGTCTTCGCACCAACCGGGTATGTCCGCTCTTTCACCCGAAGGGCCCCGCACGGCGGGGCCCTTCTGCTTGTGGGCCGCGGCGGCGGGGCCTTCGCGCACCGGCTTCCGGGGAGGAGCCGTTCAGGCGCGGCCGCTTCCTGCCGAAAAGAACCATGTGCCCAGGCGCGTCCGCACGAGGTGACCGCAATTGCAGAAGAAGGAACCGAAGGCGCAGAATCGGCCCCCGCGCTCCGCCGGCCCGGCCCCCGACAAGGCCCTGTTCTTCCCCGGGGAGGCGGTGGAGGCCCACGCCTGCCTGCGGCGCGCCTACGAGGCGGGCAGCCTGGGCAGGGAGCGCTACGAGCGCATGCGCAAGGGCCTCAAGTTCACCGACGAGTACGGAAGGATCTGGAGCATCGGCCTGAACACCGGGGCCTGGTACTACAACTTCGACTTCGAGTGGCACCCCGGAGAGCCCCACTCCATGCTGGCGCGGACCGACTCCGGCGCCCAGGTCTGCCTGCACTGCGGCGAGCAGAGCCCCTCCCGCTCCGCGGTATACTGCATCATCTGCGGCAGGCCCCTGGCCAGCCTGCCGGTGGAGGGGAGCATCGTCCCGGACGCCGATCCTCCTCCGCGCCCCGCGTCGCGCCTGCGCCGCCGGGCGGCCCTGGCCTGCCTGGTCCTGGCCCTTCTCATCGCCGCGGCGCTGCTGTACATGTTCTTCAGCGGCACGGCCCTTCACGCGGGTCCGGCGGGCCTCCCGGCGCTGCCGGCGGCGGCCTCCGCCGTCGCGGCCGGCGGGGGCTGGCCCTGAAGCATGAGCGGCGCGCGGAGGGCCCCGGCCCCCCGCCCCCCGCGCCCGCGGGCTTTCCCGGCCGGCGGAGAACCGCTATCATCGGATAAGCCGAAATACGACGCAAGCAAGGAGGGGGCGCTTGATGCTGACCAGGATCGGACACGCCGCCAATCAGCTGGCCGGCAAGGCGATGCCCTACGCGAGCCTGGTGGACCGCTTCCGCGAGGCCTTGGGGGGCACGCCCGACTGGCTGGCCGTGGCGGTCATCTCCATGCTCCCCGTCTTCGAGCTCCGGGGAGGCATCCCGGCGGGCAAGGCCCTGGGCATGCCGGTCTGGCAGGCCACGCTCGTCGCCGTCGCCTTCAACGTCCTGCCCATACCCTTCATCCTCTGGTTCCTGGGCCCGCTGTCCCGCTGGTTGAGCCGCCGCTCCCGGACCATGGAGCGGTTCTTCGAGTGGCTCTTCGCCCGCACCCGGCGCAAGCACTCCAAGTCCTTCGAGCGCTGGAAGGAGATCGCCCTGATGATCTTCGTCGGCATCCCCCTGCCCATGACCGGGGCCTGGTCGGGCGCCGCCGCCGCCTTCGTCTTCGACATCCCCTTCTGGCCCTCGCTCCTCTTCATCTTCTTCGGGGTGCTCATCGCGGCGGCCATCGTCTCCCTGGCCACCTCCCTCTCCTTCCTGGTGGGCTGGCAGGGCTCGCTGGCCTTCTTCGCCCTGTTCACCTGCTTTCTGGCCCTCGTCTTCCTGCGGGGAAGGAGGGAGCTGGCGGAGGCGGCGGAGGCGCAGGGCGCGGCGTCCGCCGATGGGGAAGGGGGCGTCTAAAGGAGGAGAGGTCCGCGCCGGGCCTCGGGACGGGACGAGCGGCCGGGAGGTGGCGGGTGAGCGGGTCATGACCAGGAAGACGGGGATGGGGGTGCTCGCCGTCCTGCTGTTGATCTTCGCGGCGGCGGCCGCTTTCGGCTGGCGCCAGGGGGCGCGCGGCCGGGGTCCGGCGCCGCCGGACGGGGAGGCGTGGCCGGGGGTGGCGATGCCGGCGCTGGCCTCCTCGCCGCAGCGGCTGGAGGAAGGGCCCTTCAACCTGCTGGTGCTGGGCTCGGGCGGCGGCTCGCGGGAGGGGGGCGCCGCCGGCCCCGCCCTGGAGTCGGTGGCGGTGGTCCACGTGGACGAGGGGCTGAAGCGCGTGGCCCTCCTCTCCGTTCCCGTCTCCACCTACGTCGATCTCCTGGGGCGGGGCAAGCACACCCTGGGAGAGGTCTACGGGCTGGGCGGCGCCGAGTTGACGCGGCAGGTGGTGGAGGACGTCGTCGGGCTGCCCTTCCGCGGCCACCTGGAGCTCGGGCAGGAGGGCCTGGCCGGGCTGGTGGAGATGCTGGGGGGGGTGGAGTTCAACCTGGAAGAAGACGTTGCGGACCCCCGCTGGGGGAGGCTCGAGGCCGGGCCGGTGCTCCTGGACGGCATCGGGGTCCTGCTGGTGACGAGGTCGCCGCGCTACCCGGGGGGCGAACTGCAGCGCATCCGGGCCGCCCAGGCCCTGGCCATCGCCGCCGCCAACCGCTTCCACGGCTCCGCGTCGCTGCCGGGAGCGGCCTGGCTGCTCAACCTGGGCCTGGAGCGGGTCCGGACCGACCTCGGCACCGGCGAGGCCGTCCGCCTGGCGCGCGAGTTCGGCTCCTGGCCGGTGGCGGACTTGAGCGCGGGCACGGCGCCGGGGACCGGCGGCAGGATCGGCGCGAAGGCGGTCTACCTGCTGGACCGGGAGAAGATGGAGGAGGCCGTGCGCAGCGTCAACGCCTCGGCCACCGTCCCTTCCCACTAGGAGGAGGCATCTATGCGGATCAAGCTGGACCTGCACGTGCACACCCACCACTCCTTCGACAGCCGGATGACCCCGGAGGAGCTGGGGCGCGCCTGCGAGGAGCGGGGGCTGGCCGGCGTGGCCATCACCGACCACGACGCTTTCGCCGGGGCGGAGGAGTTCCGCCGGGCCCTGCCCCACCTCCTGATCATCCCCGGCGAGGAGGTGCGCAGCCGCCAGGGGGAGATCATCGGCCTCTTCCTCGCCGAGCGCATCCGGCCCGGATTGAGCGCCGCCGAGACCATGCGCGAGATCCGGCGCCAGGGCGGCCTGGTGTGCCTGCCCCACCCCTTCGACCTGGTCAAGCTGCGCCGCCTGAGCGCCCGCCGGATACTGGAGCTGAAGGAGGATATCGACTGCCTGGAGGCGGTGAACGGCAAGCCCCGCTGGCCCGCCGCCAACCGCCGGGCGGAGGAGTTCGCGCGCGCGCACGGCTTCCCGGTGACCGGCGGGAGCGACGCCCACCGCGCGGAGGACGTGGGCCGGGTCTACACGGAGATGGAGGAGTTCGGCTCGCCGCAGGAGTTCCTCCGCGCGCTGCGCGGGGCCTCCACCAACGGCAGCCGCTACAGCCCCTGGGCCGCCCAGCTGGAGCGCTGGAAGGCCCGCCTGCGGGGTTGACGCAGATCATGTCCGCCCCGCGCGGGACGCTGTTATGATGGGGTCCAGGCCCTTGTAAGCGGACGCGAAGGGGGCTATCATTGACAAAAGAGGAGTGACATGGGGCCGCGAGGCCCCATCCCTGCCCCGGCCGCAAGGCCGGAGCACCTCCCTCCCTGCGGACCCCGGTTGCCGGAACCGGGGTCTTTTTTTGCCGACTACCGCCCGCCGGGGGCTTTCACATATAATCGTGGGCATGGATGAGACTTGCGACGTCCTCATAGTGGGAGCGGGCCCCGGCGGGTGTTCGGCCGCCTGGCACCTGGCCGGCCGGGGACACCGGGTCCTGGTGGTGGACAAGGAGACCTTCCCGCGCGACAAGATCTGCGGCGACGGCATCGCCCCCCGGGCCGTGCACGCCCTCTACCGGATGGGCCTGCGCCACCGGCTGGAAGGGCGGTTCCAGCTCATCGAGGGGGTGCGCTTCTACTCCACCCGCGGCGGCCTGACCGAGGTCCGCTACCCCATGGGGGGACACTTCCCCGACCACGCCTACATCGTGCCCCGCCTCGAGTTCGACGGGATACTGGTGGACCACGTGCGCGCCGCAGGGGTGGAGGTGCGCGAGGGCTGCGAGGTGCTGGCGCCCCTGCCGGCGCGCCGCGGCCGCACCCCCGGGGTGGCGGCGTCATACGGCGGGGAGCGCCTGGAGATAGGGGCCCGCTACATCATCGCCGCGGACGGCCCCTCCTCGGTGATGGGCAAGGGCCTGCGCCTCCTCTACCACGACCCGCGCTACCTGGGGGTCTCGGTGCGCTGCTACATGCGCGGCGCGGCGGACGTCGGGTCCTTCCTGGAGATCTACCCGGAGGACGCCATCATGCCCCACTGCGGATGGATCTTCAAGGTGGATTCGGAGACGGTGAACGTGGGGGTGGGCGCCATGCTCTACGCCGTGCGCAAGAGGGGCCTCAACCTCAACCGGGCCTTCGAGGACTTCTGCACCCGCACCCGCTTCGCCGCGGACAAGCTGCGCTCGGCCGAGCCCCTGGGGCGGCTGCGCGGCGCCCAGCTGCGGGTGGCCCTGCGGGGCGGGCGCCCCGGGGCGGGAAACGTCCTGGCGGTGGGGGACGCGGCCTCCATGACCAACCCCATCAGCGGCGAGGGCATCTCCTATGCCCTGGAGAGCGGCAAGCTGGCCGCGGAGTCGGTGCTGTCCGCCCTGGAGGCGGGCGCCGACGACGCCCTGGCCCGCTACGCGCGGGGCCTGCGGGAGAAGTACTCCACCTACTTCCGCAACGGCTGGCTGTGCATCCGCTTCGGCAACAATCCTTACGTGATGAACCCGCTCATCTGGACCACCTCGCACAGCGAGCGCCTGGGCAACAAGATGGGGCGCTACCTGATGAACGTGCGCCGCTCCGACCATCCCGCGTGACCGGGACAGGCGGGTGCCCGGCATGAGAGTCGCCTTCGTCTACCCGGACTTCTTCGCCTACGACGACGGGAGCTTCATGAGCGAGGGGCGCATCTACCTGGGCATCGGCTACCTCTCGGCCTACCTCAAGCGGGAGGGGCACCGCACCTCCCTGCTCCACCTGGTGCGGCCGCTGGGCGAGGAGGAGTTCAAGGAGCGGCTGGCGGCGGCCCGCCCCGACCTGGTGGCCTTCTCCTCCACCACCCACCTCTTTCCCCACGTGCGCAAGTGGGCGGCCTGGGCGAAGCAGCTCCTGCCCGGCGTCCCCACCGTCTGCGGCGGCGCCCACGCCACCATCGATCCTGAGGGAGCCCTGCTCTCCTCCGAGCTCGACCTGGTCTGCCTGGGCGAGGGGGAGGAGGCCCTGGCCGAGCTGTGCGCGGCCCTGGAGGAGGGGCGCGACCACCGGCGCGTCCCCTCGATGTGGGCGCGGGACGGCGGGGAGGTCGTCCGCAACCCGGTGCGCCCCCTGGTGGAGGACCTGGACTCGCTGCCCTTCCCCGACCGGGACCTCTTCGACCCCGCCGACTTCTGCGAGCAGCAGCACGAGCGGGGCACCCTGATGGCCTCGCGGGGCTGCCCCTACGACTGCTCCTACTGCTCCAACCACGTCCAGAAGGGCGTCTATCCCAATCCCGAGAAGTACGTCCGCTTCCGCAGCGTGGACGGCGTCATGCGGGAGGTGCACGAGATCATCGCCGGAGACGCCGGCGGCCGGCTGAAGTACATCCGCTTCGACGACGACATCCTCACCCTGGACAAGGAATGGTTCCGCGAGTTGGCCGGGCGCTACCGCGAGGAGGTGGGCCTGCCCTTCATCTGCAACAGCCGGGCCAACCTCCTGGACGAGGAGACGGTGCGCCTCCTCGCCGGCGCCGGATGCAGCGTCGTCTGCATGGGCATCGAGAGCGGCAACCGGGACATCCGCTGCGAGGTGCTCAACCGCCCCATGCCCGAGGAGCGCATCGTCCGGGCCTTCCGGCTCTGCCGCGAGCACGGCATCAAGACCGTCTCCACCAACATGACCGCCCTGCCCGGCGAGGGAGTCGGGGAGCTGCTGGACACGGTGAAGCTCAACGCCCGCGCCCGCCCCGACTGCATGCAGGTCTCCACCTTCCACCCCTACCCCCACACCCGCCTCTACGAGAGGTGCCGGGAGGAGGGGCTGCTGAGCGGGCGCCACGTGGACACCATCTTCGACGGTCGCTCCGCCCTGGACTCCCCCGCCTTCGCCTCCCCGGCCTTCCGCGCCGTCCAGGGGAACTTCTACCCCCTGGCCGAGCTTTACTCCAGGATGTACGAGGCGGGGCGCGCCGGCCGGCTGCTGGAGAAGGGGCTGGACTGGCTGTTGACCTCGGAGCGGGTGCCCTGGCGGCTGCGGGAGGCGGCGCTCAAGCCCCTGCTGGGGTGGGGGGAGGGGCGCCAGAGGTTCGAGTGGATCCATTATTGATCGCGGTGAGCCGCAGAGCGGGAGGTGGTCATGGAGATACGTGAGTTCCAGCAGTCCATCCGGGACTGCTACTACAGAAAGGACGCGGCCCGGGGACGCCTGGGCACCTTCGCCTGGCTGGTGGAGGAGGTGGGCGAGCTCTCGCGCGACCTGAGGCGGGGCGACCGCGAGGCCCTGGCCGGCGAGTTCGCGGACGTCTTCGCCTGGCTGGCCAGCCTGGCCTCCCTCTGCGGCATCGACCTGGAGGAGGCGGCGGCCAAGTACGCGCGCGGCTGCCCCAAGTGCGCGGCCAGCCCCTGCCGCTGTGACGAGCCCCGCGGCGGCCTCGCCTGAAGCCTGCCCCGGAAACAGGGAAGAAGGAAGCCGGGGCGCGCGCCCCGGCTCTTTCCTGGTGGGCGAGGCGGGACTCGAACCCGCACACCTCTACAGGCACTGGACCCTGAACCCAGCGCGTCTACCTAATTCCGCCACTCGCCCGGGTCTGGCAACGAACATATTATAACACAGCGCGGGAGGGCGGCGGCGGTTTGCCCCGGCGCCGCGAGGTGGTGTATCATCTAGGCCATAAGAGAGCGAAAAAGGACGGCCTGCGGGCCGTCTAATGCTTGAAGGCGCGGTTGCGCCAGGGGGTTTGACGGATGCGTGTAAGAGCGGGAGGGCGCCTGTGTACGCGGCGGTGAGGACCCCCAAGTTCTACAGGAAGAAGAGGAACCCGGCCCCGGTAATCGTCGTCACCGTCCTGCTGCTGCTGCTGGGGTGCTGGGTCTTCAACCTCACCTGCAAGAAGCAGTCCTCGGTGTCCACCTCCCGGTACGCCGACTATGTCGACGAGGTCAGGCCCTGGATCGAAAGGTCCAACGAGCTCGACGCCAAGCGGAAGTCCATCAACTCGGACCTCGCCGCGCTGATGGCGGACCGGGAGAGGATGGAATCCGAGCTCAAGGCCCTGGTGGACGGGTGCCGCGAGGTGCGGGACGGCGTCTACGCCGTGACCCCGCCGGAGCTCCTCTCCGTGGCCGACTCCGCCTTGAAGATCTGCACGGAGAGGCGCTACCGGTCCATGGAGAAGTACCGCTCGGACATCATCAACGTCCTCTTCAACGACACCCTGGACACCTCCGTCTTCGTCGCCAACATCGCCGACGAGATGACCGAACTGCTCTACGCCGACGGCGACTACGCCTTCTTCAAGCGCAAGCTGGGCGACCTGCTGCAGGACAAGGGGGTGAGCGCGGCGGTGCCCGACTCCCGCTGGCTCTCGGGCCTGGAGGAGGCCGCCGCCTCGAGCATCGAGGGGCTGATCAGGTCGCTGCGCGGCACCGAGGTGCACGGGGTGGCGCTGGGCAAGGTGACCCTCGACCCGGCCGGGCCGCTGGCGGTGGAGAACGGCGAGCACGTCTTCCACCTGCCCGCCAGCGCCGCCTTGAGCGTGAAGGTGATCGTGGAGAACCAGGGCAACCGCAACGAGGCCAGGGTCCCGGTCACCGTGACCCTCTACTCGTCCAGAGACTCCACTCCCCGCACCATGACGCAGGAAGTCGACGTCGCCGCGGGCCAGCAGGTGGAGGCGGCCTTCAACGGGCTCTCCCCCACCGCGGGCGGCGTCCGCAACGTCGTGGAGATAATGGCGGGCCCCGTGCCCCGGGAGGCCAACACCGAGAACAACAAGAAGATCATCTATTTCGTGATGGAGTAGGCGCTTCAGGGATGGACCGGTGCATCATCGACAAGCTCGAGGAGAGGCTGGACGACCTCAACTCGGCCATGATCGAGGAGTTCCGCCGGGACACCCCCTTCTACCAGGAGATGACCGAAGAGATCGAGGCAGACGTCAGGAAGCAGGTCTCCCGCATCACCTCCAGCTTCATCAGGTACCTCCACTACGGGGGGCGGGTCCCGCGGGACTTCCTCGAGGCCCTAGGCCGCATCGCGATGGCCCGCGAGCTCCAGGGCTTCGAGCTCAAGGACTTCATCGACGGCATCTATGCCGGCAAGGTCTTCGCGTGGAACTTCATCCGCGCCAACCTGTCCGGCGAGTGCGGCGAGAACGACCTGCTGGAGCTGGCCGAGGCCATCGACCGCTATTATCAGGAGATCATCTCCCCCCTCGCCGGCACCTACCTCAACCACCAGAAGGAGAGCATCGCCGAGTTCAACCGGGCCCTCAACACCTTCCGCGCCATCCTGGACCGGGGGGAGCTGCAGGAGCGCATAACCTCCACGGCCTGCCGGAGCATGGGCTTCGAGCGCGCCGTCTTCTTCGCCTACGAGCGGGAGGCCCTGCTGCCCGTCTCCGCCGTCTCCCTTAGGGACGAGGCCTGGGGCGGGGCCTACCTGGAGCGGGCGCGCCACTACCCGGTCTCCCCCTTCGGGCAGACCCTGGAGAGCAAGGCCTTCTTCCGCCCCGCCATCATCACGGCGTCCCGGGGAGAGTGCGGGCCCGCGGACTTCTCCCTGGTCCAGCCCCTGCCGGAAGCCCCCTTCGCGCTGGTCCCCATCAACCCCTACGGCTCGCCCAAGGGGCTGCTCTACCTGGAGTCCCGCCACGGCCACCTGCGGGTGACCAACTGGGAACTGGAGCTGCTGCAGATCTATGCGGACACCGTGGGCCTGGCCCTCGAGAACTCCCGCCTCTACCGGGAGGTGGTGATGCGGGGCAAGACCCTGGACCACCTGATGTCCCGGGTGAACACGGCCCACGAGGAGGAGCGGGCGCGCATCGCGCGGGAGCTGCACGACTCGGTGGCCCAGTCCATGCTCAACATCATCTACTCCGCCGGCTTCGCGCTGGACTTCATCGAGGAGGAGCCGCACCTGGCGGGGGAGGAGATGGAGGAGGTGCAGGAGCAGGCCAAGGAGTGCCTGCGGGAGCTGCGGGCCATCATCGGCAACCTGCGCCCCGGCTCGCTGGAGATCCTCGGGCTGCGCGAGACCATCCGCCGCTACGCCGAGGACTTCGAGGAGGAGTACGCCATCAGCACCAGCGTGGAGCTGGCCGGGCTGGACAACCTGACCAAGGCGGCGGAGCTGGCCATCTACCGCGTCCTGCAGGAGGCCCTGACCAACGTGCGCAAGCACGCGCAGGCCGACGCGGTCAGCATCTCCGCCCGCGAGAAGGAGGGGCAGCTCGTCCTGACCGTCGAGGACAACGGCCGGGGCTTCGACCTGGCGTCGGTGGAGGCTGAACAGGAGCGGGGGCGCCACCTTGGGCTGCTGGCCATGCAGGAGCGGGCCGAGCTGATGGGCGGGGAGTTCTCCGTACGCTCCTCCCGCGGACATGGTACCATCATCAGTATCAGGCTGCCGTTGATAGCGAAGGACTGAGCCATGGCCGAGAGGGCTGCGAAAAAGGGCGTCAACGTGATGGTGGTGGACGACCACGAGGTGGTGCGCGAGGGGCTGGTGCGCATCCTGGAGAAGCAGGGCGGCATCCGCGTGGTGGCGGTGGCCAGGAGCGGGGAGGAAGCCCTCTCCAAGGTGGAGAAGTTCGCCCCGGACGTGGTCATCGTGGACATCCAGCTGCCGGGCATCAACGGCATCGAGGTCATCCGGCGCATCAAGAAGAGCCATCCGGAGATCGAGGCCATCACCCTCACCGTCTACGACGACGAGGAATTCGCCATGCAGGCCATCAAGGCGGGGGCCATCGGCTACGTCATCAAGGACGCGGCCAAGGAGGAGCTGGTCAAGGCGGTGCTGGCGGCGGCCGGCGGCGAGACCCTCATCTCCACCTCGGTGGCCCGCAAGCTGCTGGACGAGATGGGCTCGCCGGGGGCCCGCAAGCGCCCCAGGTCGGAGGACGCCGCCGGCCTGTCCCAGCGGGAGACGGACGTGCTCAAGCTGATGGCCCGGGGCTACAACAACCGCCAGATAGCCGACCTCCTGTTCATCAGCGAGCTCACGGTGAAGGTGCATATCCGCAACATCTTCAAGAAGATCAAGGTGACCGACCGCACCAACGCCGTCCTCTACGCCATCGAGAAGGGCATCGTGCTCAAGGACAAGATCCAGATCGAGCCCGACCGCCCCCCCGTCTGACCGTGTGCTAGAATACCCCCATGGACGAGCACCAGGGCAAGGCGAGGGAAGCCCGCGGCCAGTTCCGGGACATCCTCTCCCGGGGCTTCCCCGGGGCCGTCTACCTGCCCTGGTTCTACCGCTCCACCCCGCCCTACGTCTTCCTCTTCCCGGACGAGGTGCGCGCGCTGATCAGGCCGGTCGAGCTCCGGGCGGGCTCCTACCGGTCGGCGCCCTTCCGGGGCCACGGCTACGCCTTCCGGGGCGAGTCGACCCTGCGGCTCACCTACCGTTTCGAAGGGGACCGCGACTACTCCCTTGAGACGCGGGGCTGCGAGATGTCCAAGGAAGTGAGCGGCGAGGAGGCCTGGCTGGAGGAGCTGGCCCACCTCTTCCGCCACGTCGGCATCCTGCGATTGGTCCCCATCGTGGAGGTTGCAGGGACGGCGGCCGGCCCGGACGGCGCAGGCGCCCCGGTGCTGCGCGTCAAGCGGCTGGCCGCCGGCCTGCCGCTGCCGGCCTACGCCCACCCGGGCGACGCCGGGATGGACCTGGCCAGCGCCGAGGACCTGACCATCGCCCCGGGCGGCTTCGCCACGGTCTCCGCCGGCTTCGCCATGGCCCTGCCGGAGGGGTACGCCGCCTTCGTGCAGCCCCGCTCGGGCCTGGCGGCCAAGCACGGCATCAGCGTCGTCAACACCCCCGGGCTCATCGACTGCCACTACCGGGGCGAGGTGAAGATCATCCTCATCAACCACGGCCGGGAGCCCTTCCGCGTCGGCAGGGGAGACCGCATCGCCCAGATGGTCGTCCAGCGGGTGGAGGAACCCCGGGTGGCGGTGGTGGAGGAGCTGGAGAGCACCGCCCGCGGCTCCGGCGGCTTCGGCTCCACCGGCCT
>CAZETE010000040.1:0-23052 GCA_964515075.1 uncultured Actinomycetota bacterium | reverse complement strand
ACGCTGCCGCGTCCGGTGGTGAAAAAAGTGAATTTGGGGCCTGACCCCGGATTGACGAACCGGGGAGGTGGAGCGATGCCCGAGCCGGTGGTGTTCGAGGTCGAGACGGAGGACGGGGTGGTCCTGCGCGGCAACCGCTACCCCCTCAAGGGAGCCCGGGCGGTGGTCACCGGGCACGGGCTGTGCTCCACCAACTACGAGTTCGACCTGCCGCTGCAGGGATTCAACCTGGCCGAAAAACTCCGCGGGCTGGGCTACGAGGTGTGGACGGCCAACTGGCGTGGCGCCGGCCATCCCCCCGCCCGCAGCGGGGCGGGGGACTGGCGCCACTCGGGAGACCACCCCGGCGCCCTGGACCTCCCCGCCATTCTGTCCCGGGTGGAGGAGGAGACGGGGAGGCGCCCCTTCTACATGGGCCACAGCTTCGGGGGCATGACGCTGTACGTGTACCTGCAGGGCACCTACATCGACCGGCACGACTCCTGCCGCGTCAAGCGCGACCCCGGCCTGGCGCGCGAGCGCAACGCCCGCCTGGCCGGGGCGGTGACCGTGGGCAGCCCGGTCTCCATGCGCGGCTACGCGGTGGACACCGTCGAGAGGGTGAGGCGCTCCCGGCCGGCCCAGGCCCTCTTCCGGGCCCTGGAGAAGCGGCTGCTGCGCCGCGACGCCTACGCCCCGTGCATTCCCTTGAACGAGCTGTCCCACGACTTCGGCCTGAAGCACCCCCGGGCGGCCGAAGCCATCATGACCGCGCCCTTCGCCCGCTTCTACCTGCAGCCGCGCAACATGGGCCGCAAGGCCTGCGGGGTCTTCGGCGCCTGGGCGGGAGGCAGCGTCTCCTCGAAGCACCTGGCGCACATGATACAGGCGGCGCGCCTGGGCGATTTCGCGCCCTTCATGCCGGACGGCGGCGACCCCCCTTTCACCTACACCGACGGCATCCCCTCCATCACCGTGCCCCTGGTGATGCTGGCCGGAGGCAAGGACCCCATCCTCCAGGACCGCCTGCGCTCGGCCATCTTCGACCGGGTCTCCTCGGAGCACAAGCGCTTCATCCTCCTCGGGGAGGCCGGCCACGTCGACATGCTCTACCTGATGGACCTGGAGGAGATCTTCGGCTGGCTGGAGGAGCGCGCCGGGGACGGTTAAGCGCCGGGAGGCGGTGCGCCTCCCCGCGGCGCAGACGCCCTACAGCCCGTACTCGTCCCTGATGAACTCCACCCAGGGCTTGAAGGCCTCGATCTCCTCAGGCGCCATCTCGTCCAGGAAGATGGTGTCGACCATGCCCACCAGTTCGGCCAGCCGGGTGGCGGCCTGGGAGTAGCGCACGATGGTGGTGAGCTCTCCCTTCAGCTTGATCTTGCCCTGCATCAGCGCCTTGGTGGTGTCCAACCGGCCCTGCATCACCTGCTTCCAGCGGTCGTAGGCGGCCGTGAGCACGTAGTCCCCGGCCTCCCCCGCGCTGGCGGGAACCAGGCGCACCGAGCGGCAGTCGCCGTGCCAGAGGTCGATGAGGAGGTACATGTCGGAATCGAGGCCCACCGCGGGGTCGGCGAGGATGTGGATGACCACCGAGCCCTCCCAGTCGCGGGCCAGCCCCCGGTAGGTCTCATCGTTGCGGATGAGCTCCTCGTAGGCGAGAATCCATGAAGGCGTGCCCATGATGTAAGGCTTGGCCTCCGACTCGTGCATGTCCCGCATCAGCTTGGAGAAGGCCTCTTCCCACTCCGAGGTCCCGTAACCGTAGGACACCTTTACCCCCCTTCCGCCGGGGGCGCGCGGACGCGGGCCTTGCCGCGACGCGTCCCCCTGCCGCGCCTGCTCCGGTGAATGGCCCTGCAAGCAGCCCTTGGCCGACCTTATTATACCGGCCCGCCGGCATGAATTCCAGGGACGGGGGTGCCCCGGCGCGGCATCCGCCCCTCCGGCGGTCAGAGGGCGCGGGCGATCTCCCCGGCGGCCCTCTTGCCGGAGCGCAGGGCGCCCTCCACGCAGGAGACCAGGTACATGTACTCGCCGGCCAGGAAGAGCCCCGGCACCTCGCGGTAGTGGTCGCGCTGCATGAAGTGGATGGCCCGGGCCTGGCCGGGCGGGTCGAGGCAGACGGCCTCCTTCCAGCGGGCCGTCACGGTGTGGTGGGGCTCGTCGGGCATGCGGCCGGGGACGATGGCCTGCAGTTCCCGGATCATCATCCTCTTCAGCTCCTCATCGGGCAGCCTCTCCAGTTCCGGCGAGCGCCTGCCATAGGTGAGGGAATGCACCAGGCCCCCGCCCTGGGGGGCGAAGTAGGGGGACTTGCCGGAGGCGTCGGAGAAGCCGCCGTGCAGGGTCCCCTCCGAGCGCGGGACCACCACCCCGTACCAGCCGTCGGGCAGCAGCCGGTTGCGCAGGGCGAAGATGAAGTGGACGCAGGAGCTGTAGGTGACCTTCTCCAGGGGGAGGCGCAGGGCGTCGGGCAGGCCGGGGGTGAGGCGGACGGCGGCGGTGGCGGTGGTGGCGCAGACCACCGCGTCGGCCTCCTCCCTGCCCGAATCGAGCTCGACGCCCCGGGCCCTCCCCTTCTCCAGGATGATGCGGCGCACCGGGGTATTGAGGCGCACCGCTTCCGCGTCGGCTTCGTACATGGCCTGCATGAGCGAGCCGATGCCGCGGGCCAGGGCCACCAGCCCCGGGCCGAAGAGGCCGAAGAGGAGGGCCAGGATGTGGGCGGCGCCCACCTCCTCCGGCTCGCCCAGCGTGAGCGAGGCCGAGAGGGGCTGGAAGAAGTACTCCAGCGCCCCCCTGCCCCCGTGACGCAGGGCGTACTCGGCGATGCTCAGGTCGCAGAGGTCCAGCACCGGCCCGGGGTCCATGGTGGCGAAGTCGAAGTCCTTCCTGCGCTTGAGCATGGCCGGGAAGGCCTTAAGGATCTGGGGCACGGCCCAGAGGGGGGCGCCGCGGAACCTCATGAGGTCCCTGCGCATGCGCCAGACCACCTCGGGCCGGGGGGTGCCCGCCATGGGATAGAGCCTTCCCTTGCGGTAGACGGCGGCGGTGAAGTCGAAGGGCAGGATCTCGCCGGCCATGCCCAGCTCGCGGCAGTACTCGAAGGTGGTATCACACAGGGCGGCGGAGAACTGCGCCCCCAGGTCGAAGACGTAGCCCTTCTCACGAAAGCCCCGGGCCCGGCCGCCCGCGCTCCCGCTCTCCTCGTAGACGACCGTCTCGACGCCCTTCCTGCGCAGTTCGTGGGCGGCGGCCAGCCCCGCCGCGCCCGCTCCGACCACGATGACCTTCATGGCCCTCTCCCTTCCCCGGCTCTCCTCCCGCTCATCTCCTGCGGCCATTATACGACGTCATGTCGGACAGCGGGCGCCGCCCGGGCTTCCGACGACTCCCGTTCATGGCCGCGGGGAAGATAACGGAAACGCTCGCCGTCCGGGCGCGTCTAAGGGAATAACGCCGTCGGCAGCCGGGCCGGACGGGCGGCGGCGGGCGGCGGCATGAGGCCGGATGGTGGTAACATCGAAGCATGGCGGCGGACGCTGGACGAAAGGAAGGGTGGGCCGGATGGAAGAGGATACGAGGGAGACTCCCGACGAGGTGACGGTGGAAGGGCCGCCGGAGGTGGCGACCCCGACCGCGCCGGCGGCGCAGCCCGCCCGCGCCTCCGTGCCCCAGCCTCCCCCCCCGCCCCTCCCCCCTCCGCCGCCCGCATCCCGGCCGGCCCGGCCGGACGGCGGCAGGGGCGGGGCCTTCGCGACCGCGCGGGTGCCCGCGGTGGTGACCGCGGTGGTGACCAGCCTGGTCATCATGGCGGTCCTGCCCCTCTCCTTCGGCAACAATCCCGTCGACTTCTACCGGGGCAAGGTGAAGGACAGGGCCGCCCGGGCGGCGGAGGACAGGCAGGTGCCGGTGGAGACGGTGGAACGCGTGGTCGAGGGCGGGCAGGCGGCGGTGGTCAAGGCAACGCAGAAGCTGATGCCCGCGGTGGTCAACATCGAGGTCGCCACCATGATCGGCGGCGCCGTGGGTTCGGGATTCATCATCCGTGACGACGGCTACGTCATCACCAACAATCACGTGGTGGAGGGGGCCCGCGTCATCCAGGTCTCCCTGGCCGACGGCGACGTGGTCCCGGCCCGCGTCATCGGCACCGACCCCGACACCGACCTGGCGGTGATCAAGGTCGACCGCAGCGGGCTGCCCGTGGCCGAGCTGGGAAGCTCCGCAGACCTGGCGGTGGGCGAGGTGGCCATCGCCATAGGCAGCCCCGAGGGCTTCGAGCAGACCGTCACCACCGGCATCATCAGCGGGCTGCACCGCAACCTGAGCGGCAGTTATTATTCCAGGCCGCTGCTGGACGTCATCCAGACCGACGCGGCCATCAACCCCGGCAACTCGGGCGGGCCGCTGGCCAACATCTCGGGCCAGGTCATCGGCATCAACACCGCCATCGTCTCCTCCAGCGGGGGCAACGAGGGCATCGGCTTCGCCATCCCCATCGACACGGCCAAGCCGGTGGTGGAACAGCTCATCGAAACGGGCAGGGTGACCCATCCCTGGCTGGGCATCAGCGGCAGCACCCTCTCCCCCGAGGTCGCCGCCCGCTTCAAGCTGGCCGTGGACTCCGGCGCCCTGGTGTACCGCGTCTACGCCGGGAGCCCGGCCGACAAGGCCGGCGTCCAGCAGGGCGACATCATCGTGCGGATGGACGACACGCGGATAACCTCCATGGACGAACTGATGCTCTTCGTCCGCGGCCACAAGGTCGGGGACAGGGTCAGGATCGAGCTGTACCGGGGCTCGGAACAGGGGGAGGTCGAGGCGGTCCTGGAGGCCAAGCCCTCCAACCTGTGACCCGGCGCGGCCATGCCCCGGCGGCACAGCGCCGCGGAGAGGGCCGGGGACGGGGCCCCTTCGGGCTCGCCGGAGTCCGGGGCTTCGCCTTACCGCCGCGGATTATTGTAGAATGTCTTGAGCCCTGACCGGACCGCAAGCGACCCGAGAGGACCAGAGGATGATCGCGCGCACCCTGCACGAGACGATGGAGGAGGCCTTCCGCGCGGCGGTGGCCGCGGGCGATCTCACCCCGCAGGAGCTGCCCGCTTTCGTCCTGGAGCGCCCGCGGATGAAGGAGCACGGGCACTGGGCCGCCAACCTGGCCATGCTCCTGGCCTCCGGCCAGCGGAAGAAGCCGCGGGACATCGCCGGCATCCTGGTCTCCCACCTCCCGGACCTGGGAGGGCGCCTGGACGCAGTGGAGGTGGCCGGGCCGGGGTTCATCAACTTCACCCTCTCCCGGGCCTGGATGCGCGAGGAGCTGGTGCGCCTCTCGGAGGCGGGTGAAGCCTACGGGCGCTGGCAGCTGGTGCCGGGCACCCGCCTGCAGGTGGAGTTCATCTCCGCCAACCCGGTGGGGCCCATGCACGTGGGCCACGGGCGCTGGGCGGCCCTGGGCGACGCCCTTTCCAACCTGCTCTCCGCCGTCGGCTACGAGGTGGAGCGGGAGTTCTACATCAACGACTACGGAAGCCAGATGGACCTCTTCGCCGCCTCGGTGGAAGCGCGCTACCTGGAACTGCTGGGCGTGGAGGCGGAGTTCCCCGAGGACGGCTACCGGGGCGAATACGTGGTCACCATCGCCGAAGAGATCCTGGCCTCGAGCGGGGACCGCTGGAAGGACGACCCCTCGGGGCGGCGCCGCGAGGAGTTCCGCGAGCTGGCCTTGAGCCAGGTGCTCGAACACCTCCGGGCAACCCTGCACGGCTTCGGGGTGGACTTCGACGTCTGGTTCAGCGAGCGGACCCTGCATGCCGGCGGCGAGCTGGACGCCGTGCTGCGGAGGCTCCGGGAGGAGGGGCTGGCCTACGAGAAAGAGGGGGCCCTGTGGATGGCCACCTCGCGCTACGGCGACGACAAGGACCGGGTGCTGGTGCGCTCCAACGGGACCCCCACCTACTTCGCCTCGGACATCGCCTACCACCTCAACAAGGTCGGCCGGGGCCTGGAGCACGTCATCGACCTGTGGGGGGCCGACCACCACGGCTATGTGCAGCGCATGCAGTCCGCCCTTGCCGCCCTGGGCCACCCGGGGGTGCCGGAGGTCATCCTGGGCCAGCTGGTCAACCTGAAGCGGGGCGGCGAGCCGGTGCGCATGTCCAAGCGCACCGGGGAGATGATCACCTTCGAGGAGCTCCTGGACGAGGTGGGCCGCGACGCCGCGCGCTACTTCTTCCTCACCCGCAGCCACGACTCCGCGCTGGACTTCGACATCGAGCTGGCCAAGCAGCAGAGCCAGGACAACCCGGTCTACTACGTCCAGTACGCCCACGCGCGCATCTGCTCCATCCTGCGCTACGGGAGGGAGCAGGGCTTCGACGTGGACGAGGAGGTGCCGCCGCCGGAGGTGCTGGCCCTCCTGGAGGCCGAAGAGGAGCTGGACCTGGCCTTGAAGCTCTTCGAGTACGAGGAGATGGTGCGGGACTGCGCCCTGGGCCGCGCCCCCCACCGCCTCACCCGTTACCTGGAGGAGGTCTCGGCCCTCTTCCACTTCTTCTACAACCACCACCGGGTGGTCGGCGAGGAGAAGGAGCTGTCGCGGGCCCGCCTCTTCCTGTGCAAGTGCGCCCGCCAGGTCATCGGCAACTGCCTGGGGCTGCTGGGGGTCTCCGCCCCCGAGAGCATGTGAGGGCGGGAGCGGCGCCCCGGGGGCGAGGGGCCAAGGCCCGCCGCCGGGGGAAAAAGTGAAGTTTCAAGGGCTGACCCCATGTGGAGGTTGGGCGGTGCGCAGGGCGCGGCTCAGCCAGTCCAGGGCGGCCGCGGTGGCCTGGGAGTTGTGGCGCAGTTTGTGCTCTCCCCGCTCGACCAGCAACAGGTCGCGGGGATCCCGCGCCGCCTCGTAAAGGCTGGCGGCGCTGGCGACCGGCACCGTCTCGTCGGCGGTGCCGTGCACGATGAGCAGGGGCGTGGGCGAGACCCGCTCCACGAAGTCCACGGGCCGCCAGGCCATCAGTTCCCGGTAGAACCCCTCCTCGTCCGCCGGGTATCCCTCGCTGCGGATCAGCCCCACCGTGCGGCAGTGGAGGATGAACTCGCCCAGCCTCTCCCGGGGAAGAATGCGGTCCAGGCCGTCGGGGGCGGCCAGGCTGACCACGGCGGCGACGCGGCGGTCGCGCGACGCCTGCAGGATGGCGGCGGCCCCGCCTCCGCTGTAGCCCCACAGCGCCACCCGTCCCGGGTCCGCGCCGGCGAAGACGCCCCTGCCCTCGAAGACCAGGTCGAGCACGGCCCGTAGGTCGTCGGCCCATCCCGGCAGGGAGAAGTCGCCGCGCGAGAAGCCCGCCCCGCGGAAGTTGAAGAAGACGGAGATGTAGCCGTGGCGCGCCAGCTCCCGGGCCAGCCCCTCGTAGCCGGGATCGCCCTCCACCGGCTGGCCGCCGGGGATGCCGTGGCACAGCACCACCAAGGGCAGGCTGAAGTAGTCGGCCGGCAGGAGCACCCATCCCTGCAGGAGCGACCCCTCCGTCTTCAGCTGGAACTCGACCTGCCGCACCCGACCTCCTCCGCGCCCCGCTCACCCCGGATAGCGCTTGCCCCGCTTCCAGCCGTGCCTGCCGACCAGGGGGACGAATACGCATCCCCCCATCTCCCTGCGGGCCAGCCGTTCCCCCTCCCGGACGACCAGGGTGAGCTCCTGCATGCCAGAGGGCCCCACCGGGATGACCAGCCTCCCGCCGTCCGCCAGCTGCTCCTCCAGCGGGCGCGGTATGGAAGGAGCGCCCGCGGTGACGATGATCGCGTCGAACGGCGCCTCGCCGGGCAGGCCGGCGGACCCGTCACCCACCAGGACGCGGACGTTGTCCATGCCCAGCGCCCCCAGCAGCTCGCGGGCCTTGACCGCGAGCCCTTCGTGCTTCTCGACGCTCACCACCTCGCGCGCCAGCCTTCCCAGGACGGCCGCCTGATAGCCGGAGCCCGTCCCCACCTCCAGCACCTTCTCCCGGCCCTCGAGCCCCAGCAGTTCCGTCATCCATGCTACCATGTACGGCTGGCTGATGGTCTGACCGTTCCCGATGGGCAGGGGGCTGTCGCTGTAGGCCTCGGGGGCCAGGTCGGGGGGGACGAAGAGGTGGCGGGGCAGCTCCCGCAGGGCCTCGAGCACCCGCCGGTCGCTGATGCCCCGGGCCTCCAGCTGCTCCCTGACCATGCGCTCGCGCAGGGCGGCCTGCCTGCCTTCGGATATCTCCATGGGGGTTTCCGTCCGCTTCCGCACGCGCGCCGCCGGGGGCTTTCCTTCAGGCGGGGCCCGGCCCGGGCCTGTCGTACTTGGTGACCCGGACGGTGGTGCCGCAGTCTTGGTCGGTGCGGAGCTCGAACTCGTCGACCAGGCTCTTGACCAGGGGCAGGCCGAAGCCCTTGCCCGCCTCCAGCCCCGCCTGGAAATCCCCCACGCACCCCGGGTCGAATCCCCGCCCGCGGTCCCGGACCTCGATGGTCAGGGAGCCCTCCCCCGGTATGTATTCCACGCTGACCCGGTTGGCCTGCGGGTCGTCGGAGCCGCAGTGGATGATGGCGTTGGTGCATATCTCGGAGATGACTATCTTCAAGTCGTCCACCCCCTCCTCGCTGAAGTCGAGGCCGCGGGCCACCGATCCGGCGACGAGGCGCGCCAGGCTGACGTAGCGGGGAGAGGAGGGCATGTCCAGCCGGATGGACCCCGTCGCCTCGGCGCCCAACCGTCAGTCACCCACCCGCGCGCTGTCGAGCTCTTCGGTCCCCGCATAGATGGGAAAGATCTTGTCCACGCCGGTGAGGCGGAAGACCCTGAGGATCTTCTCCTGCCGGCAGACGATGCCCAGCTGCCCGTCGTGCACCCTGACCCGCTTCAAGCCGCCCACCAGGACGCCCAGCCCCGTGGAGTCGAGGAAGGCCACCTCACTCAAGTCGACCACCAGGTTGTACTCGCCCGCGTCGACCTGCCGGATGATCTCTTCCCGCAGCTGCCCGGCCGAGTAGACGTCCACTTCTCCCTTGAGGGCGATGACCATGAAGTCCCCCCTCTTGGCAGCGCTGATCTCCAGGTCGGTCTCCTGCCTATCCCTCTCTTCCATGCGATCTCCCCATATCCTTGAGGGGGCTGCCGGGAGGGCTAAGCCCCCTCGCGCCTGCCGCCGGCCGGCCGCTTGACCACGGTGCCGCACTTGGGACACTTGGCCTCGTCCACGCCGGGATCGAGGCCCACCCGCTCGCCGCACTTCGGGCACATGACCCGCAGTATCTCTACGCCCACCCTCTCATGACCATGCGGACCTAACGTCATTCCACACCTCCTGTCACGGGACCGGATGCAACGCCATCCTCATCCGCCTGATTCATTAAGCGTTCCCACCTTCCGGGGTTTCAAAACATGGCCGCCCGGGGCACGGCCATCCCGGGGTTATGATAGAATGTAACCACCGCATCGATCGTCGCACTCGCAGGCTCGGCAAGGGGGTATGGAAGTCCGCATGCGGCCCATCAAGATACTGCACACCGCAGACGTGCACCTGGGCGCGAAGTTCGCCTTCCTGGGGAAAAGAGGGGGAGAGCACCGCCGGCAGCTGCTCTCCACCTTCTCGAAGACCATGGACCTCGCCAGGACCAGCCAGGTGGACTTCATCCTCATAGCCGGGGACCTCTTCGACTCGAACCATCCCCCCCGCGCCGCCCTGGAAGAGGTGGTCGAGGAGCTGCGGCGCGTGGGGGAGGAGGGCATCGAGGTGCTGCTGGCGCCGGGCACCCACGACCGCCTGGGCCGGGACTGCGTCTACAACGAGGACGCCTGGGACTCCCTCCCCCACCTCCACGTGTTCAGGCAGGAAGGCTGGGGCGAGAAGCGCATGGAGAACCGGGGCGTGGCCTTCTACGGCTGGGGCTACGCCGGCCGCGCCGGGCGGGACCCGCTGACCCTGCTGCCGGGAGCCGAGGGCGACGAGGAGGTCTGGCGCGTCGGGCTGCTGCACGGCTCCCTGCTGCGCCCGGGGCTCATCGACCAGGAAGAGGTGGGGTTCACCCCCGGATCGCTCACCGCCTCGGGACTCGACTACCTGGCCCTGGGCCACTGGCATTCCTTCCAGGACCTCAGCGCCGGCGGCACCACCTGCGCCTACCCCGGCTCCCCCGAGGCCCTCTACCCCGGGGCGGACAGCGGCAAGGTCGCCCTGGTGACCCTGGGAGGGGGGGAACCGGAGATCCGGTCCATCCAGGTGGGCAGGCGGACGTTCGCCCGCCGCGAGGTGGACATGTCCACCGTCACCGACCGCAACGCCCTCAAGGCGCTGATCCGGCGGTGGGCCGACAAGGACACCTGGGTCGAGGTGGTGCTGAAGGGGGTCTCCCTCTGCGACGACCTGGTCGGCGCGCGGGACCTGGAGGAGGAGCTCTCCCCCAGCTTCTACGGCATCCGCCTCCGGGATGAGAGTTACCTGGCCTCCCTCAAGGAGGCCCGGGGCATGCCCGGGGGCATCGTCTCCGGCGAGTTCGTCAAGATCGCCGAGGCGGAAGCGGCCGGCCTTGCGGGCGAGGAGAAGCGGGCGGCGGAGGAAGCCCTGCGCCTGGGCCTGGCCTACCTGGAAGGGAGGGCCAGGAGGTGATCATCCGCTCCCTCTCCCTCGACGGTTTCAAGCGGTTCGGCTCGTTCCGCCTGGAACTGGCCGAGGGCGTCAACGTGGTCAAGGGCCCCAACGAATCCGGCAAGTCCACCATCATCCAGGCCATCTTCGCCCTTCTCTTCTGGCGCCCCACCGCCCGGGGCAAGGAGGTGCGCGACTGCGTCAGCTGGGGGCGGGACGGGGGCTTCGCGCTGGAGATGAGCGCCGCCTCGCAGCGGGGCGAATGGACGCTGGTCAAGGACTTCGCGAAGGGGACCGTCCGCCTCGACTGCGGGAACGAGCGGTTGACGGATATCGAGAGCGTGGAGGAGTGGATCGGGGAGGAGACCGGCCTTTTGAGCGAAAGGGCCTACCGGGTGACCGCCGGCATCCGCCAGGACGAGGTGGGGGAGATCGCCCAGGGCCGGGACGACCTGCACCGCGGCCTGCAGGCCGCGGTGACCGGGGGCGGCGAAGGGATCAGCGCACGGGAGGTGGTCAACGCCATGCAGAAGGCCCGGAGCGAGCTGGCCCGCGGCCTGGACCGCCCGGCGAAGAACCCGGGGCCCATCGCCGCCGCCAACTCCCGGCTGAAGTCCCTGGAGGAGACCCGCCGGCAGCTCGCCCAGGGAGTGGAGTCGCTGCGCCGGGACCGCCGGCGCAATAAGGAGCTCCGGGCGGAGGAGGAAGCGGCGGAGGAGGAACTGGCGGCCGCGGAGAGCCTGCAGAACGCCTACCGGGAACGGCTGGCCCTGGAGGGAGAGCTGGATGAGCTGCGCGGGCGTTTTGCCGAGGCCGAGACGGCCGCCTCCCTGTGGGAGCGGCGCGATCAGCTGGCGCAGTCGCGGAAGAGCCGTTACTCCGGGCTGGAGGACGCCCTCTCCGACAAGCGCGAGTGGCTGGAGCGGGCGGAAGCGCGCTTGAGGGGGCTGGACGAGAGCATCCGGCGGACGGAGGACGAGTGCGCCCGGATGGAGCAGGCCCCCGACAGGGAGGTGGTGCGCTGGCCCTGGCTGATGGCCCTGGGCATCCTCCTGATCCTGGCGGGCATCGTCGCGGCCTTCTTCATCCCTTGGATGAGCGTGGTCCTGGTGGCGCTCGGGGTGGCGGCGGCCATGCTGGCGCTGATGCAGACGCGCCTGCGGCGGACGGAAGGCAAGGCGGTGGCGCTGGCCTCCTTCGACCGGCAGCTGCAGGACCTGCGCCTGGAGCGGTCCGGCCTGGAGCGGAGCATGCGGGAGGCCGTCGGCGGTGCGGGGGCGGCCTCGGCCGACGACTTCGCGGAGGCCCGGCGGGCCCACCTCGAACTCCTCGAGGAGCTGCGGGGGGTGGAGGACAAGCTGGAGGTGCTCTCCCGCGGCAGGAGCCGGCAGGACCTGGAGCAGGAGGTGAGGGGCCTGGCCCTGGCGCAGCGGGTGCGCGAGAAGCGCCTGGAGGAGCTGGGCGCGAACCCCGTCGACCCGCTGGACGACCAGAAGGCCCGGGTCCGCGCGGAGGCGCTGAGGAAGAAGGTGGAAGACCTCGGGCGCGAGAAGGCGCGCCTGGAGTACCGGCTGGAGCAGAGCGCGGGCGAGGAGGAGAGCCTCATCTCCTGCGAGGAGGAGATGGCCATGCTGGCCGAGGAGGTCGAGGCCCTCACGCGGCGGGTGCGCGCCTACGACCTGGCCGTCGAATGGATGGAACGGGCCCTCTCGCTGGTGGTGGGGACGGTCAGGGAGGACGTGCAGGAGAGGGTGGGAGAGATGGTCTCCTCCATAACGGGCGGCCGTTACGACAGGGTGCGCATCGTCGACGACGACTTCCGGCTCGAGGCCTACTCCCGCGACAAGGGCTCGGAGGTCCCGGTGGACCTGGACACGCTGAGCCGCGGCACCGTCGACCAGGTCTACCTGAGCGCGCGCCTGGCGCTGATGGAGGGCATCAGCGGCGCCCGCCGGCCGCCCCTCATCCTGGACGACCCCCTGGTGACCTTCGACCCCGAGCGCGCCGAGCGGGCCTGCGGCCTGCTGAAGCGGTACGCCCGCGACCACCAGGTCCTCTTCTTCACCTGCTCCGGCCATTACGACGGATACGCCGACCGGGTCATCGACCTGCCGCTCTGAACCAGGGGCGCCCATGGGCTTGCGAGACGATTTCGAGGACTACCGCGGCAGGATCCGCTTCTCCGAGATGGACCTGGCCTCACGGGCCATGGCCGTGCTCTGGCTGGAGAAGTTCGAGGGGCGGGTGTTCCGCATCTGCTTCCCCCGGGTGCAGGCCGAAAGCCTCAAGGAGGACATCTCGCAGGTCATCAACCAGGCCTTCATGGAGGGATACGTCCTGGCGCGCACGGCGCACCGGACCGGCACCGCGCCGGTGATCTACACCGACCCCGAGGTGGTCGGGTCGGTCGAGGACAAGGTCATCCGGATGACCTGCTTCTACGAGGAAGCGGACATCGGCACCTCCTCCGTCCTCGAGGAGATACCCGGGGTGGAGTCCGTGGCCAACCTCATCGTGATGGACATCGTCCGCAGCCCCCTCTTCCGGTGGGTGGAGGAGCGGGACCTGCTCAAGCTCAACCTGGAGTACGCCCTGAAGGCCGGCTACCTGCTGGCCCTCTTCGAACGGCGGGTGCAGCGTGAAAGAGCTTAGGAGGCCCTCGACCCTGTTCCTCCCCAAGCCGGTGGCGCTCATCGGTTCCGCGCGCCTCTTGGACGGAAGGGTCGAGGACAACCTGATGACCGCGGCGTGGGTCAACGCCGCCTGCATGGATCCGCCCATGCTCTCGGTGGCGGTGCACCGTTCCCGCTACACCCATGCGCTCATCGAGGAGGGCGGCGAGTTCACGGTGAACCTGCCCGGGGAAGAGCTGCTTGCGGCGGTGGAGGCCTGCGGCAGCTTCTCGGGGCGCGAGGGCGACAAGTTCGCGCGGGCGGGCCTTGCGCGCGAGGCGGCGGCGCGGGTGAGCGCCCCCCTGGTGGCGGAGTGCCCGGTGAACGTGGAGTGCGTCGTGCGGAGGGAGCTGGCGCTGGGGTCGCACACCCTCTTCGTGGGGGAGGTGCTGGCGGTGCACGTCGACGGTTCCGTATCGGACGGGGCCGGCCACCTGGAGGCGGAGCGCATGCGCCCCTTCGTGCTCAACCACCGCGAATACTGGGGCATGGGCGAGCGCATCGGCAGCTACGGCTCCGGCGCTCCGCCCTTCAAGCTGCTGCCGTAGCCCGGGACGCGGGACGCGCTGCCCCGGGGCGGGGGCGGCGCCTCATGGGAAAGGGGCGGGGGCGGCCCGCCGCGCGGCGGGATGTGAAGATTCAAGGGCTGACCCCAAGTGAAGGTCGCTCGATGAGCCAGCGCCAGTAGCGCACGGGCATGTTGCCGGCCTGCAGGCGCGGGTTGTGGCGGCCGGGCACCGCGATGACCTTGAAGTAGTCGCGCCAGAGCTCCTGGTAGAGGGCCTCTTCCTCCGCCAGGCCCGGCTCGAAGGGCGGCGCCCCCACCACCGCCGTCTCCCCCGAGCGGTGGAGGAAGGCCTTCTCCCGCTTGAGGTCGTGGATGAACAGCTCCTCTCCGTTCATGCGCCGCACGAAGTGGGGGGCCACCAGGCAGAGCACGTCGAACTCCGGCTCGGCGGGCGCGTAGAGGACCCCGGAGGCAAGGCGGCGGAAGCGCAGGTAACACAGCTGGTAGTGGCGCTCCCGCCCCACCGCCCGGCTGGCCCGGTGCACGCGGCGGACGCGCTCGTCGGCATGGCGGGCGTCCACGCGGCTCCCCACCTCCCAGCCCAGCCGGAGGTAGCGCCAGAGGTCCGTCTCGATGCCCGGCCGCTCCGAGAGGAAGGCGTGGCCCAGGTGGCGGAAGGCGCGGGTGGAGACGCGCATGCGGATATCGGTGGAGACCCGGTCGGCGGCGGCCGGGTCGGTGGCCACCTCCTCGGCTTCCCCGAAGAGGCTCTCCTGCAGCCCACCCCCGGAGGAGGCTATCTCCTCCGGGTCCTCCCCGGCGTCGCGCAGGCGGCCGAAGACGCAGAGCAGCCCCTCGAAGCTGCCGTCGTAGAGGTAGCGCCCGCCCACCCTCACATCTCCCCGCTGACGCTGGTGAAGGCGTCCTCCGCCGCGGCCGGCCGGCCGTCGCCGGTGAAGAGCGGCAGCTGCCTGGCCGCCGCCTCGCGCTCCTCGGGGTCGCGGAAGGAGGTGCGGATGTTGCGGCGGATGTCCTCCGGCCGCGACTCCGACTGCGCGAAGTAGCGGCCCCGGCAGGTGACGAAGTACTTGGCCCGCTTGAGCACCACGCCCATCTTCTTCAGGTCGTCGAACCAGAGCGAGTGGGAGCGGCGGGCGGCGACGATGCGCCGCGCCGACTTGACCCCGATGCCCGGCACCCGCAGCAGGGTCTCGTAGGCGGCCGCGTTCACCTCCACCGGGAAGAGCTCCAGGTGCCGCAGGGCCCAGCCGGACTTGGGGTCGAGCTCGGGGTCGAGGTCGGGGCGGGACTCGTCGAGGATCTCGCCCGCGGTGAAGGAGTAGAAGCGCATCAGCCAGTCGGCCTGGTAGAGCCGGTGCTCGCGCAGCAGGGGCGCCTCGGTGAGCCGGGGCAGGCGGGGGTCGTCGCTCACCGGGGAGAAGGCGGAGTAGTAGACCCGCTTCAGCGCGTAGCGCCGGTAGAGGCCCTCGGCCAGCCGCACTATGCGCAGGTCGCTCTCGGGCGAGGCCCCCACGATGAGCTGGGTGGACTGGCCGCCGGGTACGAAGGGCGGCGCCTTGCGCGACTTCCTCCTCTCCTCCCGCGAGGCCGCGATGCCCTCGGCCATCTCGCCCATGGGTTTAAGGATGGAGGTGCGGTCCTTCTGGGGGGCCAGCCGGCGCAGGCTCTCCTCGGAGGGCAGCTCGATGTTGACGCTCATGCGGTCGGCGTAGAGCCCGGCCTCGCGGATGTGCGCGGGGTCGGCGCCGGGGATGGCCTTGACGTGGATGTAGCCGTTGAACCCCTTCTCCAGCCGCAGCAGCTTGAGGGTGCGGGTGAGCTGCTCCATGGTGTGGTCGGGGCTGACCCGGACGGCGGAGGAGAGGAAGAGCCCCTCGACGTAGTTGCGCAGATAGAACTGGGCGGTGAGGTCGGCCACCTCCTCGGGGGTGAAGGAGGCGCGGGGCCGCTCGGCCGAGGCGCGGTTGGCGCAGTAGGCGCAGTCGTAGATGCAGGCGTTGGTGAAGAGGATCTTTAGAAGCGAGACGCAGCGCCCGTCGTCGGACCAGGAGTGGCAGACGCCCAGGCGCGCGCAGTCGCCCAGCCCCCCCTTGACGTTGCGGCGGCGCGAGCCGCCGGAGGCGCAGGAGGCGTCGTAGCGGGCGGCGGCGGCCAGTATCCTCAACTTCTCCTGGATATCCATAATCTGGCATATTACAGGGTGTCAACGACAATTCCCCCGGGGCGCGCCAGGCGGTCCACCGTGCGGCGCGGGATATGGCCTTCGCGGAAAGGTGCCGGTCTCCCGGCTCTTCCGCCTCCTCGGCCCCGATCGCCTGCGGCGAGCTGCCCTTCCATCTGCGGCCATCCGTTTCTCCTTTCGACGGCCTTGCCGGCCGCCGCAATCAACGATCCTAGAGGGCGGGACGGACGACCGCTTTGATGCCCTGGGCGATAAGGCGCGTCTTGGGGGCCGGCGATCAATGCGCCGTTCGCTTCGCTCCCTTCCGCCCCGAGTCGCCGCTACTGCTGCTGGGGAGGCGGTCAAACGGATGATAGAATGCCGGTGGGGGAGGTTCAATGCGGAGTCCTCATGAAGAGTCGCGGCGCGCGTTACCGGAAGGGCCCTGGACGGGCGGGGGGCGGTTGTTCCTCAATGTCCTTATCGTGACGGCTACCGTTTTCACCATAGCCTTCATGATCTTCAAGAGTGTCTCTTTCAGCTATCCCTACTCGTACTATCGAGGCATCTCCTATCGGCCACTCCTGTTTTCCGCCTGCCTGATATCCCCGGCGCTTATCATGCTCGCCTATACGGAGAGGAACGTCGACAGAAGGCCCGCGCTTCTCCTGGGGATCTGGTATGTTGCCGGGGGTATCTCCCAGGTTGCCTTGCGCTACCTGTGCGCCAGGCCCTTCGAAGAGGTGATCGGGCTCAACCGTTTTGCGGATTTCGTCAAGAATCATGGCCTTGCGAGCCTCATCCGCAATTACGATTCGCTCTCGAGGGACTGGTATCATCCAAACGTAAACAACAACATGCCCGGCAAGGGCATCATGATGAAGGCGCTCGAGATCCTGACCGGGAATCTTATGGTCCGGGGGATCCTGCTCATCCTCGTCTCCAACCTCGGCATGTTTCTCGCCTATTCCATCTGCATGAAGCTGTTCAAGGACAGAAAGGTCGCCGTCTACGCATCTATACTCTACCTGTTCCTGCCGGCCAGGATCTTTTTTCTGACACAGCCCAACGTCATCACCCCGGTCTTTATCCTGACATCCTTCCTCCTGTTCCTGCTCTATCTCGAGGGGCATAAGGCCGTTTTCGCCTGCCTCTTCGGCTCTTCGCTCTACTTCCTGATGTATTTTGAGACGACCCCTCTGGTGCTGGGGATCGTGTTTCTCGCCTTTGCCTACAAGTACAGCAGCGAAAGAAAGGCCTTGCCGCGGGATCTGTTGAGAGGGCTTTTCCATGCCCTCGTCGGCTTCCTGCTCGTCTTTTTCGTCTTTCTCCTCATGTGGGATTACAACATCGTATCGAGCATCATCCTCAAGTATTCCACCAACTGGAGAGGCCTCAGTGAGGACCCATACCTGATCTCCCTCTTGTCCGGCCCTCGCGAGTTCCTCCTGGGCATGGGAGTGGCCCCATCCGTCCTGTTCTTGGCCTGCTGTGGGAGCATCTTAAAGGGTGTGGTCTCGAGCAGCAAGGGAGTTGCGGGGGATGGACGCGGATTGAAGGGGTATATGATGCGGCCGCTCCCGTTGCTGTCGTCCGCCTTGTCGCTCTCCCTGCTCGCCTTGAACCTGCTGGGGGTGAACCGGGTTGAGATAACCAGGACTTGGATATATATGATGGTATTCGCAGACCTGTGCGTGGCTTCATTCATTGTCGAGGGCGAAGAGCGGGTCTCTTTTTACCTGGTACTCGCGTGTATCATCCTCCAAACGGCCGTTTCGATGTCGGTAATCGCCTACGTCTGACGCAGCTCACCCAGCCCGGGGGCCCTTCGCCGCGGGCGAACCCCGTATGGACATCTGCGCCCGGGCGAGGGATAGTTGCAGTAGAGGCGGGGGTGTCTTTTCTTTGAGATGAAAGGAGGCCGGCCGTGGGCAGGAGCAGGAGGACCGTGGAGCGCCTGGCCCTCTCCGTCAGGTACAAGGAGGCCATGTTCAAGCTGGCCGGCCTGCCGGTGGTGTCGACGATAACCGAGCGCGTGCTCGACAGGACGGGCACTTCCTTCACCCTGGTCCCCGTCTACGAGACGGTGGAGCGCGGCGGGAGCACGGCCATGCCCCTGGCGGTGGCGGAGCATTTCATCGACTCGGCGGCGCACCACGTCATCCTGGACAGGTGCCTCTGCCGCAACGCCGTCGGCTGCCGGGACTACCCCATCGGGCACGGGTGCATCTTCGTCGGCCGGGGGGCGCGCGAGATCGACCCGGGCGTGGGGCGGCACGTGAGCCGGGAAGAGGCCCTGGCTCACCTGCGGGGCGGCGTGGAGCTGGGCCTGCTTCCGGCGGTGGGCAAGGTGGACATCGACGCCCTGATACTGGGGGTGAAGGACCGCGGGCGCCTCTTGACCATCTGCCTGTGCTGCCCCTGCTGCTGCCTGACCACCGCCCTGCACCACGCGTCGAAGGGCGTGCGCGACATGGTCTCGCGGATGGAGGGCCTGGAGGTCGCGGTCACCGGCGGCTGCAGCGGCTGCGGCAAGTGCGTGGAGGCGTGCATCTACAGGCAGATGAGCCTGGAGGGCGGCCGCGCCGTGGTGGGCCCGGAGTGCAAGGGCTGCGGGCGCTGCGCCGCGGCCTGTCCGGAGGGCGCGATCAGCATCACCCTGCAGGGAAGCGACTACCTCCAGGCCTGCATCGACCGCATCGGGGCGGTGGTCGACGTCGGATAGGGCCCGCGGCGGCGGGCTTCCGGCACCAGGATCACGCCGAGCTTCTGCCGGGGCCTCAAGGCGGCAGCTATCCCTTCCCGCGCTTGACGATCAGGACGACCGCAACCGCCAGGACTATGGCGGCGGCGATGATCACGACCAGCAGCCAGGCCGGGAAGCCGTCCGAGTCCGCCTCGGCCTCGGCCTCGGCCAGGATCTGCGCTTCGAGGGATTCCCACTCGGCCAGCTCTGCCTGGGCGTCAAAGGCCGTGACCTCCCCGAGGCCTTGCTCGGTGGTCTCGATCATCTCCCCCGCGCGGACGGTCACGGTCCTCCCGGAGGCCTTGTCGGTGAAGCCGGCCACGCCCTCGATGACCTTCAGGCTGCATTTGGAACCGTCGTCATTGATGACCAGGACGGTGCCGGTGATGGAGGTGTTGGCCCGCCTGGTCTCGATCTCAAATCCTTCCTTCGCCTCATCCCCCGAGAACCAGTTCTTGATCCCCTCTCCCAGCCTGAGCATCGCTTCTCCGAACTGCTTCAGTCTGTTTTTCTTGACAACCGTCAGCTCGCTCCCGGGGGGGAGCACCATGTCGGAGCCTTCATCCAGGTTGAGGATGGCCCCAAACCCCTTCTTGATGACGATGGTGTCGCCGAAATTGATCACCGTGCTGTCGTCCGCAGGCACCAGCTTATCGCTGCCGGCCCTCCGTACGTAGGCTTCTCCCGGCTTCTTGAGGGCCGACATCTTGAGGCGGAAGTTCGAGTCTTCGCCTGGAGGAGTGGAAGCCTCCGGCTCTTCCTCGGGGCCTCCCTCTTCGGGGCCCTCGCCCTCAAAGACGTCCCTGTCGGCCTGGCCGATCTTTGGTAAATTGCTACTAGGCCACTCATTGGTAATGGTCTCGTCAATGCCGTAAACTGTTTCTGTACAGCCTGGACAATAAGCGGTCCCCGTGAAGTTCCTGCTGTCAACGAGGTTGAGGGTGAGGGTAGCATGCCAATCTTGAACGCCGTAGGGCACTTCGCCTGGTGAAACGGTGACGTTAAAATGCACGGTCCCCGTCAACGACCGGCTGCTCTTGTCGAAACTGCCGTCGAATGTATAGGAGCCAATCATCCTAGTATAGCTGACAGGCCCTTCCCCATGAGCCCTTCCGTCCTTGTAGACGGTTATCCTGTAGTTTTCATACGGAAAACCAGATCCACCAGTATTCTGCACGTCTACGTTGAACCAGACTTCCTCGCCCTGCGCCGGGGCAGGGCCGGCCTGGAGGGCGGGAAGCAGCAGCGCCAACACCAGCATCGCGAGGAGTGCTCTTCTCATCGACATTCCCCTTTCTCGGACCGTTAACCGCCCGGCACTTCATCGACCGTCTTGCGTCTGCCCTCTTTCCTGCCGTCAGCGTACCACTGATTGGCATGCCGTCACAATGCCCCAATCATTCTGGGGAGGGGCAGCCTGAATCCGTGCTCGTTCGTCCGGCTCCCAGGATTGATGGGGCATCCTCGGCGAGATTGAATCACCGAACCCCATCTGCCCGTTGATGAGGCTTGCGGAGGGGTTCGGCCTTCGAGCCCCCGGCGGCGACGGGGCATCGATTTCCATCATGGCCGGCGGGATCTCCCGGCCGATCGCTCTCTTTTTCGCGTTGTTTCGGCAAAGAAGACGTGCGGGGCGCGGGGGCGCGGCGCCCCGGGTCCTCGCTTCGCGGATGTGAAGTTTCAAGGGCTGACCCCAAGTGGAGGTTTTGGGGGGCCCGGGGCCAGGTCCTCCAGCAGCAGCCCCAGCAGCAGCCCGGCGGCTTCCTTGTCCAGGGGCTCGTTGCCGCTGCCGCACTTGGGCGACTGGACGCAGGAGGGGCAGCCGCTCGCGCAGGGGCAGCCGCGCAGCAGGGCGGCGGTCCCGGCGAGGTGCGCCGCCGCCTTCTCGAAGCCCTTGCGGGCGATGCCCGCCCCTCCCTCGTAGGCGTCGTAGATGAAGATGGAGGCCTCGCCGGTGTGGGCGTGGAAGGCCGTGGAGACGCCGCCGACGTCCCGGCGGTCGCACATGGCGAAGAGGGGGAGCATGGCGATGGCCGCGTGCTCCGCCGCGTGCAGGCCGCCCGCCAGGCGCAGGGCGTCGAGGCCCAGCGCGGCGAGGCGCGGCTGCGGCAGCACGTACCAGAGGGCGCGGGTCTTGAGGGTCATGGGCGGCAGGTCCAGCTCCACCGTCTCCAGCAGGCGCCGCCCGCGCAGCCCGCGCTTCTGGTAGGCGTAGACCCGGGTGACCACCTCCACCTCGCCGAAGCGCAGGCCGCACTTCCCCCCTACGCCCGGCCCGAACGAATCCAGCTCGCTCAACACCCCGACGTCGGTGGAGTCGCGCGGCTGGGTGTGCACGTCGTCCTCGGCCTCCTCCACCAGGGCCAGCCGCTTCTCCAGGTCGAGCTCCTTGACCTCGTAGGGGTCGCCCTGATGCAGGTAGACCGCCCCGGGATGGACGTCGAAGAAGGCGCTGCCCTCGTCCACCGTCCCCAGCAGGGCGCCGGTGGCCCGCTCGACGATGCGGTAGGCGCGGTTGGAGGCGGAGCGCAGGTTGACGCCGGCCGCCGGGTTGTCGCCGGACGAGAAGCAGCGCCCGCGCGCCCGGCGCAGCCTCCCGTCGGAGAGCATCTCCTCCGCCAGCGCCACGCTCCCCGGGCCGAAGCAGGCCTCGTCGCCGGACGTGAGGGGCAGCTCGAAGGCGGCGCACCGCAGATGGGCGGCGAGGATGCCCGGGTTGTCCAGGTCGATGACGGCCTCCTCCACGGGCTTTGAGAAGATGGCCGCGGGATTGCGCATGAGGTACTGGTCGAGGGGGTCGTCCTTGCCCACCAGCACCGCCAGGGACTGCTCCTGCCGCCGCCCCGCCCGGCCCGCCTGCTGCCAGGTCGAGGAGAGGGTGCCGGGGTAGCCGTTGATGACGCAGGCCTCCAGCTCGCCGAGGTCGATGCCCAGCTCCAGCGCGTTGGTGCAGCTCACCGCGAGCAGCTCGCCCGCGAAGAGCCGGCGCTCGATGGCCCTCCTCTCCTCCGGCAGGTAGCCTCCGCGATAAGACGCGACGCTTCCGGCCAGGTCGCCGCGGCCGGAGCCGGCCAGCCCCCGCCGCACGCCGGCGTAGACCTGCTCCGCCGCCTTGCGCGAGCGGGAGAAGGCGATGGCGCGCACCCCCTCCGTCACCAGCCGCAGCAGCAGCTTCTGCGTCTCGGAGTTGGAACTGCGCCGCCCTTCCGCGATGGCGAAGCCGCCCGCTTCCGCCTCGTCCCCGGCTTCCCCGCCCCCCTCCCCTTCTTCTTCGTCCTCGCCTCCCGCGGGCGGGTTCCACAGCACGAAGGTCTTGGCCCCGCGCGGGGAGGTGTCCTCGGTGACCCCCTCCACCGGGAGGCCGGTGAGGGCGCGGGCGTGCTCCTCGGGGTTGCCGATGGTGGCGGTGGTCAGGACGAACCGCGGGTCCGAGCCGTAGTAGGCGCAGAGGCGCCGCAGCCGCCTGAGCACCAGGGCGGCGTGGGAGCCGAAGACGCCCCGGGCGACGTGGGCCTCGTCCACCACCACGTAGCGCAGCCGCCCCAGGAACCCCGACCACAGGCGGTGGTTGGGGAGGATGCCCAGGTGGAGCATGTCCGGGTTGGAGAGGACGACGTGGGAATTGCGGCGGATCCAGGCGCGGGTGCCGGGCGGGGTGTCGCCGTCGTAGGTGTTGGCCACCGGCCCTTCGAGGCCCAGCTGGTAGAGGGAGCGCAGCTGGTCCTGGGCCAGGGCCTTGGTGGGGAAGAGGTAGAGGGCGCGGGAGGCGGGCTCCTTGAGCACCGCGTCCATCGCCGGCAGGTGGTAGCAGAGGCTCTTGCCGCTGGCCGTGCCCGAGGCGACGATGACGTGCTTCCCCCGCATGACCGCCTCCACCGCCCGGGCCTGGTGAGGGTAGAGGGAAGTGATGCCCCGCTCCGCCAGGGCCTCGACCAGCCGGGGGTGGAGCCCGTCCGGCAGGGGGACGTAGGAAGCCGGGCGCTGCGGGATCACCTCCAGGTGCTCGATCTGCCCCCGGTAGGCCTTCTCTCCCTTGAGCAGTCCGAGGAAGCCCTGCACGTCCATGGTTCGATCATATCCGACGGCGGTGACCGGCGCCGCGCGAACCCTCAAAGGGGCAGGGGCCCTCCCCGCGCAGGCACAAGGGGGAGGGCTTCCGCCCGCCGGGCCCCGTTCAGTCGAAGAAGCCCTCGGGCATGCCCAGGTCCGGGGATTGGGGCGGCTCCGCCGGCGGGGCCGGCGGCGGCTCCGGCGGCCCGGACTCGAAGAGGCCGGACTCGAAGAGGGGGTCCCCGCCGGGGGCGGACGGCGCGTCCTTGGCCAGGTCCCCGAAGTCGGGCATGGGCGGCAGG
>CAZETE010000039.1:0-24199 GCA_964515075.1 uncultured Actinomycetota bacterium | reverse complement strand
GGCGGCATCGGGGGAGGCGTCGGCTGCGGCGGCGCTCCGGCGGGCTGCGCCGCGGCCGGCGGGCCGACTTCCGCGCCGCAGTTCGGGCAGGTCGTTGCATAGGGGCCGATCTGGTTTCCGCAGGCGGGACAAAAAGCCATGACAACCTCCCTTTCGCGCACGCACGGCCTTGCCTTCCTCCAACATTATACGCCGTACGCGCGCGGGGCGGTAAGGGCGCTCCCTCCGGCGTTTACCCATCGCCGCTTCGGGAAAGAATAGGCACAGGGAAGGCACGGAAGCCGGAGCGGGCAGAAAGGAGCGCACCATGGATCCCAAGATGATGCAGAGGATGATGATGGAGGGCACGCGCGCGCTTCTGCGCACCTCTTCGGAGACCATGGCGGGCATGCAGGACCAGATGGAGAAGATGTGGAGGACCCTGCTCGAACAGGGAGGCAGCGCGCAGAAGGAGGCGGAGAGGGCTTTCGCCGAGTGGATGGAGAACCTGCGCAGGGCGCGGGAGGAATTCAACCGCAACCTGGAGGAAGGCCTGCGCAGGATGGGGGAGATGCTGGGCGAGATGTCTTGAAGGAACCGGGGGAGTGGTCATGGAGAAGAACGCTGGGCCCTGGATGGAGTGGCTGGCCGGATGGCCCGACATGCAGCGGGAGATGTACCGGCAATGGGTGGAGGCCCTGGAGAAGCTGCCCGGCTTGAAGCCGGACGTCATCCCGGGCTTCGATCTGCCGAAGGCCGCGGACGCCTGCGGCCGCTGGCTGGATTTTATTAAGGAGCTGGCCGCCCGCTTCCCGGCGGCGGGCGCCGGAGACGGGCCGGAGGTCTTCGCCCGCCTCTTCTCCTCGGCCGGGATCTACGCCCGCCTCTACTCGTGGTGGGCGGACCTCGCCCGCGACCTGCAGAAGGCCGTCGCGGAGGGCGAGCCCAGCTCGCGGGCCTTCGACGAGTTCTACCACAGGTGGTCGGCGGATTACGAGGAAATGGTCAAGGAGATCTTCGCCGCCGCCATGCCCGAGTCCCTGCAGTGGGCGGCCGAGCTCGTGTCGGGTGAAGTGCCGCGCCTGGCGGTGGACGAGGCCATCCACTTCTGGTCGCCCTGGTTCGACTACCTGGTGAAGTCCGCGAAGCAGTTTCAGCAGGGGGGGCGGCCCACCGCCGAGAGCGTCACCCAGGCTTATCAGGACTGGCATGCCGCCTACGAGGATAGTTTCGGCCGCATCGCCCGCATGCCGGCCATGGGCTACTACCGGGAGTCGGTGGAGAAATACTCCAAGGCCATGGACTCGCTGGCCGACTTCGGCGTGGCCCTCGTCGACTTCTACGCTTCCGTGACCAACGCCGGACGGGAGGGGATGCAGAAGCTGCAGGCGAAGTTGGCGGCGGCGGCGGCCTCGGGAGACGGCGGCCCCACCTCCTTCCGCGAGCTGTACCGGGCCTGGTGGCAGACTAACGAGGAGGTCTACATAGAGCTCTTCCGCACCGAGGAGTTCTCCCGGCTGCTGGGAGACCTGGTCGGCCGGGGGATGACCTTCCGGGAGGACTACCGGGCCTACCTGGAGGAGATCACCAGGGAGCTCCCCTTCCCCAACCGCTCGGAGATGGACAGCCTCTACCGGACCGTGTACGACCTGCGCAAGGAGGTGCGGCGCCTCAAGCGCGAGGTGGCGGAGGTGCGCGGCGCGGCGGAGCCGGCGGGCGGGAAAGCGGCCGAGAGGCCGGCCGGGAAGGGGTGATGGCGGTGTTGAAGGAGTTCATGGAACCGGGTTTCTTCCTGCGGGAACTGGAGGAGGTCAGCCGCAAGCTGCTCAAGGGGATGGGGACCCTGCTCACCCTGCCCGAGGTGGACCTGGAGCCCACCCCCAAGCGGCAGGTGCTGCAGGTGGACAAGATGCGCCTCTTCCACTACGAGGCGGGCCGGGAGCTCAGCTGCTCCGTCCCCATCCTCATCTGTTACGCGCTGGTCAACCGGCAGTACATGATGGACCTGCAGTCCGACCGCAGCCTCATCCGCAACCTGCTGGGGCAGGGGCTGGACATCTACATCATCGACTGGGGCTACCCCGACCACGGCGACCGCTACCTCACCATGGAGGACTACATCGACGTCTACCTCAACGACGCCGTTGACCACGTGAGGGAGGCCACGAGACACGACCGCATCAACCTCCTGGGAGTGTGCCAGGGCGGCACCTTCAGCACCATTTACGCGGCCCTCTATCCCGAGAAGATCCTCAACCTGATCACCATGGTCACCCCCGTCGACTTCCAAACCACCGACGGGCTGCTCAACGTGTGGAGCCGGCACATGGACATAGACCGCATGGTGGACGTGATGGGCATCATCCCCGGAGACTTCATGAACATCGGCTTCCTCATGCTCAAGCCCTTCTCGCTGATGGTCGACAAGTACGTGGGGCTGATGGACAACCTGGACGATCCGGCCACCGTGGCCAACTTCGTCCGCATGGAGCGATGGATCTTCGACTCGCCGGCCCAGGCCGGGGAGGCCTACCGGAAGTTCCTCAAGGACCTCTACCAGGAGAACAAGCTGGTCAAGGGGGAACTGGAGATCGGCGGCCGCCGGGTAGACCTGAAGAAGATCACCATGCCGCTGATGAACATCTACGCCACCGAGGACCACCTGGTGCCGCCGGCCTCCAGCCTGCCCTTGAACGACCTGGTGGGCTCGGAGGACAAGACCCTCTACCCCTTCCCCGGCGGGCACATCGGCATCTACGTCAGCGGGCACTCGCAGAAGGAGCTGGCCCCCAAGGTGGCCGCCTGGCTGCAGGGCCACTGCGAGTTCGAGCCCCCGGCGAAGAAGCCTCCTGCGAAGAAGGCCCCCGTGAAGAAGGCCGCGAAGAAGAAGGCCCCCGCGAAGAAGCCTCCCGCGAAGAAGAAGGCCGCGGCGAAGAAGGCTCCCGCCAAGAAGCCGGCCAAGGGGTGAGGGCCGCTCCTTCGGCCCGGCCGGGGACCCGGCCCGCGCCTCCGGCGGGAAGGAAGGTATTCCCGGCGGGTCGAATTGTTCGGGAAGAGGGATCAGGATGCGGGAGTTGCGGTGATGGAGGGTCCGGCGAAGGGCGAGGAGGCGGGTGGCGAGGTGTACCGGAGGGAGAACGGGCGCGTGCGCATCAACGCGCAGGAGCTCCACTTCCGCGAGTTGAACGCCATGGTCGAGCGGGCGGCGGCGGAGGGAGCATCCGAGGTGGAGATAGACAACGTCTCCGGGCAGCGCTACATCGGGTCGGGCGTGCGCAGGCCCGTACACATCGACGTCTTCGGCGTGCCCGGCGACGACCTCGGCGCCTTCATGGACGGCCCGGAGATCGTGGTCCACCGCAGCGCCCGGGACGGCGTGGGCCACACCATGCACGGCGGGGACATCGTGGTGCACGGACGCGCCGGCGACGTGGTGGGCATGGGCATGCGGGGCGGCAGCATCTACATCAAGGGCAGCGTGGGCCGACGCGCCGCCATCCACATGAAGGAGCGGGAGCGCCGGAGGCCGGTGCTGGTCATCGGGGGGTCCTGCCGGGACTTTTTGGGCGAGTACATGGCCGGCGGCGTGGTGGTGGTGCTGGGCCTGGAGGCCGCCGGGGAGGAAGACCGCCCGCCCCGCCACCTGGGCGCCGGCATGCACGGCGGGGTCATCTACATACGCGGCGGGGTGGAGCCGGAGCAGGTGGACTCGGGGGTGAGCCCCGGGGAACTGTGCGCGGAGGACCGGACCACCCTGCAGGAGTGCGTGGACTGCTACGTGGAGAACTTCGGCGGCGATGCCGGAAAGATCCTGGACACCGGGTTCACCAAGCTGCAGCCCGCCACCCCCTAACCCGCAATCCGGGGTCAGGCCCCAAATTCACAATCCCGTCGTACCGGGTGTCCATCCGGGCCCATCCGCGGTCATCGCCCGCCGCGCCGCGCCCTTCCGCGGGCGGAAACTACCTTCCTGCCCCACGACGGTATATACTAAGTGACATATCGTAAGTTATTCGTTCAAGAGGAGCGGGATGAGCAGGCTGCGCATCGGTATCGCCCAGCAGAACTGCACCGTGGGCGACCTGGAGGGCAACTCCGGCCGCATCGCCGAGGCGATGGAAGCGGCGGAGGCTCAGGGGGTGCAGCTCCTGTGCTTCCCCGAGCTCTCCCTGACCGGCTACCCGGTGGAGGACCTCGCCCTGAACATGGACTTCGTCGCCCACAACCTTGAATACCTGGAGAAACTGGCCGCCCTCTCCCGGGAGACGGTGTCCGTGGTGGGCTTCATAGACCGGGACGAGGACTGCTTCAACGCGGCGGCGGTGCTCCACCGGGGCGCGGTGGCCGGGGTCTACCACAAGTCCTTCCTGCCCAATTACGGGGTCTTCGACGAGAACCGCTACTTCAGCCCGGGGCGGGGAAACCTGGTCCTCGAGTTGGACGGGGTGCGGGTGGGCCTGACCATCTGCGAGGACATCTGGAGTCCCGGCGGCCCTCTGGAGGAGGAGATAGCCTACGGCGGCGCGGAGGTCGTCGTCAACCTCTCGGCCTCCCCCTTCAACCGGGGCCGGCAAGAGGTGCGGGAAAGGATGGTGCGGGCGCGGGCCCAGGACGGACAGGTCATCCTGGTCTACGTCAACGCGGTGGGCGGCCAGGACGAGCTGGTCTTCGACGGGCGCTCCTTCGTCTATCACCCGGACTCCGGGGTGGTCCTGCGCGGACCGGCCTTCGAGGAAGCCCTGCTCACGGTGGAGGTGGACACCGACTTCCTGCTGTCCCGCCGCTTCCTGCGCCCCGTCCACCGCTACGCGCGCCAGGACCCCCACTCCCGGCCCACCGAGGTCTTGAAGACGGGGGCCTTGAAGAAGGAGGGAGGCGGCCCGGGAGGCGCGTACGGCGCCGCGGGTGGGCCGGCTGCCCCCGCCGACGACCCGCGGGAGGAGATCTACCGGGCGCTGGTCCTGGGCTTGAGGGATTACTTCCGCAAGAACGGCTTTTCCGACGCGCTGCTGGGCCTCTCCGGCGGCATCGACTCCGCCCTCGTGGCGGCGCTGGCGGCGGACGCGCTGGGCAGCGAAAGGGTGCACGCCCTGTTCATGCCGTCGGCCTATACTTCGCGGCTCTCCTTCGACTGCGTAGAGAAGCTGTCCGCCAACCTCTCCATCGACCTGCGCACCCACTACATCGACGAGATCGTCGAGCCCTATCTGGTCGACCTGCCCTTCCTTTCGGAGGGAGGGGTCGCGGCTGAGAACCTGCAGGCGCGCATCCGCGGCAACCTGCTGATGGCCTATTCCAACCGCTTCGGCTGGCTGGTGCTGGCCCCCGGCAACAAGAGCGAGCTCTCCATGGGCTACTGCACCCTCTATGGGGACATGGTGGGGGGGTTCGCCCTCATCAAGGACCTGCTCAAGCGGGACGTCTTCGCTCTCTCCCGCTACGTCAACGAGCTGCGCGGAGAGGAAGTCATCCCCGTGGAGGTCATCGAACGGCCGCCCTCGGCCGAGCTCCGTCCCGACCAGCTGGACACCGACTCCCTGCCCCCCTACGAGGCCCTCGACCCCATCCTGGAGGCCTATGTCGAGCGGGGCTGGCGGATGGAGGAGATCGTGCGCGCCGGCCACGACCGCCGACTGGTGCTCGAGGTAATCCGCAGGGTGGAGTCGAGCGAATACAAACGCCGCCAGGGGCCGGTGGGCATCAAGCTGACCGCGCGCGCCTTCGGCAAGGACTGGCGCATGCCCATCTCCAACCCCTCCATCAGGTATCTCATGGGTTGAGGGAGTACTCCGGGTAGAGCGGCTGCGGCGCCGTCAAGCGGTCAGCCGAACTTCTTCCTGACGTAGGCGGCCACCTTCTCCGAAGCGCGCGGGCCGACTATCCTCCCGTGCCCGGGATACATGTAGTCCAGGTCCAGGCCGGCCAGGCGGCGGAGGGACGCCTCTATCTCGACCAGGCTGCGGCTGGCCGAGTAGACGGGGCCGCCGGTCCGGCCGAAGTAGTTGGAGACGAGGTCGCCCACGAAGGCCCGGTGAGAGGCGCGGTCCAGCAGGCCGATGCCCCCGGGGGTATGCCCGGGCAGGGAGATGACCTCCAGGCCCAGGTCGGAGAGGACGTCGCCGCCATCGAGGGGCAGGTCCACGGCTGCCGCCTCGAACCTCTGGTAGCCCTCCACCAGCGGCCGGGGGAGCCTGCGCAGGAGGCGGCCCAGGCGGTTGAGGTCCGAGCCCAGTTCCTGCGGCTCGTCCCCCTGGATATAGGGGACGTCCGCGGTCCCCGCCGCCACCCGCGCTCCGCTCTCGCGCTTGAGCCAGGCCAGGTTGCCGGTGTGGTCGGCGTGGTAGTGGGTGAGGAAGATGTGGGTCAGGTCGCAAGGCTTGACCCCCTCCTCCTCGAAGACCTCGCCAATCTTACCGCGGGACCCGGCCGCGCCCGTGTCCACCAGGTAGCAGCGGCCGCCCGTCACCAGGTAGCAGTTCTCGATCCGCCCCGCGATGCGCACCACCCTGTCCACGAAGCCTCCCTTACGGCGCCAGGAGCCACAACCTCTGCCGTTCACATTATAGCGCGGGATAAAGGGCGAAGGCGCCCGGGAGAGTGGGGGCGCCCGGCACTCTCACGTACAGCCCTTCACAGGGTGGCGTGGAGCCAGTGGGTGAGGGCGAGCTCGGCGGCGGCCAGGGGGAGGGAGGCGGCGGCGAAGCAGGCCAGCAGGCGCGGCGGCAGGCGGTGGTCGGCGGCCGCCCACACCGAGGCCAGCAGCGCGAAGTTGAGATAGCCGAGGGCGCCCGCGAAGCAGGCCAGCAGCAACGCCTGGGCCGGACGGAACAGCCAGGCCGGGTGCGGCAGGAACACCGCGCAGGCGCCGCCCAGCGCCAGCGCCAGGGCGGCCGGCTGGGCGCCCCTGCCGGGCACGCGCTCCTCCCGGGGGGCGCTCCAGGCCAGGCGGTTGACCATGGGCCCGATGAACAGCGCCGCGGCCGCGCCCATCAGGAGTCCGCTGGTGAAGCGGAAGACGTTGCCGCTCTCGCGCCAGCCCAGGGCGGAGGTGACGGCGTCGAACGCGAAGTAGAGGAAGGCGAGGAGCATGGCTGCCCGCCAGGCCCGGGAGGGGAAGCCCCCGCGTCGGCGGCACCAGGGAAGCACCGCCGCCGCCAGCACCAGGAAGAAGCCCGCGTAGAGCCCCGTGTCCCGCGCGCAGACGAAGAGGGGACGCCCGTCGAAGTGGATGGTGCGCTCGGGCAGCTGATGGCAGACGGCGAAGCCCAGCCAGTCCAGGAAGCCGTCCCACCAGCCCATCGGTCCTCAGCCTCCGTCCCCGTCCTCCGCCTTCTCCCTTCCCCGCCGCGCGGCGGGGCCTCCTTTCGCCGGAGCCCCTTCCGTGAGGTAGATCACGGTGAGGAGCAGGCCCAGCAAGAAGAGGAACCCCCCGGTCCCCAGCAGGCCCTCGAGGACGTATCCCTCCACGTCGGGGGAGGCGCTCCAGAGCAGGATCCACAGGCCCGAGAGGAGGTAGAGCGAGCCCGAGAAGAGCCGCAGGCTCCTCCGCCCGGCGAAGACGGTGAGGCAGAGGGGCACCGCCGCGACCACCGCCAGGGTCAGCGCGAAGGCGGCGGCCCAGCCGTAGCGGTGGGTGGCGGCCGCGTAGACGGCGCAGGGGGTCAGGCCCCCCGCCAGCACCGCCGCGCAGCAGGCCCAGGTGGCGCCGGCGCTCCAGGGGTTATCGCCGCGGGAGGGGGAGGATCGCTTCGCTCCGTTCGCAACGGCACGAGGCTGCGCTCGCGACGACACCGTCTCAGCCCTCTTGGAGCGCGGCGGCTTCGGTGCTTCCGTACCCCTCCTGATGCGGGACCTCCTCCAGTTCCTCCTCGATGAAGTCCACCGCGCTGGTATAGGCGACGATGCTGCGGTTGATGAGGGAGCGCGCCGCCTTGAGCCTCCCCTGCACCAGGGGGTCCTCCGCCACCGCGCTGAGCTGGCGCAGCACGTCCAGCACCTGCTTCATGGAGCGGACGAAGTCGCCGGCGGAGAACTGGGGGTGGGTGTCGATGATGTACTCGAGGTCGCAGCCGTCCGCCCAGTCGTAGACCACCTGCACGAAGCCCGGGTCGATGGCGCGCGTCAGTTCCATGCGCTCGTCCCGCTCCACCCGCTGGATGCGCGCCTGGTGCTCCAGCGCGGTCCTGATGGCGGAGCGCAGGCCGTCGGTGGGTATCTGCGTCTCCGGCGGGCCGGGGCGCTGGCCGTCCCGGCCTCCCCCGGAGCGCTCCCGCGATTCGTAGACGAAGCAGGAGACGAAGGCGCCGATCTCCATCGGCTCCAGCCAGGCGAAGACGTTCTCGTACAGCAGTTCGACCAGCAGCAGGTCGCACTCGTTGTAGATGCGGCTCAAGACCTGGCCCTTCTCGGTCAGCCGCTCGCCCTCCAGGTAGCCCAGCCGCTCCAGGGTGCTGCAGATATAGCGCAGCTTGCGCGAGACGATGTCCGCCCGCGCCTCCATCTGCAGGCGCAGGTTCTCGATCTCCGCCCCCAGCTGCAGGGCCTTGCGGGCCACGCCCACGCAGGTGTCCTTCTTGGCGCAGCGGTGGCAGCGGCTCTTCTCCAGCTCGCTCCGGAGCTCCTTGGCCTCCTCCCGCACCCGGGCGGGGTGCTCCTTATCCTCCCAGGGCTCGGGGGGCGGCACCTCGAAGCGGGCCAGCCACTCGCGTATCTCCCGGGCGCGCCGCTTGCTGACGCCCTGGGAGAGGTCTCCCTCGTAGTGCCCCAGCACCTGCGGCAGGGCGTTGAAGTTGTGGTAGTCGGCGTGGTAGTGGCGGCCCCGCTCGTCGGAGACGTGCAGGCGGGGGTTGCCGCGGGCATCCTCGCCCACCGACAGCACCATGCAGCGGTGTTTCTCCCCCTTGCGCTGGATGACCACCACGTCGCCGGCGGCCAGCTCCACCAACTCGTGGTTGATGAGCTGGGTGCGGTTGCGCCGCCGCTCCCGGAACGACTCCTTCTCCAGCCGGGAGATCTCCCCGCGCAGGCGCATGTAAGCCTCGGCGTCCCCCTCGTCGCAGGTCATCTCGGCCCGCAGCCGGTCGATGACCCGCTGGTGCTTCTGGGTGGTCTTCTCCAGCTTGACCACGTCGCGGTCGGCTGAGTACTGGGCGAAGGAGGAGTTGATGATCTTGGCGGACTCCTCCAGCGAGTAGCTCTGCAGCAGGTTGAGGGCCATGTTGTAGGAGAGGGAGAAGCTGGAGACCAGCGGCAGGCTCTCCTTGCGGGCCAGCCGCTGCACCTGGGGCAGGGTGACCATGGGGTGGTAGAGGACCACCCCGTTGCCCACCGGGTCGATGCCGCGCCGCCCCGCCCTCCCGGTGAGCTGGGTGTACTCGGTGGAGGTGAGCAGTTCGTGGCTGTCCCCGTTGAACTTGAAGAGGCTCTCGATGACCACCGTCTTGGCCGGCATGTTGATGCCCAGCGAGAGCGTCTCGGTGGCGAAGACCACCTTGATCAGGCCCTGGGCGAAGAGGTCCTCCACGATCTCCTTGAAGAGGGGGAGCATCCCGGCGTGGTGCGAGGAGACGCCCCGCTTCAGCGCGTCCAGCCACTGCTCGTACCCGAAGACCCTCAAGTCCTCCTCGGGCAGGCGGGCCAGCTCGGACAGGGCCTGCTCCTCTATCTCGACCTTCTCCTCGGGGGTGGTGAGGTCCAGGCCGTCCTCCAGGCAGTGCAGGACCGCGGCATAGCAGCCGGCCCGGCTGAAGATGAAGTAGATGGCCGGGAGCATCCCCGACTTGTGCAGCTGCTGCACCACCCGGGAGCGGCGGGGGATGAGGTTGCGGGAGCGCGCCGGGCGCCCCTTCTCCTTCTCGCGGGTGAGCATCTTCTGGTAGTCGGAGACCACCCGTGCGGCCTTGTCGGAGAAGAGGTTGGTCATGGTGCGGCCGATGAAGTAGTAGTGGCGCAGGGGCACCGGGCGGTCGCCGGTGACCACGATGCTCACGTCGCCGCGCAGGGCGTTGAGCCACCCGCCGAAGTCGCGGTAGTTGGAGACGGTGGCGGACAGCCCCACGATCTTCACGCTGGGCGGCAGGTGGATGAAGATCTCCTCCCACACCGGCCCGCGGAAGGGGTCCATCAGGTAGTGGCACTCGTCCAGCACGGCGTAGCGCAGGCCTGCCAGGGTGTCGGAGCGCTCGTAGATCATGTTGCGCAGCACCTCGGTGGTCATCACCACGATGGGCGCCTCCGAGTTGATGCTGTTGTCCCCGGTGAGCAGGCCCACCTTGTCCATGCCGAACCAGGAGGAGAGGTCGCGGAACTTCTGGTTGGAAAGCGCCTTGATGGGGGTGGTGTAAAAGGTCTTCATCCCCTCTTCCATGCCCCGCAGGATGGCGTACTCGGCGATGACCGTCTTGCCCGCGCCGGTGGGGGCGACCACCAGGGTGGACCTGTCCTGATGCAGCCACTCGATGGCCTCCTTCTGAAAGTCATCGAGGGGGAAGTCGTACTTGGCGTAGAAGGCCTCCGGGCTCGTGATACTCATGAGAGGTATTGTACCAACATGTGCTGCCCGATGTAAAAAGCAGCGTCGTGGGGCCCGTGGTGCCGGCCGGCACCCAGGCGGCCGGGATGCCTTTCTCCCCGCGGTGGGGGGTCAAGCTCCGGGCGGGCATCCTTGTGGACGCCGTGGGGCGGGAAATATAATTAGGGCCTGTCCGGGGACGGCGATGCGGGAGGGGGAGCAACGGACGGCGGCCGGGCGCCCCCGGACGTCGAGGCGCTCGTACGCGAGAGCAAGGCCGCCGGGCAAGAGGACAAGGGGGAGAGAGATGGGATGCTCGTGTGAGGATGGCGCCGCGGCGATCGGCTGCGCCGAAACCGCTGCCACCGCCGAAACCGCCTGCAGCGCCGCCGGCCCCTGGCCCCGCGGCACCGCCTACGTGACCACGGCTTTCTTCGGCATCCCGGTAGCGATGGGGGCGTACGCGCTGCTGCGCAAGGCCCCGCGGCGCATCCCCCTCTTCGCCGCCTTCTGGGTGGCCATCTCCACCGCGGTGCGCCAGGTGGTCTGCTGCCGCTGCGCATATTACGGGCGGGAGTGCTCTACCCTCATGGGCAAGTGGACTGCCGGCATCCTCGAGCCCGACCCCGACCACCCGCTGACCGCCGAGGCCTTCTACCTGGATTTCGGGCTGATAGGGGCGAGCCTGCTCTACCCCCTGCCCCAGGCATGGAAGATGGGCCGGCGTTACCTGGCGCTGTACGCGCTGGCCATTGCCGCGGGCGGGCTGGGCATGCGCCTGCTGGGATGCAGGCGCTGCCCCAACGCCGTCTGCTTCATGAACCCCCGCCACGGGCAGGGGGCATGAGCGCGGCGCTTACTTCAGGCCGTCGATGAACTCGTCGATGTTCAGGCAGGGGTGGGTCTCGATGCGCACCGTGCCGCGCGAGGCCAGCTGGACGGAGATCTTGGCGATGGTGGCGTTGTCCGGCGCCTCCACCACGTTGATGAAGTCGAAGGGCCCCAGCACCACCCACTGGGCCACGATCCTGCCCCCCATGGACTCCACGTCCGCGTTGACCTCTTTGATGCGCTCGGGGTTCTTGGTCAGGGTGGCGCACCCCTCGTCGGTCAGGCGGCTGATGAGGACGTAAGTTGCCATCTTCCCTCTCCTTTCCCTGGTCCTAACCTACCTGGTCGTATCCGAGACTGCAGCGGTCTGCTTGTCCACGCGCCAGCGGCCGAACTCGGCCTGGCTCTCGGGCGAGGTCCCCTCGGCCGGGACGACGGCGTAGAGGCGGACGACGTAGTATGAGCCCGAGTCCGTCGCCTCGTAGCGCGGGTCGTCCACCGCCCAGTACCAGTCGAGCGCCTCCGGCGACTGCAGCACCGCCGCGAGGGCCTCCTCGCCGGTATCGACGGGGGGAGAGACCGCCGCGACCTCGTCGCGCACGTTGCTCCCCGGAGCGGACCGGACGCTTCCCTGGCCGGGGCCCATGCCGGAGCCGCTGCCTGAGCCGGTGGAGCCCGGCTCCGCCGCGGCGCCCTGGTCCTGCCGGGAGGGGGTGGCGGCTTGGCTCGCGGCGCCCGGGGCCTCGGCCTCTTCGCCCTTATCCCGCAAGGCCGCGCAGTAGAGGACGGCCGCGGCGGCCGCCAGCAGGATCACTGCCAGGGCCACCCGGCCCGCTGCGGAACCGCGTTGCGAGCCAAACATCCCACACCTCCCCGGGGCCGACCGGCGCCGTAACAATAATTGTATCTCAAAACCGCGCGGCCGGGCGGCGGCGCACCTACCCCCCCGCCGTTCCCAGCCTGCTCTCGTCCTCCAGCAGCCAGCCCACGTATTCCCGCAGGGGCTCGCGGTAGTGGCGGGACGGCGGGAAGCCGGCCAGCCGCAGGCGCAGGTTGTCCAGGGGGGAATAGGGGGGGCGGGGGCAGGGCAGCCCCAGGTCGGCGGAGGTGATGGGCTCCACCGGAATGTCCGTCCACCCCGCGGCCGCCAGTATCTCCCGGGCGAAGTCGAAGCGGGAACAGACCCCCGTGTTGGTGGCGTGGTAGAGGCCGAACCGACCCGTCGCCGAGACGCGGGCGATGATCTGCGCCAGGTCGCGCGCCCCGGTGGGGGTGCCCACCTCGTCGGTGACCACCCGCAGGCGCCCCTGCGCCCTGGCGTTGCGCAGGATGCTCTTGACGAAGTTGCGCTTCCCGTAGCGCCCGAACAGCCACTGGGTGCGGAAGATGTAGTAACCGGGAGCCACGCCCGGGATGTAGCGCTCCGCCGCCAGCTTGGCCCGCGCGTAGACCCCTTGGGGGTTGGGCGCGTCGAACTCGTCGTAGGCCGCGCCCTTCCCGCCGTCGAAGACGTAGTCGGAGGAGAGGAAGACCAGGGGGCAGCCGGCTTCCCGCGCGGCCAGGGCCAGGTTGGCGGTGCCCGAGAAGTTGACCCGCAGCGAGGGCTCGGGGTCGCCCTCCGCCGCGTCCGAGTCCAGGTCGGCGGCGGCGTTCACCAAAAGCCCGGGCCGGAGGGCGGGAATCCTCCCCATCACCGCGTCGTAGTCGGTGATGTCCAGGTCCAGGTCGAAGCCCGATACCTCGTCGCCCCGCTTCCCGAAGACCTCCACCAGCTCCGAGCCCAGCTGCCCGGACGCCCCGCAGATGACTACGCGCAAATCCTGCTCCAGTCCCTCGCGCCGACAATCTCCATACCCACCACTACCCTATCACACTCTCGGCGGATCCGAGGCTTCCGGCCCCGCCCCCCCGAAGACATCGTACCGGCAGGCTCCCATCCGCTGAAGGGCCTTCAGCGGGGGTAGTCGACGGGTTGGTGGCCCTTCTTCAGCAGGTGGTCGCGGAAGGCGGTGTAGCGGTCGGTGATGATGCCGTCGACGCCGCGGCCGAGCAGGCGGTCCAGCTCCAGGGCGCGGTTGACCGTCCAGGCGATGACCTTAATCCCCTTGGAGTGCGCATGCTCCACCAGGTGGCGGGTGGTCATCATAACGAAGGGCAGGAGCACCTCGAACCCGCGGGCGGCCGCGAACTCCACCGCCTCGGAGTTCTTGAACAGGTGGTTGACCAGCAGCCCCGTCTCCAGCCCGGGGGAGAGGCCGCGCAGCCCCTCGACGATCTCCGCGTTGAAGGAGGAGAAGAAGACCCCCGAGAGGTCGTAGGGCTCCAGGGCCTCGAGGAGCACGGCGGGGTCGGCCTGCTTGATCTCCAGGTTGAAGCGGCAGCGGCCCGCCGCCAGGTCCATGTACTCGACCAGCGAGGGGATCCCGCGGTCCAGCGAACGGAGCTCGGAGAGGGTGAGCCTGTCGATGCCCAGCGAGTCCACCTCGGGGTCGTGGTGGATGACCGGGACTCCGTCGGCGGTCTGGCGCACGTCCGTCTCGATGCAGGTGACCCCGTGCTCCAGGGCGCCGGCCAGGGCCTCCAGGGTGTTCTCCGGGCCGAACTCCACGCCGCCCCGGTGCCCGATGAGGATGACCTCCATACGCCTCCCCTCCTTCCGCTCGCTTCCATTGATGTTGTCGGAAGGAAGGCGCCTTCCCCTTTACCCTCGCCCGCGCCTCCAGGGAGGCTTACGCGCCGCGCCGGCTGCCCCTACTGTATGCGCCCGTTCTCCGAGAGCCAGGCGACGGTGTCCGCCAGGCCGTCGCGCGCGTCGGCGTAGATGAACTCGAACCCCAGGTCGCGCAGCTTGCGGTTGCTGATCCAGATGCCCATGGTCAGGTAGGTGAGCTGGCCCATGTCCATCACCCGGCTCCGCGTGTAGCGGGGGAACCTCTTCTCCAGCCACAGGTTGGCCAGGCCCACCCGCTGTATCAGCCACTGCCACAGCCACATGGGCATGCCCGGGATGAAGTGGCAGCGCCGGCCCAGCAGCCGGCAGGTGAACTCGATGGCCTCGCGGTGGGTGAAGAGGCAGCCGTCGGCCACGTTGTAGTCCTCGCCGACGGTCTCCGGCCGCTCCGAGAGGAAGACCACCGCCCGCGCCAGGTCCAGGGCGTGCACGTTGCCCCCGAAGAGGAGCCACTTCGACCCGGCGGGATAGACCGGCAGGAGCCCCTCGGAGATCTCGATCATCAGCCCGGTGGCCCCGTACTCCGAGCCCGGCCCGTAGATGGGGGCGGGGCGCACCACCGTCACCGGCAGGCCCCGCTCGCGGTGGCAGCGCCAGACCAGCTGCTCCTGTATCCACTTGGAGCGGGAGTACTCGTTGGAGAACCAGGTCCCCGCGGGCTTGTCCCCCGCCGTGTTCTTGGGGTTGGAGCGGTTCTCGGTCATGGGCTGGTTGTTGGGGCGGCGCGCCGGCCGCCGGAAGGAGCCGTCCGCCTGCCACGGGCGCACCAGCACGTTCCAGAGCATCTCGGCGGCGGGCAGCCAGGGGCGCATCTCCTGGTAGGAGCCGTTGAAGTAGCTGTGCCCGAAGACCCCGCAGGTGGACCAGTGGATCATCCGCTCGACCTTGCCCGCCAGCGCCGCGTCCAGCAGGTTCTCGATGCCCCGGATGTTGACCTTCTCCAGCGCTTCCCACGGCGCGGAGTAGTCGTAGAGGGACGCGGTATGGAAGAGGCAGCCCACCTCCCCCTCGAAAACGGCGTCAAGGGTCTGGCGGCGGGTGACGTCGGAGGGCACCCACTCCACCCCGTCGCGCTCGTAGTCGAGGTCGAGGATGCCGCGCAGCTCCCGGGCCTTGGGGGAGTCGTAGGCCCCCTCCAGGTCGGTGGCGCGCACCCTGCGCCCGCTCTTCAACAGCTCCTTGATCACGTAACTGCCGGAGAAACCGCACGCGCCGGTAACCACGTCCACCTTCACGGAAGCCTCCTCTCCACGCGCACAACCACCACCACCGACGACGGGCTCACGCCGTCAATATTCTATGCGCCCGGCCCCGCGCCTGGCAAGGGTTGGTTCAACCAATGGACCAGTAGGGGGCTCGCCCGCGGGCCGCCTCAGTCCTCGTCCCCTTCGGCCTCGAGGCTGCGCAGGTCCGGCGGCATCTCCGGAGCGGCGGTGCCCGCCGTGCACTCGGGGACGGCCAGGACGAGGTTGTGCAGCCGCTCGTAGGGCACGGTCAGGAAGACCACCTCCGGCGCGAACCTCTGCGCGTGGCGGGCGGTCCAGTCCCCCAGGCAGAGGTTGGTGTTCCCGGTCACCAGGGGATAGGAGACGACCGCGTGGCAGAGCGAGCCGGAGAGCTCGGTGCGGGGCGGGACGCCGTCCCAGTAGGTGTCCAGGGTGATCAGGCGGCAGGCCTGTTCGGCGTTGCAGAGGAAGACGACCAGGTCGGGGCGGATCTCCGCCTTGGCCAGAGGGGTGAGGACGATGCGGTCGGCAAGCCCGCTGGGGGGAGGGGAGCCCAGCCTGGTCATGCGCTCGAAGGAGACGATGGAGGCGGTGAGCTTCTCCCCCCGGGTGAGGAACCGCTGCAGCCTCCGCCGGGCCGGGCCGGACACCGGCTCGGCCAGGCCGCAGTGCCAGGTGCCGCCGGGGCAGGCCGAACGCTCCAGGTCGATGAGGTAACTCCGTCCCTCCGCCGCTTTCTTCAAGGCCCGGCACATCCGGACCCGGCCGTTGCCCGGGTCGGGCGCCTCGTCGTTGGTGTAGGTCACCGCCACCGGCTCTCCGGCCAGTCCCAGTACCCGCTTGAGCTCCTCCGCCTGCGCCGCGTAATCCATCCCTTCCCCTCCTCTTTCCCCTGGTGTCCCAGTGCCTGGGCTTTGGGGGTTCCGCTTGTTCATAGATATCACTGCCCAGGCCGGGCACCAGTCAGACTCTTACAGCCGCCCCACGAACTCCTCCGCCAGCTCGCGGTAGGCGCGCGAGACGTCGTGCGAGGGAGAGAGCGACAGCAGCGGCCTGCCGTACATGGGCGCCTCCGCCACCCGCACGCTCTTGCGTATCACCGTGTCGAATACCCGTTTCCCGAACTGCTCCCGCAGCCGCTCGATGACCAGACGGGCGATGTTGGTGCCGGTCTCCGCGGCGGTGGCCAGCACCCCCAGCACCTCCAGGTCCCCGTTGTAGGCGTCGCGGATGTCCGAGATGGTGGAGGCAAGGCTGGCGAGGCCCTGCAGCGAGTAGAAGTAGCACTGCACCGGGACCACCACGTAGTCCGCGGCCGTCAGGGCGTTTACCGTGAGCAGGTTGAAGGCGGGCGGGCAGTCGATGAAGACCAGGTCGTAGTGGTCCGCCGCCCCCTTGAGCCGCTCGGCCAGGATGCGCTCCCGCCCCCGCTCCCGGGCCACGTTGATGTCGAACCTGGCCAGCTCGATGTTGGAGGGGGCCAGGTCCGCGCCGTCGATGCCGCTCTCCACTAGGATCTCATCCAGGCCGATGCGCCGCGATAGCAGCAGGTCGCCCAGGGCGTACTCCAGCTCGCCGGGGTCCGTGCCGAGGCCCGCCGTCAGGTTGGCCTGCGGGTCCAGGTCGACCAGGAGGAGGGACCAGCCCAGTTCGGCCAGGGCGGCGGCCAGGTTGATGACGGTGGTGGTCTTGCCCACCCCGCCCTTCTGGTTGGCGAAAGCCACGATGCTGCCCATCACCGCCCCCTTTCGCTCGTCATGCGCTCCCCTTCAGATCTGGTAGAGCTCCTCGTCGGAGAGGGTGCGCAGGCCCGCCGAGCGCAGCACCTCCTCCGCCTCGGGGATCTTTTCCACCTCCACCACCAGCAGGGCCGTCTTGGAGTCCTGCATGACGAAGCCGTAGGCGTCCTCTACGTTGATGCCCCGCGCGTCCAGGACCTTGAGGATCTCGTGCAGGCCGCCGGGGCGGTCGTTCATGATGACGGCGATGACCTCCTTGCTGTAGGCGGTGAACCCCTCGCCCGTCAGGGACTCGTAGGCCCTGTCCGGGTCGTCCACCAGCAGCTTGACCGCCCCGAACTCCTCCTGCCCCGCCAGGGTGATGGCCCTGATGTTCACCCCCGAGTCCATGAGCACCCGCGTGAGGTGCTCCAGCCGTCCCGGCTTGTTCTGGGCGAAGACGTTGATCTGTTGCGCCATCCCTCAACCCCCCGTGGTCTGCCGGACGGCCGGCGGCCGGCCGTCCGGCTCTCCGGTCATCCGTTCTCCCGCGTGTCCACCACCCGCGTCGCCTTGCCCTCGGCCTGGGGCAGGGCGCCGGGCTCCACCAGCTCCACCAGCGGCGACACCAGTATCTCCGAGCGCAGCTCCTCGCGGATGCGCCTCTGCAGGTCCTTCAGCTCGTGCACGTTGCCGTGCCAGATGTCCCCGGTCACCTCGACCATCACCCGCATGTCGTCCCGGTCCTCCTCCCGCTCGAGGTGGATGCGGTAGTTGGAACCCACCCCCAGCAGCCGCAGCAGCACCTGCTCCACCTGGATGGGAAAGATGTTCACGCCCTTGACGATGAACATGTCGTCGGTGCGCCCCTTGAGGCGGGCGATGCGGCGGTGGGAGCGGCCGCAGGCGCAGGTCCCCGGGATGATGCGGGTGAGGTCGCGGGTGCGGTAGCGCAGCAGGGGCATGCCCCGGCGGTGCAGGGCGGTGAGCACCAGCTCGCCCTCCTCGCCGTCGGGCACCGGCTCCAGTGTGGCCGGGTCGACCACCTCCACGATGAAGCTGTCCTCCCAGACGTGCATGCCGTCCTTGGCCGGGCACTCGAAGGCCACCCCCGGCCCGCTCATCTCGGTGAGGCCGTAGGAGTTGAAGGCGTCCACGCCGTAGGCCTCTTCGATGCGCCGGCGCATGTCCTCGGAGTGCGGTTCCGCCCCGATGAAGGCGATGCGCAGGCTGGTGTCGGAGCGGGGGTCCAGGCCCATCTCCTCGAACACGCTGACCAGGTAGAGGGCGTAGGAGGGGATGATGTGCACCGCGGTGGTCCCGAAGTCCCGCATCAGCTGGATGTGCCGGCGGCTGTTGCCCGCACCCGCCGGGATGGTCAGGGCGCCGAGGAGTTCCGCTCCGTAGTGGAAGCCCAGGCCGCCGGTGAAGAGCCCGTAGCCCATCATGTTCTGGAAGACGTCGGAACGGCGCACCCCGGTCATGTACATGCAGCGGGCCACCAGCTCCGCCCAGGCCGCGATGTCCTCCCGGGTGTGATAGACGACCACCGCCTGCCCGGTGGTGCCCGAGGTGGAGTGGATGCGCACGATGTCGTCCAGGGGCACGGCGAGGAAGTCGGCGCCGGGGGAGTCCCTCAGGGTCTGCTTGACCAGGAAGGGGACGCGGCGCAGGTCCTCCAGGCCGCGGAAAGCCCCCGGGTCGATGCCCTCGCGCTTGAAGAGAGACGCGTAGTAGGCGCTGCCGGCGCAGCCCTCGACCACCTCGCGGAGCCTGCGCGACTGCAGCGCCTCGATCTCTTCCCGCGAGAGGCGCTCCACCGCCGGGTTGAAGAAACCGCCTTCCAAGCCCTTCCCGACCTCCTTTCCTGCCACATCATTATAACAAGCGGGGGGAAGGGGCCGAGGGGAGGGGAGGGGCGCAGCGAGAAGAGGGGGGCGGGGCCCGCGGCTTTCCCGGCCCCGGGGCCTGTGGCAGAATGGTGGCATGGAGGAGCGGACGGGCTGCGTTCAGTTGTTGCGCCCGGGCGAGGAAGGGACGGCCCTGGGCTTTCTGCTGGAGGACGCCTACCGCAACATCTGGACCATCGCCACCTTGCGGAAGTACGGGTCCTTCAACCTGGGCCTGCCGGAACAGGGCAGCCTGTACGGCTACTTCGCCGGGGGAGAGCGGCTGCGCGGGGTGCTCTTCTGCAGCAACCTGGGATTCTGGAGGTTCTACGCCGGCCTGGCCGGGGTACTCGCCGCCCTGGTGCTGGAAGCGCTCGAGGACGGCCGCAAGCCGCTGTCGCTCACCGGCGACCCCGCCGTGCTGGAGGGGGCCCTCGCCCTGCTGGAGGGGGCGCTGCCGGTGGCGGAGCGGGAGCGGGAAGTGGTCATGGCCCTGCGCCGGGAGGACTTCCGGCCCGTCCCCACCGCGGCAGCCCGCTTTTCCGCCGCCGCCGACCTCTCCGAGATGGTCGACCTGGAGAAGGGGCTGCAGCGGCACCTGTTGGGCCGGGCGGCGGCCGACTCCTTCCTGCGGCGGCGCGTCCTGGAGGTGGCCGAAAGGGGGCGGGCGGCGGTCCTGCCCGACGGGCGGCGCCTGGCCGCCAAGGCCGAACTGGAGGTGGAGACGGGCTCCCTCTCCCAGCTTTCGGGGGTGTTCACCCGCCCCCGGGCCCGCCGCCGGGGCGCGGCGGCGGCGGTCTGCAGCCTGCTCTGCGCCCTGGCCCTGGCCGAGGGAAGGGAGGTCTGCCTGGAGACCCAGGCCGACAACGAGGCCGCCCTGGCCCTCTACGGGAAGCTGGGGTTCCGCGTCCACGCCGGATCCCTCATCGCCCGCATGGACGGGGGTGAACGGTAGGCCGTACCGCCCGGCCTGCCCGGCGTCCGAGGGTCTTGCCGCAAGGGAAAGGCCTGTCCGTTGCAGAAACTATCCGTTAGAATGAAAGAGAGGTTCTTGTTGGAGAGACGAGGAGGTGCCGCCGTATGAAGAGGTTCGGAGTGTTGCTGCTGGCGCTGGTCATGGCCCTGGCCGTCGTGGCCGCGGCGGGGTGCGGGAGCGAGAGCAAGGACAAGGCCGCGGCCAAGGAGCACATGAACGCGGGGGATGACTTCTACGCTCAGGGGGCCGCAGCCTACGACGAGATGCAGAAACTCATGCCCAAGCTGATGACCGCTTCGGCGGATCAGCTGCCCGACCTCCTCGCCTCCCTGACCGCCCAGGGCCAGAAGGTGGAGTCGTTCATGGCCCAGGCCAAGACGGAGTACGAGAAGATCCTCCCCCTCACCGACGTCGAGGACTACGTCGCCTACGCCGGCATGCAGGTCTCCGTCATAGCCAAGTACGCCTCGCTGCTTGAGGCGGGCAACGCCATGCTCGAGAAGTACCTGCCGGAGATCCAGGCGGGAACCGTGGACTTGACGGCGCTGCTGGCCGGCCCCGAGTACCTGAACATCCAGAAGATCGACAAGGAGATCGAGGCCCAGGACCAGGAGAACCGGGAATTCAAGTCGCAGAAGAAACTCGGCGGATAAGCATAAGCGCCCGGAGGGAGGGCCCGCGCGCGGGCCCTCCTTTAATCTTGGAAGAAAATGGTCGGGGTGAGAGGATTTGAACCTCCGACCTCGGCGTCCCGAACGCCGCGCGCTAACCAAGCTGCGCTACACCCCGACGTGACCCATCTAGGATAACAAACGGGGTCAGGCCCTGACAACAATTGACGAAACCGTTATCGGCTCTAACGGATGATGTGGTTTCGTCAATTGTTGTCAGGGCCTGACCCCGGATTTACAGGCGCTCGGTGGCCAGGGCGATGTGGTCGCTCTCGATCTCGATGAGGGCCTCGAAGAACTCGCGCACCCGGGCGTCGGTCGCCCTCTGGAGGGCTTCGGTATAATGCTTGACCGCGCGCTGTTCCCGCCGCAGGGAGTCCCGCATGTTCTCGGCGGTGGTGGGAAAGGCCTCCTGGCTGATGGAGCCCAGGTCGGGCTTGGGAACGGCCAGCAGTTTGGCCACCGCGGAGGCGTGCTCCGCCTCGATCTTGGAGAGCGCCTTGAAGAGCATCTGCCCGTCCAGGTCCGTGGCCGCTGTCGCGGCCGACCGGTAGAAAGTGGAGTTGTCGATCTCCAGCTGCAGGGTGTCCTCGAGGTCCTTCCGCTCCGCCTCGGAGAGCTCGCCGACGGGGTTCTCCGCCCACTGGTCGAGCGGCACCATGTACTGCTGATGCGCCCCGCAGAAGGGGCAGTTCGTCGGCGCCGCCGCGCCGAGGTAGGGATCGCCGCAGATCCTGCACTTAAAGACCTTCATCGTCCACCTCCGTAGTCTTTCCGGGGGATACCGCCCCAGTATATCAGGGCGACCCCCGCCTCTCCACCAGTTCGATCTCGTAGAGCAGGGGCCAGCACTTCCCGGTCACCACCAGGTGGCCGCTCGTCGGGTCCCATGCGATGCCGTTCAGGCAGTATTCGTCCGCCGCTCCGCCGGTATAGGGGTTCAAGCCGGTCAGGTCGATGCAGGCCGTCACCCGCCCGTCCTCGGGGCATATCGCTAAGACGACGTCCCGTCTCCAGACGTTGGCGTAGACGGTTCCGTCCGCGTATTCCAACTCGTTCAGGCGTCCGGCCGGGCCCTCCGGGCCCGTGACCTCCACCGACCGCCGCACCTCCAGGCTCACGGGGTCGAGGAAGCGCAGCACGGAAGTTCCGTCGCTCATGATCAGGCATTCCCCGTCGCTGGTCAGGCCCCAGCCTTCGCCGGGGTAGGAGAAGGTCCTCCGGGGGACCAGGCCGTCCTTGGCGTAGACGAAACCGGTCCGTTCCCTCCAGGTGAGCTGGAAGACCTCGTCGCCCAGGACGGCCACCCCCTCGCCGAAGTATCCGGGCCCCAGTTCGAAGGTGCAGAGCGGGTTCCCGGTGGCGGGGTCTATCCGCATCAACCTCGACTCACCGTACAGGCCGGTGCCCTCGTAGAAGAAGCCTTCGTCCAGTAGCAGCCCCTGGGTATAGGAGTCCCGGGAATGGGGCAGTTCCCGCACCACCCGGTAACCGTACGCGCCCGCCCTGCCGGGAGCGTCGCCGCCGCAACCCGCGAGCAAGACGAGGGCCAGCGCGGCGGCGGCGTGGAACTTGGACATGCCATCATTATAGACCAACGGATCACCGCAAGCCTTTTAGCAGCCGCCGCAGATGCCCGGGGCGCCGGCCGCCCGCGCCGCCCTCCCCGGCTGCGGTGCCCGGATAAGCGAAAGGGCGGCCCCGGAGGGCCGCCCAAGATGCGTTGCGATGCTCGCCGCGGGTTGCCGCTTACATCATTCCGGGGGGCATCCCGCCCATCCCCGGGGGCATGCCGCCCATGCCTTCCTTCTCGGGGACCTCGGCCACCACGGCCTCGGTGGTGAGGATGAGGCCGGCGATGGAGGCGGCGTTCTGCAGGGCCGACCTGGTCACCTTGGCGGGGTCGATGATGCCTTCCTTGGCCATGTCCACGTACTCGCCGTTGACGGCGTTGAAGCCCACGCCTTCCTCCAGGCCCTTGACCTTCTCCACCACCACGGAACCCTCGGCCCCGGCGTTGGCGGCGATCAGGCGGATGGGCTCCTCCAGGGCGCGCCGGACGATCTCGGCGCCGGTCCTGACGTCGCCCTCGAGATTGTCGGTGACCACTGCGGGGATGGCGTTGACCAGCACCACGCCGCCGCCGGGGACGATGCCCTCTTCCACGGCGGCCTTGGTGGCGGAAAGGGCGTCCTCGATGCGGTGCTTCCTCTCCTTCAGCTCCACCTCGGTGGCGGCGCCGACCTTGATGACGGCCACGCCTCCGGAGAGCTTGGCCAGGCGCTCCTGCAGCTTCTCGCGGTCGAAGTCGGAGTCGGAGCGGTCGATCTCGGCCTTGATCTGGTTGATGCGGCCCTTGATCTCGTCGGCGCTCCCGGTGCCCTCGACGACGATGGTGTCTTCCTTGGTCACCTTGACCTGGCGGGCCTTGCCCAGCATGTCCAGGGTGGTGTTCTCGAGCTTGATGCCGACTTCCTCGCTGATGACCTGGCCGCCGGTGATGATGGCGATGTCCTGCATCATGGCCTTGCGGCGGTCGCCGAACCCGGGGGCCTTGACCGCCACCGACTGGAAGGTGCCGCGGATCTTGTTGACCACCAGGGTGGCCAGGGCCTCGCCCTCGACGTCCTCGGCGATGATCAGCAGCGGGCGTCCCGCCTGCATGACCTTCTCCAGCACGGGCAGCAGGTCGGCCACCGAGCTGATCTTCTGGTTGGCGATGAGGATCAAGGGCTCGTCCAGCACGGCCTCCATCCTCTCGGCGTCGGTGACCATGTAGGGGGAGAGGTAGCCCTTGTCGAACTGCAGGCCTTCGACCACCTCGAAGGACATCCCGAAGGTCTGGGCCTCCTCCACGGTGATGACCCCGTCCTTGCCCACCTTCTCCATGGCCTCGGCGATGATGTCCCCGACCTCGTCGTTGTCGGCGGAGATGGCGGCCACGCGGGCGATCTCCTCCTTGCCCTCGATCTCCTTGGAAGCCTTCTTGATGGACTCGACCACCAGGTCCACGGCCTTCTCCACGCCGCGCTTGAGCAGCATGGGGTTCGCTCCGGCGGCCACGTTGCGCATGCCCTCGCGCACCATGGCCTGGGCCAGCACGGTGGCGGTGGTGGTGCCGTCGCCGGCTACGTCGTTGGTCTTGGTGGCGACTTCCTTGGCCAGCTGCACGCCGCAGTTCTCGTAGACGTCCTCCACCTCGATCTCGCGGGCGATGGTGACGCCGTCGTTGGTGATGGTCGGCGCGCCGAACTTCTTCTCGAGCACGACGTTGCGGCCCTTGGGGCCCAAGGTGACCTTGACCGCGTCGGCCAGCTTGTTCACGCCTGATTCGAGCAAGCGCCGCGCGTCCTCGTCGAACTTGATCTCTTTAGCCATTCTCTAACCTCCTGTAAGTAACTCACTGAGCGTGATCACGGGTCGCTGCGGGCTCTACTCGATGACGGCGAGGATGTCCCTCTCGCTCAAGATGAGGTAGTCTTCGCCCTTGACCTTGACCTCGGTGCCGCCGTACTTGGAATAGATGATCTTGTCGCCCACCTTGACCTCCATGGGCACGTGCTTGCCGTCCTCGTACTTGCCGGGCCCCACCGCCAGGACTTCGCCCTCCTGAGGCTTCTCCTTGGCGGTGTCGGGGATGACCAGACCGCTGGCGGTCTTCTCCTCCC
>CAZETE010000038.1:0-24949 GCA_964515075.1 uncultured Actinomycetota bacterium | reverse complement strand
GATTCGCTCGGCGGAAATTACTTCAAACGCTTACGCGGAGGGTGGGGAAAGTGAATGGAAGGTGCCATCATAGATAAGGGCTAACTTCTGCCACTGAATCGCTCGGAATCTACTAGAGGGTTGGTTTCTTGGAAACTAAATATTCCTTCGATACTGACGTTACTATTATTGTGGGGGGTGCATGGTCGAACCTACACCTTTTGTAAACCAACTGACGCGAATACCGTGACTAGGCTCTCCAAACATCTATTTGCACGTGATCTTCCTCGACTCCCCTTACACCCCTTTCCACTTGAAGGTCTACGACCTTCCAGTCTTTGGGACCACGCCTCTTGTCGTCTTCCCTCCCGAAAATAGGATGCATCCCATCAATGATTGCCTTAATGCTGCTACTGCTAATGTCGCCGAGGTTCCTTCTCCTGCCAGCCTTTTCGCCGAACTCAAGACGCACGATAAACCTGGCACTAATGTCTTCAGCTATCTGGGCCTTACGACTATTCTCAACCCAGCTCGAGTAGGTTCTATCATTCAGGCTTTCAGGGAGATTCCCAGAAGGTTCGCTTGGATATACTCCCGAAAGAACATCCCCTTCCCCGCTCTTTTCAATTTTATCAAGCACTGAGTCTCCTGCATTCTTTATCCAAATTCTTAGGCCTTGATCATTCCCTTCTCTCTTTTTCGCACGCCACCAGTCTATATTGGGCCTCTTTCCATCAAACCAACGCTTTCTACCGACAACCGCACTAAACACCGGGTCGCAAAGATTATCAAGATCGATGTGTCTGCCCTCTTGAATGGTGAATTGTAAGACCATCCCCATGTTGTCTCCTTCTGGTTCTTTTAACGTCTTTTCAATCTTGTCTTTCCAGACTTTTTCACGCTGGCCAGAGCTGTAACTGACTGGTTCACCTTCGATGTAGAAGTCCCTTTTGCCCATTTCGCCCCTCTTTCAGGTCAATTCGATAGGTCATATTTTCGTTCAGCTTAACGGAGCCCGAGTCCCCTAAGTACCCCTTCTGAAATGGTTCTCGTGCATGAGCACTCACAGCTCTCTGCAAAACTAAAAAGTATATCAATCGCTTCTTTATCACCCATGCGCACGAGTGCCGCGGCGGCATAAGCCCGAATCAAGGTGTCAGGCTCGCTTTCCGAGATTCTGCGCAGCATCGTGAAGCCTTCATCGTCTCCAAGTTTAGCCAGAGCCGTTGCCGCCTCAACCTGCATGTCTGGGTCGTTAACCTCAGTTGCCTTCCTTATCTCCTCAAGATATTTCTCTTTCCTACAGTCGCCTAAGTACCTGATTGCGAACTTTCTCACTGTGTAGTCTTCGTCCTCAAGGTATCCTGCTACCACTTCGGCCATTTCAGGGTTTGGCCTGTACCCGAGTTCTATCATCGCCTGAGCGCGGCAATCGTCATCAACACACTCCAATATCCTCCACAAGACATTCCTGGCATACGGGTGCTCCACACAGGAGAGAGCAACTGCGGCGCCGTGGCGATCGTTTTGCTTGTCGTCGCGTATCATTTCCCAGAGATCCTCAATGCCCTCCCTATCCAGCGGCTTGATGATTTCTGCGTAATCGTAAAACGCAGGTGCCTCATGAATCATGGCAATCGCCATTGCCCGAATTGCCTTCGCGCTTCCATCCTCCATGAGCGACCTAAACGCTTCAACTTTCTCCTGTTTATCCGCCTTGGAGGACTTGCTAATCGTTTTGATGAGCTTGTCTATGGGCTTCTCTTCGATCATCTTCGGTTCCTCTAATCGCCGATTTCTTCGGCTTTGCGCTGCCTTATGGTTACACTCTCCTCCAGCGAAACGAAAGGCTCCAGCCGGGAAAGCTCCTCTTCGGGCCAGCTCCTTTCTCTGTAAGCCTTCTCCAGCTTGTTGAGGCTCAAGGAGGGCGGTGCCACTTCGTCCCAGCGACCTATCTCCCTTATGGCCTCTTCGAGCGCCGGCCGTTCCTTGCTGTCAGACTTCGGAAACGCCGATTTCTCGGCGATAGTCACTGTGAGGATCTTGTTTGAACCACGCAGTCTGTCCACGTCAAGTTGTTTGCAATACTCCCCTATATCTAACTTCAGCGCCTCCGCCTCGGCCTTGGCTTCCTTTTCCTGCTCTTTCAGCAGTACATACCTGTCGGCGAGTCTTACACCATCGTCTGCCTTGAACTCCCTCACTGGCAATTCCTCGACCTGGAACAGATGCTTGTGCTTGGGGCATATGTCCTGATAATCGCACCAGGCACAGAGGCTGCACTCGTTTGCCTGGAATTCGTCGGTCCCCTCAATCTCGTCAATCAACTCCATGACTTCACTTCTTAGTTTAACCAGCTGCTCATGAGTGCGGGTCGAACGCAGCTCCTTGTCGAACACCAGGTAGTGCCAGACCAGTTCCACTTCGCCAACGTCCGAGAAATAGTCCTCAACTGCAAGTTGGTACAGCGCCAACTGCCTCTGCCTGTCCAGGTATTCCTGGCTGGGAAGGGTATTGGACGTCTTGTAGTCGTGCACCTCGTAGGCGCCATTTCCCAGATCAACCAGGCGGTCCACGAATCCGTTGATCACGTATTCGCCGGCCTCATCAAGCTTGACCCTGATGTTCTGCTCGATCCAGACTGTCTTGCCCTGGTCGAAGGGGGCATAGCGCCGGTAGTAATCGCGAACCGCCTTTTCGCCGGTCCGACGATAATCCTCGGCAGTGTAGTCCTTCCGGACGATGAATACCTTCTCGTGCCAGTTCTTATCCCATACCTCGTTGTAGTAGCCTGCCAGCTCTTCCTCCGAGTTGAGCCTGGAGAGCTTGAGGTCGCGGTAGAGCTTCTCCAATGCCTCGTGTGAGCGGCTGCCCATGAAGGCCTCGATACCGTCACGGTCGGACTTAATCCGGTCGATGTTCTCGTACTTGTACATGAGAGGGCAGTTCTGAAACGCCTCCAGCCGGGAATGAGAATAGGTCTTCATAGCATCTCCTTCTCTAAGCAGTTTGCCTTCTCAGGCTCCGCCCCTTGGGCAAGTTCCTTAACATAGCACTAAGCTACGACATTTCCGGTGTTGGTATTCTGCAAGGTGATTGATTGGCGGAAAACGCGAGTTTTCTCCTTATAACGCCAATTCTCGCCTATGGTCGTGCTAAACCGTGTGGAACATGCGTGGAAAGCAAGGCGATCCAAGGAATTTCATATTTTCCTACAACCAAAACGACAGGCCGTCTGACCTGCCGTTTCTATGCTGGTGGGGGAGGCAGGGTTCGAACCTGCGTAGGCTGCGCCAACGGATTTACAGTCCGTCCCCTTTGGCCACTCGGGTACTCCCCCGGTATTTACTTATCAAGTCCCGACCATCTTCTCATCGCGGCAAACAAGGTGATTATACCAGCCCCGGCCCGAGCATCAAGCATTTATCGTGAGCCGATCAGGGCCTCAACCGCCCAGCGGGCAGTCCTCCAGGGTGGGGCAGACGGAAAAGACCTTGTCCAGGCCGGTGAGGCTGAAGACCTTGAGGATGTTGTCGCGGTCGCAGACCAGGTGGAGCGAGCCGCCGGCGGAGCGGACGCGCTTGAGGGTGCCCACCAGCACCCCGAGGCCGGCCGAGTCCATGAATTCCAGGCCGGTCATGTCCAGGACCACGTCGTCCGCCCCCGCGTCGAGCAGTTCGTAGATGGCGGCTTTCAAGTCGGGCGCCGTGCACAGGTCGACCTCGCCGGTCATGCGCACCACGTCGCTACCCTTATACGACGACTTTTCCAGCTTCAGGCTCATGCATGTCCCCCATTCGATGACGCATTAAATATTATTACAGAATCCACTATAATTCAATTGACGTGGTTTCGTTCCGACTGCCGGGGGTAAGTATACGGGGAAAGCTGCGAGGCAGGTTGAGCGGTGTTTCGTGCCCGTCCCCGGACCAAGAGGTAGTATGCGATGGAGGCGACTGAAGAGATCATCCGGTTGACGGCGACCGCCCAGCCCTTCTACTCCCAGGCGATACGGGTGGCGGTGTTCCTCATCGCCAGCCGCCTCGATTTCGACCTGGAGAAGGTGGAAGACCTGCGCATAGCGGTGGACGAGGCCTGGAACCACGCCCTCACCCACGCTCCCGGCTCCTCCGACGTCGAGGTGGAGATAGCCGCGGCGCCCGGGTCCATGCGCATCACCCTCACCTCCGAGGTGGTCGAGCCCTACGAGGAGTCGAGGGGCATCCCGGCTTCCTTCAGCCGCCTCATCCTGGACGCCGTCTCCGACGAGGTCGGCATCGAGCACTCAGACGGGCGCTGCCGGATCGTTCTCAGCAAGCACAGGGACGACGCCGGGGCGGGGGATGGGTAAGAGAAGCAGCCAGGATTACCAGGCCAGGAAGGAGAGGGTGCGCGAGCTCTTCGCCGAACTGCGCCGCAACCCCGACAACCGCTTACGCGACGAGATCATCTCCCTCCACATCAACCTGGTGGAATACCTGGCCCGCAGGTTCGTCAACCGCGGCGAGCCCTTCGACGACCTGCTGCAGGTGGGGTTCATCGGCCTGATCAAGGCCATCGACCGCTTCGACCTCGACCGGGGGGTGGAGTTCACCACCTACGCCACTCCCACCATCATCGGCGAGATCAAGCGCCACTTCCGCGATAAGGGCTGGGCGGTGCGCGTCCCCCGGCGCCTGCAGATGAAGGACATCGAGCTCAGCCGGACGGTGGAGTTCCTCAGCCATCAGCTGAAACGCGCCCCCACCCTGCAGGAGATCGCCGCGCAGATGGGCATGTCCGAGGAGGAGGTGGTCGAGGTGCTGGAGAGCTCCCACGCCTCCGACTACGTCAGCCTGGACGGGCTGGGCTCCGATTCCGCCTCCGACCGGGGCTTTTCCCTGATAGACCACATCGGCGAGGAGGACGGCGAGTACTCGCAGACCGAGTACCGCGCCACCATCTCCCTCCTCCTCAGCCGCCTGGACGAGCGGGAGCAGCGCATCGTCTACATGCGCTTCTTCCGGGGGATGACCCAGGTTGAGATCGCGCGTGAACTGGGAATATCCCAGATGCACGTCTCCCGGCTGCTCAGCCGGACGCTCATGCGGCTGAGGGAGATAGCCGAGGCTTGAACCGGGCTAAAAGCCCTTTTATGCAGGCATTTCGTGCCCGTGAGCCCGGTTCGGGGGAACTCCTCCGGGCAAATTGTCGTCAAAAATGGTAAAATAAGGACAGAAAATATACTGGTTACATATAGAAGCAGGTCAGGAAGTGAGTCAAGTGAAGCAGACGGGCATCGAGAACACCAGCGTAACCGAGATCAAGGAACGGATGAAGCTGATGGTGGGCAAGCTGGTGCGCATTTCGGTGAAGGAATCCAAGCCCAAGACCCACTGGGAGGAAAAAGAGGGCTTTGTAGAGGGAGTTTATCCCACCGTGTTCCTCTTCCGCTTCAAGAACCGCCGCAACGTGGACGAGCGCGTGGCCTACAGCTACGTGGACGTCGCCATCGACGACGTCAAGATACTGGAGAACTGACCGGGCAGCTGCGGTGCTCTTCCTGGGGACGGCGGGGTTCTCCTACCCCGACTGGAAAGGGCCGTTCTACCCCGAGCGCTTCGATAACCGGCACATGCTGGAGTTCTATGCAGCGCGCTTCCCGGTGGTGGAGGTCAACAGCTCCTGGTACGCCGTCCCGCCCCCCGAACGCTTCAACTCCATGGCCGGGCGAACCCCGCCCGGTTTCCGCTTCGTGGTCAAGGCCTACCGGGGCATCACCCACTCGGTGCCGGGGGACGAGGCCGATTTCCGGGCCTTCCTGGCCTCCATCCGCCCGCTGGCCGACCACGGCAAGTTGGCGGGGGTGCTGGCCCAGTTCCCCTGGGGCTTTATGAACACCCCGGAGAACCGCGATTACCTGCGCCTCCTGCGGGAGCGGACGGCGGGCCAGGTGGTTTTAGTGGAGTTCCGCAACCAGGGCTGGATGGAGGACGAGGCGGTGGGGCTGCTGCGGGAGCTGGGGCTGGGGTTCTGCTGCGTGGACGAGCCCCGCTTGAAGGGCCTGGTCGGGCCGGAGATCGTGCTCTCCGGGGACACCGGTTACGTGCGCTTCCACGGACGGAACGCCGAGGCCTGGTGGGACCGCGAGCGCGAGGCCTGGGAGCGCTACGACTACCTCTACAGTGAGGAGGAGCTGCGGGAGTGGGTGCCGGGGGTGCTGGGCCTGGCGGCGGAGACGGGGGCGAGGGGGGGCGACACCTACCTCATCTTCAACAACCACTACCGGGGGCAGGCGGTGCGCAACGCCCGCATGATGGCCCGGCTGCTGCCGCCCGAGCTGGTGGTGCCCCTGGGCGCGGGCGACGCGGACGACGCGGACGATGCGGGGGAGGGCTCGGGGGAGGGGCCGGCGCTCTTCTGATCACCGCAGGGACGCGAGGGCCGCCAGGGCCCCCTCGATGTCCCTCACCGGAAGGATACGCAGGCCGGCGGGGGGGTCCTCGATCTCCGCGCAGTTCTCCTCCGGGGCCAGGAAGACCTGGGCGCCCGCGCCGGCCGCCGCCTTGAGCTTGTGGTTGATGCCGCCGATGGGGCCCACCGAGCCGTCCGCCAGGATCTCCCCCGTGCCGGCCACCCGCCAGTCCCCGGCCAGTCCGCCTCCGCGCATGACGTTGATGATGCCCAGGGAGAGCATCAGTCCGGCCGAGGGGCCGGTCAGTCCGGAGATGGCCAGCTCCACCTCGATGGGGAGATCGTACTCGACGTAGTCGCGGGGGTAGATGCCCAGGAAGGGCTGGGGGTCGTCCCCGCCGCTTGTGCCCAGCTGCGCCGGGTAGGTCACGGTCTCCCCGTCCCGCGCCACCTCGAGCTCCACCGTGCGCAGCGGGTCGCCGGAGGCCAGGGCGGACTTCAGGCTCGCCAGGTCGCTGACCCCCTGCCCGTCCACCGCCTTGATGACGTCCCCCACCCGGGCCCGGGCGGAGATGGACGAGCCGGCGGCGATGCCCAGCACTACGACGCCGGCCCGCTCCTCCCCCACCTCGTAGCCCTCCTGTCTCAAGGCCACCGCTATGGCGGTCCGCTGGCTCAGCTCCATCCCCACGTCCGAGCGGGCGGTGTAATCGGAGTAGCTGCGCTGCGGGCCCACCAGGTCGCGCAGGCTCTCCACCTCCAGGTGCTCGAGCAGCTTCGCCCGGGCCAGGGTGAGCACGGAGAGGTCGCTCACCCGCACCGCGGTAAGGTAGAACTGCCCCTCGGCCGGGGGCGGGTAGCCCTCCACGGTGATCAGGCTCTCCACCTCTTCCGCCGCGCCCGGAGAGACGGAGAAGTAGAACACGGGCAGGGAGGCCGAGAAGGCCAGGAGGGGGAGGAGGATGATGAGGGCCTGCCAGCCCGCGTTCCTCCGCTTCGCGTTCACGGTGCCCCCTTCCCGCCTCCGAACCCGGCCGCCGCGTCAGCTTCCGCCGCCCGGCCCCGCGGGCAGCCCGGCGAAGTCGGCGGCCCGCCCGCAGCGTCCGCAGGCCCCCTCCTCGATGCCGCTGACCTCGGTGCGGTAGCCGTCCCGCCTCACCAGTAGGTTGCCGCAGCGGGGGCAGAGAGTGTTGCCGCCCTCGGCCGCGCGCACGTTGCCGAGATAGACGTAATCGAGCTCCCTTTCGGCCGTCTCCCGGGCGCGCAGCAGGGTGCTCAGGGGCGTGGGCTCGATGGTCATGCGGAAGCAGGGGAAGTAGGCGGAGAAGTGCAGCGGCACCTCCCGCCCCAGGCCGGCCACGAAGGCGGTGAGCTTCTCGATGTCAGGGACGGAGTCGTTCAAGGTGGGAATGACCAGGTTGGTGATCTCCAGGTGGATGCCGGCCGCCCGCGCCGCCCTGCAGGTCTCGAGCACGGGTTCCAGCTTCGACTTGCACACCTTCCTGTAGAAGGACTCCTCCATCGACTTGATGTCTACGTTCATGGCGTCGACGAGCGGGGCCAGGCGCCGGAAGGGCTCCGGGTTGTAGAGGCCGTTGGTGACCAGGACGTTCTTGAGGCCGCGGGACCGCGCCAGTTCCGCGCATTCCAGGACGAACTCGTACCAGATGAAGGGCTCGTTGTAGGTGTAGGCCACGCCGAAGGAGCCCGAGTCCAGGGCGTCCTTGACCACGCGCTGGGCGGTGGTCTCGTAGACCCGGGCGTCCGGCTGCAGCATGTGGTGGTTCTGGCAGAAATCGCAGCGCTGGTTGCAGCCGCGGGTGCCGACGGAGTAGATGAGCCCGCCGGGGTGGAAGTGGTAGAGGGGCTTCTTCTCCACCGGGTCGAGGTTGGCGGCCATGGCGCGGTTGTAGATCTCCGAGAAGAGCCGCCCGCCGCGGTTGACGCGGGCGTGGCAGAAGCCCCGCTTGTCCGGAGCGATGACGCAGCTCTGCGGGCAGAGGGTGCAGTGGACCTTCTTCTCTTCGAGCTGCTCGTAGAAAAGGGCTTCCTTCATACAGGGTATTATGCTCCAAACGGCCGCGGGGCGGAAGGGGCGGAGGGCGAGAGCCCCGTACGGCTCCCGTACGTATGGAAAGTCGGGTCGCGAACGGCTAAACTGTAAAGGCTGATTACCGATAACTAGACTGAGGACAAGAGGGGGTAGCGATTTTGCCCGGATGGTCGAGGCTTCTTCGAGACGAGCGGGGTTTCACGCTGGTCGAATTGATGGCCGTGGTCCTGATCATCTCCATCCTGGTCGGCATAGCCACGGCTTCCTACATCGTCTCCACCAGCATGGCCAAGGAGACTACCTGTAAGGCGAACGTCCGCACCATCAACGAGGAACTCCTCCATTATCTCGCCACCAAGGGGAACTATCCCGCCACCCTGGACGACCTCGTTCCCGATTACATCAGGGATGCCGGCTCCCTGCGCTGCCCGAACTCGGATCAACCCTACGACTACGACCCCGTCAAGGGCGAGGCCAGTTGTCCCACCTGCCCGCCTTAAGAGAGCGACGAGAAGAGAGGGAGGGGCGCATTGAAGTACGCAAAGTTCGAGATGATCATCTTCCTGGTGCTCATCGTGGTCATCCTGGGGATGTCCGCGGCCATGCTGGTCCAGAAGACCGATGCGGTGGAGGTGGCCGGCCAGGCCCTGATGCTGGTGGTGATCATCGCCGGGCTGAACTGGGGCTACCGGGGCGGGCTCGTCGCCTTCCTGTCCTGCCTCGCCGTCTATGCCGGCCTGCGGCTGGGACTGCAGGGCCGCTATGACCTGACCACGGCGGCGCTCTGGGGGCTCATCGCCGCCAAGTTCATCGTCTACGGCGTCCTGATGCTGCTCTGCTCGCACATGCGCAGCCAGCTGCGCTATTTCTTCGTCAAGCTCGAGCACCACGACTTCATCGACGACGAGACCCAGATCGGCAACAAGCGCTTCCTGCTCAAGGAGCTCACCTCCCGCATCAACGAGAACGAGCGCTACGAGGTCCCCTTCTCCCTGGTGTCGTTCACCCTCGATGAAGGCTTCTTGGAGAAGGCCAAGGGGGTCAAGGGCGCCAACGTCCTGCGGGACATCAGCACCTCCATCCTCAAGAACGACACGCGCTCGGTGGACGAACTGGCGCGGACGGGCAACCGGCTGGTGGTCATCCTGCCCTGCGTGCGCCGGGAAGGGGCCGACGTCTGCTGCAGGCGCCTGGAGGGAAAGCTGCGCAAGTACCTCGAGCACCTGACGGTCGACTCGGAGCTGGAGCGCTCCTACCAGGTCGGCGTGTTCGAATACCCGGACGACCGGGCGGACATCGAGTCCATGGTCAATGCCCTCCGCGCCGAGATCGAGGACGAAAAGAAGCCGGCCGGGGTGCTCTCCTCGTTGAAGCACTGAGCCCGCGCCGGGCGGCGTGGTGGCCGGCGGGGTTCAGTGCGGTTCCGCGCCGCGCAGCCAGGTAACCGTCTCGGCCAGGTGGGGCCGCTCCTCTACCACGCGGTCGATGAGCCCGTTGCGGAGGGCTCCCCGCGCCCGCCAGCCGGGAAGGCGGGGGTCGTGCGTGAAATCGACGGGCAGCCCCCCGTCCGCGGCGATGCCGTGGCGGGCCATCCCCTCCTCCAGCATGGCGAAGGCCCGCTCGAACACGTCCTCCTTCTCCCCCAGCATGCCCGGGTCGAGTTCGGCGGGCAGGTACAGGCTGAGGAAGTGAGGGCTGCGGTAGACGGCGATGACGGGGCGGTAGATCAGCGCGAAGAGGCGGCGTCGGAAGCGCAGGATGTGGTGGCCGGTGGCCTGGTCGAGATCCAGGCCTTCCTTCCTCTCCCCCCTCTCCGTGCCGGGAAAGAGCTCCCCGGCCACGGCGGCCAGCGCTCCCTCCAGCGCCTCCTCCGCCTTGAGGTGGGGCAGCCGGCGGATGCGCGTCTCCACGAAGAGTGAGCCGCAAGGCGCCGGCCGGCGCCTCGCCTCCGCCTCCGGCGGTCCTGCGTCGAGCGGCGGTCCTGCGTCGAGCGGCTCCACGCCGTCCCCCTCGCCTGACGCGACGAGGAAGAGGTTCAAGCCCCGTGCCGCGTAGGCGTCCGACTCCCGCCGGTCGAAGCGGACCAATTCCTCCAGCTGCTCCTGCTTGGTTTCCAGCAGGCGTGCGCGGAACCTCACCGGGCCGGTGGGAACGTTAGCGGGGCCGGCCGGGGGCGCGGGGAGCAGCAGGGGCATGCGCAGGTAGTCGCGGGTGAGGGCGTCCACCAGGCGGTGGGGATGTTCGTACCGCTGGAAGAGCCCTTCCGCCCGGGGGTAGAGGAAGTGGACGTTCCATCCCCCCGGCAGCCCGGGGAGCCGCACCACCGGGAGCACGTGCGGAAGCCAGGGCGCCCCGCCCGCGCCGGACGGCGCATCCGCCCCCCCGTCCCGGCCGGACCGACAGGCCGCGGCGCGCAGGTCTCCCAGGACCATCTCGGGGTAGTAGGCGCGCGGGTGGTGGAGGGAGATGAAGGGGCTCAGGAAGGCCTCCGCTTCCACCCTCTCCCCCGGCTTCAGGCGTCCCGCCTTGACCGCCGACTTCATCCCGGCCAGGGAATCGCAGGGCCGCGGCTCGCCGGCGGGCGCTTCGGCGCCGCGCGCGTCGGCATGCTCCTTGAGGGCATAAAAAAAGGCGTACTTGTTGAGTTCGTGGGCCGCCTTTTCCGCCATCTTCTCGCTGATCTCCATGCGCTTATGATACCACGGGCGCAGCCGTGGGGATCACCGGCGGGAGGGGCTCGAAGGGCTCAGCCCACGTCCTCCATGCCCTGCTTCTCGCTGGGCAGGGGCGGGCAGGCGTGCAGGACGCGCGGGCGGTACTCGTACTCGCGCACGGCCCGCTTGTAGACGTCGATGGTGTGCTGGCTGATGCGGCTCCAGTTGTAACGCTCGCCGACGAAGGCGCGCGCATCGGAGGTGAGGCGGGCGGCCAGGTCCCGGTCGGAGAGGATGCGGGTCATCGCGTCGGCCAGCGACACCGGGCAGCCGGGGGTGAACTTGAGGCCGGTCTCCTCGTGCACCACGATCTCCTTCAGCCCGCCGGTGTCCCCCGCGATGACCGGGGAGCCGGCCACCATGGCCTCCAGCACCACCATGCCGAAGGGCTCGTAGATGCTGGGGACCACCGTCAGGTCGGCGCACTGGTAGAGGCGGATGAGGGACTCCGCGTCCACGAACCCCAAAAACCTCACGTGTTCCTCCAGGCCCACCTCTTCCGTCAGCGCCTTGAGGCTGCGGGCGTGGGGCCCGGTGCCGGCGATGAGGAACCTGGTGTCGGGCACCTGCTTGAGCACCTCGGGCATGGCCTCGATGACCGTCTGCACCCCCTTCTCGTAGACCAGGCGGCCGACGAAGAGGACCATGCGCTCCCCCGGGTCCAGGTACTTGCGGCGCAGGCGGCCCGGCTGCTCGTCCGAACAGAACTCGTCGAACTCGATGCCGTTGGGGATGACGTCCACCTTGTCGTGGGGCAGCTCGAATATCCTTACCACCTCGTCGCGCATGTAATTGCTGCAGCAGATGGTGCGGACGCTCTCGAAGGTGAGCCACCATTCCGCCTGATGGATGATCTTCTGCATGGTGCCGGGCAGGTGCCCCTGATGCCGCCCGTACTCGGTGGCGTGCACGGTGGCCACCAGGGGGATGCGGTAGGCGTGCTTCAGGGCGATGCCCGCGTGGGCCACCAGCCAGTCGTGGGCGTGGATGACGTGGACCTTGCCGATGCGTTCGTTGATGATGGGGATGGCCCTTTCCAGCAGGGCCACGTTGAACTGGAGGGTCCAGGGGACCCAGTCCTCCTGGGGTATCTCCGGGGGATAGAGGGGCACGCGGTAGACATGCACCCCCTCGGTGAACTCGTAGTCGGGCTCGCCGGAGACGTCCTTGGTGACGACGTGGATGTTGATGTTGCTCTTGGCGAGGTTGGTGGCCAGCTTGTGTACGTGGGTCCCCAGGCCGCCTACGATGCGGGGAGGATACTCCCAGGAAAGAAGCAACACGTTCACGAGGGCTCCCCTCTCCAGCCTGCCGGTGTTCAAACATACCTATTTTATATATAAACGCCGCTCACTGGCAAGTTCTGGCAGCTCCCCGCCAATTCCTCAATTTGGGGTCAGGCCCCTTTTTCACCATTCCTGCCCCCGGATTGCCGGTCGAGATAGGAATAGGGGAGTCCGCAGGTCATGTGGGTGGACGGGTTCCCGCCCCAGGTGATGCCGCCGGCACAGAAGAAGGAGAGGTTGGCCTTGCCGGTCAGGTAAGGGATGACGGTGGAGTTGCGGCACACCGACATGGAAGCCTGGAAGGGGCTGAAGAGCGCCTCGAACAGGTGGCTGACGGCCTTGGAGCGGAAGGCCACCTGGGTGAAGCGCTGCCAGGCCGGATGGGGGGTCAGCTTCGCCAAGCCGCGGTTGATCAAGGACACGGCCCTCACCTTCCATTCGGGCAAGCCGCTGAGTTCCATGCCCAGGGCGCTGCGGGAGATCTCCGAGGCCCATTCCAGCGCCCATTCGTCCCGGTTCATGCTCTTGAAGAACCTCCAGAGGGTCTCGGCGGGGCCCTGCAGGATGATCACCTCGGGTTGGTGGCCGGCGGGAAAACCTTCGAGCGGCGCCATCAGAACGGTGCTCACGGGCGGCCGCAGGCGCGGTTGGAGCCTGCTCTCAAATCCGCCCTCGGCTTCCTTGAAAGCCATGACCACCGGCGACCATTTGCATACGCTCAGGTATTGGCGGTTCACAAGGAGGGGCGTCTTCCTGGCCTGGGTGGCGGCTTCACAGTATGAAATCCCCTGGAAGACATCCAGGTCTTTCAGGCCTTTCGGTTCGTCCCGGAAGACCTTCACCCCCACGGCGGTCACTCCATCGGGTATCCGCATGCTTTCTCCTCTCCCCTCCCGCAGTGATTATACCGCGTCTGTCCGCCGGAACGGGCAGGGAAGCGCCAAAAAGTGAAAAATGGGGCCTGCTCTGGAAATGCGACGTTTTCATCCTTCCGTGGTGCCGCGTGGCGCGGCATGAACGACTGACCCCAAATTTCGGAAGGTGGCGGGGGCACGCTGGCGCGCACCCCCGTCTTCAGCAGCCCCCTTTGGAAGCCCGCCTGGTGGGACGGCCCGTCACGGGCCCCCCACTGCCTTTGCCTAACCTCCCCCCAGCGGGGTGAGTGCCCTGTTCAGCCTGTCGAGCACGTCCTTCAGGGACACGTCTCCCTCGACGCTCTCCTCCCTGATGAAGCGCATCAGCAGCCACTGCAGGTACTCGAGTTCCGGATTCTCCATTTCCGTTCCTCCTGTCGTGTCCTACTAATGCCCTCTATATCCACCTGGGGGGATCGTTAAACCTGTTTCAGCCGTTTTGCCTCAGTCGTTTTCAACCATCTTCCTCGAAAGCCAGCTCGAGGATGCGGTCGGCCAGGGCAAGGATCTCCTCGGCCGCCTCCACCCCGGAGGCCCACCGCCCCGGTATGGCCTCGACGCCGTTGATGGCTCCGCTCAGGGCTCCCGCGACGCCCCCGGTGGCATCGGAGTCCTGCCCGGCGCTGACCGCCGCGACGACCGCCTCCTCGAAGTCCCCGGGGTGCTTCATGACGCAGTAGAAGGCGCCGGCCACCGTCTCCGCCACGCTTCCACCGGTCCCCAGGCGGACCAGGGCCTCCTGCTCACCCATGTCCCGCCCCAGGAGCCTCCCGGCCATGCGCAGACGCTCGGAGACCCCCGAGGGACCCGCGTAGCCCGCCGCCTCCGCCAGCAGCGTCCGCGGGTCGGGAGCCCCCCGCGCCGCTTGCGCGATGGCGTAACAGACGGCCCGGCTCCCCGCCACCGCCTCGGGGTTCCTGTGGGTGATAACGGAGGCGGCCTCGGCCTCCCGCCACAGGGCTTCCTGATCCCGGAAGAGGAGCAGGGCTACCGGGGCCAAGCGCATGACCGTATCGTTGCCGGCCGCCCTCTCGCCCGTCTCGCCGCTCTCCCGGGGAGAAACCCCCTCCGACAGGCGTTTCAGCGAGGAGTAGGTGGCGTTACCCATGCCCCGCCAGTCTCCCCCCTCCATCCACTCCAGGAGCCTTCCGGCGATGTCGTCGAGGTCCACGCGGCCGGTGTCGGCTATGCTGCGGGCGTGGCAGAGCATCATCTTGGTGCCGTCGGTCCACTGGCCGGCCTGCAGGTTCCTCCAGGGCGCGGGCAGGAACTCGGTCACCCGGCCGAGGCGGGAACGGATGGTGGAGGCGCGGGCCCCTTCCACCGGCATCCCCAGGGCGTCCCCCACGGCCAGACCGAGCAGGCAGCCCCGGAAACGAGAGCGCGCAAGTTCCTGCATGACCCACCCATTATCGCATAATGCGGGGATATGCGTTATATTATTCGATGACCTTGAAAGGTGGTGGCATGAACGGCAAAGTCCCATTTCAGCCCGACGGTGCCGGCTTCGGCGACCTGGGGGTGACCCTGGGCACCGGGCCTACCATCGGGCGGCGCGAGGTCAAGGCGTTCGAGTTCAACGGCGACCATTACGAGATGGGTTACCAGCAGGGCCTCCAGCTGCGGGAGGCCATCTCCTTCTTCAGCGCCCGTTTATCCGGCTTCGAGGTGGTGCAGGCATCCAGGCCCCCCGTCGTACCAGCGCGCGCCTACGTCTATTACCTGGCCAACCGGGCCGTCAAGGAATTCCTGCCCGACGTGGCCACCCACTACCCCGAACAGCGCAAACGGCTGGAAGGGCTGGTCAAGGGCTCGCAGCTCGGGGAATCCCTCTTCTGCCTCATGATGTCCGTCGAAGTGCTGCTGACGCAGGTCAACTACCGCATGGGCGCCTGCACCGCCGCGGGCATCGCCGCGGAGAGATGCGCCCAGGGGGAGCCGGTGGTCATCAAGAACTTCGACTATCCCGCCGAGTTCCAGCCCTTCTACATCACCCGCCACTCCCAGCCCCTGGAAGGCCATCAGAGCATGGAGGTGTCCATGGCCGCCATGGTGGGAAGCCACGACGGCATCAACGAACGCGGCTTGGCGGTCAGCTACAACTACGGTTTCGGTACCGACCTGCCCAAGGCGATGGCCCCGGTGTCCATGGTGGTGCAGGAGATCCTGGAGCGCTGCGCCGACGTCGAGGAGGCGGTGGCCTATGCCACGGAATCCAAGCGGGCATGCGGTGCGCTGCTGCTCCTCGCAGACGCGGGCGGCAACATGGCTTCGGTGGAGCTATCCCCCAACTTCTGCGGCGTGCGGGAGCCGGAGGACGGGCTGCTGATCAACGCCAACCACTACCTCTGCAGCGAGATGACTCCGTACGGCATCCCCTCCAACGCTTACTATACCCCCCGCAGCTCCCGCAGCCTGCGCGGGATGAGGGTCCACGAGTCCAGCGAACTCCGTTACCAGCGGCTGCAGCAGCTGCTGGACGTGGAGGAGAGGTTGGCGCTGAAGGACCTGGTCGCGGTCTTCAGCGACCACGGCGAGGCCGGCCGGGGCGACGACAACAGCATCTGCCGGCACGGGGACTACTTCTCCACCACCTGCTCGGTAATCATGTTCCCCGTCTCCCGGCGCATGCTGGTGACCTACGGGAATCCCTGCGACTCCATCTTCACGGACTTCCCCGATATCTTCACCCCTTCTGGATGAACTCGAGGACCAGCCGGTCGAAGAGGTGAGGCGATTCCAGCTGCGGGCTGTGTCCCGAGCGGGGGATGAAGGCCAGGTCGGCCCGGGGCAGAAGCCCCTTCAGGCGGTGGGCCTCCTTGACCCCGACCGTCCGATCCTCCTCCCCCCACAACAGGAGCACCGGCAGGTCCAAGCCGGCGAGGTCGTCTTGGGCAAAGGAGACCTTGCGCACGGAGGAGGCGGTGGAACGGAAGACCGCGCCGGAGGCCGCCGCCGCGGCGCGCACGTTCTCCTCCAGGGCCTCCGGGGACACCTCGCCGGGGCGGGCCAGCGAGCGCTTGAGCATGTACTTGCGCAGGCGCGGCCCCTGCGCCCGGTAGAGCAATTCCATGCCGCCGCCGGGCACCGGCAAGCGGGAGAGGCGGTTCATGGCCTGCCGCCGGGCGGGGGTTCCCACCAGCACCAGCCGGGAGACCCGGCCGGGATGGCGCAGGGCATAAGCGAGGGCGATGCACCCTCCCATGGAGTGCCCCACCAGCTCGAGTGACGGGAGGTGGAGGGCGCGGCGCAGGTCCTCCAGGAAACCGGCGTAGCCGTCGAGGTCCGGCTCCAGCCCCCGGGGCAAGCCGGAGTCTCCGTGACCGGGGAGGTCGACGGCGATGACCCGCCGCGCGCTTGAGAGGCCGCGCAGGTTGAGCGCCCACATGGCGCTGGAGGCATTCCAGCCGTGTACCAGCAGCAGGGCCTCCCCTTTGCCCCGCTGCCGGTAGTTGACGCTCGCGTTTCCGACCCGTATCTGCGGCATGAGGCCTCCCGTGCCCGCCGTTCCATACCTCAAGCGGTCGCGGCTGGGCCGCCGGCCCCACCGCCGGGAGCCGCGCGCGGGCCGTCCGGCGGGTGCGGTCCGGGCGCAGGGGTATAATAACACCGAAACGCGGCGGGCACATAAGGAAGGGCGCTCCTCCGCTTACCACGGGGCCCGCGAACCTCGTGGGGCGCCGTGGGTAAGGGAACGCGGTCGTTGAGTCATACTTGTCGTGAGAGGAGGTGGGGATGATGGTCGGGTTGGGGGAGTTCGAGCTCACCGCCTTGACCGACGGGTGCTTCCGGCTGGACGGGGGTTCCATGTTCGGGGTGGTCCCCCGACCCCTGTGGGAGAGGCACAAACCGGCCGACGGGCTCAACCGCATCCGCCTCGGTCTCAACTGCCTGCTGGTGCGGACACCCGGCGAGCTGGTGCTGGTGGAGGCGGGCCTGGGAGGAAAGCTGACCGAACGGGAAGAGGGCTTTTACGGGCTGGAGCGGCCGGGGGAAGCCGCGGCCGGGGGGTTGCCGGACGACCTCGAGGCCCACGGTTTCGGCCCGGAGGAGGTGGACTGCGTCATCCTCTCCCACCTCCACCTCGACCACTGTGGCTGGGCCACCCGGGAAGAAGGGGGTCGGATGGTGCCCACCTTCCCCCGCGCCCGTTACTTGGTGCAGGCGCGGGAGTGGGAAGCGGCGCAGCGCCCCGACCCGCGCAGCCGCGCCAGCTACGACCGACGGGACTTCGAGGCGCTTGAGGGAGGGGGTGCCCTATCGCTGGTCGACGGGGACGCGGAGGTTGCGGAGGGCATATGCGTGCGTCTCACCGGCGGCCACACCCCCGGCCACCAGGTGGTGACGGTGGAGTCCGGGGGCGAACGCTGCGTCTTTCTCGGGGACCTGGTCCCCACCCTGGCCCACCTGCGCATCCATTGGCACATGGCCTGGGACCTCTATCCGCTGGAGTTGATGGAGGCCAAGCGGGAGCTGCTGTCGGAGGTGGTTGACCGCGGCGACCTGCTCTTCTTCACCCACGAGGACACGGCGCCCTTCGCCCGGCTGGAGGGCGAAGGCGGGACGGTGCCGGTGCCCGTGGAGGAATGAGGGCTCCGGCGGGGGGCGACGGCGTATTGCCAGCATCCGGGCGCTGACCTATCATGGAAATGCGCACCGGATGCGGTTTCCGATGCCTCTTATGGAGGGACGATAGCGGGGTGCTTGGATGGAATTGGTAGAGGTCCTGCGGGAGCCTCTGAGCGCGGGCAATGCCGCGGAGGCCGATGGGCGGGCTGGCGGGTGGAGCGTGCGCATGGTCCCGGCCGACCTGCCCGTGCTCAAGCGCAGGGAGTTCCTGTGCGCGGCCGTTGCGGCCTTCATCCTGGGCCTGGCCCTGCTCTATCCCTGGTTCTCCCGGACCCCGGCGGGCGGCATACAGCTGTGCTGGTTCCACCGGATCACGGGCCTGCCGTGCCTCCTCTGCGGCATGACCCGCAGCCTGGCGGCGGCGGTCCGGTTCGACATAGGCGGGTCCTTCTACTACCACCTGCTGGGCCCCTTCCTCTTTCTCTTCCTGATAATGCTGCTGCCGGCTTCACTGGCCCTGCTGGTCTCCGGCCGCCGCCTGGAATTGAAGATGCCCGACGGCACCCGCAGGCTGGTGACCTGGTTTCTCTTCGCGGCGTTCGTCGCCGCGCTGGTGCTAAAACTGGCGGCTTTCGGCGTCAACGTCTGAACTGATACACGTAAAGGAGAGACCTTGGAAGATCACCGACAGCCTAACCCCCAACCCTTTACGCAGCCCAGCGCCCTGGACTACTGGGTGGGCCAGCGAGCCTTGACCGACTACTCGACCGACCCGGGGACGGCCATCGTCCTCTCCCTCCTTACCTGCGGCATCTATGGGATGTTCGTCATCTACACGCTGGTGCAGCGGCGGGACGAACACTTCAAGCGGATGGCCGCGGTTGCGGACTCCTCCATCCAGCAGCTGCGGGCCCGGGCGGCGGGGCGGGAGTCCGAGATCCAGACGGAACTGGCCCAACTGGAGGGGATCCGCAGCCAGATGCTGGTGATGGCCGGCGAGCGGGGAGCGACCATCTGGCTGCTCATCTGCCTCTTTACGGGCATCGGTACGTTCATCCTCTATTACCTGCTGATGCAGGACTACCAGCAGCACGACGTGCTGGAAGCGCAGTACTTCACGGTGATGAGCAGCGCCCTGGCCAAGCTGGGGCTGGCCGGACGGGCCGGCGTGGCCGTGCGCACCGTGCCCGACCGTGAGTTCGTCACCTTTCTTCTGCTCAGCCTGGTGACCTGCGGCATCTACGGTCTTTTCTGGATGTACGTGATGATCAAGGACTTCAACGACCACTTTGCGGCCCAGGCCGCCTGGGAGGACTTCATCGCCGCCTCCCTACGCTAGCACCGCCTGCGCGCATCAACAAACCTTCACATGGGGTCAGCCCTTCATTCTTCACATGGCAATCCGTATCCCGCACGGGGCCAGGCCCCGATTTCAGTGAATTGTGAATTTGGGGCCTGACCCCGGATTTAGTTTGTGATGCCGCGCTGGCGAAAGGCCCGCATGGCCTTGACGGCCTCGTTGCGCACCACCGGATCCTCGTCGTCCACCAGCGCCCTGACCGCCGCCACCGATTCCGTCCCGCCCAGCTGCGAGAGGCCGTAGCAGCATGCCCCCTTGACCACCGGGTGGACCACCCGGCGCTTCACCTGCATGGTGAGGAACTTCTTCTTGATCAGGTCCAGCATGACGGCGGCGCCCCTTTCCGAGCCCAGGCGGGTCAAGGCCAGGCAGGCCGCCTCCTCGACGCGGTAGTCCTCCTTGGTGCCCTGGGGGCCCTTCCACTGGAGTATGGCGATGAGGGTGCTCACCGAGCGTTCGTCATGGATGCTCCCCAGGCCGCGCACGGCCGCGCGCCGCACCTCGACCTCCCCGTCCTCCAGTGCCTCGAGGTAGAGCGGGAGCAGGGACTGGTCGCCCTCACCGATCTTTGCCAGGACGCGGAAGGCCCTGGCGCGCAGCGGCGGGATGGGGTTGTAAGCCAGCCTCTTCACCGCGCTGACGGCCTCTTCTCCCCCCACCATCTCCAGCAGGGTGAGGATGCGGACGTACGTCTCCTCCAGGTTGTCCCGATCCAACTCCTCGGCCAGTCCCTCCACGGCCTCCCGTCCCACCGTCCTGACCACCTGCGCCAGCTGGGGATGGACGGGCCGCGGCTGGTCCTCCTTGAGCAGGGTCAGCAGGTTGTGAAGGAACGCCTTCCGGTCCATGAGCACCAGGACCCTCGCCGCGAAGTCGCGGTTCTCCTCCTTCTCGTCGAAGAGCAGGCCGAGCAGGGGACGGCCCACGTCCCGGACGTGCAGGAGCGCGAAGGCCCGGCGGGCATAGGGGGAGCGCCAGTCCTCGGCGTCCAGAAGGCGCAGGAGAGTGCTGATGACCCGGTAGAACCCGTCCAGTTCCCGCTCGACGAAGAGGCCGTTGGCGATCTTTCCCGCCAGGCGGCAGCCGGCCTCCATGGCGCCGGCGTCCGTCTCCCTCTCCAGGCTTTCCAGGAGCGCCGGGGCCTTTCCGCCCATGGCCGCCTGCAGGCCGGCCTCCTGCAGCCGGTCATGGATCTCCTCCATCACCCCGACGGCCCGCAGGCGTTTCTCCAACTGGTCGCTTCCCAGATTGCGCGAAGCGGCGTTGATTATCTGGTGAGCCCGGCCGTCCTCCTTCAGCTGCAGGAGCTTGCGGACGACCAGGGCGACCTGGGCATCCGAGCGTCCCTCCAGTGCCCTCAAGCTCCCGGAAGAACGGATGTCCGCGATGGCCCCGTAGGCATCGACCTCTCCCCCGGCCTCGGGATGATTGCCCAACATGTAGTCCAGAACGCCCGAATCGCGCAGCTTCCCGGTGATGGCCGGGTGGGTGGAGACGTCGCTCTCGCCGTAGAGCTCGCAGATGAGTTCGTTGAGCACGGCGGAGATGTCGGAGAAGTCCTCCGGCGGCATGGAGTCGCGTCCGTCGATGAGGGCCCGGTACTTTGCGACGATCCTTTCGGTGAGTTCGGGGATGCTCTCCTTCTCCACGCCGTGCACCACCTCGCGGCGGAGCCCCGGGTCCTTCAGGGCCTCCGGCTTGTCCTCGGTGAGCACGTCCGCCAGCACCCCGGGGTCGAGGGCCGAGAGAATCCTGACCATCTCCCCGTCCAGGGTGGCCCTCAACTCCTCGTCCTCGATGCCGACGAGCAGGGTGTACATGCGGTCCACGGTCTCCCGGATGACGCCCGCCATACGCACGTCCACTCCCGGCTCTGCCGCACTCTCAGCGTATTCGAGCACCGCCCGGAAGGCCAGGTTGATCTGCGCGGGATCCTTGAGAACCTGGACGGCCTCCCCGCCGGGCAGATCCGGCAGGCGGAGACGACCGGTGAGATAGCGCACGAAGATCTCGTCCTTGAGCATGTCCGCCGGCTGATCGCGTCCGGCTCCCCCGCCCTCCCCGGCCTTGAGGCCCTCGAGGTCCTGGTCCCTGGAGAGTGAGACGTAGATCTTCTCGTCGACCTGGACGCCCCGCACCCCGGCCTCGTCCAGCAGCTCCTGCAGCCGTTCCTGGATGGTCTTGTCCGACCGCTTGCGGCTGAAGATCTCCATGAAGGCGCGGAAGTCCTCCTCCTTGAGGTCGGAGGTGAAGGTGATGCTGCGGATGTCCCAAAGGGAGATGTCCTTGAGGAAGGAGACCACGTTGGCCTTGGCCTGCTCGCGGTCCTCGGGCTTGAAGTCGTTTACGAGCAGCTTCCCCTCGACGTCGCTGAAGGTGATGGAGCCCCAGCGCTCGACGGCCTGCATTATCTCCTCCAGGGCCTTGCCCACCGAGGTGACCACGATGTCCGAGGAGGGTGGGTAGAGGTGGTAGTTGACCAGCGAGGCGTGCAGGGCGGTCAGGATGCTGACGGCGTCCCTGGAAAGCCCTTCGGCCGCCTCCCGCCCGGGAGCCCCGCCCAGCTCTTCTTCGGCCATGCAGAAATCCTTTCGATCCTCACCCGTCTCCCACCGACCATTATAGGACATCACGCCCTCTCCGCGCTCGCGCCGATCAAGACAAGCTCTCCCTCTAGAGCATGCGGAGGATGAGATTGGAGCCGCCCCCGACCGCCAGGGCCAGCAGGATGGTGGAGACGGTCACGGCCAGGGTGACCCTCCAGCCCATCTCCCTCCAGAGCACCGCGAAGGTGGCCAGGCACGGTATATAGACCGCGGTCACCAGGGCGAAGACGAAGATCTGCTGCGGGGTCATGAAATCGCCCAGGGAGGCGGTGGCGGCACCCGTGGCGAAGAGGACCAGCATCTCCAGGGCCATCTCCTTGCGGACGAACCCGAAGACCAGGGCCAGCCCGGCAACCGGCGGCAGCCCCAGCCACCCCTCCACGACGGGCCGCAGGGGCGCCTCCAGCCACTCTATCCATCCCATGGCATGAAGAAATCCCACCAGGAAACTCCCGGCGATCATCAGGGGCGTGGCGATGTACAGGAACTCCTTGAAGCGCAGCCAGATCTTGGAGAGCACGATACGGGCCGAGGGGCGGCGGTAGGGGAACATCTCCAGCACCAGGCCCGAGGACTCCCCGGGCAGCAGGCGGTTGAGGAGCAGGCCGGACCCCACGATGAGCACGAAGAGGACGGCGTAGACGGCCAGCGCGTAGCCCCAACCCGCGAAGCGCGCAACCCCGCCGATTATCACCGCGGTTATGGCCGAACAGGGGACCAGCGTGATCAGGGCGGAGGCGATGACGCGCTCCCGCCGGGTGGGCAGCACTCGCGTGCCCATGACCGCCGGCACGTTGCAGCCCGCGGCGGTGATCAAGGGGATGACGGCGCGCCCGTGCAGGCCGAAGCGGTGCATTATGCGGTCGGTGAGAAAGGCCACCGAGTTCAGGTATCCGGTGTCCTCGAGGACGGCCATCACCAGGAAGAAGACGAGCACGTAGGGTATGGCCACCGAGAGGACCGCCTCGATCCCGTAGGAGAGGCCCCAGGTCAGGACGGTCCCCGGGCGGCCCCGGCCGAAGAGGCTCTCGAGGTGGGCGCCGACGTGGGTGGCCCACAGGTAGCTGAAGCCCCGGGAGAGCAGGTCTCCCACGAAGAAGAGCATCAGGAAGACCAGGCCCAGCACGGCCACGAGGATGGGTATGCCCGTCTTCGCGCTGGTGGTGTACTCCCAGAGGCGCTCGCCCGCGGTGGGCTTGGAGCCTTCCCGCCTCTCCTCCACCGCCTCCGCGATGCTGCCGGCGATTCCGTAACGCTCGCGAGCGATGACCAGCGCCGCGTCGTTGCCGTGGCTCCTGCGGATCTCCTCGCGGGCCCGTTCCACCAGGGCCACGACGCCGGCGGCCTCTTCCTTTCCCGCCAGCAGGCCCGTGAACTCCTCGTCCTGCTCCAGCAGGAGCAGGGCCAGGGCCCGGGAGGGTATGCCGTAGGGCACCTCCATCCCGCTGCGGCCGATCTCGGCGGTGATCTCCCGCATGCGGTCCTCGATGTCCCTGGCGTAATAGAAGGGTATGGGGTAGAACTCCTTGCTCTCGTGGATGAGCTCCAGGGCCACCTGTACCAGCTCGTCGATGCCGTCGCCCCGGGTGGCCACGGTGGGGACCACGGGAACGCCCAGTATCTCCGAGAGCTGCTCCGGGTCGGTGGACAGACCGTGGCGTTTCGCCTCGTCCGTGAGGTTGAGCGCCGCCACCACGGGAACCTCGAGATCGAGAACCTGCAACATGAGGTAGAGGTTGCGGGTTAGGTTGGTTGCGTCGAGGATGACCGCCACCACGTCGGGGGACGCCTCCAGGAGGCCGCGGCGGGCCACCAGCTGATCCTCGGAGACGGCGCCCAGGGCGTAGGTGCCGGGCAGGTCGATGACGCCCAACCTCTCCTCCCCCAGCGAGGTATCTCCGAGGTTGATGCCGACGGTCATGCCCGGATAGTTGGCGGTGAGCACGCCCATCCCGGTCATGCGGTTGAAGAGGGTGGACTTGCCGACGTTGGGGTTTCCCGCCAAGGCGATGATATGCTCGTTCTTCTCCCTTAAGCGGGAGATCTCCGGGAGCCCCTTCACCGCGCCTACTTCTCCCTGAGCCAGATCTTTGAGGCCACCTCGCGCCCCAGCGCGTATTGGGCTCCCCCCGCCTTCACCAGCAGGGGCCCGTTGAAGGGGGCGATCTCCTTGACCTCCACCTCGACATCGGGAAGCAGGCCCAGGCTGGCCAGGTACTGGAGCATCTGCGGCTCCTCCTCCTCCACCCGGTCGATGCAGCCGCGCTCGTCGATGCCGCAGTCGCACAGCTGCTTGCTGGGCCGCATCTCGATGCGCCCCTCCTCGTCGGGGATGGGGTGTCCGTGCGGGCAGGTAGCGGGGTTGCCCAGTATCTCGGCCAGCTTCGCTTCCACTTCGGGGGAGATGGCGTGTTCCATGCGGCAGGCCTCGCGGTGGGCCGTCTCCCAGTCGATGCCCAGCACGTCGGTGAGGAGGCGCTCGGAGAGGCGGTGCCGGCGGACGATGGTGCGGGCCACGCGCTCACCCTTGGGAGTCAAGGTGATACCGCGGCGGCGGGGCCTGCCGGCCTCCCCTTCCGGGCGCCCGAGCTTGCCGTGAGCGTGCCCTTTCCCCTTCACGACGGCTCCGCCGCGCCCCTTTCCCCTCCCTTGCGACCTGCCGGCTTCCTGCGCCTTATCGTAACCCCGGTAATCCACGAAGCCCTGCGCTTCCAGGCGCTTGACCATCTCAGAGACGGAGGCCGGGGTGACCTTGAGGTATTCGGCCAGGCGGGTCAGGCCCAGTTCCTGCTCGTCGCAGCTGAGTTTGAAGATGGCTTCCAGGTATTCCTCAACGATCTCCGTGAGCATGCCTGTCTCGGCCATTTCTGTCATCCTCTTTCGCAGTTATTGCGCTTCCTGCCTACATTATTCAGGGCATCCTAAGCAGATGTCAATGGCTGTAATCAAATGCCGCCCGGACCCAGGCATTGCCGGAAGCGGGGCTCCTCGGGCCCGGTCACCTGTTAGTCCAGTCGCCTTCCAGCCGGTAGACCAGGATGGAGCGGCCGACGACGGCGTAGGGATGGTTGCGGT
>CAZETE010000037.1:17709-24990 GCA_964515075.1 uncultured Actinomycetota bacterium | reverse complement strand
CTCGGGCGGGTTTGATGGACTATTGAGGGCTAACTCGGTAAACTTGGGCTAGGGGCCTTCCCCCGTCCCTCACCGCCTGCCGGGCGGCGGGTGGACGGGGTGGGCGCCGCCTCCCATCTCCAGGGCGCGCTCGATGGCCGCGGTCACCAGGCGCTTGGCCTTGCGCACGGCATCGGGCAGGGCCTCGCCCCGCGCCAGGAAGGCGGCGATGGCCGCGGAGAAGGCGCAGCCCGAGCCGTGGGCGCGCACGCCGGGGACGCGCGGCGCGCTGAACCTGTCGATGCCGCCGGCCCGGCTGAAGAGGACGTCCACGGCCCGGCCGCCTCCCGTCTCCAGGTGCCCTCCCTTGATGAGCACCGCGCCGGGCCCCATCTCCAGGATGCGCCGGGCGGCGCGGGGCAGGTCGCCGAGGCCGCGCAGTTCGGTCCCGCTGAGCCGCTCGGCCTCCGCCAGGTTGGGGGTGACCACCGCCGCCAGCGGGAACAGCTCGCCGGTGAGCGCGCCCACCGCTTCTTCATCCAGCAGGGAGTGGCCGCTGGTGGAGACCATCACCGGGTCCACCACCAGGTTGCCCGCGCCGTACTCGCGGAAGGTCTCGGCCACCGCGCGGATGATGGGCGCCGAGGCCAGCATGCCCGTCTTGGCCGCGGCGGGGGGCAGGTCGTCGAGGACGGCGCGCATCTGGGCGCGCACCGCCTCGGGCGGGAGGTCGTGACGGCCCCGCACCTCCACGGTGTTCTGGAAGGTGATGGAGGTGACGGCGCAGGTGCCGTGGACGCCGCAGGCGAAGAAGGCCTTCAGGTCGGCCTGGATGCCCGCCCCTCCCCCGGAATCGGAGCCGGCCACGGTCAGGGCGACGGGAACGATCATACCTCTCCCCCCCGGAAATGGTCCCAGCCGCCGGAGGAGATATCCATCTCGCCCCCCCGGGCGTCGAGGACGCGTATCTCCGACCCCTCCTCCACCCTGCCGACGAGCACGGCGGTCCCCTCTTCCTCGAGGGCCGCCGCCCGGTCCGGCTCCACCGCCAGGAGCAGCTCGTAGTCCTCCCCGCCGCCCAGGGCCAGCTCGACGTGGTCGAGCTGGAGAGCGGCGGCGGCTTCCGCGGCGCGCGGCGGGAAGGGTATCCTCTCCACCTCCAGCAAGGCCCCGGTGCCGCTCTCCTCGCAGAGGTGCTCGAGGTCCGCAAGCAGGCCGTCGCTCAGGTCGATGGCGGCGGTGGCGCCGCGCGAGCGCAGGGCCGCGGAGATGTCCAGGCGGGGCCGGGGCCGGAGGTGCCTCTCCACGTAATGCGCGTACTTCCGGCTGCCGCCGCGGCCCCGGGAGAGGGCCGCCAGGCCCAGGGCGGAGGCGCCCACCTCGCCGGTGAGCATCAGCGCGTCCCCCGGCCGGGCGCCGCTCCGCAGCAGCAGGCCGTCGCGGCCCACCGTGCCCAGCAGGGCCACGTTCAACACCAGGCGGTCGGGGGAGCGGACGGTATCCCCGCCCACCAGGGCGCAGCCGTACTCGTCCGCCGCCTCCTTCAGGCCGCGGTAGAGGCCCTCGATCAAGGCGACGGCTAGGCCGGCGGGTACGGCCGCCGACACCACCGCCCAGGAAGGGGCGCGCCCGCCCACGGCGGCCAGGTCGCTCAGGTTGACCGCCAGCGACTTGTATCCCAGCGAGGCGGCGTCGGTGAAGGAGAGGTCGAAGTGGACGCCCTCCGCCAGCATGTCCGTGGCGAAGGCCAGGAGGTCGCCGGCCCCCGGGTCCAGCACGGCGGCGTCGTCGCCCAGGCCCACGCGCACGCCTTCGCCGCCGCCGGCCAGCATGCGCCGGAAGACGCCGATCAACCCGAATTCGCCCAGTTCGGACAGTTCCACGACTCTCCCTCCTGCCGGTCCCCTCCACTCCGATTATTAAGAATGCGCCCCGCCCCCCGCCTCAGCAGGGGCCGGCCTCCTTGCCCAGGTAGCGAGAGATGAACTCCATGGCGCAGAACTCCCCGCACATGCTGCAGGCGCGCTTTCCCTCCGACGGGCGCTCCTCGTACAGAGAGCGGGCCCTCTCGGGATCTAGGGCCAGCTCGAGTTGGCGGCCCCAGTCCAGGGCCTTGCGCGCCCGGCTCATCTCCAGGTCCCAGCCGGCGGCGCCGGGCCGTCCGCGGGCCAGGTCGGCGGCGTGGGCGGCGATGCGCGTCACCACCGTCCCCTCCCGCACGTCCCCGGCAGAAGGCAGCCCCAGGTGCTCGCGGGGGGTGACGTAGCAGAGGAAGTCGGCGCCGGACATGCCGGCCAGGGCCCCGCCGATGGCCGCGGCGATGTGATCGTACCCGGCGGCCACGTCGGTGACCAGCGGGCCCAGCACGTAGAAGGGCGCGCCGTGGGTCAGCGCCTTGGCCAACCGGACGTTCGTCTCCACCTGATGCAGGGGGATGTGGCCGGGCCCCTCCACCATGCACTGCACCCCGGCTTCGCGGGCACGCGGCACCAGTTCGCCCAGCACCTGCAGTTCGGCTATCTGCGCGGCGTCGGTGGCGTCGGCGATGGCGCCGGGGCGCATCCCGTCCCCCAGGGAGAGGGTGACGTCGTACTTCGCGCACGTCTCCAGCAGGCGGTCGAACTGCTCGTAGAGGGGGTTCTCGCGGCCGTGGTGGAGGATCCACCCCGCGTGGAAGGAGCCCCCCCGGCTAACGATGTCGGCCACGCGCGGATTGCGCTCCAGCACCTCCAGCACGCGCCGGGTGACCCCGCAGTGGACGGTGATGAAGTCGATGCCCGAGGAGCAGTGGGCCTCGATGGCGCGGAACATGTCGTCGGCGGTCATCTCCACGATGCTGCCCCGCTGTTCCCGCGCCCTGACGGCGGCCTGGTAGATGGGAACGCTGCCCACGCTCACCGGGGAGCTGCGCACGATCAGCTCGCGCACCGCGTCGAGGTTGCCGCCGGTGGAGAGGTCCATCACCGCGTCGGCCCCGGCGTCCACCGCGGCCTTGAGCTTCTCCAGCTCCTCGCGCGCCTCCCGGCAGTCGCTGGACGTCCCCAGGTTAGCGTTGACCTTGACCGAGAGCCCCTCGCCCACCGCGCAGGGACGCGCCTTGCGCACCCCGCGGTTGGAGGGGACTACCGCCCGTCCGGCCATGATGCTCCCCAGCAGGCGGTCCAGTTCCACCCGTTCCCGAGAGGCGATGTCCTTGATGTAACCGGGGATGTCGCCCGAGGCCACATCCTGCATCATCGTCTTCTCCAGCATCCTCCCGCTCCTTCTCTCTTCCCCTATCCCGCCGGGGCGGCCAGCCGGGCCAGGCGCCGGACCGCCTCCGCCATGTCCGGAGCCCCGGCGACGGCGGAGATGACCGCGACGCCGTCCGCTCCCGCCCGCATTACCGCCCTTACGTCGTCCTCACCGATGCCCCCGATGGCCACGAGGGGGGCGCGTACCGCGGCGCGTATCCCCGCAAGGCCCTCCAGGCCCATGGCCGGGGCGGCGTCCGCCTTGGAGGGGGTGGGAAAGACCGGGCCCACGCCCAGGTAGTCCGCCCCCGCCGCCTCCGCTTCCTCCGCCTCCTCCAGGCTTGTGGCGCTGAGGCCGATGACGGCTTGCGGGCCCAGCATCTCCCGCGCGGCCTCGCAAGTCAGGTCTTCCCGGCCCAGATGGACGCCGTCCGCCCGCGCGGCGTGCGCCACGTCCACCCGGTCATTGACGACGAGCAGGGTTTTTGGGGCCCGCTCCGCGATCATCTCCCGCATGCGCGTGGCCAGTTCGAACAGTTCGCGCGCCGGCATCTCCTTGTCCCGCAGCTGCACTGCCTGCGCGCCGCCCTGCAGGGCGGCGGCAGCCACGTCCAGATGGCCCCGGCCCGAGGCCGGGTCCCGGCAGGTGATGACGTAAAGTCGCAGGTCCAGCAATCCTTCCTCCAAAATCGACGCTGCCGCATTCCTCAAGAAGGGATGCGGCACCCGGTGGATCACCCTTATGTTCCCTACGCCGGTATTACCCGGATCAGGTTCGAGGGTTTGATCTCAGCCTCTCTGGGAGAAGCACCCCTACATCTCATGCTGTTTTCAAGTCCTCACCTTCATCATACTCCAACCTCCACATGGGGTCAGCCCTTCATTCTTCACATTTTTTTGGCGGCAACCCCTAGACAAGGCCCGATATGTGAAGAATGAAGGGCTGACCCCATGTGGAGACCCCATGTGGAGGTGGGTGAAGTATAATGGATGGTAAGCGATGCGGACAGGAGGGAAGAACATGACGGAAGAGGAGAAGAAGGCGAAAAAGCCCGCGGCGAAGAAACCTGCCGCCAAGAAGGCCAAGAAGAAGCCGGAGCCCCCGGAGCCGGTGCAGGAGGAGAAGGTCGAGGAGAAGCCCGAGGCGGCAGCGGAACCCCCGGCAGAGGAGGAGAGGGAGCTCACCGAGGAGGAGCTGCGCGCCCTCATCGAGCAGGAGATGGAGAAGATAACCGTCTCGGAGATCCTGGGGAGCGCCGCGATGGAGTTGATCCGCCAGGCTTACCGGCGGATGGGGCTGCCTGAAACGGTGAACTTGAAATACAAGGACCTGGAGCAGGCCAGCCTGGCCATCGACGCCCTCATGGGCATCCTGGCCGCGATGGAGAAGAAGGTGCCGGCGGAGAAGATCTCCTCCTACCGCAGCACCCTGGCCAACCTGCAGATGAACTACGCGCGCCTGGCGACCCAGGCGGGTGACGATTAAGCTGTTCGCGAGGTTTTCCTGGACCTGTTCCGGCGAAGCGCGGCAAAGGGGGTAGAGGCGGTATGGATCAGGCGTCGTGGAGCTCGCTCTGCCTGCAGCTGCAGGGCAGGGAGGTGATGGTCTGGACGCGGGGCGGCCACTTCTACCGCGGCTTCATGAAGGGATGGAACGACGCGGGCTACGTCGTGGTGGAGCGGGTCAGCTGCCCTCTTGCCGGAAACGAGCGGGGGGAGCGCGACTGGGTGGTCATCCTGGCGGAGAACATCGACGCCATCTCTTAAAGCCCGACGCCGCCTCAAGGGCTACCGCTGCCGGTCGCCCTTGAGCGACTCCAGCCTGCGCCGGGCGACGGTGTCGTGGGGCTTGTAGCTCAAGAAGTTCTCCAGGTCCTCTGCGGCCATCTCCCTCTCCTCCTTCTTGAGATAAGCCTCCGCCCGCTTGCGATAGGCCTGCGCGTAGTCGGGGTAGAGTTCGATGGCCTTACTGTAATCCCTGACGGCCTCGTCCAGGTCCCCCTGGGCCACGCGGGAGTCGCCGCGGCTGGTGTAGGCGGCGGCGAAGTCCGATTTGAGGCGGATGGCCTCGGTCATGGCCTCTATGGCCTCCCGGTGCTCCTTGGCCCCGATGTGAGCCAGCCCCAGGTTGTAGTAGGCCACCGCGTAGTCGGGGAACAGCCCCACCGCCTCCCGGAAGAGGGCGATGGCCTTGGCGAAGTCCCCCCGCGCCGCCATGATGTTGCCCTCGGTATGCAGGGAAGTGGCCCGCTTGATGTCGTCGATGTTGGTGTAGTGGACGGGCACCCCGCAGTGCGGGCAGCGGTCGAAACCTTCGGAGACGTCCTTGTTGCAGTTATAACACTTGGGAAGCTCGTCCTCGTTCACCCGGGTGCATACCTTCCCTTGAGAAAATGGCGCCCTTGGAGGGACTCGAACCCCCGCCTACGGCTCCGGAGGCCGCCGCTCTATCCGACTGAGCTACAAGGGCGCGCAACGGTTGCTCTCGCACCCAATATACCAACCGCGGCCCGCGATTGCCAACAGGGGTGGGGGCGGGTGTCCGTTCGCGATCAGAGCGAGGCCGCGAACTCCTTCCCGAAGGCCGCCGCCCCCGCCAGGTCCTCCCGGGTGGGCACCAGGTTGACCCGGTAGGGCTCCAGGGGGGTCCTGAACTTGAGGCCGGACAGGCGGTCCTGGATGAGCCCGGGCGCCTCTCCGCTCCAGCCGTAGGAGCCGAAGGCCGCCCCCAGTTTACCGCGGAGCTTCAGGGTGGCCAGGTGGGACAGCAGGTTCCACACCGGCTCCACCGCGTCGCCGTTGATGGTGCAGGAGCCCACCGCTACGCCGTCCGCCGCCTCGATGAGGTCGATCATCATCCCCAGCTCTCCCCCGGCGACGTCCATCACCCTTACCTTGACCCCCGCCTCGCGGATGCCCTCGGCGACCTTTTCGGCCAGGGCCCCGGTGTTGCCGTAAGCGCTGGCGTAGATGACCAGCAGGTTCTTCTCGCCGCCCGGAGCCGGCGAGGAGCTCCACTGCCTGTACTGCTCCATCTTCTTCCAGGGGTCGGCGCGGAGCACCGGCCCGTGGCTGGGGCAGATCATCTCGATCCTCAAGCCGGAGAGCTTGTCCAGGGCCTCCAGCACGTACTGCTTGAAGGGGCGGAAGATCACCTGGAAGTAGTACTCGAAGGCGTGGCCGTAGTCGTCCATGAGGTCGTCGAAGACGCGGTCGTCGCAGTAGTGGGCACCCAGGAAGTCGCAGGGGAAAAGGAGCCCGTCCTCGACCAGGTAGGTGAAGATGGTATCGGGCCAGTGCAGGAAGGGGGCCTGGATGAACCGAAGGGTCCTGCCCCCCAGGTCCAGGGAGTCCCCATCCCCCACCACCAGGGGGTCCACGTCGCGGTTGAGGATGTTCCTGACGAAGCGGACGCAGTTCTTGCCGCAGACCACCCGGGCCCCGGGCGCCGCCTGCAGCAGGGCGTCCAGCGATCCGGAGTGGTCGGGCTCGGAGTGGTTGACCACCACGTAATCTATCTCGTCCAAGGGAATGAGCTCCGCCAGCATCTCCAGGAATTCGGCGGTGAAGGGCCCCTTGCTGGCGTCGATGACGGCGGCCTTCTCCTCCCCTTTGACCAGGTAGGAGTTATAGGTGGTGCCGTGGTCGGCCCGCATTATGATGTCGAAGACCCGCAGCTGCGGGTCGAGGATGCCCGCCCACCAGACCCCTTCCTTCATTTCGACCGGGCGCATCGCAACCCCCCTCCCTTCGCAGGCGAAAGCTCAGATCTTCTCGAACATCTCCTTGGCCGCGCCGCAGACCGGGCAGGTCCAGTCGTCGGGCAGGTCCTCGAAGGCGGTGCCGGCGGCGATGCCTCCGTCGGGGTCCCCTTTGGCCGGGTCGTAGACGTAGCCGCACACGGAGCACTCGTACTTGTCCATGTCCTTCCTCCTTGGCGCATTGCGGTCCTCTGGCACTGCACCCCATATTATACCCGCATTCACGCGCAGCCGTTCGGTCCGCTTCAAGCGGCGGGGCCCGCCGGGACGCAACGGGAAGGGCGCATCCGGGCGGGGCGGGCGGGGCG
>CAZETE010000037.1:0-17609 GCA_964515075.1 uncultured Actinomycetota bacterium | reverse complement strand
CGGGGCCCGCCGGGACGCAACGGGAAGGGCGCATCCGGGCGGGGCGGGCGGGGCGAGCGGGGCGAGCGGACTACGGGCCCCAGACGGAGGCCCTGCCCACCACCTTCCAGGAGCCGCCGGAGAGCTCCAGCCGGTAGATGATGCCGTCCGAGGACAGGGGCCCGTACATGGAGTCCACCTCCACTTGAGCCGTGCCCGCCCTCTCGTCCAGCGCCTGGACGCGGATGGAATGCTGGCTGGCCGTCCACGGCGAGCCGTCGCCGCTGGAGGTCTCGCCGGCCAAGGCGGTGAACTCCTCCAGGGATATCTCCTTCACCCCGCCGTCATCGATCCTCCACATCTTCTCGTTGACGGACTCGGGCCCGGCGGCCAGGTCCTCGACGGGGTACCGCTGCAGCACCACCAGCTGCACGGGCAGCCGTTTCGCCGGGGCGACCACGTTGCGGACGACGTAGTCGACGAGGTCGTCCTTCAGGGTGGGCCGGCCTCCGCCGCCGCACCCCGTGGCGGCCGCCAGGACCGCGGCCAGCAGCAGGGCCAGCAGCGGGACCAGCGCCGCCGGCGCGGCCGGGCGCCCGCCCCCGGCTCCCTCGCGCTGCATGCGCCCCTCCTTTCGCCCGCCTTCCGGAACGTATCCTCCAGGCCTTACGCTATAGTATTTCTTCGGTCCCGCGGATAAGCCCTTCTGATAGACTAAAGAAGGGGACGGCGGCGCGAAATAATCACCGGACGATGGAGGCGAAAGGAGAAGGCATTGGCACCCCTGGTGGAGATGATCATTGAGCGGCGCAGGTTCATCGAGGAGAACCGCCCGCTGGTCCACCACATCACCAACTTCGTGGTCATGAACGAGACCGCCAACCTGACCATCTGCGCGGGGGCGCTGCCGGTGATGGCCCACGCCCGCGAGGAGGCGGAGGAGATGGCCGGCCTGGCCTCGGCCCTGGTGCTGAACATCGGCACCCTCTACCCGGAGATGGTGGAGGCCATGCTGCTGGCGGGACGCCGCGCCAACGAGCTGGGCATCCCGGTACTGCTGGACCCGGTGGGGGCCGGCGCCACCTCCTACCGGACCGCGACGGCCAAACGGATACTCGCCGAGGTGCGGGTGGCGGTGGTGCGGGGCAACGCCGGCGAGGTCTCGGTTCTGGCCGGGAAGCGGGCCGAGGTCCGCGGGGTGGAATCCATCTCGGCCGAGGAGAACGTGCGGGAGACGGCGCGCGACCTGGCGGCGCGGCTCGGATGCGTGACCGCGGTGACCGGGGCGGTGGACCACCTGAGCGACGGCAAGCGGGTGCTGAGCGTGCGCAACGGCCACCCCCTGATGGGCCGGGTCACCGGCACCGGCTGCATGTCCACCACCATGGCCGCCTGTTACTGCGCCGCGGGCGAGCCCTGGCTGGAGGGCGCGGCGGCGGGCCTGACCGTCTTCGGCATCGCGGGAGAGCTGGCGGCAGAGGGGGCGGGGGCGGGGCCGGGCACCTTCCACGTGGGCCTCTACGACCGCCTGGCCGGCCTGACCCCGGACGACATCCGCAAGAGGGCGCGGCTGGAGGAAGCCTGACCGAAGGACCGGGGACTGGGGTCAGCGGCCGGCCACCATCACGCCCTCCAGAGCCAGGGTGGCGCAGCCCAGGCTGCCCTCCATGGGCAGGAAGCGGAGGTCGCTGCCGACCATGGCCACCTGCCGGAGCAGGTCCTGCAGCCGGCCGGCGATGGTGATCTCGCGCAGGGGCCGGTTGAGCTTCCCGTCCTTGATGAGCAGCCCCAGGGCCCCCAGGGAGATCTCCCCGCTGATGGGATTGGCCCCGGCGTGCACCCCCACCAGCTGCGTCACCAGGACGCCCTCGCCCACCTCGCGGATGATCTCCTCCCGGCTCCTCCGGCCCGGCTCGAGGAAGAGGTTGGTGGGGGAGACGCGGGGGCGGTCGCGGTAAGAGCCGCGCCGGGCGTTGCCGGTGCTTGCGGTGCCGCTGCGCGAGGCGGTGTAGGTGGTGTGGAAGTAGCTCCGCAGCACCCCTCCGCTCACCACCTCGGTACGGCGCGAGGGCACCCCCTCGTCGTCGAAGGGGGCGGTGGCCAGGCCGGCGCGCATCAGGCCGTCGTCCACCACCGTCAGCAGTTCGCTGCCGATGGGCTGATCCAGGCGCCCGGCGAAGAGGGAGCGCCCCTTGAGCACCGCCTCGGCGGAGAGCGCGGGGGCCAGCACCCCCAGGAACTCCGCCGCGACGAGGTTGTCCAGGACGACGGTGGTGCGGCGCGAGGCCATGCTGCCCGCCCCCAGCAGGTCCAGGGCGCGGCGGGCGGCCTCCTCCGCGCAGGCGGCCAGGTCCAGGTCGGAGGGCTGCTTCCCCACGGAGAAGGAGAAGCCGGACTGCGAGTCCTCCCCCTCGCCGGCGATGGGCATGACGTAGCAGTGGCAGTCGCTCCCCCGGTAGCCGCCGCAGAACCCGCGCGAGTTGGCCAGGGCCACCCGGTAGACGGAGTCGGCGTAGACGGAGCTCTCCACCGCGCGGATGCGGGGGTCGGAGCCGCGGGTGAGCTCCTCCAGCTCCAGGGCCATCTCCACCTTGCGCTCCACCGGGGTGGAGGCGGCCTCCTCCCGGTACGTCTCCAGGTCCTCCCGGGTGAACTCCTGCGCCGGCGGCAGCAGGTTGTGCTCGTCGGGCGTCGAGAAGCGGGCGTTGTCCACGGCGTCGCGGACGGTGCGGGCCACCTCCTCCTCGTCCAAGCCGGAGGTGTAGGCGTAGCCCAGCCGCCCCCCGTCGACGGCGCGCACCCCCACCCCGCGGGAGGCGGAGGAGCGCATCTCCTCCACTTCGCCCCGGTAGGCCTTGACGGTCAGGCCCGCGCCGTCCTGCACGTACACCTCCACCTCGGAGGCGCCCATGAGCTTGCCCAGCTCGACCCAGGCGCAGGCTCTCTCCTGCAGTTCCTCCACCGTGGGGCGCTCCGGCGCCGGACGCTCGCGCCCGCCCATCTATCCCGCCTCCGCCGTTCCACCGACGACCATCTCGCGCACCCTCAAGGTAGGCTGGCCGGTGGAGACGGGCACCGACTGCCCGTCCTTGCCGCACATGCCCGCGTCGAAGTCGAGGTCGGCGGCGACGGCGTCGATGTCCTCCAGCACGCGGGGCCCGTTGCCGATGAGGGTGGCTCCCTTGATGGGGTCGGTCACGCGCCCGTTCTCCACCAGGTACCCCTCGGTGATGGAGAAGATGAAGTCGCCGGTGACCGGGTTGACCTCCCCGCCGCCCAGCTTCTTCGCGTAGACCCCCCTGGCGGTGTCGGCCAGGATGTCCTCTGAGGACTGTTCGCCCGGGGCGATGAAGGTGTTGGACATGCGCGGGATGGGCAGGTGCCGGTAGGACTGCCGCCGCCCGTTTCCGGTGGCCTCCACGCCGTCCCGCAGCGAGCGCTTGCGGTCGTTGATGAAGGAGTTGAGCACGCCCGCCTCGATGAGGGGGGTGCGCCGCGCCGGCGTCCCCTCGTCGTCGAGGCGGAAGGAGCCCCACACCCCGGCCAGGGTGGGGTCGTCGTAGGCCGAGACCAGCTCCGAGGCCACCTTCCGCCCGGTGCGCCCCGCGAAGACCGAGGCCTCCTTGAAGACCGCGTCCGCCTCCAGGCCGTGGCCGCAGGCCTCGTGGAAGAGGACGCCGCCGGTGCCGTTGGCGATGATCACCGGGAAGGGGCCGGAGGGGGCGGGGCGGGCGTCCAGCATGGTCAGGGCCTGGCGCGCCGCCCTGGCGCCGAGCTCCTTGGGGTCGTGCCGGTCGAAGAGCTCGTAGCCGCCCAGCATCCCGGGCGCCTCGTAACCGGTCTGGATGTTTCCCGAGCGGGCCGCCACCACCTGCACCAGGATGCGCACCCGCACCCGCTCGTCCTCCGCCGCCCGGCCATCGCTCGCGGCGATGAAGACGCGCTGGCGGCTGTCGCCCAGGGCCACGATGACCTGGACCACCTCGGGCCCCTCGGCCCGGGCCGCCAAATCCGCCCGGCGGGCCAGGGTCAGCTTGACCTCCCGCGGCATCTCCTCGGGATTCTTCCTGGCGGCGTGGAGCTCCTCCGGCGCGGCCGCGGCGCGTTGCGGGGCGGCCGGCCCCACCACGGAGACGCCGGGGGAGCTGCGCACCGCCGCCGCGGCCACCGCCGCCGTCTCCACCAGGGAGGCCTCGCTCAAGTCGTTGGTGTAGGCGTAGGCCATGGACTCGCCGTAGAGGACGCGCACCCCGGCTCCGCTCTCCCGCCCGGTGGAGTTCTCCTCCACCTTCTCTTCCTCCAGGCGCAGCGAGTAGCCGCGGCGGCTCTCCACGAAGACCTCGGCGAAGTCCCCGCCGTCGCGCAGGGCGCGCCTGATGACCTTGTCGGCCGTGGAGACCTCGATCATCTCCCCTCCTTCTCGAATAGACCTACGCGGACCTCGATCATATTCTACCCGCCGCGAGAGGATCAATCCTCGCGGGGGGCCCCAGGCCCAGCAGGGAGCGGACGAGCACGACCCAGCCCTCAAGGGCGCGCCAGGCCCGGCGGGCCTGGTTGACGAGGGCAAGATAATTGTAGGCGCAGCGGGAAAAGCGCGCAAAGGCGGCGGCGGCGCCCCCCGAGGACATCACCGCCAGGACGTAGGGGGCGTCCTCCACGAAGACGATGGCCGCGTCGTTGGCGCACCCCCGGTAGTCTCCCACCTTGTTGCCCACCTCCACGCCCTCCGGCACCCCGGCGGGGATGCGCGAGCGGTAGATGCTCTCCTTGAGGAACTGGACGACCTCCCGGTACAGCGGATCGGCGGCGGCCTGCTCCACGACCCTGCGCAGGATGATCCCCAACTCCCGGGCGGTGGCCATGTTCCTGCCGTCGCAGGTGCCGGTAACCGGGCAGCCGATGGATGCGGCAAAGCGCCGGAACTTGTCGTACCCGTAGGTGCGCTTGAGCAGGTTGGCCGCGATGTTGTCGCTCTTGGCGATGGCCAGCCGGCACAGTTGCCGCACGGTGTAGACGGTACCAACCGGCGCGAACTGTATCTCGCCCGCGCCCTGCTCGTAGGCGGCCGTGGTGTAGGTGACGCGGTTGTCCAGGCTGGTGGAGCCCGCGGCGGCCAGCTCGTAGATATACTGCACCAGGAAGAGCTTGTGGCATGAGGCGGAACAGAACTTCCTGTCCGGGTTGAACCCCGCCTCCTCCCCCGTGTCGAGCAGTGAGAAGTAGACCCCGTAAGACGCGCCGTATCCGCTCGCGATGTCCGCGAAGGCCCGGCTCAGGAGCCCGGGGTCGACGAGCGGCTTCGGGTCGGAGGACGGGGTCTGTCCCTGCGGCCGGGCCTCTTCCTGCGTCTGTGCCGCGGCACCGGGGAGGCGACAGGCGGCCGCGGTCCCCGCGAGCAGCAGGAGGACCGACGCCATTCTGACGGCCGGCACGAGCGCCTTCATGATGGAGGATCCGGAATTCATCGGGCACCTTTCCTTCGACTCCTCGGCCCCGGCGGCCGGCCCCGGCGGCCGCCGCGGACCCGCCGCTCACAACCCGGCGCGCTCCACCGCCAGGTGGCGGCCGGCGGTGTCCCAGAAGCTGAACTTGACCTCGCCGCTCAGCCCCAGGTCGGCCCGGGAGACGGTGATGATGTCGTAGGGGCTGGTAAAGGCCTGGCTGACCATGTCGCCGGGCAGCGGCTCCACCGTCTTCAGGTAGACGTTGACGGTGCCCGCCTCTTCCCTGACCGAGGTCACCGCGATGGAGTAGCCGCCGGTGGGCCTGACCCCCTGGAAGGCGGCGATGATTATGTCGGCGCCCAGGTCCACCGCGGGCGGGGGCGGGGGGGCGGAGGAGTAGGGCGGGTACATCTGGGCCCAGAACCCCTCCAGGCCCGCCCGGTCGGTCACCACCTCGAAGAAGGCCGGGGTGCCCTGCGCGCCCGTCTCCTCGAAGCTGTAATAGGTGAAGGTGCCCCGGTCCAGTTCGTTGAAGGGCACCTCCCGGCCGCCGCCCGTCCCGCCGCCGCAGGAGAGGGAGGCCGCCAGCAGGGCCGCCAGCAGCAGGGACAGGCGGGCGGCGGGCGTCCTCACGTTCCTTCCGTCCATATCCCCATTGTAAGCCATGGGGCCCGGGGCGTCCCGCCTCCGGCCGGGGGGGGCGCGGGGGAGGAGGGGGCCCGCGCTTGACATAGTAAACATTTATTTACTATAATGGAGGCCGGCCGGGGGCGCAGGAAAGGAGGGGCCGGAGTTGCGGCAGCTGACGGAGAGGCAGGCGCAGGCGCTGGGGTTCATCTCCCGCCTGGTGGAGGAGCGGGGCTACCCGCCCAGCGTGCGCGAGCTCTGCGAGCACATGGGCATCTCCTCCACCCGGGGGGCCCTCCGCCACCTGGAGGCGCTGGAGAAGAAGGGCTTCATCTCGCGGGGCCCGGGCGCCCGCAGCGTCCGGCTGGAGGAGGGCAGCCGCTACCGCCGCGCCTACCTTCCCCTGCTGGGAGAGGTGCCGGCCGGCCCGCTGCGCCTCGCCTCCCCGGAGATCGAGGAGTGGGTGCCGGTTCCCGCCGGCTGGGGCCGGGAGCAGCGCTTCATCCTGCGGGTGCGGGGGGACAGCATGGTGGGCGACCACATCCGCGACGGCGACCTGGTGGTGGTCGATCCCCGCCTGGAAGGAGGCGAGGGCGAGATCGTGGTGGCCCTGGTGGGCGACGAGGCCACGGTGAAGCGCCTCCACCGCGAGGGCCGGCGGGCGGAGCTGCGCTCCTCCAACCCCGCCTATCCGCCCATCCCCCTGGAGGAGGGCGGGGAGGAGGTGCGCGTCCTGGGCCGGGTGGTCTCCCTGCTGCGGGACCGCATCTAGGCGTACGGAACCGATTCGAACGGGAGCTGATGGCGCATGATCACGCTGATAGAGGAACCGGTGGAGATGTCGGCCGTCTTCCGCCGGAAGAAGGTGCTGCCGGTCTCCTTTGTCTGGCGGGGGCGGCGCTACCGGGTGGCCCGCGTGGCGGGCGCCCACCGCCAGCGCAAGGGGCAGTTCGTGGAGATGTATTATTCGGTCCTCACCGGCGAGGGAGAGGACGTCTACGAACTGCGCTTCTCCACTGAGAGTATGGGCTGGTCGCTGGTGCGCATCCACGGCGAGGGCTGATTCCCGGGCGGCCCGCGGCACGGCGGACCGGGAGGGCGGGCCCGGCGGAGGGCCCTTCATCGACGGAAGGAGAGGGAGACGTGGGCAACTTCAGCGCGCACGGCCTGATGCGCGCCGCCGAGCAGCGGCTGGCCTCCCCGGAGCCGGAGACGCCGGGCGAAGCGGCGCGGCGGGGTGGGGGGCGCCGCGTCCTCCACCTGGACATGGACGCCTACTTCGCCGCGGTGGAGCAGCGCGACCATCCCCTCTACCGCGGGGTCCCGCTGGCGGTCTGCCACACCTCCAGCGACTTCTGCACCCACGGGGTGGTGGCCGCCGCCTCCTACGAGGCCCGCGCCTTCGGCGTCAAGGCGGGCATGTCGGTGTGGGAGGCCCGCTCCCGCTGCCCCGGGCTGAACATGGTCCACGCCGACATCCCCAAGTACCTCTACAACACCCGGCGCATCGTGCGCCTCTGCGAGGATTTCTCCCCCCGCTCCGAGGTCTTCTCCATCGACGAGGTCTTCCTCGACCTCACCCGGCGGACGGCCCCGGAGGGCTGGGAGGAGGCCCTCTCCGTCGGCCGGGAGATAAAGCGGCGCATCCGCGAAGAACTGGGGCTGACCTGCTCGGTGGGCCTGGGCCCCAACAAGCTGGTGGCCAAGATGGCCTCGGAGTTCGAAAAGCCCGACGGCCTGACCCTGGTCCGGCCGGACGAGCTCCCGGACGCCCTCGCCCCCCTGCCGGTGAACAGGCTGGTGGGAGTGGGCCCGCGCATGCTCCGCAACATGCGCGCCCTGGGCATCGAGCGCGTCGGCGACCTGGCCCGCACCCCGGTGCAGGTGCTCCAGAGGCGCTTCGGGGTGACGGGGCGCCTCCTGCACCTGGCCGCCCGGGGCATCGACCACAGCCCGGTGGGCGGAGGGTCCGGGGACGACCTGGTCAAATCCTTCGGGCACAGCCTCTCCCTGCGCGGCGGCAGCGACGACCCGGAGGAGCTCGGCAACACCCTGCTGGGGCTGGCGGAGGCGGTGACCCGCCGCATGCGCCGCGACGGCTACCTGGGCCGCACCGTCTGCCTGCGCCTGCGCATCGGCTACGGGCGCGGCTGCGCGCGCTCCGTCACCCTGCGCGAACACACCTGTCTGCCCCGCCCGGTCTTCCGCGCCGCGCGCTCCCTGCTGGAACGGGAGGCCGCCCGCGGGGCCTGGGAGGAAAAGATCACCACCGTGGGCCTCTCCGTGTCCCAGCTGAAGCGGCAGGCCGAGGGCCGCCAGGTCTCCATCCGGGAGTGGGCCGACCCGCGGGAGGAAAGCCTCTTCCGCGCCCTGGACGGCCTGCGGGACAAGTACGGGGAGGGGGTGATCACGCGCGCTTCCCTGCTGGGCACCTTCGCCGTCTCGGGCATGAACCCGGCGCGTTGAGGCCCGCGCCCCCTCACGCTTCCCGGGCTATTGCAGCCTGACCACCTGCACCTCCACCTGCCCGCCCCGGACGTGCACCCGCAGGTAGTGATGGTAGCCGCCCAGGGCCTCGGGCAGGTGCGGAGGGGCGCCCGCGCCCCCGGTCACCAGGATCTCCGGTTCGGCCGCGCGGTAGACGGTGTAGGCGTGGAGGTGGCCGCAGAAGACGGTGTTCACCCCGCCGTTCCGCCAGATGTCGACGGCCTCGCTGCCCGTCTCGCGCGCCTGCGCGTAGGCGTCGAAGGGGGTGGAGAGGTCGGGCGGGGAACCCGGGGGGATATGGGCGAAGGCGAACTTCAGGCGGGCGCCGGAGGCGGCGAGGTCCTCCTCCATCCAGGCCAGCTCCTCGGCCGGGAATCCCCGGATGCCATCGGAATCGTCCAGCAGCTGGAAGTGGGAGTCCTGGTGGTCAAAGGAGCTCCACAAGGGGCCGAAGTACTTCTGAAAGGCGGCGCCGGAAGGGTCGCGCGCCCGGTCGTTGTCCCCCCGCACGGCGTAGAAGGTCACCCCGCTGGACTGCAGGTAGTCGTACATCTTCTTCAACTCGGCCTCGCTGCCCGAGGGGGTGAGGTCGCCCACCACCACCAGGAAGGAGGCGCCCTTCGCCGCCTCCACGATCTGCTTGAACTGCGGGCTCAGGCCGTGCGGGTCCCCGCAGACCAGGAAGGTGAAGTCCGCGTCGTCCGGCCCGTCCCCGCCGGCCTCCCGCCCCGGCCCCCGCCCTTCCCTTGCGGCGTCCGCGGCCTGCCCGCCCCGGCCCCCGCCGCACGATGACAGCGAGGCCAGCGCCAGCAGCACGGCCAGCAGCAGGACCGCCGGCCTGCCGATCCTCCAGCTCATGCGTTCCATGAATAGAGATTACCACAGCGCGCCGGGCGGGGCGGCGCTCCCCCCGCCGCCCCGCCGGCGTTTGATTAAGTGTGCGCAAAGATGTTAGCTTAGAACCATGTAGTCGCGGAGGCGGAAGGAGGAACGGAGCATGATCACCACGGGTGAGATCCTCGCCCGCAACGCCCGCAAGTTCCCCGAGCGGGAGGGCCTGGTGTTCGAGGACAGGCGCTATACCTATGCGGCGTTGAACGAGGCCGTCAACCGGCTGGCCGGTTCGCTGATGCGGATGGGGCTGGACAAGGGAGACAAGGTGGGCATCCTCAGCCTCAACTCCGACGCCTTCGTCATCTCCTACTTCGCCGTGATGAAGGCGGGCGGCATCGTGGTCCCCCTCAATTACCGCCTGGCTCCGCCCGAGGCCTTCTACATCCTGGACTCCAGCGACTCGAAGTTCTTCATCGCCGGCGAGGAGTTCCTCGAACTGGCAGAGGAGATACGGGAGAGGCTCCCCCTGGTGAAGAAGTGGATCCAGGCCGACGGCAAGGCCTCCGGCGGCTTCGAGTACCTGCCGGACCTCGTCGCCTCCGGCGACCCCGCGGAGCCCGGCATCGAGGTGGGCCTCTTCGACGAATCGGCCATCATCTACACGGCGGGCACGGCGGGCAAGCCCAAGGGAGCGGTGTTCAACCACTACAGCCACCTCTCCATCGCCACGGCCATGCTCTCGGAGCTGGCCATGCGCGAGACCGACCGCATCCTGCACGTCGCCCCCCTCTACGACGCCGCCGAGCTCCACCTCTTCCTCTGGCCGGGCACCTTCGTGGGCGCCACCCACGTGGTGCAGAAGGAGTTCATCCCGGAGACGACCTTGAGGACCATCCAGCAGGAGAAGATCACCCACTTCTTCGGGGCTTCCACCACCTACCTGCTGCTCATGCAGGAGCCCTCCTTCAAGCAGTACGACCTGAGCTCGTTGAGATACCTGGCTTACGGTGCCGCCCCCCTCACCCGCGAGCAGGTGATCCAGGCCAAGGAGATGTTCGCCACCGACCGCCTCTTCGGCTTCTGCGGCCTCGTCGAGGGAGGCCCGGGCGGGGTGCGCCTGCGCCCCGAGGACCAGGTGGCCAAGGCCGGCTCGGGCGGGCTGCCCGTCCTCAACTGCGAGTCCCGCGTGGTCGACGACGCGGGCAACGACGTGGCGGTGGGGGAGATGGGCGAGTGGATGGTGCGCTGCGAGAGCAACATGCTCCGCTACTACAACAACCCCGACGCCACCGCGGAGACGCTGACCGCCGACGGGTGGCTGCACACCGACGACATGGCCATCGTCGACGACGACGGCTACGTCACCCTGGTGGACCGCAAGACCGAGGTGGTGGTCACCGGCGGGGAGAAAGTCTACCCGCGGGAAGTGGAGATGGCCCTGCTGGAGTGCCCCGGGGTGATGGACGTCGCGGTGGTCGGACAGCCCGACGAGATCTACGGGGAGAGGCTCAAGGCCTTCATCGTCCCCCTGCCCGACGCGGCCCTCACCGGGGAAGGGATGGACGGCTTCTGCCGGGGCAAGCTGGGCGATTTCAAGATCCCCACCTCCTGGGAGTTCGTGGACGTGCTGCCGCGCAACCCCTCCGGCAAGCTCCAGAAGTACATGCTGCGCGACATGTGACTCCCCGGCCGGCGGCCCGGAAGAACCCCCTTGTTGCATTCCGCCTTCCGGGAGGGCAGAATGACCGGGAGGGTGGAGTCCAACGTATGCAAACGTCCGAGGGAGGTTCATCGATGAAAGCGGGCCCGCTTAAGAAACTGGGGATAATGATCACCGCGCTCTACGCCACCGCGCGGATCTCGCTGCTCAACATCTACCGGGTCTACCTGGGCGGCGGCTACGACCGCGCCTATGCCGACGGGATCTTCCGCTGGTACGCCGACGTGCTGCTCAAGTCGGTGCGGATGAAGGTGACCTGCCACGACCCCCACCACCTGGAGTTCCAGCCGGACGTCCCCTACATGGTCATGTCCAACCACCGCAGCCACTACGACATCCCCCTGGCGGTCAAGTTCATCCCGGGCAGCATCCGCATGCTCACCAAGCAGGAGCTGCGCCGGGTGCCCGTCTGGGGCAAGGCGCTCTCCTGCGGGGAGTTCGTCTTCATCGACCGCTCCGACCTGGAAAAGGCCAAGAGATCGCTGCTGGAGGCTCAACAGGTGATGAAGAGCGGGGTGGTGCTGTGGGTGGCCCCCGAGGGGACCCGCTCGCGCACCGGCAGGCTGGGCGAGTTCAAGAAGGGCGGCTTCATCACGGCCATCGAGGCCGGGGCGGTCATCATCCCGGTGGGCGTCATCGGCTCGGAGAAGGTGCTGCCCCCCAAGACCTGGGACTTCCACCTGGACCAGGAGGTGGAGTTCAACATCGGCGCCCCCATCGATGCCTCGCGCTACACCCTGGACGACAAGGAAGACCTCATCGCGGTGACGCGCGAAGCCGTAGCCCGGCTCTGCGGCGAGGCCTAGGCGGCGGGGAGCGGGCCGGGACCCGGCCGGAAGCCGGAAGAGGGCTCCCCTAGGGCTCCTCCGCGGCCCCCTCCGCCTCCGGCAGCTTGCCCCGCAGCAGCTCGCAGACGACCAGGTAGGCCAGGAAGGCGCCCAGGACCGCCACCACCCTTGCTCCGGTCAGGGGGCGCAGCAGCCACAGCGCCCCGAAGGAGAGGGCGGCGCCGGAGACGCGGAGGCCCCAGGCGTGCCGCGCGAAGAACCGGCCGACGGGGCCGGAGTCCTTGCCGGCGAGGCGGCTTTCGCGCTCCGGGGAGAGGAGCGCCCGCGCGCCGGCGCGCAGGCGCTTCGCCCACCCGTAGGGGCCGGCCGCGGCGAAGCCCGCCGCCGCGATCGCCCCGGCGAGCAGCAGGCCGACATCGGCCTTGATCACCTGCGCCGTGACCCTGTTCCAGACGACGGTGGCCGCCGCGAGGTTGGCCGGGTTCTTGACCTGCCCGAGCAGTTCCCCCTGGGCCAGGTTGAGAGCGGTCAGCGAGAACGCCATGGCCGCCGCCAGGGCCGCGCCGCAGATCATCAGGCACCTCCGGCGGTCCTCCGAGACCAGGACGGCCGCCGCGAAGAGGGAGAGGGCGAGCAGCGGCAGCAGCCAGTTGAGGGCGTTGAGGATGTCGATGCCCTGCCTGACCATCCCCAGCTGGGAGGAGTCGAAGAGCACCAGGGTGGTCGTCCTCTGCGGCACGGGCACCTTCTCCAGGAAGTAGAGGCCGGCCTCCACCAGGCGGTCCCTGACGGCGTCGGCCAGTTCCCCGACGTCCAGCGTGACCCTTCCCGTCCCCTCCTCGATATCGAGCGCCGTCTCCCCTTTGATGACCCGGACCGCGGCCCCGTGGGAGAGCCTGAGCATCCCCTTCCACGCCGCCTGGAACCGGGGGCTGGTAAGGACCTCGTAAGTGAGCTCCTGCGTGAGCGCCAGCAGCTCGCCGGTGAGCGGGCCGGCGATGAAGTCGAGCTTGCCGGCCAGCGCGTCGAGCCTGTCGGGCAGCGCGTCCTGGAGCGCCCTGGTAAGGCCGTCAAGGGCGTCCTTGACGCGCCGCTCGATGTCCAGCCCGACGAAGAGGCGGCCGGCGATCTCGTTGCTCAGCGCCCTGGCCACCTCCTCTTCCTCGATGAGCGGCCCCACCGTGCCCACGAACTGCTCGGTGTCCAGGAGGACGGCCCTGGCCCAAACCGCGATGGGAGAGACGATGGAGACGAGGCAGGCGAGCACGATGAGGGCCCAGACGACGGTGCCGCGCCAGGGGAAGCGCCCCTTCCTCCCGCCGGCGGCTTGCCTGACCAGCTGCGCCTGCAGCTCTTCCTTCTCCGACCGCAGACGCGCGATCTCGGCCTCGAGTTCCCCGGTGCCGGGGCCCTGCGCGCTCAACTCGTTCTCGGCCATGATAAACACCTCCGGTCTCTCGCGGCTCGCCTGCGGTTCCTTGCGCACGCCTTCCTTCAATGGCCGCCGCAAAAACACCTTCCCGCACCGCCCAAAAAGTCGCTCCCGGAAGGCGGGCGCGGGCGTCGCTGGAGGCGCCCCCCGTCGGACGTCCGTGGGACGGTCCGGTGAGCCGGGACCCGTGGGGAGAAGGGCCCGTCTGCCCGCCTGATAATAATAGAAGTGGACCGGCATGGTCGATTTGACGTTACCCCGCTCTTGCACGATATCCACCCTGGCCCAACGGGGGTCCATGAAGCCGATCACCGTCGCTCCGATTCGATGGCCCTGCGTCTGGTTCGCCGGGCTCATCCATTCTCACCACGTACTCGCTCTCGCCTCTTCCAGGCACTGCCGGCCTGCAGGTATCATTGTTTCCGTTCTCGCGCCTCTGGGAACCCCCGAAGGGGCCGCGGCTTCCCCTTTCCGCCCAGGGGGCCGGAACTTACAATCGCGGCTATGGTATAATTACGGCGCAAGCAGAGCTGATCATCGAGGAGCTGAACAGGGGGGGGTGGGCATCGATGTACTGTCCTGCATGCGGCGCCGAGCAGCGCGAGGGGGCCAATTTCTGCAGGTCGTGCGGCAACCCGATGGGCGGCGAGCAACCGCCGCAAGGCGCGGCTGCAAACGCGCCTGATGTCCCGCCCGCAGCGACCGCACCGCAAGCGCCCGCCGTACCGCCCCCCGCGACTTCCCCGTCTCCCGGATATCCGGCGGCTCCTTATGCCGCGGCCAAACCCGGGCGCGGCAAGACCCCCATTATCCTTGGCATTGTAGGGGCGGTGGTCGTGATAGCGGTGATAGCCGTGGTGCTGGCAATAACGCTCGGAGGCGGCGGTGACGGCGGCGGTGTGGCCGGCAAGTATTACGATATCGAGGAAGGAGAGCTGCTCGAGCTCAAGGCGGACGGAACGTTCACCATGGGTGAATTCGGGTTTGCGGAAGGTACCTACAGGGTTGACGGCAATAGGATTTATTTGAAGGTATCATACCTCGGTTACGAGGTGGAAGGGGTGGGGACCATCGAAGGAAAAAGGCTGACCATCGAAGGGGACGTTTACGAGAAGAAATAGCCGCCCTGAGGTCCAGGGACCGAGCCGGAAGGTGACGCCGATATGCTGCCCTGCCCTAACTGCGGGTTTCGGGAAGAGAAAGGGAGCATCTTCTGCAGCAACTGCGGGACTGCCTTCGCAAGGACTTCGCCGGGTGAACGGACCCACCCGCCAACGCAAGCGCTTCCCGTGCAGCCATCCCGGCCAGATGAGCGGGAAGAAATCCCAACCAATAGGAGGGGAAGATGCATTGCGACGAATGCGGCAAGGAGATAGCCAACAGCAGTGAGTTCTGCGGTTACTGTGGAACGAGGGTGGGGGGTGAAGTAGCCGCCCGGGCGAGCGCGGCAGGCCCGCTCCCGCCTCCTCCTGGCCCCGCCGCCTACACGCCGCCTCCTGCTTTCCCGGAGGCTCCCGCGGCTCCTCCCATGCAGCCCGGCCCCGGTTTCCAGCCGCGCAGAAAATCGCCTCTGCCCTGGATGCTGGGGGCGCTGGGGGGGGTGGTGGTGGTGGTGGCGCTGCTGCTGGTCTTCGTGCTCTTCAAGGGCGACGACAGAAACAACAGCTCAAACGATATCTCCGGACCCGAATCGGCGGGAGGTTACTCCAGCCCCGAAGAGGCGGTGAAAGGCTTCTGCAAGGCGGTGGAGAAACAGGATGTCGAGATGCTCCTGGACGCGTGGGAGCCCTCATTCCGCGAGGAGTTGGAGGACGCCCTGGGCGAGAACCTGGAGCGGTTCTTCAAGGACTTTTTCTTCGCGTTCTCCCCTCAGGGCCTGAAATTCAAGATCAGGAAGATGGAAACGGAGATCGACGGCGATGAGGCGGTGGTGGCCGTAGTGGACGGCACGATCAGCTATACCGACGAAAACGGCGAGCGGGTTACGAAGGAGGCCTCCGAGGCCGACATCGAGCCCTTGCGGCTGATAAGAGTGGGCGGCAGATGGTATATCTCCGGAGGTTTCCTCAAGGGATTGGGCATCGATCCGGATGATCTCGGGGATCTTGACCCGGATGAACTGATCAGATGGTGGGATGGGGGCGCCGATTACGGCGGCGAGGGCGAGACGGCGGAGGTGGAGGCGGCCATGCTCGCCTACGCGGGAGAGTACTCGGCGGAAGGGCTCGAGTTCGAGATACACGGCCTGCTGATCAAGGGAGACGAGGCCTGTGGAGCAGCCGTCTGCACCAACCAGGATCTCGACGCCCCCTGGGTGGTCATGAGGAGAGGGGCCGGCGGTTGGTACGGAGTGGACATAAGATCAGGAGACGACCCGCCCTTCTGGTATCCCTGGTATTGAAACGGGGCCGGGTCTCGAATGCGTAATTATCATCCATAACTGTCCATATAGGCATTTTCCCATCGCCACGCCTCGCGCTAATGGGAGATGCGCCGGAACCGGTGGATGACAACATTGCGGCATCGGGAAGCAGTCTGGAAAGGACAGCGGAGACCGGCGCCCTTAAGAGGGAAGGAAGATGCTCGGCCTCCAGGGCATCCTGGCGCACCGTCCCTAACGCATCTTCGCACCGATTCACCTCTTACTGTTTTATACGAGAAATCCTGGGTGCTTAATGTGGTAGGGCGGGCAGTACCCGCCCTCCACAAAGGGTTGGCATCCATGTACGAATCATTTATCGAAGACTCGCGGCGCTATTTGGATGCGTGCTCCAGCATCTTCCCTGCTACCCGTAACCACACTTCCCATCGCCACGGACATAGTTTCAAGGGTCCACTTCAAGGTATAAAACGCTATACGCCGCCCAAGCCCCTCTACTGCGCCTTCTTCTTTTTCTTCTCCAGCTGCTGCAGCTCGTAAGTGATCTTCATCCAGTTCCATTCATCCAGGTATATCGCTAGAGGGGCACCCCAGGCTCTTTCGGGAGGTTTCAGGTATTGCTCGAGCGAATGGCTGCCCGGAAAGCTTTTCTTTGATCCCTTATATATGTCCCTGAGCCTGACCGCCACTTCCTTCATGGCCAGCATATACCTGAAATAGCCGCTATCGTTTGTGGCAAAGCCGAGTTCTTCGCTGATCGCGGCATCGGTCATGACATACAGTCCCGGCTTGAGCAGGGACAAGATCTTGCTGGCAGATGTCTGCCCCACATTGTCTATCTCCGTCAGAACCCGGAAGGGGGCGATGATCTCCCCGTAGTCTGACGGCTTGATCTCTTCCAGGGCTTTATCTATCCTGGCGACGAGTCTTCTGGCCTTGGGAATCGCCGTGTCCAGCCCTTTCTTCGTCTCTTCCCGGATCCTGCAGCTCCATTTATTGCAGAGGGTCACGCAAAGCCTTGATATCTCCTTGTCTTCAAGATCGGGGCCGTCATGCAATTCATGAATTGTGTCGTCATATGCCATGGAGTCATATGTTTTCATGAACTTCGCGGAGGCCTCTTTGATCCCCTTGATATCTTTCTCCGAGAGCAGGCCCACGTGCATGATTCTCTTCACATGCTCTTCAACAGAGTCACCTCTCATGGCTCCCTCCCCTGTTAGCATTGGACTTAATGGCCCTTCATCAGTATTCCATAATTATGGTCCAATTCGACCTGGTTTCCATCCTCTAACAGCGTTTTCCAAGATGGAATATCTGCTCTGTTGTCATTCAGCACAGTAGATTATGACCACGAATCGGCACCAGAAGACCGGCAAATGTGTGGTCAACGCCAAGGCCGACGAGGCGAGGGAGGAGCCGCTGAAGGAGCAGTCGCGGGCGGGACGCGCCAGGGCCGCGATAGATGGTCGGCTGGACGCCCGGCTGTCCCTTTATGAGGAAGGCGGGCTGGCCTCCGAGCAGTACAGGAAAAGGGCCGCCCGCTTCGAGGCGGAAGGCGCCGGCCTGGAAGCGGTGGAAGACCGCCTTTGCGAAAAGGCCGCGTTTTATGAAAAGACAAAGAGCGAGCTGTCCGAGGCCCTGGAGTTGCTCAAGGGCATTCCCGGGGAAATCCTCTGGGGCGAGATGTCGGAGAGGGGAAAGAGGTCCCTGCTCGCGGAGTGGCTTACCGGGGCACTCATGTACAGGGACAGGATTATTTTCGAGCCGCGTAAAATGCCTGCTCTTTGCCTGTTTTGGAGCGATGTCAGGAAGTTCAACCCAAAAAAAGGGCCATAAAGGCCCTTATGATTGGTGGGCGTTAAGCTCAAGTTGAACAGTTGGACCCCGATTTTGGCCCCTCCCCGGGATAAAA
>CAZETE010000036.1:24231-25347 GCA_964515075.1 uncultured Actinomycetota bacterium | reverse complement strand
ACTGGTCCACCATGGTCTTCCGCCTGCCGGTGCTGGAACTGGAGGAGTACCTGGCGGAGGAGCGCGGCTTCTCGGCCTGATCAGAGACCGAGCCCCGCCGGGCGCCGGCAGGTTTGCTGCTTGAAGGACCCCGAGGCAGATATTATAATGATCAGGCGAGAAGCATCTTAGCGCGGCGCGTTCAGGGGTCGGGCAAGAAGCGGGGTATGAGAGTGGGGGCTTTGAGAAGACGTTGCGGCATCATCCTTCCGTTCGCGGTTCTTCTGGTGCTGGGCTGCGCCCTCCTCTCGCCGGCGGCGCCCGTTGAAAAAGACCTGGCTGACGGCGCCGGGGACGCGCTCCTCTACGGGGGCTCTCCCGGGGAGGTAAGGGACGTGGCCTCCACCGCCCACGGGGACATCAACGGCGACGGCGTCACCGACCTGGTGATCATGCACGGCAGAGGGGCGGGCGACCACGGCAAGGCCTACGTCTACTTCGGGCGGCCGGGCATCTCGGGCGATGTCGACCTGGGAGCTTCCGCCGACCTTACCATCCTCGGAAGGGGGATGTTCATGGGCTTCTCCTCCCTCGCCTGCGGCGATTACAACGGGGACGGACGCGACGACATCCTCCTCGGGGCCTGTTTCGATTCGTCGGCAGGGTCGGTGGACGTGGTCTTCGGGCGTGATGATTACTCCGGCCTGCCTACCCCCCGCTGCTGGGACTTCAATGCCGCCGGGACGCCGCCGGACGTGACCCTCTCCAGCGGCATATCCACCGAGCTCAACGGCATGAGCGTGGCCTCGGGCGACCTCAACGGAGACGGCTGCGACGACATCGCCTGGGGCGCGCCGGCGGGCAACGGGGGCGTTCACCGTTACGACGGAGACGGCTGGTCCACCCAGTGGGGCGGCAACGGGGAGACCCTCAATTCGGTCTGCATGTTCTCCGCCTCCAACGGTTGGGCGGTGGGGGATTACGTCGGCGGCAACGCCCAGATGACCATCGAGAGGTTCAACGGCTCCAAGTGGTTCATCCCCTCGGATATCGCCAACCGCCGCATCAACCTCTACGGCGTGCACGGCAGCGCCGCCGGAAGCGTCTGGGCGGTGGGAGAGGCCGGCACCATCCTCC